>JAZKGE010000024.1:0-64481 GCA_040386075.1 Bacteroidota bacterium
AAATGATCGAATTTGGTGAGTTATCTAAAACAGGTGGCATTGTTAACTTATATGAGGCTGTTAAAATGGCTCAATCAATGGTAAAAGTAAAAGGATAATAACTTTTTTACAATAAATAAAAAAGCCCTGAAAAAACAGGGCTTTTTTTATGCCTCATTTTTTTTGAATAAACGCCAAAAATATTATATTTGGTAGAACTAATTCGTCGAACTATGAAAAAAGTAATTTTCATCCTATTTTCTCTCTTGGTACTTACTAACGGGTTATTTTCCCAAACAGCTAAAAAATTCAGAAAACAAGCTGATGACTTTTTTGAGGCTAAAAACTACACCGCAGCCATTGAGAATTATACAAAATCCAACGAATTGGAACCTAACAATTTTGATGTACTTTATAACCGCGCACTTTCCTACGAATATTCTAAAGATCCACAAAAAGCCATCGTTGATTTTGTTGCCTGTACAAAAATAAAACCCAAAGAAAAAGAATCGTATTTAAAACTGGGATCTATTTATATGGGTTTAGAGGATTATTCTAACGCTAATAAACATTATGATGAACTATTAGTAATAGATAAAAATAATTTGGAAGCCTTAATGAAATCGACCTTAGGGCACATGAAATTGAAACAATACGAACAAGCCAGCGCAAAAATGGATATAGCCATGGTTGAGGATTCCCGCTCTGAGATCCCATACTACTACAAAGCTCTGGCAAAAGATAGTTTAAAAGATTATCCTGCTGCTATTCAGTTCTATCAAAAAGCCATTATGGCCTACAAGAACATGGCCAAAAATAAAATTTATTACAAAGCCTATTACTTTAATATTGGAGTAGCACTCAATAAAACAAAGGATTATGCCCGCTCTTTAGAAAACTTTAATACGGGACTTTCGGTAGATGAAGGAGATTCCATTCTTCCAAAAAACTACGTTGGTTATTATTTGCGTAGCATTACCCATTACGATAAGGGTGATTATAAATCTTCATTCGATGACCTCAATAAAGCCATTTATTATGAGCCTAAGGATCCAATTCTATTCTATCAACGCGGTATCGTTCTCAAAAAAACGCATGAGTATAATAATGCGATCAGTGATTTTACCAAATGTTTACTGATGAATGATAAACTTATCACGGCTCACTTTTTAAAAGCTCAGTGTTTAATGGAACTGGCCAACTTTAAAGAAACGATTGCAGAATGTAAAAAATACCTGGAGCTAGCAAAAAATGATAAAGAAGCCGTTGCTTTACTAAAAGATGCCGAAGAAAAAAACTATAACGCCAACCGCGAAAGTGACTCACCTGTGATCAAATGGTTTTATCCCTTTGTTGACCAGAACAATTTCATGAACGTATATGCCAACCAGGTAAATGCTGTTTTAGAAGGGGAAGTGGCTGACAAAAGTCTTATAAAATCCATAAATGTAAATGGCCGTGATCTTCCTTTCAAATCAGAAGACCTCAATCCTCAATTCAGGTTCAAGATCCCAACAGATAACCTCAAAAAAATTGAATTGGTAGTCACCGACATCTATAATAACACATCTTCCAAAATGGTAAAAGTTGGTAAAATCGTTAGCGATACGAGATTGATCGTGAACATGGAAGGATTTATTTTATCCAATGATGGAAGCAATGCTCCACTAGCCAATAAAAATATTTTTATCACCAACCAAAAAGGCGAACAATTTTTAGCAACCACAACAGATGAGAAAGGACATTTCGTTTTCAGAAACCTGTCTTTGGATAAGGATTATTTAATTGAAATTGAAGGTCAGGATGATGTTTCTCTTCAAAATAAAGGATTTATCTTGGCTGATAAAGCTGGAAAACAGGTTTTAAAATCAACACTTACCGGTAAAAATAAATTCAACTTCGAACTACTTCAAACTGATTTTATGACTCTGAGTTTAATGGAAATTGATGATGTAGCCATGACCATTAATGTAGCAGGAAAAGTATTTGCTTTAATGCCTGACCGAACTCCTTTAAACAACCTAACCCTGCAATTGGTAAAAACTAATGGAGAAGTGATCTTAAAGAAAACGGATGTTAACGGTTTCTTTAACTTTTTGAATGTGAGCCCTACTGAAGAATTTTCTTTTAAAATAGATGAAACAGAATCGAAGAATATCAATGCCACAACTATTGTTATTACTACTGTAAGCGGGCAGATCATTAAAACCATTCAAAAAAATCAATATGGTTTCTTTGAATACAAATTATTGGAAACCGAAAAATCGTTGATGGCAACCATTGCAGAACCTGATCCTTGGATGAAGATCACTACTCTGAGTGCCGAGAAAAAGCAACTGGAGATCATTGAGAATATTTATTACGAATCGGGAAGTGCGGCATTACCCAAAGCTGCTGAGGACATTTTAATGAAAGCTGTAGAGGCACTGAAAACAAATCCAAAATTAACCCTGGAGATCGAATCACATACAGATGCTATTGCCAGCGATGAATTTAACTTGTTCCTATCTCAAAAACGTGCTACTACCGTAGCAGAGTTTATGATGCAAAAAGGCATAGATGCTAAACGTCTGGTATCAAAAGGCATGGGCGAAACAAGGATAGCCAATCATTGTGCCAATGGAATAGATTGTTCGGATGGCGAGCATAAGCTAAACCGAAGAACCATTTTTAAGCTGAACTACAACTAGTTTTATGATCGAATATCTGTCAGTTCAGGCTAAGTGAGTTTTTTAACCACATAGGCACATAGATTATATAAGCGAAAGACTTATATAAGAAGCTACGCTTTTACATAGCATACTATGTCTAAGAAATTTATTTCTCTATTTCATTCTTTCCTTTTTCTACTTTTTCCTATGTTTCTATGTGGTTATTGGATTAGGGTATTAAAATGCAATGTCAGTTCGAGCGAAGTCGAGAACTTTTTATTAAAAGCTGGCTTTTTAATTTATTAAGGAAAGTTTTTTGTAAAAACCCGCTTTACATGGTATCTTTATGCACCAAATGTTACAAGGAAAACAACTGATATTAGCTACCAAACCTTTTGCCAAAGAAAACCGTGCAAAAAGCTGGTTTTATACGATCTCTACTTTCCTCATCTTAATTGCACTTTTAATTGGTACGGTTTATAATGTTCATTGGGCATTAAAATTATTTTGCAGCATTGCAGCCGGTTTTGTAATTGTGCGGTTGTTCGTTATTTATCACGATCATCAGCATAAGGCCATTCTTGATAAATCGCCGTTGGCCAATGTCCTGTTTACCATCTTTGGTTTTTATGTATTGGCACCAACCGGTATCTGGAGCGCCAGCCATGATTATCATCACAAGAACAATTCAAAATTATTTAGCGCCAGCATTGGCTCCTACCCTATTTATACCAAGCAAAAATTCGAAAAATTAAGTCCCGGAGAGCAACGCCATTATTTATTCATTCGCCACCCGCTTACTATTTTGTTTGGTTATTTTTTCACTTTTATGTATGGTATGTGCATTAAATCCATGATCAACCGTTTCAGTAAAAATGTTGATTCCCTAGTGGCACTAGTAGTTCATATAGCCTACCAGGTTTCTGTATTTTACTTTTTAGGCTGGCAAACCTGGATCTTATTATGCGCTATTCCACATTTTATTTCGGGTGCCATGGGAAGTTATTTGTTTTATGCACAACACAATTTCCCTACCGTAACGTTTGTTGGTAACGAAGAATGGACATACGAAGGTGCTGCTCTCGATTCGTCAAGCTTTATGGTGTTGAGCCCCTTAATGCATTGGTTAACTGCAAATATTGGTTACCATCATATACATCACATGAATTCTAGAATTCCATTTTACCGTTTACCGGAAGTAATGGCTTCTATTCCTGAATTGCAAACAGCTAAAAGAACCTCTTTAAATCCTAAGGATGTTTGGGCTTGTTTAAGGTTAAAAGTATGGGATTATGACAACCAGAAAATGGTTGGGATTTAATTCTAATGTTTCGCTAAAGGCTTATTGAACTCATCCTGAGTTAATAACAGATCATGGATCAATTTTACGACAAAGTTCAACTGTTCTTCTTTAGTAATGTCTGTATTATCCAAAACAACAGCATCATCGGCTTGTCTCAACGGATTTTCTTTACGCGTTGTATCATCGTGATCACGTTTCTCTAAATTACGTTTTACATCTTCAAACGTATGATGTTCGCCTTTACTGCTTAATTCATCTAAACGACGTTGTGTACGCACATCATTATCTGCAGTCATAAATAATTTTAATTCAGCATTTGGGAATACGTGTGTACCAATATCACGGCCATCCATGATCACACCTTTATCCTTTCCCATTTTACGTTGCAGGATCACCATTTTTTCACGAACTTCTTTAATAGAGCTGATAGCGCTTACATTGTTAGCAACCTGCATAGTACGTATTTCCCGTTCTACATGTTCGCCATTTAAAAAAACTTCAGATGTTTTTGTAGTTGTATTGTAAACAAAAGATACGTCAATATCTTTTAAAGAGTTTATTAATTTTGGGATATCAACTACTGAATCTTTGATGATCTCGTTTCTCAGGCAGTAAATAGTAACTGCTCTGTACATCGCACCAGTATCAATATAATTGTAATTTAATTTTTGGGCTAAGGCTTTTGCTAATGTGCTTTTTCCACATGACGAATAACCATCTATAGCAACCGTAATTTTTGACATAACATTGGTAAAGATACGGATAATTTGAGATTAATGAGATTAAGAAATTTGAAAGTTTTTTACAGAAAATCTCCTTATTGTACCGAAGCTCTTTTCAATCGGTCGTTAATAGCAAGACCAAGGTCTGTTTCAGGCAATAACTCACAGATGATCACATCCACATCAGCCTCATCCAATTCACGCAAGAACGAAAATAAATGAACAGCAGCTTCTTTATAATCTTTGGTAACCGATAAATTTTTCACCAAAATAGTTGGCTGCAAACCATGATCATTTCCAAATACAATAGCACCTGTTTTTTTGTCTGAGAACTGTGTTTGCAGTTCTTTTAAACTACCAATATATAATGGCTTTTTAGGTGCATAATGGCTCTTTAATTGCCCGGGTGCTTTGGGGTTACTCGATTGATTTAACTGAACAGATACTTTTCCAACAATCGATTCTATATTATCAACCGATAGACCACCCAAACGGTAAATAATGATCTCTCCATTCTCTTCACCAACAATGGTTGATTCAAGCCCCACTTCGCAATTGCCGCCATCTAAAATGTAAGGAATTTTATTTCCCAGTTGTTTTTGTACATGTTCTTCCGTTGTGGGACTGATATAACCAAAAGGGTTAGCGCTTGGTGCCGCTAAAGGAAACGAAAGCTGAGACAACAGATCAAGCGTTAATGCATGGTTAGGAATTCTTACACCTACTCTATCCAAACCCGATGTTACCAGATCGGGAATGATCGCTTTTTTAGGCAGCAGTAAGGTTAATGGTCCGGGCCAAAAAGTAGTGGCCAGTTTTAGTAAAGATGGATGAATATCTGCTACGAAAAGTTTTACCTGCTCCAAACTGTATGTATGAACAATTAATGGATCAAAGGTTGGACGTTCCTTGGCTTCAAAGATCTTAGCTACAGCAACAGGATCCAAAGCATTGGCAGCTAAACCATAAACGGTTTCGGTGGGAATAGCTACCAGCTCTCCTTTCTCTAAAAAACCTTTGGCTTTATTGATATCTTTTCCTGTTTCTGCCACGGGGCAAATATAATCAACTAAGTTTAGTTTTAACCACATAGATACATAGGTTTTAACGAGCATAAAGATCAATAAAGCACTACGCTTAGCACATAGCAAGCTATGAGCAAAAAAACTTGTTTTCTATCAACTCCTCGTACCTCTATTTTTCTATGTCTCTATGTGGTTTTGTTCTAAATAAAAGGTTATTTTTTGTATTTTTACCCCTTTATAATTAGCACGAAAATACAATGAAAATTTCCTACAACTGGTTAAAAACCCTGATCGATACTAACCTTACGCCTGAACAAATGGATGAATACCTAACCTCTTCGGGTTTGGAAGTAGAAGGCATTGAAAGTTTTGAAAGCGTGAAAGGTGGGTTAAAAGGTATTGTTGTAGGTGAAGTTGTTGAAAAAGAAAAACACCCCGATGCTGATAAATTAAGCGTTACCAAAGTTAATGTAGGAGCACCTGAATTATTGAATATTGTATGTGGGGCTCCAAACGTTGCTGCCGGACAAAAAGTACTGGTTGCCATGATCGGCGCTAAATTATATCCTACAACCGGTGAACCATTTGAAATAAAAAAATCAAAGATCCGTGGCGCTGCCAGCGAAGGTATGATCTGTGCCGAAGACGAAATAGGTTTAGGAAATAGCCACGATGGCATTTTAATTTTACCAGAGCACGCTATACCGGGAACACCTGCCGCCGATTTTTTAAAGCTGGAAACTGATCATGTATTGGAAATTGGTTTAACACCAAACAGAGCGGATGCAGCCTCGCATTATGGTGTAGCCCGAGATCTGGCCGCTATTTTAAATTGTAAAAACAACACCAACACCTTTCAGGCACATTTACACAATATTTTTGAATTACCGGAAGCCAGTAATATTAACACGGTTGAAGTAAGTATTGAAAACCCGGAAGCTTGTAAACGTTATAGCGGATTGGTTATTTCGGGCATTACTGTAAAACCTTCTCCCGATTGGTTAAAGAATTACTTATTGGCAATTGGCTTACGTCCGATCAATAACATAGTTGATATTACCAATTTTGTATTACACGATCTTGGTCAGCCGCTACATGCTTTTGATCTGAATAAAATCACCGGCAATAAGATCGTTGTTAAAACCGGTTTGGCAAATACTAAGTTCAAAACTTTAGATGGTACCGAACGTGCTTTACAAGCCAATGATCTGATGATCTGCAACGCATCTGAACCCATGTGTATGGCAGGTGTGTTTGGAGGTTTAGAAAGCGGTGTGAGCGAAAGTACAAGCTCTATCTTTTTAGAAGCAGCTTATTTCGATCCGGCTTTTGTTCGTAAAACCAGTAAACAACATGGTTTAAAAACAGATAGCAGTTTCCGTTTTGAACGTGGCACTGATCCTGAAATGACCATTATTGCCCTGAAACGTGCCGCTGCCCTGATCTTTGAATTGGCAGGTGGCGTATTAAGTATGGATATTATTGATGTTTACCCTGAGCCTTTAGAGCCATTTAAAGTAGCATTCTCTTATACCAACTGCCAGGAACTAATTGGTAAGGAAATAGACAGAGGAATTATCAAACATATCATTACTTCTTTGGGAATTTCAGTAATTACCGAAGGTAATGATGGTTTATTATTATCTGTACCTCAATATAAAACGGATGTTACACGCGAAGCCGATGTGATTGAAGAAGTGATGCGTATATACGGATACAACAATGTTGAAGAAAGTACGCAAATAAAATTCACCGCCAATTTTGCCGACAGGGAAAAAGCTACAGCTGCCGAAAATACAACTGCAAACCTTTTAGTGGGTTTTGGCTTTAATGAAATGATGGGCTTGTCGTTAACCAAAGAATCCTATTATGCCGAGGGCACACCACTAGTGAAGATCTTAAACCCTTTAAGTTCCGACCTGAATGTGATGAGAAACACCATGCTGTTTGGAGGTTTAGAATCATTGGCTTATAACATCAACCGCAAACAGGCTGATCTGAAGTTATTTGAATTTGGAAAGACCTATGAAAAAACCGAAGCTGACCCGATAGCTATCGGGTTTAAATATGCTGAAACTAAACATTTGACCTTGTTTGTAACTGGAAGAAAGTATACTGAAAACCCTTACGGAGAAAATAATAAGGTTGATTTTGCTTACATCAAATCCTGCATAGAATCTATCTTAAATAAACTCTCTGTTAAATTTAAAATTAGCGAGTTAAATGATTCTCAGTTTTCTTACGGAATATCATTTGCACAAAAAAACAAACACCTGGTAAGCTTTGGCCTGGCTGATAAAAGCATCTGTAAAAAAATGGATGTGAATACGGAGGTTTTCTATGCCGATTTTAACTGGGACAATGTATTGTCATTGTTAGGAAAAACAAAGCTGGAATTCACCGAGATCCCGAAATTTCCGGCAGTAAGAAGAGACCTGGCGTTATTGTTAGATAAAAAGATCAATTATAAAGAATTGGAAGAGTTGGCTTTTTCGGCAGAACGAAAACTATTGAAATCGGTTAACCTGTTTGATATTTACGAGGGCGACAAACTGGAAGCCGGTAAAAAATCGTATGCCGTAAGTTTTATGTTGCAGGATGAGGAAGCAACCTTAAATGATAAACAAATAGATAATGTGATGCAAAAACTCATCAAAACCTATTCGGAAAAACTGGGAGCTACTTTACGTTAAAAAAGCCACTTATCCGGCAAACCAAACCACTTACCAAGTTGTTATTTAAACAAGCTTATTTTTTAGTATCTTAGATCATGCAAAAAAAGTTCTACATATTCATTATTTTGCTAATAACGCTTTTAGCAAATACCGCTTATTCTCAGTTAAAATTACCGGCAAAACCACGTGCCGTTACGCCCGCTGTTAAAAAAGAGAAAGAAAAACCATTCACGCGCTGGAGCCTGAAAGCCGGCGCAAACATCAGTGTTATTTACCTTTCAAGAAACATAAAAGATAATAACAATGCACCGGGCTATTGCGGTGGTTTTGTTTATGAGTTAAACGATTTTGTGCGTGTATCAGGATTATACACCCATTTTATGCCAATCAATATTGAACCAACCTGGTTAAATGTAAAAGCAAATACCTACGAAGCCAATATGGAGATTCTGGCTAAATTCCCTAACAAAAAAACGTTATTGTACCCTTTTGTAGGTTTAAGCTATAACACTTACCAGGGCTTTTTCACCGGCGAATCGGATTATTTAGGTTTAAGAGAATATTACAAAGTAAACAGCACAGTAAACAACAATTGGTTGGGTTTAAATTTAGGAACCGGTATTGAACATAATTTTGGGATCCTGGGCATTTTTGTTGATTACAGAATGCGTGTAGGCAAACAGGAAAAAGCCTTTAATATTATGGATGTTTGCTACACCGGCGGCTTAAAAGTGCGCTTTCCTTACGGAAAACTGGCTAAAAAATTAGCTAACCCAAACGATAGGTTCCACTGGTTTTAGTACCAAAAATGATTTTTATTTATTCTTCTTTAAAAACTCCTGAACTAACTGTTCATCAGTTTTTCCCAGGTTTTGGATGGCTGCTTTCGAATCGGAAGCAAAGCTACTTTCAGGATATTCCCTGATGATCTGGTTGTAGATCTTTCTTGCTTCGGGTTCGTTATTTAATTTCATTGGATCGTCGTACAGTTGAGCTAATAAAAATAAAGCTGCTCCCCTGTTCTTAAAATCAACAAACTCATCTTTACATTTCACAAAAAAGGCCTGCGCCTGTGAGTATTTGCCAATGGATTGAGCTACCTGCCCTGCTTTTACTAAAAATACCGGTGCTAAGGAATCTTTTTTACAAAGGTTGGCATAATTATAAAAAGCGATCATTGCCTTTTGAGCCACATCCTCGTTAAGCACTGTTGCTCTTAACAGGATATCGTCATTCATTTTTGCCTCATTAAATAATTTGGTGCATTCATCCAATGGTTCAAGTACTGAATCTTTTTTCACTACTATTTCCTGTTTCTGTGTAGTTGTATCATTGTTGCAAGAAACAAAAAATACCATCCCGATTGCTATCGGCACTAAGATCAAAAAACCAAATCTGTGAATCATCATTATCGTTTAGGTTGAAAAACTCTGGTTTTATAATCTGCTCTGAATTTCCCTTTAGAGATATCCGTTAATTTTCCGCTGATAAGTTTACGTTTAAAAGGATTGATCTTATCGGTAAACAACACGCCTTCAATATGATCATATTCATGCTGAATAACGCGGGCAATCACGCCATCGTATGTATCTGTATGCTTTTTAAAATTCTCGTCGTAATACTCAATGGTTAATTTTGGTTTACGTAATACATCTTCACGCACTTTAGGAATACTTAAACAACCTTCGTTGAATTTCCATTCCTCGCCTGTTTCCTCGATGATCTGTGCATTGATGAATGTTTTTTTGAAACCGTCCATTTGCTTCATTTCTTCGGCAGTAAATTCCGGCTCTTCATCTTCATCCACTTCAGCAAAAGGCGACGCATCGATTATAAACAAACGAATAGCTTTATTAATTTGCGGAGCCGCTAAACCAACCCCATTAGCTTCGTACATGGTCTCGTACATATCTTTGATCAACTGTCCTAAATTTGGATAGTCCTTATCAATATCAACACATTTTTTTCTTAAAACCGGATCGCCGTAAACTACTATTGGTAATACCATTCCTTTTTGCAATTATGAATTATGACTTATAAATTATGAATTAAGATTAACGTGTATAGTTTGGCGCTTCACGTGTAATAACCACATCATGCGGGTGACTTTCTTTAACACCGGCTGCAGTGATACGGGTAAACTTAGCCGTTTGTAAAGCTTTAATGTCTTTAGAACCACAATAACCCATTCCTGCTCTTAAACCACCAATTAACTGGTACATCACATCAGCCAGGTGGCCTTTGTAAGGTACGCGTCCGCTAATGCCTTCAGGTACTAATTTTTTAATATCATCTTCCGCATCCTGGAAATAACGGTCTTTTGAACCTTTTTGCATGGCTTCTAATGAACCCATTCCACGGTAGGCTTTAAACTGACGGCCTTCGAAAATAATGGTCTCACCCGGGCTTTCTTCTACTCCTGCAAACATCCCGCCCATCATTACAGTGTGTGCACCTGCTGCAATTGCTTTTACAATATCTCCTGTATAACGGATCCCGCCATCAGCAATAATTGGCAAACGTCCTTTTAAAGCAGCTGCTACTTCCATAATAGCTGTTAATTGCGGTACACCAACACCTGCTATGATACGCGTTGTACAAATTGAACCCGGACCAATACCAACCTTTACACCATCAGCACCTGCTTTCATCAGATCCAATGCTGCCTGACCGGTAGCGATGTTTCCTACAACAACCTGAAGGTTCTTATATTTCTTTTTTACTTCTTTTAATTTCAGGATCACTCCTTTTGAATGTCCGTGAGCTGTATCGATAATGATCGCATCTACACCCGCTTCTACCAAAGCATCCACACGCAACATCGTATCGGCAGTTACACCAACAGCTGCTGCTACGCGTAATCTTCCTCTTTCATCTTTTGCTGCATTAGGACGAACTTTGATCTTAATAATATCTTTGTAGGTAATTAACCCGATCAGTTTACTGTTCTTATCAAGAATAGGTAATTTTTCAATTTTATGGTCCTGTAATATCTCTTCAGCTTCTTTTAAGGTAACACCTTGTTTGGCAGTAACAGCTTTAGCTGCGGGAGTCATCACTTCTTTTACCAAACGCTTCAAATTCTTTTCAAAACGCAGATCACGATTGGTAACAATGCCTACAAACTTTTTATCAGCATCAACAACAGGCACACCACCGATCTTGTTTTCAGACATGATATTCAACGCATCACTAATGGATGCTGTTTGCAATACAGTTAAAGGATCAACGATCATTCCGCTTTCGCTACGTTTTACCTTACGCACATGCATGGCCTGCTCGGCAATGGTCATATTCTTATGTAAAACCCCTATGCCACCTTCCTGTGCAATGGTAATTGCCATTTGATACTCAGTAACCGTATCCATGGCCGCTGAAACAATTGGAGAGTTTATTTTGATGTTCTTAGTAAAATAGCTTGCAATGCTTACCTCGCGGGGTAACACTTCAGAGTAAGCCGGAACTAATAGTACATCATCATACGTTAAACCTTCGGGAGCAAATTTGTTTGCTAAAAGTGTTGATGCCATAAGAATGAATTTTTGCTGTTAAAATTCGGGCAAATATACTCAAAAAAAGCGATTTAACAAGCCTGAAAAGCTCAGATTTTAAAGATGGTTCAATCTACAATAATTCCATAATTTAAAGAAAGGTTTTAACTTGAACGAATCTAGTCTACAGAAAACGAAAACGTATATGTACTCTCCGAATCATGCCCTTCCTCGAATAACATTTTATAGTCGATCTCAGCATAATATGTTCCTTTTTCAAGCTTTTTAGTAACCATAATTAAATTATCCTGTTCAATCCTGGTACTCTTCAACATCAAACTACCTTTATCGTTTTCTGATGAGTATAACCTCACCAATCTTTTTGGAATACACTTCATCCAGTTACTGGTAGTAAAATGAATTTTTATTAAATGAAATTGATCAACCTCCTGTATTGTAAATTCACGACCTATAGAAGAAATGCCATCAAAACCGCAGCGGCTTGGAGAATGCGCTGATCTTATTTTTCTTAGCAATTCGTTTTGTTTGATAATAACTAGCAGAGACTTTGAAAATCGGTCTGACAATTCATTATTGCCGGCAGGATACTGAATATGCTGAAACGTAGAGTCCTGATTAATGTAATATTTAATAGCATGATCAGCTATTAATAAAGAATCGTAGAGTTTTTTATATCTATTTTTTATTTCAAGATCACTTAAGTCCATAGGTTTAGTATATGGATCGTCAACGTAAAATTCCTTATCAATTTGTCTACGCGCTAAGCCGTTTAATTCAACAATAAGATTAATCGGAATACGTTGATCCTGATATACCTGGTTTATTATATAATTTAGAATAATAGAATTTTCATGTAATTGTTCTTCTATAATATATTTTAATGCAAATATTTTTCGTTCATTTTCTTTATTGTCTTCCTTGTCTTTACAAGCAAACAATAAAACAAACATTATAAAGAAAATAGTTCTCATAGCTTTTTAATAAACCAGTTTATCATAAATTAAATGTACATTTTTTATAGCTTTAATGAAAACCACCATACATCTTATAAAGTATTTAGTTTCCAAAACACTTAAGTAATTGACATTAAAGATGTCTATTGCTTATTTAGGGCTTCTTTTCTTCAGGAGACTCAGATTCCTCTTCATTTGGTTTGAAATGATAGATGATCTGAAAAGGATCCAGGGATGGTTTGTTATTCTGTTCTTCTATCATTCTCTCCAGTTCAAGCTGGCGGTTGTATTCTGCCTCCAGGTCTCGCTCCTCATCGGGCCATTCATGTTTTACCTGCTGCGGACCATCTTTACGATAACTAAAGGCTACCAAAAGTCCTGATAAGGCTCCGAATAAATGTCCTTCCCAGGAAACCCGTGTATCGAAGGGAAAAATACCATGTGTAATGCTTCCGTACATAAATACCACAAAAGCTGATACCATCATTAATTGCTTGTGTTTTCGAAACACGCCACTAAAGAACAAAAAGGTAGCAAATCCATAGATCAATGTACTGGCTCCAAAATGGTAATTCACGATCACATCATTATTTCGGCCGCCGATCCACAGCCAGATACCACTTACAAAGTAGATCCATAAAATGGCCGGCCATGCAATAGGTCTGTAAAAATAAAAGATCATGGAGCTTAATATAAAAACGGGTAGACTGTTGTTAATGATATGGCCAAAATCGCCATGAATGAAGGGAGAGAATAAAATTCCTTTTAATCCGCTCAGGGTTCTTGGACTCACGCCTAAGCTATACAGATCGAGATCGAAAGAGAGATCACATAAAAAAACGGCCCAGCATATTATTAGAAATAATAATGGATATTTTATAATGGATAGTAACTCTGATAGAGGAAATTTTCTCATGACCGATGTATGCTCCAAAAACATACCATCAGCAAAAATACTGACAGCAGCATTTTTTTGCAGCCATCCTGTCCGAAGAATTTATAAAAAACGGTGGTTTCGGCAGTTAAATTATCGGAAGCTGAGCGAAGTCGAAGCTTAATTGGTTTTTCCAGGGTACACTTTCAACGCTTCTTTTAAGCAAATAACAGCGTTTTTAAGATCTTCCTTGTTTAACACATAAGCCAAACGTACTTCATTGGTTCCGGCACCCGGCGTTGAGTAAAAACCAGTTGCGGGAGCCATCATTACGGTTTGTCCGTTGTGAGAAAATTCCTCTAACAACCATTGACAGAATTTATCGGAGTTATCAATTGGTAAACGGGCAATACAATAAAAGGCTCCGCTCGGTTTAGGGCAAAATACACCATCGATCTTGTTTAATTCTTCAATAACATAATCTCTGCGCGCAATGTATTCGGTCTTCACACCGTCAAAATATTCCTGCGGTGTATCCAAAGCGCCCTCTGCTCCTATTTGTCCGTAACTTGGTGGCGATAAACGTGCCTGAGCAAATTTCATGGCTGCTGCCATCACTTCTTTGTTTTTACTGATCATAGCGCCAATACGGGCACCGCATGCACTATAACGTTTAGAAATAGAATCCAACAGGATCACATTGTTTTCAATACCATCCAAATGCATCACCGAAATGTATTCTTTTCCGTCATAACAGAATTCGCGGTACACTTCATCGCTTAATAAGAACAGGTCGTATTTTTTTACCAGATCTCGTAACGCTGATAATTCTTCTTTGGTATATAAATAACCTGTTGGATTTCCGGGGTTACAGATCATGATCCCTTTTGTTTTAGGAGTTATCACTTTTTCAAAATCGCTGATGGCAGGTAAAGCAAAACCTGTTTCAATATAACTTCTTACAGGAACCACTTTAACACCTGCTGCCATTGAAAAACCATTGTAGTTTGCATAGAACGGTTCAGGAATGATCACTTCATCGCCTTCGTTAAAGCAGGTCATCATAGCAATTTCAATAGCTTCAGAGCCACCACAGGTTATGATCACCTCTGTTGAATCGATATTGATGTTATAGGATTTATAGTAGCCGCATAATTTTTTACGGTAGCTTTCATTTCCGGCACTATGACTGTATTCCAACACCTTAAAATCGGCTGTTTTTACAGCATTTAAAAATGAAGGAGGTGTTTCAATATCAGGTTGGCCAATATTTAAGTGGTAGATCTTTGTACCACGTTTTTTAGCCGCTTCGGCAAATGGTACAAGTTTACGAATCGGGGAAGATGGCATATCTACTGCCTTGGCTGATATTTTTGGCATAACGCTGTTTTAAATTTGAAGAGCAAAAATAAGCATTTTAATGAAGATTGGTATGAGGAAATTAATAATTTGGGCGTGTCCCGGCGGTTGCCGGGTCGGGCTTTTCGTTCCAATCTTTTACTCACTCCGTTCGTAAAAGGATTTCCACTACAATCCATCACGCAGCTTACATTTCAAATACAAGCTCATAACTCCGAAACTGAATATAATTGATTAAAAATAGTAACTTTACATCCGCAATAAAGCTATGATCTCAAACAAACGAAAAATAATCAACGATCCCATTTATGGGTTTGTGACCTTACCCGATGATCTGGTATACGACCTGATCAATCATCCCATTTTTCAACGTTTGCGCAGGATCAAGCAACTTGGTTTAACCAACCTGGTTTATCCGGGCGCTTTACATACCCGCTTTCATCATGCCATTGGTGCCATGTATTTAATGACAGAAGCCATACAGATCCTGAAATCAAAAGATATAAAGATCACGGATGATGAATGTAGAGCCGTTGTAATTGCTATTTTATTGCATGATATTGGTCATGGTCCTTTTTCTCATGCTTTAGAGCATACGATCGTGAGAGGCATTCACCACGAAGATATTTCAACGATGTTAATGGATGAATTGAATAAAACCTTTAACGGAAAATTATCGCTGGCCATTAAAATATTCAAGGATGAGCATCCTAAAAAATTCTTACACCAGTTAGTGTCCAGTCAGTTGGATATGGACAGACTTGATTATTTGAACAGAGATAGCTTTTTTACAGGTGTTTCAGAAGGTGTTGTAAGCAGCGAACGCATCATTAAAATGCTGAATGTAAAGAATGGCGAATTAGTAGTAGAAGCCAAAGGCATTTATAGCATTGAGAATTTTTTGATCTCCCGTCGTTTAATGTACTGGCAGGTGTACCTTCATAAAACCGTTTTGAGTGCCGAGAAATTGCTTGTAAACATATTAAAACGTGCTAAAGAGTTATCATTACAAGGCGAAGATCTATTTGCAACTCCTGCCCTGTCGTTATTTTTAAAGAACAATTTCAGTAAAAAGGACTTTGTTAATAAGCCCGAATTATTGCAGAAGTTTGTGTTACTGGATGACTATGATATAATGGCCTCCGTTAAAGTATGGATGGAACATAAGGATGTTGTATTATCACTATTGTGTACAAATTTAATAGACCGTACTTTATACAAGATCGAATTACAGGATAAAAAATTTGCTCCCACTCAGGAAAATCAATTACTGGAGAAGGTGATGAAAAAGTATAAGCTATCTAAAAAGGAAGCTTCTTATTTAGTATTTACTGAAAGTGTGAACAATAGCGCTTACAACTCACATTCACAGATTCATATCCTTCAAAAGAATGGCGCTTTGATAGATGTAGCCAAAGCTTCGGATCAATTAAATATTAAAATGCTGAGTAAGAAAGTAACCAAGTATTTTATGTGTTATCCTAAGGGGATTTAATGATCAAAATTTTGACAATCATAATAACTCTGTGCTTTATTAACAGTAGCTGTGCTAAAAAACATGCGTGCGATTGCCGCTACGCAGACGGTACTTCGTACAATATCGTTGAGTCATCAAAAGGAGATTGCTCTGAATGGAATGAGCCGCAAAAAGGTGTTACCTGTAAAGTTGTTGATTAGTATTCTTATTACCCCGGCATACGGCTAATTTGTTTTTCCATGCTTTTAAGCTGGGCCACAATTTCGTCGTTCTTTGGTTTCAGGTCTTTTGCTTTCTTAAAATGTTGTTTAGCAATTTTGTATTGCATACGTTGTGCTTCAATATTGCATAATTGCAAATAAGCTGCTGCTAAACTTTCTTTATCAGGAATTCCGGCTTTAACCGCTTCCATTAAATGTATACGGGCCTGTTTGGTATTTCCCTTCTTTAATTCAATAAATCCTAACTGCATTAAGTTAGAGCCTTCCATATCGCCGGTGATCTTTGATTTGATCTTTAAGCTTTGTCTGATATTAGCTTCTGCTTTATCAAGATCATTGGTAGCCATCGATAAATTACTTTGTAACATATAATAACCTGAGCGTATTGGTTTAAATAATAATCTTGGGAATTTGATCATATTTAAATACTTCTGAGCTCTTTCTACATCACCATCTGTTACTGCTTCCTGAACAATACGCATGGTTCCCATCATAAAATACAATACAATGGATATAATGGCTAAAGTATAACAGATCCATTCGGTAACCGGATCCAGATAAAAATGTGATAAAATACCTAAAGCAATTAAAACAACAATAATTTGCAGTCTGTATAATATATAAAAACGTAAAAATTTCATGATATGTATTTGAATTTTATGTGAATGCTCCCTGTTGGAGGGCATCAAAGATAATTAATTTTTGTTGATTATGAGTTTTGTTTTAGATACCAATTGTACAAAAAACATCAAAAAAAAACGTCCTTCTTGATAAGAAGGACGTTTTTATAAAAAAGATTACAATTAGTTAATGATCAGTTTTTTAACTACTCTGTTATTATTAATTGTTATAGATACAAAATAGATACCTGCCGTTAATTTACCTGAAGCATTTACTGCATGCTTATTAACAACACCTGCCGTAGCATTTATGTCAGTTTGCTCAATAACTCTTCCCGTAACATCATGAACCAAAACATTTGCTTTTGCGCTGGTTGGTGAAGTAAACTCAACAGTTGATGCAGCATTTGAAGGATTTGGATAAATTGATAACCCAATAGAGTTTTCGAATTCACGTATACCTACAGTTCCTGAGATATTAATGTTATCTATATATAAATTTTGAGATTCACCAGTTTCAATATCATTCTTGAACCAGAAACGGAATCTAACAGATCTTTCGTTTTGAACTAATCCACTAAAGAATGTACTTGCTACAGTAATTGTTTTCCATTTATAAGCTGAAACTGTTGTAGTTGGAGCAGAACTCCATGGGATGTAAGGAGCATTCACTGTTCCACCCGATACTGCCATAGCTGAAGTAGCAGGCATTGATGGCATTCCTTTCCATGTACCACCACAATCTAAACTGTACTGCAATCTGAATGTATCTGATACAACACCTGTTTTTCTGGCAAATGAATAATCAAAAGAGAATGAAGGGCTTGTTACATTTGAGAAATCAAATGCAGGTGTTTCAATGTAATCAACTGTTCCGGCAAAACCTTGGTATAAAGGCGGAGAATACTGCATTGAGTTTGCACTAGGCAGTACTAATGAATAGGCAGACGTTGGAGTAGATACAGAAGTTCCTGCACCGTATGGAGATAACTCCCATGTTGGAGTACCTATGTTATTAGAATAAGCTGGTACATTCCAGCCAGTTGGCCACCAGGTTCCGCTGTCAAAATTCTCAGCATAAGGTAAAGCTATTGTTGGAGCATTCCATGCAATAGTAATGGTACTAATTGTTTTTGTAGACACACCGTGAGCATTGGTAGCTGTAAATGAAACTGAATAAGTTCCTGGTGTAGAATAAGTAACCGACTGAACCGCTAATGTAGATGTTGATGGACTACCGCCTTGAAATTCCCAGGCGTAAGTCATACCTGTGCCGTTAAAAGATGTATTTGTATATACGATCGCCTGTCCTTCGCAGGTAGTTGATTTGTTAAAAGAAAAATCAGCTACAGGAGCACAAGGAGAAGCCGTTGAAGGTGTATATGTAGTGTCATTTTGCTGTGTAGTTGTATTGAATGTAATAATTCTATTTAAAATACCTGTAAATACAAGATTATTGGTATCTACCAACATACTTCTGTTAGCTGTATTTGACTGCGCTGTGAATCTTACTTTATCCGTTTGCCCCTGTGTAAACATTTTCGGACAAGAAGAGTAATCCATGATATTTTCAATGTTTGGTCTCACTGAATCACAACTAGCCATAATAGTAGTTCCAGGGCTTGTACCAATATTTAAGTTATAATCTTCAAATTCACCACTTGAAGGAACCACACTAGCATTAACAATACTAGCATTTGAGTTAATAACTCTCATTCTATAAATACCATATAAACCACTAGGAATAGTATAGTTTGTTGTAAATGTATGAGCACCTAATACAGCAACAGGTGCAAAAACCCTTTCGCTAGCTGTATTTTCAAAAACTCCATTTTTATTAAAATCAATATACACAGCTATATCATTACTATCGGTAGGTAAAGCTGTACTGGTAATACTAATTAGGTTGCCTGCAGTTCCTGCATTAAAATCATTACCATATTGTCTTGAGAAATCTGAATAACTTCCGGCAGTACCGTAAGCCAAAACAGAAGTTGAATCAGTTGTAGGCGTTACTGTAGTTGCAACCATTGTAAATAATGGAGATCTCATATAACCTGCTAAAGAATTTGGAGCAGTAATGTTATACATTTTACCAAATCTAACGGTTGTAATATCAGAAGCATCATTTGGATTAGTTACCGAAGGAATACTAGCCCAGTAGCTTGCCGGTTTTGGACAAGTACTAAAGAACCCTGTAGTAGCAGGTGTATCATAAATGTCATCATTTCCACATTCATTTCCCGGGCTATTAGTAGCACCAAATGTGTGACTTAAACCAAACCAGTGGCCAATCTCATGACTTAATGAGCGATCTCCACCTGTTAAGAAATCATTACGGTAAACGATCGCATCTGCAGCAAGTACAGGGGAGGTTCCCGGTAAATATGTATATCCAACAGTAATTCCGGCTCCATCGCCTGGAATGTTTTTTACAATATAAATATTTAAATATTTAGATGGATTCCAGTTTCCCGCGGCATACGTACTGTATTTAAAGTTCAATACATCTCGCGACCAAACAGTGTTATTATCATAATGATGGATAATCCCTGTAGTACAATTTCCGTTAGGATCTTTTTGAGCCAACTGAAAATGCATGTTAGAGTTTACATATAATGGCTTAAATAAGGGGTCAATAGCAGTCGTATCACTTCCCATGTGACCATAATCTCTGTTAACCTGAGCCAAGGCAGTGATACAATCTGCATCATTTATATTCGCTCCAACACCAAGAGCCTCGCCCTGGTGCAAAATGTGAAATACTACAGGAACAGTAAATTGATAAGATGCAGATAAAGAAGATGTTTTAGCAGCAGCTCCTCCCTGAGATTTGCTTTGTAAATAAGCTTGATATTCAGCCGCAAGAGCTGCTTCCTTAGCATTTAACTGAGCAGCATAGCCAGGTAAGGTTTTTAAATAATATTCACGTGCTTCGTAAGTACCACAAGGGATAACTTGCTGAGCCTTTAAAGAAACAGCCACTGATAAAAACGCTGTAGCACTAAGTAATAATTTTTTCATTTTTTATATGGTTTATATATTAAATAAATGGGGATTTATTCATCACAAACTTAACGATTTATTTAATTAATTCAAAATAATGTTAAAAAATTGATGAACGGCTTTATGTTAATTTATAAGGCTCTGAGAGTCAAGTTACTTAACCTCCTGCCAATTTGTTAAATCTCTTATAACTACTGATGCACAGGTCATTCCGAACACAGCTGGAATGTAAGAAATTGTTCCGTATGCCGATTTCTTAAAATTGGATCCATCCGTTTTCATGATCGATCTTTTATCTGGTAATTCGGTTGAAAAAACAGCTTTCACCCCACTTCTGATACCTACTTCTTTTAAGCGTTTTCTTAAGTAGTATGCCATCGGACAGTGGTAGGTTTTAGATACATCCACTACCTGTAACTGTGTTGGATCCATTTTTCCGCCTGCTCCCATAGAGGAAACAATTTTATGTCCCATTTCAAAGGCTGTTTTTATCAAATGTACTTTGGGTGTAATGCTATCAATAGCATCGATCACATAATCAAATTTTTGTTGAAGTAACAAAATCATCTTTTCCGGGTCCTGGAATTCTGAAATAACATTTAATTTAACGTCCGGATTGATCTGTAACATCCTGTCCTGCATCAATACTGCTTTTCCCTGCCCATGCGTAGTGGATAAAGCCTGTAATTGCCTGTTTCGGTTGGTAGGGTCTACCACATCGCCATCCACAATGGTCAATTCCCCCACTCCTGCACGGCATAAAGCTTCGGCAGCGTAAGAACCTACTCCTCCCAAACCAACAATGAGCACATGAGCTTTTTGTAAATTATCCAAACCTTCATCGCCTACTAAAAGACGGGTCCGTTGCATCCAGTGTTTATCTTCCATGATCAATAAATAAGGTTGTAAAATTACTGTAAATTTTTTCTTTTAATTGCTCTTCGTCTATTTTTAAATATTGAGCAGCGATTTTATAAATATCTCTAATTGAGATCGAATCTTTATCATCCGTTTCCAGAAATATTTTTTCTATAGGAATATCGCCAAAATCAAAATCTTCCTTTTTAAAAACAGTTGAACTTAACGACAAATAAAATCCGTTATCAATTAACTGCTTTGCCAGTTGAAGCGATTTATTGAACCCATGAATGATCAACGGAATTTGAGAATGATATGGTTTACAAACTTCCATCACTTCATCAAATGCTTTGACACAATGAATGATAACCGGTTTTTCAAACTTTAGAGCAAGCTCTAATTGATCTTTAAATACTATTTTTTGTAATTCCAGATCAATGTCAATTAATTTATCCAGTCCACATTCGCCAATTGCCAAACAGTTTTGGTGTTGAATCAGTTTTTCTAAATCGGATGTTGAAATATTTAAACCTGAATCCCATGGATGAATTCCAACAGAGAAGAATCTGTCTAAAAAAAGATCCTGATCAAAACCAAAACGGTTATTAAACAAAAACACACCATCATCTTTCGATAAATGGTGTGTATGTATGTTAATATATGATTTCGTCACCCTGAACTTGTTTCAGGGTCTCTGTGAGCTGCTGCTTCTCGACTTCGCTCGAAGTGACAGTTCAGCATGACTACTCCCCTTTTTTAATTTAATTAAAGAGCCTGAGAAAAACCTTCTCTGATCTCATCAGCCACATATTGGCCACCATATAATTTATCTTTGATTTTCGAGAAACTTTCAATGGTAAATTTCACATCTTCCAATGTATGCATAGCTGTTGGAATTAAACGTAAAATGATCATGCCTTTTGGAATTACAGGATACACCACCATTGAACAGAAGATGCCGAAATTTTCACGCAGATCAATTACCATGTTTGTTGCTTCAGGTATTGAACCACGCATGTAAACAGGTGTTACGGGTGTATTGGTTACACCAATATCAAATCCGGCATCTACCAACCCTTTTTGTAAAGCAGAAGAGATCTCCCATAATTTGGTTCTGTATTCCGGGTGTTTATTAATTAGCTCCAAACGTTTTAATAAACCATATACCAATGGCATTGGCAATGATTTAGCGAAAATTTGCGAACGCATGTTGTAACGTAAATAAGTTACTACTGTTTTTGTAGAACTGATATAACCACCGATCAATGCAAATGATTTAGCAAATGTTCCGAAATAGATATCGATCCCATCCTGGCAACCTTGTTGTTCACCTGTTCCGCCACCGTTTGGACCTAAAGTACCAACTCCGTGAGCATCATCCACAAATAAACGGAACGTAAATTTTTTCTTTAATTCAACGATCTCTTTTAATTTTCCCTGATCTCCACGCATTCCAAAAACTCCTTCAGTGATCACTAAAATACCACCGCCTGTTGTTTCTGCTAATTTTTGAGCCCGCTCTAATTGTTTTTCGCAATCTTCAATATCATTATGCTTGAACACAAAACGTTTTCCCATGTGTAAACGAACACCATCCAGGATACAAGCATGACTTTCTGCATCGTATACAATTACATCACGTCTGTCAACCAAAGCATCAATAGCCGATACCATTGCCTGGTAACCGAAGTTACAGAGGATCGTATCTTCTTTTTGTGATAATTTAGATAGACCTTGTTCCAGTTGCTCATGTAAGTCCGAGTTTCCACTCATCATACGTGCACCCATAGGTAAAGCTAAACCAAATTTGGTGGCTCCTTCTGTATCAGCTTGTCTAACCTCAGGATGATTAGCTAATCCCAAGTAGTTATTTAAACTCCAGTTCAGTAATTTTTTTCCTCTGAAACCCATATGAGGAGAAACGTCTCCCTCTAATTTTGGAAATGTAAAATAACCGTGAGACGCTTTTGAATGCTCTCCGATCGGGCCCATGTTCTTTTCAATCTTTGCGAATATATCTTTCATGATCTGTTAATTACTGATTTTGTGATGTGACAAAAGTACTAAAATTATGTAATCTTTTTAATGACGCGTAACATGTGTGAATATTTTTTATTATCGGAGTGGAAAATACCATAGTGGTCAAATTTATCAATACGCACCGCACCGCTGGCATGAATAATTTGCTGATTTTCCAATATAATACCAACGTGTACTATATTTCCGTCTTCATTATCAAAAAAAGCAAGATCTCCTGCCTCTGCTTCTTCCACAAAACTTAAAGGCTTACCTAATTCTACCTGTTGCCTGGCATCACGTGGCAATTGATAGCCGTTAAGTTTATAAACCAGTTGAGTAAACCCCGAGCAATCAATACCAAACGGACTTCTTCCACCCCATAAATAAGGAGCATTTAAAAAAAGGTAAGCTGTATCTTTAATATCCTTTACTGTTTTTTTTGTATTCAGATCAGAAGTTTGTCCCTCAAAGGAAAAGTCAACTTCTCCAATTTTTATTACCCCGTTCTTAAAATTGGGAAGTGTAGAACCTATGGTGATCGGAAAAACAGATTGATTATCTGATTGATTTACAACCTGTACCAGTTCCGAACTCAAAGTGTTGCTTTGTAAATTCTTAAAATCGCTGTCCCTTAAACGGGTATGCTGCTTAGCACTGATCCAACATGAATAGTTATCATAATTGGTAATGATCTGTATCCAGTCTTCCCTATCCTCCAAAATAGTATACGTTTCTCCAAACAATAACTGCGTAACCATTTCGCTGGTGCTTGACGGTTCTTTACGACAGGGAACAACACTAAGGGAACATATACCAAAACTCATAAGGCTAATTTAAAGGCTTGTTTTTAAATTATGTTATAGTATGCTAAATAGTTATTCACTATCTGTTATTAATTGATTTAATACTTTCATAAGTTGTAATTTTGTGCTCTTTTATAATCCATTCATGAAAATTCTATTTACCTACCTCAAAGCATATAAACCTCTTTTATTCCTTGCATTAGTTCTCGCCGCTATTAACCAGTGTTTTTCGTTGTGCGACTCTATCATTACCGGAAAATTGATCAATCGTTTTAGCGCACCGCATACCGAAGACGCTACTTATTACTGGCACGTTGGCGACAGCCAGAGTCAGTTCATGCACAGCCTTTTATTTTTCATCGGTCTTTCAATTGGAGCGGCTTTAATGTCTCGAATCGCTAAAAACTTCCAGGATTATTTTACCAATATTATCATTCAGCGTACAGGCGCTCAAATGTATACGGATGGGATCAAAAAAGCCTTATCACTTCCGTATAAAGATTTTGAAGACCAACGCAGCGGAGAAACACTGGGTAAACTACAAAAGGTAAAATCCGATACAGAAAAATTTGTCAACCTGTTTATCACATTAATATTCCAATCCATCATCGGGATCATATTCGTGTTCGTTTACGCTATTAATATTCACTGGTTATTAGGACCGCTTTATTTGGTAACTGTGCCTATCATTGCCAGCGTAAGTTCGTTTTTAGGAAAGAAAATAAAGAAGATCTCAAAAGAAATTTTGGGCGAAACAACAGCATTAGCCGGAGCAACTACTGAATCGTTGAGAAATATTGAACTGGTAAAAAGCCTTGGTTTAATAGATCAGGAAGAAAAACGTTTGAATTCGACCACCTTAAAAATATTAGGATTGGAATTAAAAAAAGTACGTTTTATTCGCTCATTAAGTTTCATTCAGGGTACAACAGTTCATTTGGTAAGGAGCGCTTTGGTATTTGCTTTATACTGTTTTGTATTTCAGGGCGTTATTAAAGTAGGAGATTTGATCACATTAATGTTCTTCTCTTTCTTTATTTTTAACCCATTACAGGAATTAGGAAATGTAATTGCGGTATTCAACGAAACTAAAGTGAGCATGGATAATTTTGCTAAGCTGATGAAATCTCCTTCCGAAGAGGTTCCATCCTCACCTTCCGCTTTGGGCGACATCAAAGAAGTGCATTATCAGAATGTTTCTTTTGCACATGACACATCACATGGCTATGCCGTTAAAAATATAGATATTCACATTAAGAACGGAGAAACCGTAGCATTTGTTGGACCAAGCGGAAGCGGAAAAACAACATTGGTGAAATTATTATTAGGGCTGTATAAACCAAACGAAGGAAAGGTATTGTACAATAATATTGAGTCTACTGAAATAAATTTAACAGAATTGCGTCGCCAGTTAGGTTTGGTATCGCAGGATTCTCAACTATTCAGTGGTACTATCAAAGACAATTTATTGTTTACTAAGCCTAATGCAACTGAAGAAGATATTTTGGATGTTTTAAAGAAAGCTTCCTGCCAGAACTTATTAAGCAGAGCAAAAGATGGTATCTACACTACCATTGGAGAAGGCGGTATCAAATTAAGCGGTGGCGAGAAACAACGTTTATCTATTGCCAGAGCGCTTTTACGTCAACCTCATTTATTGATATTTGATGAAGCTACTTCTGCTTTGGATTCAATAACCGAAGAAGAAATCACCAAAACGATCCGTGATATTTCATCCAAACAAAACCAGATAACTGTTTTAATTGCACATCGTTTATCAACCATTATGCATGCCGATAAAATTTATGTTTTAGAGCAAGGAAAAATTATTGAGCAAGGAAAACATGAAGATCTGATCAATGAAAAAGGTTTGTACTATGCTATGTGGAGACAACAGATAGGTGAAAGAAAATAGAGTTTCTATTCTTTCTTCTTAATACCAAAAACAAAACGTAAACGTTTTTTATAATCTTTTTTAGCCGGGTAAGAGCGGTTTGTCGTAAGATTATTGAAGATCAATGCCACAACAAATAATATTATAACTCCGGTAAAAACAGGAGATAGAACATACATGTAACCAAGTGCTTTTACTTTTTCGCTACCAATGTTGGCAATCAAAGCTGTGGCACCGCCAGGAGGATGTAATGTTTTGGTCATCTGCATCATAACGATGGATAAAGCAACGGCCAACGCAGAAGAAAGCCAGATCTCACTGGGAATTAATTTATGAACCGTAACACCAACAAGGGCACATACCAAGTGTCCGCCAATTAAATTACGAGGTTGCGCTAAAGGGCTGTTAATTGCGCCATAAATTAAAACAGAGGATGCTCCAAATGAACCTATCAAAAACAAATTATCGTTAAGTACAAAATACTTACTGTTGATAAAACCAATAATACCTATCCCAAAAAAAGCACCTAAAAAAGTAAAAAAGTGCTCTTTCCTGTCAATGAGCGTCTCTTTGTACATTACAAACTTTACTTTTCGATAACTTCTTTTTATGTGTTTAATAGGCATATTCTATTTTTCAAATATTGCAATTTTATTTACTCGAACGGCAGAATAATTATAAACTGTGTAAGGAAGAATTAATTTTGCAGTCATTTTTGCAACCATACATGCTGCAAAAGCCGGCACAAACAACGTATAATCATTTATTAAACCACAAATAAGAAATAATGCCGTAAAAGGTGCATGAAGACTGGCACTTAAAACCGCTCCCATTCCAATAACCATAAAGTTAACAGGAATAACCTGTGCATTAAATAATTGATTCAGTATTGTCGCTAGCAATAAACCCAGAAAAGCTCCTATAAATAAACTGGGGCCAAAAACGCCACCATCGCCTCCCGAGGCTAAGGTCAGAGAAGTAACAACCGGTTTAAGAACTAAAATACCGATTATGCCTAATAACAATGTATTGGATACAACCATACCAGGATCTTTAAATATATCACGCATCGCGTGATAACCGTCGCCATATAATTGCGGAAAGAACAATATACAGATGCTGATAAGCATAGCGCCGGCAATTATTCGAACGTATGCCTTACTGATCTTCAAAAATTTTGATTTAAAAAATAAAACACATTTTGTAAGGTATACAGAGTTAAGACCTGCCAATACTCCCAGCAATATAAAATAAGGAAGTGCGTATAAATTCCAGTGATCAATGGTTACAATAACCAATGGTTCTGAATCCATCACATAGTTAAACCCCCATGCTGTTAACACTGCCACACCAATAGTAATAATTGCCGTACTATGCAGTTTTTTAAATATGACTTCCAGCGCAAACAAAGCGCCCGCTATAGGGCTATTGAATAATACGGTGACGGCTGCAGCCACACCTGCACATATCAGTTCTTTCCTGTAGATATGATGGATCTTTCCATTCTTTTGTGCTACCGAACCTATACTTGCTGATGCCACAACAGTTGAAACTTCAATTCCTGTTGAACCTCCAAATACAATTGTAATTAACCCGTTAATAAAATGCGAAGGGATCTTATACACCGGTAATTCATTGTGCCGAGTTTTTAAACTATCATAAATTTCTTTTATCCCTTTATTTTCACGTTTATTGAACAAATATTGTCTTAAAAAATAAATGAGGGATAAGCCAATCAGAGGAAATAAAAGGAAATAAAACTTATGATGTTCAGCCATTATAAATAACCGGCTTTCATATTTTTCTGTAAGTGTTTTTAATGTATCGCCCAAAAAAGCACTCAGGATCCCAATTAATAAAGCTGCAATAATAAGTTTACTGAATTCTTTTGTTTGTCGGGTCATTGGGTCCGGATTAGAGCATTGTTAATCAAAAAGCGCTCACACAGTAAAATACCTTTGCAAAGCACTGCAAAGGTATTTAGTTTTAATTAAAAATGATGGGAAAATTAGTGTTTTTTAACGGTAAAAATTATTTCTCTTCCAAAAACATAACGGTCATTGGAGACTCAATAGAATATATACTATTTTTTACGGCTATAGCCATCGGCATTTTAATACTAAATGTATTGTTTACGATCAAAGTAACATGCAGTCTTATAGTACCGTTCTCGGGTAATTTTGAATTCCTATTGATCAATTCATAATTAGCATACTTAACAGTAAAATCAGAGCCTGAGGTCATATCTGCCAGGTTATCGATCATATCTTGAAAAGCATCCTTAAATGGTTGAAGGATCAATAAAGAATCCATTCGGGTGATTGCTTTTTTACCTGTAAAAACTGCAGACTGGTTAATTAAAGACAGATACGCAACAGAATCCCTATTGTTTACAGTTTGAAAATTTTCACTGAGAAGAGAATCCAGATTATTGTATGTGGTTTGAGAAAAACAAGAAGATGATATTAAGACTAAAAAAACAATTATATATTTAAGTTTTATCATTAATAATGGAGCCTCTTTAAATTGCTTTTTCATCGTTATACTCAATTTTAAAATCCTCATTTACCGCTGAAAACTGCGGTTTTAAAATTATCGTAAGCCTCGAAAAATCTAATTTATAGAGGCTCCAATAAGATTTGCCAGTTTTTGCTTTTCGGTTTTCCAGTTGTTTTCAATAGCTGCAATTACGGTGTTACTTTTATATTCTAAGTAATGACTGCTATTCAAAAAACCACTGATCTGTTGAGCAATGTGTTGCGGGTCATGATTTTCAATAAATGTGCCAATATGATACCTGTTAACGATATTTTCAATTTCAGGAAGTTTAGTTGCCAATATTGGAATGCCTGCGTGCATATAATCAAACACTTTATTTGGTAGTGAAAAATGATAATTCATGTTGGAATCCTTATCAATTGTCACTCCCAGGTTTGCATTAGCTGTATAATGCCTTAGCTCGGAAGCCGGAATCTTATCAACGAATTTAACTTTATTTTGCAGTTCAAATTTCACTGCATTGTCTTTTAATTGCTGAATAACATCTCCATTCCCGATAATTAACAACAAATAACTATCATCCAAATACTTAAATGCTTCTACTAATTCTTCTGCTCCGCGTTGCACATTAATGCCTGCGCCCTGCAAAATGATTATTTTTTTTCCTAATGGTAAATCCAGTTCCGTTCGCGATCTTAGACTCTGAATTTTAGTGTAATCAGGAATGTTTCTCACAAAAATAAAAGGCACTTTATATTTATTGGTAAAGTAATCTGCAATGCTTTGATTGACCGTAATACAACGTTTTAATTTAGGAACGATCCAGCCTTCCAGTTTTTCCCAAATGCGTTTTTTAGATTGATTGGTTTGCAGTTCCGGTACTTCACAAAATATTTCGTGGCTGTCGTATATCAATGGAATACCTTTGATCTTGGATACCAAATAGTTTGGTAGTAAAGTATCCAGATCGTTAGCTACCAACAGATCTGCTTTAGTAAATAATAACACAAAGAATAAACGGATATTAAAGAACAAATAAAATTGCGGCCCCTGCTCAAATAATAATCGCATTCGCAAACAGTCGTAATCTCTTTTCTCTAAAGGCTTGGATGCTTTTTGTTGACGTCCTACCAATAACACGTTATAATGCAATTCAAACAATACTGAACAGGTACGGGCAACCCGTTGATCGGTAACAAGGTCGTTGATAACTGAGACTATGACTTTTTGTTTTTGCAAGGTCTATAATTTCTTAAAAAGATCCATAGCTGCCTGATAGGGATTGATGGAATTTTGTTCCAATTGTTTCTCGATCTTTAAAATTTCTGCTTTGATCTTTGGATCGGCATAAAAATGATCGATCAAAGTATCGTTAATGGTTTGATGCAACCATTGTTTGGTTTGATGAACTCTTTTTGTTTCAAAAAAATGATTCAAAGTTGTATGACGTTTATATTTATCGATCATATCATACACTTCCTTAATGCCTTTATTTTCGGTACTGGAACAGGTTAATACTTCAGGGATCCAGTTACTTTCGGTTGGTGGAAACAAATGCAAAGCGCGTGCATATTCGGCTCTCGCCAATTTTGCTTTATCGGCATTACTTCCATCCGCTTTTGTAATTACCATACCATCTGCCATTTCCATGATCCCGCGTTTGATACCTTGTAATTCATCACCCGCACCGGCCAACATCAATAACAAAAAGAAATCAGTCAGTTGATGAACAGCCGTTTCGCTTTGCCCTACTCCAACGGTCTCTACTAAAATATAATCGTAACCGGCGGCTTCGCAAATAATAATACTTTCTTTTGTTTTACGGGCTACCCCGCCTAAACTACCTGAACTTGGTGAAGGACGAATGAACGCTTTTGGATGCATGGATAATTGTTCCATACGGGTTTTATCACCTAAAATGCTTCCTTTACTTAACTGGCTGCTTGGATCAATAGCAAGTACAGCTAATTTATGCCCCCGCTCTATTACTTCTAATCCAAAACTTTCAATAAAAGTACTCTTTCCTACTCCCGGCACTCCTGTTATCCCTAAACGAAAGGAGTTACCGCTTTGTTTTATAATAGCATTAATGATCTGCTGAGCCTGTTCCTGATGTTCGTGTTTGGTAGATTCAACCAAAGTAATAGCCTTGCTCACGTAAGTAATATTAGATGATAAGATACCATCTGTATACTCGTTTATGTTAAAGACTTTATTCATTATCTATAAGCAAAAATAAGATTTAATTTTTATGGATCTTACCTTTTATATAATTCCAAACCAGTATATGCTTTTTTGAAGCAAAAAAATGGTTTATTACTTCCAATACAATAAAGCCGAGCAGAATTGATAATCCATACTGTACCCATTCAGGTGTATCGTTGACCTGAATTTTTTTTCTACCAGCCAGCCCAAATAAATTTTTAACACTTCTTCTTTCTGTTACATAATGGGTAAACGAATTGGTAATTAAAACACCAACCGCAAATCCTACAAGATTTCCCAATGTTTTTTGAATAACGACATTGGTCAGGTATTTGCGATTAAATTTCTTGAAAAAAGGCGTAGGCAATTCTTCAATTCCTAACCAGGTATTCCTTATTTTTGAATAAATCACCGGGTTATTTTCACTTTCACTTAACCAACTTGTAAATTCAGTTTGTTCTTCAGAGGTTTCTTCCTCTGCAATATGCCTTGAGATCAGTACAAGTATTCTAGGATCGTTCATTATAAAAATAAATAAAGTATTATTAAGGTCATAGTTAAAGCCGTAAGCAAAAATAGCCTTTAATTTGTCGTAACTAAACATTCAATTTAACATTCTATAACTATTTTAAGTGGGTTAATAAGTATTATCTTCAAAATCTTGTTCAACTTGATATCCTTATGAAAAAAGCACCTATTCTTATCGCATTTGCACTTATTGCAACGTCACTATTTAGCCAGGTTTCTGTTCAAATGAATTCTGCCGAGATCCTTCAGAACTTAAAGAAACTAAATACGGTTGGAAGTGTATTATATGTAGCAGCGCATCCGGATGATGAAAATACCCGTTTACTAGGTTATTTAGCTAATGAAAAAAAAGTAAGAACGGGTTATTTGTCATTAACGCGTGGTGACGGTGGACAAAATTTAATTGGAAAAGAACAAGGAGAGCCATTAGGTTTGATAAGAACACAGGAGTTACTGGCGGCCCGAAGAACAGATGGCGCCGAACAATTTTTTACACGTGCCAATGATTTTGGCTTTTCAAAAAATCCTGAAGAAACATTTACCTTTTGGAACAAGGATAGCATTTTAGCTGATGTGGTTTTGACCATCAGAAGATTTAAACCTGATGTGATCATTTGCCGTTTTCCTACAACAGGTGAAGGTGGACACGGTCATCATACCGCTTCTGCTATTTTAGCGGTAGAAGCATTTGATGCAGCTGCAGATCCTAAACGTTTTCCTGAACAATTAAAATCAGTACAGGTTTGGCAAGCCAAACGCATTTTCTGGAACACCTTTAATTTTGGAACAACCAATACTACTGCTCCCAATCAGTTAAAAACAGATGTAGGTGTCTACAATCCTTTATTAGGAAAAAGTTATGGAGAGATAGCTGCTGATAGCCGATCTAATCACAAAAGCCAGGGCTTTGGCTCTGCCAAACAACGTGGTTCGAATATCGAATACTTTAAATTATTAAAAGGTGACAGCGTAAAAAATGATCTGTTTGAAGGCATTGTAACCAACTGGACACGCTTTAAAGGAATGGAAAAAATTCAAAAATTGATCGATGAATGCATAAAAAAATACAACGCTCTTTCTCCCGAATATTCTGTAAGCGATCTGGTATCTGTCTACAAACAAATTCAGGCATTAGATGATAAAAATACAGATCTGGCTTATTGGAAAATACAGAAATTAAAAGAAACAGAAGCATTGTTATTATCCTGTTCCGGATTATGGCTCGAAGCTTCTGCTGCTGACTACATTGGCATAACAGGACAAGATGTTTTTATAACTGCTCAGGTTGTAAACCGTAACAAAAATGAAGTCAAAATAAATGGTATCTCTTATTTGCAAAGTGATACAAGTATGGCTTTAGTATTAAAATCCAACGAATTATATACGTTTAAACGCAAAGAAAAATTATCTCCTGCGCTTGCATTTTCAAATCCATATTGGTTAAATCAAAAACATGATATTGGCATTTACAACGTTGCTAATTCTACTATAATTGGAAAACCTGAAAATGAATCAACAACTAAAGTTACTTTCAACATTTCTATACTGGATCTGAATTTAAAAGTTGAGCGTGCTTTGGTCTATAAATTTACGGATCCTGTAAAAGGAGAAGTATACAGACCTTTTGAGATCCTTCCTCCTGCAACAGTTAACATACCGGAAAAAGTTTTTGTATTTAATGATGGCCTTGCTAAAACGGTTTTTATTACTATTAAAGCAAATACAGCAAATACCAATGGAACATTAGAAATAAAAGGAAGCGAAGGTTGGAACATATCGATCAAAAACTCAGAATTCAAATTAGCCAACAAGGGTGATGAAGCAATTATTGAGGTTAATGTTTCCGCAGATAAAACCGCTAAAGATGGAAGATTACAGGCATTGGTCAATGTAAATAATGCTTCATATAACAAAAGCATCAAACGCATTGAATACGATCACATTCCTTATCAGTTCATTTTAAGTGATGCCGAAGCAGGACTTGTAAATGTTGATCTAAAAAAAACAGGGACTAATATCGGGTATATTCCCGGTGCAGGAGATGATGTACAGGCTGCTTTAAAACAGGTTGGTTATAATGTAACCGTATTAACAGATGAATTATTAAGTAACGAAAATCTATCGAAATACAATGCTATTGTTTCGGGCGTACGGGCATATAACACAAACGACCGCTTACAGGTACACTATAATAAGCTAATGGACTATGTAAAGAATGGTGGCAACTTAATTGTTCAATATAATACCAATAATCGCATCGGGCCTGTAAAAGCAAATATAGGTCCCTATCCTTTTACAATTTCGCGCGACCGTGTTACCAACGAAAAAGCAGACGTAAAATTCAATAATGAAAAGCATGCTGCATTAACTTTCCCTAACCAGATCACACAAAAAGATTTTGAAGGCTGGGTACAGGAACGAGGAATTTATTTTGCTACTGAAATTGACAAACAATATGAGACTATCTTTACAATGAATGATCCCACTGAAAAAGCCAGTGAAGGAAGTTTGATTATTGGAAAATACGGTAAAGGTAATTTTGTGTATACAGGACTGGTTTTCTTTAGAGAACTTCCTGCCGGTGTTCCCGGTGCATACCGCTTATTCGCTAATTTATTGAGTTTACCTGAGAATAAATAAAATCATGGATAACGAAGAAGAAAATAGATCGCCCATTTTAGGTTCATGGAAAAATGTATACGCTTTGGTTATAGGAGTATTAGTAGCCGTTATTGTTTTTCTTTACTTTTTCACACAGCATTATAAATGAGCTACATCGATTGGATAGTGTTAGGCATTACGCTTTTATCCATCATTTCCTATGGTGTATGGAAAAGCCGTGGCGCAAAAAATATTGAAGGCTATTTACTGGCCGATCGGCAAATGCCCTGGTACCATGTAGGTTTATCGGTTATGGCCACTCAAGCCAGTGCCATTACTTTTTTATCGGCTCCGGGTCAAGGTTATACAGATGGTTTACGCTTTGTACAATTTTATTTTGGTTTACCATTAGCTATGGTAGTGCTTTGCATTACCTTTATTCCAATTTTTCATAAACTCAACGTGTATACTGCGTACGAGTTTTTAGAAAAACGTTTCGATAATAAAACGCGTACACTGACTGCTTTTTTATTTCTATTACAACGGGGTTTATCAACAGGAATAACTATTTATGCGCCTGCCATTATATTATCTACTATTTTAAGTGTGGATGTGAATTACATGATCGTATTAAACGGATTTTTGGTAATTGTTTATACGGTTTATGGCGGAGCAAAGGCTGTTTCATACACGCAGTTATTTCAAATGAGCGTGATATTTGCCGGACTGTTTTTAGCTGCTTACATGGTAGTTCATTTATTGCCCGATAATGTGAGCTTTAACGATGCGCTACATATTGCCGGAAAAATGGATAAGTTGAATGCCATTGATACTAAATTTGACCTTAATAACCGTTACAACATTTGGTCAGGTATCATCGGTGGTTTCTTCTTACAGCTCTCTTACTTTGGAACCGATCAATCGCAGGTTGGCCGTTACTTAACGGGGAAATCTATTTCACAAAGTCGACTTGGTTTGGTGATGAATGGTCTTGTAAAAATACCAATGCAGTTTTTAATTTTATTGATAGGTGTTATGGTATTTACATTTTACCAGTTTCATCAGTCACCTGTATTTTTCAACAAGGTTGAAGTTAACCGGATCGAAAAAAGCGCTTACAAAGAGGATTACAAAAAACTGGAACAATTATATATTGTTGCTCATAATGAGAAACAAGCTGAAGTCAATACATTGATAGCGGCTATGCACAACGAGGATGAGAAAGCCATTGAAATTGCCGGAATTAAAGTAAAAGCAGCAGATCAAAAAAGTAATGCCATTCGCAAAGAGGTTATTAACCTGATGCAAAAAAATGATCCAAAGGCAGATGTGAATGACACTAATTATATTTTCCTCAATTTTATAACACACCAATTACCAATTGGCGTTATTGGTCTACTGATCGCTATTATTTTCCTGGCATCTATGGGCTCCATGGCAAGTGGGCTTAATTCACTCGCATCTACAACCGTGGTTGATTTTTATAAGCGGTTATTTAAGAAAGAAGAAAGTGATAAAGGTTATTTGTCGGCCTCTCGCTGGACAACCGTTATTTGGGGTTTGTTTTGTATCCTGATCGCTTTTTATGCCAGCAGGGTTGGTAATTTAATCGAAGCCGTAAATATTTTAGGTTCCTTGTTTTATGGTACAATCCTGGGCATTTTCCTGGTAGCATTTTACATGAAAAAGATCAATGGTACTGCTGTATTTTTTGCTGCTTTAATTGCAGAAGCCTTTATTGTTTATGCCTGGATCACTGATCTTACAGCATTTTTATGGCTGAATGTGATTGGTTGTTTATTGGTTATGTTCTTTTCCTTTGTGATCCAGCTGATTTTAAATAGAAGAAAGGTTGTATGATAATTTGGGCGTGCCGGCGTGAGGAGGCAACGCCGTCGGGCTGACCCGCTACAATCTTTTACTTCATTCCATTTCGTAAAAGGATTTTCGCTTGCATCCCTCACGCAGGCTTGCGTTAAGATCGAAGCTTAAGTTTCAAACTTAATATAAAACCCGCGTGAGGGATTGTAACGAAAATCCTTTTGCCTGCCTCCTGCAAAAGATTGCAGTGAAAAGCCCGACGGCACTGCCTCTTTTGTGCCGGCACGCCCAAATAATTAAATTCTATAAAAACAAAAAATCCTACCATTTCTGATAGGATCCTTTTATAGTATAAGTTTATTAATTACTTATTCTCAGCAATTAATTTTTTAGCCATTACTACATAATCATCATTTTTAGCTTCAGTAGCTAATGTGATCACTTTTTCGGCCGAAGCAACTGCTCCTTTTTTATCGCCTTGTTTAGCCTGGATCTTAGCTTTTAACAACACCATCCAAAATGCTTTTGGATTTGATGCCATTGCTTTATCAACCCACTCAGAAGCTTGCTTTAGATCTTTATTGTTGTCATAGTAATATGATGCGGCCTGGAAATAAGGGCGGCTATCGTTTACAACATTAGATTCAATATTTTTCATGATCTTGGTATCAATATCGGCTACAACAGCAAATGATACACGTGTTTTTTCCCAGTTCAACTCTACAATAGCCGAACTTGAAGTAACATCAGCTACATCAATGGTAAAAGTTTCAACTTTGTCGTTCAATGCTTTTGGTTTTACAACAAAGCGTACCAATTCATTTTCTTTTTTATAATCGGCAACGTTTCCACCTAAAGTCAGGTCTTTGTATAACATAACTTCCCAGCTGTCTTTATTGGGAGTTGTGTATAATGCATAAGTTCCGGCAGCAACTGCATTTCCTTCTACTTTTACATCTTCACCAAATGTAATTTTAGTAGCTCCATTTGCACCTGTGCGCCATACTTTGCCAAAAGGAACCACATCGCCATAAATAGCACGGCCTTTAGCACTCGGACGGGAATATTCGATCGTAATATCCGATAAAGCAAAAGCTTGTTTTACGGTTTGCAAAGGACTTGGTGCAGGCACTTTCAATTGTGCGTTTAATGATACAGTTGATAATGCAAGAGCTGTTGCAACTGTTAGTGTTTTAAATGAGTTTGATAACATATGTTTTGGGGTTAAAAGTTTAATAATTCAGGCCAAAGATAAAGTTGTATTATACAACTATCATCCAAATAACATTTTTTGGCAATTCTGTTTCTTATTGTTTATCAATCAATTGGATATACAAGTCTTCTACTTTTTTTCGGGCCCAGGGCGTTTTTCTTAGAAACTTGAGACTTGAATTGATACTGGGATTTTCTTTAAAGCAATTGATATCAACATGGTAAGCCAAACCTTCCCAACGGTAACGCACCAATAATTCCTCCAAAATAGCCTGGAGTGTTTTACCGTGTAAAGGATTATTTTTTTGTTCGTTCATTATCTACTCAAACTCTCTGTTGCTTTTCTTACACTTCCATGCTTTAATAATAATGCTTTGGCAGTTTCATAATCTTCCAGTCCTGTGTTTTTCATGATCATGCGTGTGCCTCTGTCAACCAGCTTATTATTGCTTAACGCCATGTCAACCATTTTATTCCCTTTTACCCTTCCTAATTTGATCATCACCGAAGTTGAGATCATGTTCAGAACCAGCTTTTGTGCTGTGCCCGATTTCATGCGGGTTGAGCCGGTTACAAACTCCGGACCAACAACAACTTCAACCGGAAGTTTAGAAACTTTGGCAACCGGCGAACCATCGTTGCAAACAATGCAACCTGTTTGAATATTGTTTTTATTACAGGCTTCCAAAGCACCAATAACATAAGGTGTAGTTCCTGATGCGGCTATTCCAACCACCACATCATTTGAATTTATTTTATATTCCTGCAGATCCATCCAACCCTGATTAACATCATCTTCTGCAAACTCTACTGCTTTACGGATAGCCGTATCTCCACCTGCAATTAAACCTACAACAATTCCCTGTTCAATGCCATATGTTGGCGGACATTCACTGGCATCCAGTATTCCCAAACGACCACTTGTTCCGGCACCCATATAAAATAAACGTCCTCCCCGCTGCATTTTTTCAACTACAACATCTACTAATTTTTCAATTTGAGGAATTGTTTTTTCAACGGCTAAGGGGACTGATTTATCTTCTTTATTCATGTTCATTAATAATTCCTGAACACTCATGGTTTCAAGGTTATTGTAATATGAATCGGCTTCGGTTGTTTTGTTCATTGTTTTTATGGTCTTTGATGAAAATTATTTGTTCTCGACTTCGCTCGAGCTGACATAATTTTCTCTTATGCAAATTGTTTCACGTCCTTATCTGTAATTTCTTTACCACACAAAATAATTAAACGCTCGATCACATTTCTGAATTCACGGATATTTCCTGTCCAGTCTTTTTGCTGTAAAGCTTTTAATGCATCTTTAGAAATCGTTTTCATTGGCATGCCGTAATCCGTACAGATCAGGTTAATGAAATGGTCGGCCAATAACGGAATATCTTCTTTACGGTCGTTCAACGACGGAACCTGAATAGGAATAACACTTAAACGATGAAACAGATCTTCCCTGAATTCACCTTTTTCAATTTCTTTACGCAGGTCTTTGTTAGTAGCTGCTAAAATTCTCACGTCTACTTTTATTTCTTTATCACCACCTACTCTTGTGATTTTATTTTCCTGTAAAGCACGTAATACTTTTGCCTGCGCTGATAAGCTCATATCTCCGATCTCATCCAGGAAAATAGTTCCGCCCTCTGCCAGTTCAAATTTACCTTTACGCGTTGCTACAGCGCTTGTAAAGGCGCCTTTTTCGTGACCAAACAATTCACTTTCTATTAATTCGCTTGGAATAGCTGCGCAGTTCACTTCAATTAAAGGCGCTGCTGCCCTGCTGCTTTTATTATGAATTTCACGGGCTACTAATTCTTTTCCGCTTCCATTACTGCCGGTGATTAACACGCGGGCATCCGTTGGAGCAACCTTATCGATCATATCACGGATATTATTCAGTGCTTTGGAATCACCTATCATTTCGTAGGTCTTACCTATCTTCTTTTTTAGAATTTTAGTTTCGATCACCAGCGTTGATTTATCCATTGCATTACGAATGGTTACCAATAAACGGTTCAGATCAATTGGTTTTGCCAGGTAATCAAAAGCCCCTTTTTTAACGGCATCAACAGCGGTTTCAATATTACCGTGTCCACTCATCATAATTAAAGATGACTCGGTGCCATGCGCCATTAATTTTGTCAGCAATTCTGTTCCGTCAAGCTTAGGCATTTTGATGTCGCTTAAGATCACATCGTAATTCCCCTTAAGTGCCATGTCTAAACCTTGTTGTCCGTCCTCTGCTTCATCAACTGCATATTTTTCAAACTCCAGGATCTCTCTTATCGTTCTGCGGATTGCTTTCTCGTCATCTATGATCAATATTTTTGGCATACTTATTTAGTTTATCGGTGACTTCGACTCCGCTCAGTCACCGGAATATTTAAATTATTTTTCTACGTAATTGTTTAATTTCTCCTTTTATCTTTTTACTATCCAATCGTTTTGCCTTTTTAGCTTTACTTATTTTAGTATGCTTGCGGGCCTTGGTTGTTTTAAATCCAAGAAGAATGAGTTTATAAAATTTTTCTTTAACTAATTCTTTGTTTTTTAACTGTGTTCTTTCAGTTTGTTCCTGTAAATGGATCGTACTTTCTTTCTCCAGTTTATTTGCCAGCTTTCTTAACAGGATCTCTTTTTCTTCAGCAGTTAGTTTCTCTGATTCTGAAATATTGAACCACAACTCTACTTTTGTTTCAACCTTGTTTACATTTTGTCCGCCGGCACCGCCTGAACGGGCTGTTTTAAAAACACATTCTTTGATCAGCTCACGTGCTTGTATTTCTTCTATCGATCTCATTTTAATACTGTGATTACGAATTAGTACGAATGTACGAATCGAAGCGGGTCAAAACCCAGATTCATATATTCGTATAAGATTCGCAATTATTTGTAATCATCCTTTTGTATTTTATAATCTTTGCTTAACAGCTTCAAATAAAATAATGCCCGTTGCTACCGAAACATTTAACGAAGCAATATTTCCAACCATTGGGATCTTCACCTGCATATCGCTACGTTTTAAATATTCGTTCGAGATCCCGTTTTCCTCAGAACCCATAATAATGGCGCTTGGTTTTGTCAAATCCGCATTGAAATGATAATTACTGGTTTTCTCGTGGCAAGCCAGAATTTGTAAACCGCTTTCCTTTAAATACTCAATGGTGTTCTTTAAATTATCGACTCTGCAAACTTTCATCCGGTTCAAAGCTCCTGCACTTGTTTTCACAGCATCGGCGTTTATTTGTGCGGCACCGCGACTCGGAATAACAATAAAGTCAACCCCTGAGCAATCGGCACTACGGGCAATGGCACCAAAGTTTCGTACATCGGTTATTCTGTCCAAAATTAAAACCAATGGTACTTTTCCTTTTTCAAATACATCTGTCAACAGATCTTCTACTTCGTAGTAAGTTATTTGTGATACAAATGCCAGTACGCCCTGGTGATTCTTAGAGGTAATACGATTTATTTTTTCAGGTGGAACGATCTGGATAGGAATATCCAGATCTTTAATTGCCTTACGTAACTCGCTGTATAACTGATTGGATAATCCTTTTTGTATAATGATCTTATCAATTTCCTTCCCTGCATTGATCGCTTCAATAACGGCACGTGTACCAAATATCAGGTTCTCCAGGTTCTCTTCTTTATGTCGGTGATCTCTTCCTCTGTGTTCCATATTATGGTAAATTAAATTGCTTTAAATGATGTTGTGCATGCTTGTGTAACAAATGCAATTGTTCTTCGTAGTTTAACTCACCAAAAAACGGGTTCATTTCTTTATGCCCAGGATGCTCTTTATAAAAATCTATAAAATGTCCGATCTCCTTTTCCAGTTCCCAAATAGCTTCGGTCATAGAACCATTTCTTAACGGAGCCGGTGTTTCGCTCATCAAAGCATTCTTCGTGTTTTCTTTGAATGGAATATCGCTTAGCACAAAGTTCCTCATACGCTCTAACAATTCAGGCTTGGTTTGCAACGGCAGTTTTATTCTTCCATAACCGTTTTTAAACGCATCTGTCATGTGTTCTATCATTCCCTGCGGACTTAAAACACCCCACAAACCAACTTCGTTATCCGACAGTTGGTTCAATAAAGGAATGTAGTCTTCTTTGAAAAATTGCTCTTTTGTGTTCATATACAAATATATATTTTTTGAGCCTTTTTTTGAGGAAATAACGAGTAATTATATTAACATCTGAACTATCAATACCTGTCAGGTTTTAAAAACCTTACAGGTATAATGAAATTTTATATCTTTGTAAAACCATGCTCCGCACAAAATATATTTATATCATCGTTATTGCTTTAAGCAGTTCTCTTCTATTCTCGGGCTGTTTTATATTTAGAGGTAAAAACAAGTGCGATACCTGCCCTACCTTTAGTAAAAAACCAAAAAAGAGAAGGCATTAAATAATGCTATCTCATTTATTTGCTTTTTAAAACATAATTGTTGTTGTTTGTATAACCTTTATATAAACAATGAAAATCATCTTATCTATTATTATTGCCGGTTTTTTAACCGTTACCTCCTTCGGGCAAACTAAAAACTTATTTTACGCATCTCCTGATGATTACAAAAATGCGAAACCAATCGCAGGGTATGAAATAGAAGATGGTAGCTTTTTTAATGGTAATTTTGGTGCAGGATTTAAAGTAAAAAATGGAGGAGACGCAACTAAAACTAAATTATCAGAACTACCGAGCCAGTTTTTTACTTACAATTATAACAGCGACTGGCTGAAGTTTAATGACCGCTTAATGCGCAGTTACAAAGGAGATGTTTATGTTATCATTGTTAATGGCCCTATATGTTATTACTATGCTTTTCCTTTTCCTGAAAAACAGTATTATTCGGAAACTATTTCGGGCGACCTCAAAAGATATGACAGGGATGTAATAGAAAAATATTGTAAACAATATGATTTATTGGAAGACTATAAAACAAACAGGCCTAAAATTAAAGGCAATACCACTGCAGAAGAACGTATAGATAACAATATGCAATATGACATCAAATACTTTGGCATAATTAACAGCAAAATGAAACCTTAATGTTATTCCAGAAATAAAATCAATTAAATACATACAACTATGAAAAAAATTCTAATCATTATTTCAATTTGTTTTTTAAGTAATATCTCTTTCGGGCAGAAAGTAGTTGTTCCTACTCCCACCCGGATGCTTGCTAAAAACAAAATAAATATCGACGAGATAAAAAATATGACCTACAGCATTACCATTGGTTATGGCGACGAAGTGGATGCAGCCGTTAAATTTGCATTTGAAAAGTACTGGAAACTGTCTCCCTTAAAATACGTAGTGCCCGACCCGAAAGCTTATTACGGAAATCAAACTAATTTTTACTTAGTGGGATACGAAGAAAAAAAATACCAGTGGACTGCAGCCCGGTTCCGTTTACCCAATATCTCCTATGAACCCGACTTCGATGATTACAGAAAAGGTAAAAAGCTTTTCGGAGTGGATAGCACGTCGCACATGATTGCCGTAAAGGTAATTCCCTTTATCATGTGTTATGCCGCTGAAGTAAAAAGAGCCAGCGAAATGGGAAGTGATAAGTATTGGTTTTTTGAAGGTTTAAAAGACAAAGTGAAAAATTACAAGGTTCTTATTCAGAAAGAGAGCGTAGGTAATAAACGAATATCTGAACTGCCATTTAAAACCTATTTAAAATCTTATGAATGTTTGCCGGCCAACGATATTGATAAAAAAATAAGGAGCCAGGAAAATACTGAAAAAACGGCACTTTTGATTATAGGCCAGGATTGGAATGAAATGCATGTTTCTATCATAGATATAAAAACGGGAGATCTGTTATACCGTTCGTCCATACGGTCAAGCGAATTTAACGACAAAACCATGACCAACTTACTCAAAGGCCTGGAAAACCAATAATTATAATAGCAAAAAAGAGCCGCATTTAGCGGCTCTTTTTACTTGATCTTAAATCTCAATCCTGCGTACAACATTCGTCCGTAAATAGGTCCCCAAACCATACTGGCATCAAAGTATTTATTAAATGGCGCGTCACTTGCTACTATAGGATTTGGCTGCTTATAATCCAGTGCATTCTCTACGCCAACATACACATGAAAATCGGCACGTTTAATTTTTGTCATATAGGTTATTTGCGCCAACACATTATAAAAATCGGGCGAATAATTTTCACGCTGATAAGCTTCCGGATTTGAAGATGTTTGCGGCAAACGTTTTTTACCGTTATACTGCAAAGTTGCATCAAACATCCAGTGCTTATCTTTTGTTTCGTACCCTACATTAATAAAAGCTCTGTGTGTTGATACGAGTGCTTTTTGCAACAGACCTGTTTTATAATTCACTTTTGTATCCACATAACGGTAAGCTGTTTTCACGTTTAAACGTTTACGTACTTCCCAGCCAAACTCCACCTGTGCTGTATTTGAAAATGAGGGTCCGTTTAAATTATAGAACCAGGCTTGTTGCGTGTTATAATCAACATCCACAACCACCTGTTGTGTAAAATCGGTACGATACAGATCAACAGTTACATAGGCATCTTTGTAATTCAACTTCATTTTTTGAGTAAAGTTAAATCCATAATTCCAACCGGTTTCAGGCTTCAAGCCATAAGGCATATTCAAATCGCTGGGTTCAATGATCCAGTCTCTCGATGTAGCCATCAATGCCGTATTCTCAGCAAAAATGTTGGCTGTTTTTAAAGCTCTGCCACCACTGATCCTGAACACGGTTTTACTTTTATTTAAAGCGTAACGCACATGTAAACGCGGCGTAAAGAACAAGCCATAATAATTGTGATAATCTGCTCGTACACCAGCTACTATATTAAATTTTTCTCCTTTGTTGTGAGCAAACTCTGCAAAAGCACCGCCCACTTTTTCATCGCGTTTGAATTTAAATAAACGATAGGTCTCATTCACATCATCATTCATATAACTGGCTCCCAGTTTATACGTATTATCTGTTGTTTTAATGATCCCCTGAAAAATATAATTGGCGTAAAATGTTCTTTGTAAACCGGTGTATATGTTCGATCCATAATGGTTATTCTGGTCATGATTCAAATAGGATAACTGCAAACCCATACTGGTTCCCGGCTTTTTACGAAACACAAAGCCCGTTTTACTATATAGTTCCCACTTTGTATTTTTTATTCCTATTTCATAAAGTGGCAACGTATCAGTAACTAAAATTGAGTGAGAAGGTGTGTGAACAATTGTATCTGTTTCGGTGGAAGGATGCACCTGTCCGCCATTCCTTTCGTCCACTAAATAACCGCCTCCAAACTGGGCTTCAAAACTTTTGCCGGAGTTGTAGCTGTATTTATTCATCACATTATATTGTCTGCCTGTTGGAATATCCATAAAGCCATCATGGTTCATGTCTTCCTTCAAAGGATTAAAACTCATGTGACTTAATAAGCCAACAGCAAATTTTTCGTTGAACCTGTGCTTGGCATTCAGGTTATATTCGTTACGCCCGTTTTGATTAACATAAGTATTAAAGTTCAACCGATCGGATGTTTCCGGATTTTGCAGTTCGGTATTGATCTGTCCCGTAAAACTTTCGTAACCGTTAATAACAGAACCTGCACCTTTACTTAATTGAATAGACTGGATCCAGGTTCCCGGGATAAAACTTAAACCGTAACCGTTAGCCAAACCACGCATATATGGCATGTTTTCTTTGGTAATTTGTGCATACTGGCCCGACAGACCCAGCATCTGAATTTGTTTGGTGCCTGTTACCGCATCTGCAAAATTGACATCCACACTTGGATTGGTCTCAAAACTTTCGGATAAATTACAGCAAGCGGCTTTCATTAAAGAGTGCTCGTTCAGTGTTTCTATCTTCATGGGATTGAGGTAAGACATTTCTGTTCCCGAAGTGTAATAAACTACTTCCACTTCTTTCAGGTCAACTCCGTTCTTTAAAATAACTGAAAGGAACTGAGTAGTATCTTTTACTTCAAGCGTATCGGCATTGTAACCTGTAGCTCTTACAACCAATAAGTTGGTTTCTGCATTGGGGCTGATCTCAAATCTCCCATTTTCATCGGTAGTTGTACTTATGGAAGTATGGCTCCAGAACAAAATAACACCGGGAACTGACGATGTGTCTTTTCCGGAATTAATTTCCAATACGCGCCCTTTGATCTGCGCAGAAATAGATGTAGCACAAAATATCCCTATGAGGGAAATAAATAACTTTTTCATAAAGTCTATTTATTTTTTCTTTTTACAATCTGCCGATTCGTATTTGCAGCAATTTGGCAAACCGTTATAAGCCTTTAGATCGGCTGCCTGGTGAGATGTTTTATGTCCCGATTTGGCAATGGCCATTTCTATTTGTTCAAGCGTTACCTTTTTAGAATCGTAGGTAACGGTGATAGCTTGTTTGTGCTCGTCCCAGTTGCTCGTTTTAACGCCTTTAATGTCAACTGCGTTCTCAATACGCTCTTTACACTCGTCGCAGTTGCCTTTAACAGAGATGGTTGTTGTTTGGACACATGATTGTGCATGGATCTTTACTGAAAAGATCAAACTGATGAATATGATGATTAAGGTTTTCATTTGATAGTTATAATTAGGTTTTTTGAAAATAGTTACACTTTTTCGCTTTAGGATGATGTCACATCGAGCGAAGTCGAGATGCCTTGTTTAGTTCTCGACTTCGCTCGAACTGACAAGGCGCTAACTAATAAATCAAACTCTGATCACACTACTGGAAACGATCGCATCCTGCACCAGGTTGGGTGGATGAACTTTTTGATCGATAGAGAAAAATGATACATAATCCTGTTCTACAATAAAGTGCAATGAAGACGGTAATAACACGAAAATGTCGGTTACCGAAGCTTTACATTCATGAACCATTTTATAGAATGTAAAATCTGATTGAAAGGTCACATGCTTGCCTTCGTCCTTACAACAATCATCCGTTTCCTGGTCTTCGCCATCGCAGCAGGAAGTTGTTTTTGAGAACAACGAGACTTTCTCTAATTCTCCTCCGCAGTAATGTGCAATAACACATACACCAACCGTTGTAAACACATAAATGCTTACAAGACTAAAGAAGAATATTTTAAGAAAAAGGTTTTTCACGTTGTTAATTTCTACTCACAAAAATACTATGTTTTGTTATTCAAAAGTAACAAATTTGTTAAAGAAATACAAGTACTTTATGACTCCTACCGAAGCACAAGATAAGATCCTGGAACTATCCAAAGAACTCGAACAGCATAATTACAACTATTATGTGCTTGATAACGCTACTATCAGCGATTTTGATTTTGATAAATTGCTGGAACAATTGATGGAGCTTGAAAAACAGTTCCCTGAATTCCTGTCGCCAAACTCACCAAGCCAAAGGGTTGGCGGACAAATAACCAAGGAATTCAAATCGGTGAAACATCAATACGCTATGCTTTCGTTAAGTAATAGCTATAACCAGGATGATCTGTTGGATTTTGACCGCAAAGTACGCGAAGGCTTAGGCATTAGTGCCAGCGGCGGTTTGTTTGATGAAGCCATTGAATACGTATGCGAACTTAAATTTGATGGTTTATCTATAAGCCTTATTTATGAAAACGGTAAACTGGTGCAAGCCATTACCCGTGGCGATGGTGTACAGGGTGATGACGTGACTACTAATGCAAAGACCATCAAATCTATTCCTTTACAATTAAATGGAGAGTACCCTGATAAGTTTGAGATCCGGGGTGAAGTATTTATGTCGCGCCCGGTATTTGATGCTATTAATAAAGAACGAGAGGAAATTGGCGATGCCCTGATGGCCAACCCACGTAACGCCGCTTCGGGCACCATGAAAATGCAGGATTCGGCCCAGGTTTCTAAACGTAAACTCGATTGCTTTTTATATTATGTATTGGGAGAGAACCTGCCCTACTCGTCTCACTATCAAAACATGCAGGCCGCCAAATCATGGGGTTTTAAAATATCAGAAGAAGCGATGTTGTGTACCGGTATTAATGAAGTGATCGATTTTATCAATCGCTGGGACCTGGAGCGCGCTAATTTATTATTTGACATTGATGGCATCGTTGTTAAAGTAAATGATTATAAACAGCAAAAGAATTTAGGATTTACCGCTAAATCGCCACGCTGGGCCATTGCCTATAAATTTAAAGCCGAACAGGTAAGTACCGAATTGCAAAGTATTTCATACCAGGTTGGCCGCACGGGAGCTATTACACCGGTTGCCAATTTAAAACCCGTGCCTTTAGGCGGAACAACTGTAAAACGTGCCTCCTTGCACAATGCCGATATCATTGAAAAACTGGATGTACGCGTTGGCGACTATGTATTCGTTGAAAAAGGCGGCGAGATCATTCCTAAAATTATTGGTGTTGACTTAACCAAACGACAAGCGGGAACCGAGCCGACACGATACATTACGCATTGCCCTGAATGTAATGCTGAATTAAAACGAAACGAAGGCGAAGCCAACCATTTTTGCCCGAATGAAAATGAATGTCCGCCACAGGTTATTGGAAAGATGGAACATTTTATTTCCCGTAAAGCCATGAACATTGATAGTTTGGGTGGCGAAACCATTGTGCAATTATTCAAAGCCGGTTTGGTTCATAACATTGCCGACTTATATGATCTTAAGAAAGAACAACTATTGCCACTAGAACGCATGGCAGAAAAATCGGCTAACAATTTAATAGAAGGTTTGGAAGCCAGCAAACAGGTTCCTTTTGAACGTGTATTATACGCAATAGGTATTCGTCACGTTGGTGAAACAACCGCCAAAAAAATTGCCAAGAAAGTAAAGTCATTGGATGTATTGATCAACTCGAGCCGCGAAGAATTATTAGCCATTGATGAAGTTGGCGAGATCATTGCCATCAGCATTGCTGATTTTTTTGCCAACGAAAAAAACAAAGCTATCATCCTTAAATTAAAAGCAGCAGGCCTGCAATTTCAGTTAAGCGAAGACCAGCAACAAGGCGGCAGCGAAAAACTCAAAGACCTGACCTTTGTGATCAGCGGTGTATTTGCAAAACACAGCCGCGACCAGTATAAAGACATGATAGAACTGAATGGCGGAAAGAACTCCGGTTCCATTTCCAAAAAAACAAGCTTTGTTTTAGCCGGCGATAATATGGGACCTGAAAAATTAAAGAAAGCGCAATCGCTTGGCGTGAAGATGATTAACGAGGATGAGTTTTTGGAGATGTTGGGATGAGATTAAATGTATATTTAGAAAAGCCAATTGGAAGATAAAAACCAATGTCATATTGCAAAAAACAACAATATTACATTGATAAAATCAATCCTATAAGGTAGTTACAAAAAAACCTGCCAAGCAACAGTGCAACAAAGAACAGACAGACAAACGACTTAAAGTCAGCCGCGCATTTAGCATTTGGTTTTGCCCTGACACACAAACCAACGCTTCGCAAAACCAAAAGAGCTAAATTTAGCCAACTCACAGATGTATGCCAAAGCAAATGACCATAGAAAATGTAAATTATGAGCTAATTAAACAAATAGGAAATGGCGGTAGCGGGGTTGTTTGGAAGGCACAATCCAACGGGAATGAATATGCAGTCAAGTTTATTAACTCGGATGATGCTAATAAAATAGCACGTTTTAGAAAGGAAATAAAATTCTGCAAAACTGGCAATCATAAAAATATCATCAAGATAATTGCGGATGGGAAAATAAATGGTAAACATTGTTATGTAATGCCTCTTTATGCCCAAACATTCAAACATTTAATAGATAAAGAAAAAGATGCCGATGTGTTGATTAGCTTTATTTTAAAACTTTGTGGCGCACTAAAATACATTCACCATAAAAGAGTTTTTCACCGTGATATAAAGCCGGAGAATATTCTGATCACAAACAAGGATTTAGTATTGGCCGATTTTGGTATTGCCCATTTTAAAGATTTTAAGCTAACCAAAAAGGGCGATTTACTCGCAAATCGTAGTTATGCAGCACCCGAACAAAAAGAGAAAAACAATGCCAATAATATAACGGAAGCGGCTGATATTTTTGCATTGGGCTTAATTATAAATGAGTGCTTCACAAAACAAAACCCTTCGGGTTATGATTTTAAACTTATTGCAGACAGCCACCCGTTATATGCTGACCTTGATAATTTAGTCGCAAATATGATAAAACAAAATCCTGATGACAGATTAAATATAGATTCAATCATTACGGAAATAAAATTTATTCACCACAAAATCAAGCAAAACTTAGAGGATATTGCAACAGTATTAGAAGAGCAGACAGAACTTCTCGATATTAAAAAGCCCGTACTCCGAACTATCATTCGAAGAGCGAGTGAAGATATTCTCTTTGGGAAAATCTTATTTTTTTCAAAATCTGCCAAAGAACTAAACAAATACAATCACAACTGGCATATGAAGATTGGCTACACTGTCGATAATTTTTTGTTCAAATTATATGTCCAGGAGCAAATCCATGCACTATGCAAGAGAAAATTTGAATATGAAAGTAATGTCTATCGAAGAAACAATTGGTACAAGGGGCTTGATTTGGATAGCAGCGATGAGCATAAATCGCTTTATGAACAAATGAATGATATAGTGGCCAAATATAAATTGTCGGAAAATGGAGAAAGGCTTTTTGATTTGTCGGGTGAAATTTTAAAATACTTTTCGGCTTGCGCTGATTACCATTGCAAGGAGATTCTTAAAAGCATAAAACAGAAAGAAGAGTTGGCGAATACCAATCTTAAAAACGCCCCAATAATTTGGATTGTGCAAGCCTTGAAAAGTAGTTTAGAACAAAGCATCGAATATTTGTTAAATGGTATTGATGGATTGGCAGGACAATATGACTTCAATTTTACAGAACACATAGCAATAAATCTGGAACGTACAGAAACCTATCTTGATAATTATGATGATACCGAATTGCTTGATAGTCATTACAAGGAAAAAGAAACCCAAATACAAAAAATACTATCTGAATTACAAAAGAAATGGAAAGTAATCTGTAATAGGTTAGATGAGGATAATTATTCCATAAAATTCAAATCCTACAGGCAATATGAAAAGTTCAGAAAATATGCACTCGAGTTATCTAGTCCGTATTATATTTTTGAGGGTGATGTGATACATATTTTAGAATACCCAAACTTTGTTGGCAATATGGTAGAATTGAAACTTGGTAGAATATTTGGCATTCCTGACACCATAGCAAAAATTGTTGGACTAAGAAAAATAGATGAATGATATGTTCTAAGGAAAAGCCCTGGTTAAAGTATACACATTTGCAAGCCACACAAACCAGCCCACGAGCCAAACCGTTGACATTAAACTTAACCCCTACAACACAATTGCCTTTTCAGCCTGACTATAGGCACTCAACGAAGTACCAATAGGGGCGTAACGAAAATATAAGGTACTGGCTAGTGTTTGATTGGTTAATTGGGCAGCATTTGTAATCCTTAACTCTTAAAATTAATTTGCTAATTAATTAACAATTACTTACCTTTGGCGTTAGTAACGTAATACAATAGTATGATTGTTTCATTTGGTGACAAGACCACACAGAAAATATGGGAAGGCGAAAGGGTTAAAGGCTTTGCAACCGACATACAGGAAATTACGCGACGAAAATTAAGAATGCTGAATAACTCTGTCGACATAAAGGATCTGATGATACCCCCGTCGAACAGACTTGAAAAGTTAAGAGGCAATTTGAAAGAATTCTATTCGATCAGGGTAAATGACCAATGGCGAATCATTTTTAAATGGGAAAACGGAAATGCACATGAAGTAAAATTAATTGATTATCACTAAGAACATGAAAAAACTAAAAAATATACACCCCGGAGAAATTCTATTACAAGAATTTTTAATTCCAATGGAAATAACTGCTTACAGGCTTTCCAAAGAGATCTCCATTCCTCAAACCCGTATCTCTGAGATCATTAAAGGTAACAGGCGTATTACAGCAGATACAGCCTTAAGGTTTTCCAAGTTCTTTGGTAACTCTGCCAAGTTCTGGCTTGGGTTGCAGGATGATTTTGATATTGAAGATGAAAAAGCGCACAAACAAAAGGATCTGAATTCCATTAAGCAATTCGTTCACAGCGCAGCGTAATGACCAACGATTATAGACAAGAACAACCTATTTTCAACAACCAATTTAAACTCATTACCGAAGACAATGAGTTTAGGATGAGTTTATGGGTAAGAGGTTTTGGCATTACTGATGCTACCGGAAATATAGTGTTGCCTTTGATGGGTTCTTTTAACCTCGATGAATTTGCCGAAGCAGGCAATGTATTGAAAGTAAAGTTTAAGATCTACCCTAATGGGGCAAAGCAATATGAAGTGGAGATTGATCCCTTCAATAAAACGTTTGTTTATAATGGGCAAAGTTTTGCTTTAAAGGACTTTGCAGATTCTTTTAAAATATAGCGTTTACTTTCTTTGCCAACCATGCAAAGAAAGTAACAAAGAAAAATCACCGCTTCTTAAATTTTCCTCGAAAATCTGAACTTATTTTCCCGCCCGATTCTGGAAACTCGGTCCGAGGGACCTCAGACAACCCAGAATCGTCACACAAATCCTTGCTGAAAACAACTTCGATTTTCTTCGTTAAATTTAAAAGGCGGTTTCCTAAAATTTCAGCTTTTATTTTCACAAATGCATATACGCGGTTAGCTGCTCAGGAAGAGTTCAGTAGCACGGCGAGTTGGTAACGTAAGTTTTACGCAACTGCATACGTTAGTAATAGTGCGGCTGGTTTTGGCAATTCGGTGTGGACCACTATTCGGGGAAGACATTGCGGCGCAAATAGGGGTCGGCGAATTGCCTTGATTTTTTTACTAACTTTTTGTATCAAGACAAAAAGTTAGTAAAAGAGTCAAAATAGAGTTTGATACTCTTGCAAAAGTATCATCCAAACTCCTCCATACTGTTTGACGTAATCGGCTCCCCGCCAGTGGTCGGGCATGGCGCTCAGTAACCATCAAAAGTATACAAAACTTCATATTGTACTATGCGTGAGGGATGCGAACGAAAATCCTTTTGCCTGGCTCTTGCAAAAGATTGAAGTGGGTCAGCCCGACCCGACTGTCTCTTTGGAGGGGCACGCCCAAATAAAAAAAACTATAAAGAAATCTTACTCGTCTACAACAAATCATGTTGGACTAAAAGTAATGCTTAGTTTAAATCATTATTTGAAGATTAGAAAATATTTGCTAAATTTATATTATGTCCGTTTCCCCAGGTACATGCTTAATTCCACTATGCAATATATTTCTATCAGTCGACTGTTTCTGCTTATCTTTTTATATGCAGGACTAAGAGGCAAGGCCCAGGATTCTTTACTAAACGTTTCGGGTAAGATCATCGACCTCAATACCAAAAAACCAATTGACTTTGCTATCATCACCGATTTTAAAACAAATACCAGTGTACAAAGTGATGCTAAAGGAAACTTTGAGAAAGCCTATAAAAGTAAAGACCTGTTATTGATCATCAGCAAGCTTGGGTATGAATCACAAAAAGTAAAAATAAACGCATCTACCAAATTTCCATTGGCAATTAGTTTGGCGCCGCGTTCTCTCGATCTTTCTGAGGTAGTGATAGCTGCGGATAAGCCTGTAAAAAGGCTGGTTGACAATACCTTTTATATTTTAGATTATCAGTTCTTAGATAATAACATCTTACTATTAGGAGAGATGGATACAAAGCACATTGCCAAACTGATCAACCTGGATGGTAAGGAATTATGTCGCTTGCCTTTAAAGAACATACAATACGAATCGCTTTTTAAAGATTGTTTTGGGAATGTTCATTTGCTTAATAAATTTCATACAAACCAGGTATATATTCAAAATAATACGGTCAATCTGTTATATAATGTAAAACGCAGCACCTTTGATTCGCTAATGATACCATGCATATTACATACAGAAGAAAATATTTATTTTGAAGTCACATTTAATAAAAAACAAACCAAAAGTCTTTATGTGTTTAATAAGAACACCAAACAAAAAAGCGGCCTGGGTATTTTTAGTGATGAATTCATGATCAGCATGCAAAACGATGAGGAAAACTTCATGAACATGAAATATGGTGCAGTGGATACTGAAAACACAATGGGAGATGCTTCGGCTAATGATCTAAGAGCTGCCCGAAGAAAAGAAGACGACATTACTTTTGCCAGAAGAATTATTTATACGGCGGCTTACATTCCGGTTTTTATGAATAATGATACGCTTACTGTGTTTAATCATCCTAATAGCTTGATTCACCGTTACTCTTTAAACAACAAAGAGGTTGATCTTCAGGTAATGGAATACAATAATTACAAGAACTGGAAACCACAGGTAGTTTCGGATGAGATAAGTCATAAATTTTACACGACCTATTTGCACGACGGCATTATTACCCTGGGAGAAATTAATTTACAAACCGGAAAGATCGAGAAGCGTTTTAAACTCACACATACCTTTCCTAAGAACATCAAAGTGAGAAACGGCATTGTTTATTACCTGTACAGGTTAAAAGACAGTGAAGATAAAATGGCTATCTATGCACATGAAATACGGTAAGTTTGAAATATGGCTTCATTAAAATTCTCCAATGTTTTTGAAGCCAGTTAGAACTTAATTTCTTTGCCTGCCAAATTCTTCCATACTTTTTGACGCACTTCGTCCCGATAGCTATCGGGACCGCTCAGTGATCAACAAAAAGTATACAAAAACCTTCATGTCCCGATAGCTATCGGGATTATGGTAGGTAATTTTTGTTGCAAGTTCAGGCTTGCAGCATAACAGTTTATAAAACACCTCACGCCTTGTCCCCTTTCGGCGAGAAGTCTTCGTTGCTTTTATAAACTATTACTGCACAAAATCATTGTCTCAAAGTTTTAGCTTTTATTTTCACAAGTGCATATAGGCGGTTAGCTGTTAGGAAGAGTTCACTAGTACGGCGGGCCGGTAGCCAAAAATGCGGGCCGTTGCGGGGTGAATTGAGAAAACAAGATTTTAGTGCAGTCCCTTTTCGGGACGGAACGTGAAAATCGTAGTTTTCCAAGAGGCGGGCTGAGCATATTTTTGGCTTGTCTTTTTTGGTGACTTTTTTTGATTAAGAAAAAAAGTTACATAAGAAATAAATTATTATTTGGTACTATATAAAAGTATCGTTCAAACTCCTCCATACTGTTTGACGTAATCGGCTCAGCTCAGTAAACAACAAAAAAAACATACAAAAACCTGCATACATTGGTAATGTTCCGTCGGCACGCCCAAAATAAAAAAGATACCCTAAAGAGTATCTTTCCTATAATTTTAAAAATGTATAGAAACTAGTTCTCGGAAACGGAGATCATTTTGAAAGGTAAGTCAACCATACCTTCAAAGTTTTTTCCGGCAGCTAAAATATCCTCATCATTCTCTTCGTATAACCAGTTAATGGTAACCGGATGACCGATGCCTTTGTTGAATTTTTCTAATTTTTTAAATACACTTAATAAACAGGCAGAAGAACTACTGTTATAATATTCTAATTGAATATTTAAAATAGTAGCGTTTGTAATATTAGGATTAGATAAGTAAGTATCTAAAGCAGAAAATAATGGGTTATAAAATTCAATTGAATTTTCGGGAATAGAACGGCCTGAAATATTTAATTCACCTTTGTCCAGATCAAAAATAATATTTGGTGTATTTGGCGTCCCCTTAATTAAATATTTTTCCATACTGAGCATTACTTTTTTAGAATCTGATATTGGCCTTAATAATGGCCTTTTAAGTCTTACAAAGTTAGAGAATAAATTCGTCAAAACCCAAAAGACTAGTAAAACTCCTCTTTAAGTACGTAAAAACCTAGTTTAACTGAGCGAATAATTCCTTTAATTCGTCCTCGGTTAGATCTCTCCATTCACCAATTTTGAGCTTATCTAGCTTTATATTCATGACCCTGATTCGTTGAAGTTTTATTACCTGGTAATCAAAGGCGTTACACATTCGACGAATTTGCCGGTTCAGACCCTGTGTTAAAATGATCCTGAAGATCCGTTTCGAATCAGGTTCCCTGGAAACAACGCATGGTTTGGTTTTTACTCCCTGGATATCAATTCCTTCCGAAATTTCTTTCAAAAAAGCCGTTCTTACCGGCAAATTTAGAGTAACAATGTATTCTTTTTCGTGCTCAAACTTGGAATTCCCGATCTTATTTATGATCTCACCATGATTGGTCAATAAAATGAGTCCTTCCGACTCTTTATCCAGTCTGCCAACCGGGTAAATCGCCTGTTCATGTCCAATAGCATCAATGATGTTATTTTCTATTTTCTCGGAGGTGCATTCAATACCTTTTGGCTTGTTATACACAATATAGGTTGGAACAAATTCTTTGGCTTTTAATTCTACGCCATCAATTAAAACAACATCACCTTCATTGATCTTTGTGCTGAAGGTTGCAATTTTTCCGTTTACCGTAACGCGTTTGGCATCCACTAATTCATACGCCTTGCGGCGTGAGGTAAAACCTGAGTGACCTATGTATTTATCTACTTTCATTTTTTTGTTTTTGGTTTTGTGAATTACTGTCACTTCGAATTTCCGCTATCATGTCACTTCGAGCGAAGTCGAGAAGCGGCATATTCAAGAATTTTTTATGTAACGATATGTATTCTTATGAGTCGTTTCGTTTCTGCATTCTGAACTTTCTTTTAATTTATCCCAATTCTGCTTTATTAAGGCTTCTTTCTTTGCCCGGTTCCAGTTCTTTATTTTCTTCTCCCATTCTATTGCCAGATAATAATCAGCAAATAATTCGCAATAAACTAATTCTACTGGAAGTCTGGACGAAGTGTATGAGTCTTTTTTCAAACCTTTCTGATGCTGGATCAACCTTCGCTCAGGATTGTTGGTTACACCTGTGTAATAAGTTTTATCTGAACATTTTAAAATATAGACATATAAATATTTTAGTGTTTTCATTTTAATGACTTATCAGCAAATCCAGGGCTGTCTGGTTCTCGACTTCGCTCGAACTGACAGAAACTTCGAATTCCATTCTTTATTTAGTTCTCGACTTCGCTCGAACTGACAGAAACTTCGAATTCCATTCTTTATTTAGTTCTCCTTCACACCTACCCGCTCAAAAGTTCACTGAACTTTTGCCGTGCTCGAACTGACAATCGTTTTTTTACTTTTTCTTTTTATTCTTCTTCCCTTTGTATGCCTTATCTTCCTTCTCGGCATCAGCGATCAGTTTTTTCCAGTTATCATTCACGTCTTCGGTCAAAGCTAAAGTTTCTGAATAATCTGCTTTATCAACTGCTAAAACCGTCACTTTTTTATCCATAAAGCTTTCTATCTCTTCCAACACCGGTTTTTCTTCGGGACTGCAAAACGATACTGCTACGCCTTTGTTGTTTCCCCGGCCGGTACGCCCTACTCTATGCACATAGTTTTCGGCCACATCCGGTAAGTCATAATTCACTACGTAATCCACGTTAGCAATATCAACACCACGGGCACTAATATCTGTTGCGATCAATAATTTAAAATCCCCGTTCTTGTAACCTGTCATCACATCCATGCGGCTTTCCTGGTCTTTACCACCGTGCATGGTCTGGCTTTTGATACCAACGCGGTTCATAGCTTCAAATACACGCTCTGCACGCACTTTGGTTCTTACAAACACTAAGATCCTACTCTCAGGATTTTCATTAACGATACGTTCCAAAAAGAAACGTTTATCATCCATACTCACAAACATAACCGAGTGTGTTACATTTTTAGATACGGGATCTTTTGGCGAGATCTGAATGCGGATGGCATTACGAACAATAGAGTAAGCCAGCTTTTTGATCTTCTCATTAATAGTTGCCGAGAAAAATAAGGTTTGCCGGTGACGTGGTAAATACTTGATCAGGTCTTCAATGTCTTTATAAAAGCCGAGATCTAACATCAGATCAGCTTCATCCAATACCAGTACTTTTATATCTCTTAGTTTTAAATGGCCCTGGTTAACAAGGTCAAATACACGACCCGGCGTTGCAATAACAATATCAACACCTTTATATAATTTTTCAATTTGCGGATCCTGATCTACCCCACCATAAACAGCCAGAGTATCCACATCGGTATACTTTCCTATCTTATTGAATACATCTGTTATCTGAATAGCCAACTCGTGTGTAGGAACCATTACTATAGCTTTTACACCTTGTCCGGTACCTGATTTTGACAATAAATGTAAAATAGGAATGGCAAAGGCTGCCGTTTTTCCTGTACCGGTTTGTGCTATAGCCAATACATCTTCTCCGTTCAAAATGTTAGGAATGGCTTTAAACTGAATATCAGTTGGACGTTTAAATCCCAGCTCATTTAAACTTTGTTTTATTTCATTGATAATATGGTACTCTTCAAACTTCATGATACAAAGGTAACAGAATTTTGTAGGTTTCCTGTAACTTCTAAAGCGCTAAAACGTTATGTAAGAGAAATCCACTTTTTGTTTAATGCTAAAAAACTGTACGTTATGATAAAATTGATCTACTCTTCGTTATGTATTATCGGCTTACTATTTATCAACTCCTGTGATGAAGCTCAGCCAAGTGCCAATAATACCAACCCGGTTTCTGAAACTACAGTTCCTGCAACCGTTAGAATGCCTAAAGAAGACGCATTTGTAAAAGAACAAATATCCAATCCTATAGCATCAAAAAGCAGGGTCTTAAAACGTAAGGTTGTAAAAGATTCGTTAAATGAATTAAAGGCTGAATACACCGTTAATGACGCGATCATTGATTCGTTGAACAAAATAAAACCTTTGTTTGATAATACGTTGTACAATAATGTGGCTGTTTCCTATTTCTCATCCTTATCCGACTCACTACATGGACGTTCTTATTTTGCCGATAATTCAGACGGTGTGATGTTATCGGTAATGGATGTTTTAACATCGCGTATTAACCAGGGAACTGATATTGTGTTCTTAGTTGATAAAACAGGTAGCATGGATGATGATATTGCAACTGTAAAAAACAGTTTGAATATGATCATGAGTTATTTATCGCAATTCAATAATGTAAAAGTGGCCATGGCTTTTTATGGTGATAAGAATTACCATTATGACCTGTGGTATAACCGTACCAACTTAACCAATAATGTGAGTGATATTGAACGATTCATGGAAACTTATAGCACGATTGGAAATCCTGATGTTCCCGAATCGGTAAATGATGGGATTGTGAGAACCGTTGAAGAAATGAATTGGACGCCCGGCAATCGCCGTTTGATGTTGGTGATCGGTGATGCACAATCACAATTGCCACCCTACTCCGGTTATAGCCAGTCACAAGTGATCAGAAAATGTGATTCGATGCAGGTGAAGTTTAATTTATATCCCATAATCATTGCCAGCAAACAAAAGGCTGTTGAAGAGATCCATAAAGATGAACCATTTGTTACGCTGTATCCAAATCCTGCAAACAACGTTTGTCATTTAAAAATGTCGGGTTTAGAAACAACCTATTATGAAATAAAAGATATGACCGGAAGAAGTCTGGTGAACTCGTATACAAATGGTACTAATGTAGACATAGCCGTTAATAATTTACCAAGCGGCAGTTATTTAATCCAAGTCTATAACCAGGATCTTTCTAAGTTCTACAGCAAACCTCTGATCGTTCAGCACTAAACGATCCTGTCTAAATAAAACAACAACAGATCGTACTGTGTGCGGTACTCTCTTTCATAACCTGGCGTATGGTAGTCTTTAGGGCTGGCATAAGTCAGGTTTTCGAAATTAGTAAGCAAATGATTGAAGTTTTCTTCGCTCATTTTATTTAAGAATACATGCTTATTACTTTCCAGCAATTTATAAATATCCAGGGCCGATTTGTGTATCGAAGTATTCTGGTAGTTCTTTATTTCGAGGATAATATCGTTGATAAGCATACTGCAAAGTTAATCATTTTTATTATTTGGGCGTAGACCGAAGGGTCGGGCTGGCCCGCTTCAAAGCTTTTCTTGATACTTTTGCAAAAGTATCCAAAAGCGAATTTCTCTTTTCTTTTTGCTTGAACAAAAAGAAACAAAAATTCAAGGCGAAAGACCAACCGCCATTTACCCCGCAGAAGCTTCCCTGAATGGCGGCTGGTCTTTCGCCAAATCAGCCGCACTATTACCAACGTATGCAGTAGTGTAAAAGTGCCTATATTTTTTATTAAATTTAAAAGGCAGATCGAAACCGAAGTTTACGGTTCTTCGCGTAAGGGATGCGAGCGGACAATCGAGAGCCTCAGTGCCCGTTTGGTGGCTGAGGCTCTCGAAGCCAACCTGCACGCCTAAATAATAAAACTAATTCTATCCAAAATAATATTACTTTTAAGATTCAAAAAACTATAAATTATGAAACAAGTTATTATATCAGAGAACGCTCCAAAACCAATCGGGCCATACAGTCACGCTAATTTAGTACCGGCATCGGGCAATATGCTATTCGTATCGGGCCAGGTTGCCAAAGATGCAAAGACAGGAGAACTAATACTTAGCGATATTAAAAGTGAGACCAGAAAAGTAATGGAAAACGTGACCGCTATTTTGCATGATGCGGATATGGATCTGACCAATGTGGTTAAAACAACCATTTTTATGAAGAATATGGATGACTTTGGAGCCATGAATGAAGTTTACGGTTCATTTTTTTCAGGGAATTTTCCTGCAAGAGAAACAGTTCAGGTAGTGAGATTGCCTTTGGATGTGAATGTGGAGATCTCGGTGATTGCTGTGAAATAATTTCTAATTGGAACTTGTCACTTCGAGCGAAGTCGAGAAGCGTTCCGTGTATGGCTTACTTTGTCTAGTTCTCGACTTCGCTCGAACTGACAAAGCATTTCTAATTTAACACATCAATCCATTTTGATTTGTCAATAATTTTACTAAATTTGGTATAACAAAAACCTACACGCATGAAAAAGATCTCTACTCTTTCTGTTGTTACTATTGCTTTATTAACTACCTTTCAATTTTCGGCAAATGCCCAGGCTTACCGTAAAGGTTCGTTAATGATCAGCATTTCTGAAGGTCATACGTTGGCAAACTATGCAACCAACGATATCAGCACAGGCAAAGAACAACGCGTGAGCGATGAAGTTTTAATTGGTGTTAGGGATCCATTGGTTATTGAATATGGTATCTCAAAACGCTGGAGTGTTGCCTTAAGTTCAGGTAACGATATTTTTGAGGTTAATTCCACAAAGGCTTACGGTTTTTCAAGCAATGAAAATAAAGTAAAAGTTTCAACTTCTGAATTAAATGCGGAATGTGCCTACCATGCATTCGTAAATAAACGTTTAGACCTTTCTGTTTTTGTGGCAACCGGTATATTCTCTATAAAAATGCAGGGTGGTGAAAGCGACTACACATACAATCACACATCAAAAGGAACTATTGTAAGATATGGAACACGCGTACACTATTACTTTTGGAAACGTTTAGGGGCTGTTGGTATGGTAAGTAACTATTTAGCAAACTGTTCTCCAAAAGATGTGAAGGAAAATAACATCGCTAAAAACTATTCTACTTCTATTAACGGTATTGCCATTGAAGGTGGTTTGTGTTATAGAATATTGAAATAGGTTTATCTTTCCATATTGTTTCAGGAAATTTAGATTTAATTTATTAGGGCGTGACCCTGCGGGTCGGGCTCTCGGCACTCGCTTTTTTAATTGTCCTGCGGAACAATTAAAAAGAGCTCAGACAATGCCTCCATCCCTCACGCGAGTTACAGCAAGATCGAAATGTAAACTTCGATTTTTGAAAACGTGGCCCGCGTGAGGGATTGTAGTGAAAATCCTTTTGTGAGGAACGAACAAAAGATTGTAACATTGGCGAGGAGAAAGCATAGCTTTTGACGAAGACACCGAGCGTAGCTCAGCCCGGTGCGGCCAACGCCGCACACGCCCAAATAGATTAAATTAAACCTACGTTATTGTACAACAATGTATTTACCTGTAAAAAAGTTTTGGCTGTAAGGCAATTATACAACTTCCTTCACCAATCCGGCTCTTCTTAATAAAGCTTTAGGATCAGCCTCTCTACCTCTGAATCGTTTGTAAAGAATAGACGGATGTTCGCTGCCACCGGTTGATAAAACATTTTTATAAAATGCATTTGCCACTTCTTTATTAAAGATACCTTTTTCTTTAAATGCTTCAAAAGCATCGGCATCAATCACTTCGGCCCATTTGTAAGAATAATAACCGGCAGAATAACCACCCGGGAAAATATGGGAGAACGAACAGGACGTACTATTTTCGGGAACCGAAGGCATCAGATCTGTTTTGGCTGTTACGCTCATTTCAAAATCTTTAACGCTGGCAATATCTTTTGGATCTTTACTATGCCATGCCATATCCAGCGTAGCTAAACCAATCTGGCGAATAGTTGCCAAACCACTATGAAAGTTGGATGAATCAACAATTTTTTGAATGTAATCGGCAGGTATAGACTCACCTGTTTGATAATGTTTAGCAAATAGGTCAAGACATTCTTTTTCGTAACACCAGTTCTCCAGGATCTGAGATGGTAACTCCACAAAATCCCAATACACGCTGGTGCCGGTTATACTACCGTATTGTCCGTTGGCACACATACCATGCAACGCATGACCGAACTCGTGGAACAGGGTTGTAACTTCATTGAACGTTAACAGTGAAGGCTTACTTTCGGTTGGCTTGGTAAAATTACAAACGATAGATACATGTGGCCTCACATTCACGCCATTTTCCATCTTTTGATTTTTAAAAGAGGTCATCCAGGCTCCCTGACGCTTGCCGGCACGCGGAAAGAAATCGGCATAGAACACTGCTACAAATTCTCCGGCTGCATTCTTTACTTCATACGTCGTAACATCTTTGTGGTACAATGGAATATCATTACGCTGAATGAAAGATAATCCGTATAATTTTTTTGCTGTTTCAAAAACACCGGCAACAACATTCTCCAGTTTGAAATACGGTCTTAATAATTCGTCGTCGATAGCAAATTTTTCTTTCTTTAATTTCTCGGCATAATATGGCACATCCCATTTCTTGAGGTCTGCCGGTCCGCCAATTGATTTACTGTAAGCGATTAGTTCTTCCAGTTCTTCTTTTGCAAATGATAAAGAGTTATCCAGTAAATTCTCTAAAAAAGCAAACACTTTTGTTGGCGATTCAGCCATGCGTTCTTCTAATACAAAATCGGCATGTGACTTATAACCTAACAATACAGCACGCTGGTGACGAAGCACCGCAATTTGTTTTAATACCTTTTGATTATCATGCTCGTTATTTTTAAATGCTTTAGAGCCGTATGCTTTAAAGATCTGTTCTTTTAAATTCCTGTTCTCAGAATAAGTAATGAATGGTCCATAACTTGGGTAATCCAGAGTAAACACCCAGGCATTTTCCTTTCCTTTTTCGTTAGCGGTTATTTTAGCAGCTTCAATAATACCTTCGGGCAACCCTGCCAGATCAGCGGGATCAGTAATGACCATTTCATAAGCATTGCTTTCTGCCAACACATTTTCGCTGTAGGTTAACGACAATTGAGATTTCTCTTTATCAATAGTCCTTAATGTTTCTTTTTGAGCAGCATTTAATTTAGAGCCATTACGAACAAAACCTTTATAGGTTTTATCCAATAAAGTTGCTTGCTCAGGATTTAAAGTCAATGTATCTTTGATATGATAAACAGCCTCTACACGCTTATACAAAGCATCGTTTAAAATAATATCATTTGAATAATCGCTCAGTTTTGGCGAGATCACTTTTGCCAGAGCCTGCATTTCTTTGGAGGTTTCGGCCAAATTGAGGTTAGAAAAGGCCATGCTTACAACTTCCAGTAAAGGACCAACCTTCTCTAAAGCTTCAATGGTATTGGCAAATGTTGGCGCTTCGGTATTATTTACAATAGCATCAATTTCTGCCAAACCTTGTTTAATACCTTCTTCAAAGGCAGGTAAGTAGTGTTCAACTTTTATTTTATCAAAGGGAATGGTATCTAATGGTATATTAAAATCTGATAGAAATGGATTACTCATAAAATAGGATTTAAGTAAATTGTGTTTATACAATATACGAGTCAAAGGTAAAATGGTTTAGCTTATGGAGAGAAAAAAAACAGCTCTTATTTTTTAATAAATAAGCCAGGAACGGGAATCCTAAAAAACTATAGAGTTACAGAAGTCTTGCTTACATTTCTGTACAGAAAAGAAGTAAAGATATGCCTACGGGCAAAACGTCCCTGAGAATCGGCATTCACTAATTTTACGTAGGTGTTTTCGGGTACTCCAAAATATTCGTAACCACTTCCGTCCTGAAAATCGATACGTAAACGTTTACCTTGATAAGTGATATCAGCGATCTGAGAATTAGCCGTTGTGTTATTATAGTCGGCTAAAGTTGCCTGTTGGGTTTCGGGAGCAATGCTTACTAAAAAATGATAGGCCTCGATGATCTGTTTGCTTTTTTCTTCAACCTGCAATTTCAATTCTTCATTATCCTGGATCTTATCAGGATGAAATTCTTTCATAAAATTACGGTAAACGCTTTTTAACTCACTTAAGCTAACAGCTTTATCAACTCCCATTAACTTTCTGTATTCAACTATCTTTCTCATTGTTTAATGCCTGTGAAGGATGGTTTGATCCATACTTCTGTTTTTTTTGGCAAAGATAAGCCAAAATCAGGCATGAATAACATGAAATTCAAGCTATTCGTCTAAAAATACAGCCCTACAAAACACTTAACATTTTTTAGAAAGCGTTTTGAAACATCCTGTTGTAACTTTATAGTTCACACTTGTATTATATAACACATGAAAATAATAGCATTTATAACGATCATCAGTCTTGGAATAGGATTGACTTCCTTTAAACATTCAAACTCATTTAAAACAACTTATTTCCAATTAACCGACAGTATTCCGGAAATGAATCAAAAAATTGTGGAGTTTGCGGCTTCAAAACTCAAAAAAAAGGTGGGTACAGGAGAATGCTGGGATCTGGCTTCAGAAGCTTTGCAATCTGTAAATGCCAAATGGGATATGAAATACAAATTTGGGAAAGAGATCAATTATAAAAAAGAACCTGTTTATCCGGGTGACATCATTCAGTTTGAAAATGTTGTTTTGAGTTATGAGATAGACAAAAAGAAATATATGGAGAAAATGAGCCATCATACGGCTATTGTTTATGAAGTAAAAGATCAGAATAATTTCACACTCATTCACCAAAACACCGGCTACACAGGCAGAAAAGTTGGTACGAGTCCGCTTGACCTAAGTACCTTAACCAAAGGGAAGTTTAAGGTTTATAGAGCGGAGAGGTAAATATATTTTAGTTAAACTATTAAAAGCATTAGGGCGTGCCGGCGCAACGTACTTCAAAACTTTACTTTGATACTTTTGCAAAAGTATCCAAAAGCTATTTTCTCTTTTCTTTTTGCTTGAAAGAACTTTACTTTCTTTGCCTGCCATGCAAAGAAAGTAAAACAAAGAAAAATCACCGCTTCTTAAATTTTCCTCGAAAATCTGAACCTATTTTCCCTCCCGATTCTGGAAACTCGGCCTGTGAAAAACAGGCCTCAAACAGCCCAGAATCGT
>JAZKGE010000025.1:0-19078 GCA_040386075.1 Bacteroidota bacterium
ACCAAACTTTACTTTGATACTTTTGCAAAAGTATCAAAAAGCTGTTTTCTCTTTTCTTTTTGCTTGAACAAAAAGAAACAAAAATTCAAGGCAATTCGCCAACCTCCATTTACCCCGCACAAGCTCCCCTGAATGGCGGTTCGCACCGAATTGCCAAACCGGCCGCACTATTACCAACGTATGCAGTAGCGTAAACCTTATGCTACCAGCCCGCCATGCTACTGAACTTTTCCTGAACAGCTAACCGCTTAAATGCACTTATGAAACTAAAAGCCAAAACTTTTGTGACAATGATTTTGTGCAGTAATAGTTTATAAAAGCAACGAAGACTTGGCTCCCAGCGGGACCAAGGCGTGAGATGTTTTATAAACGGTTTTGTGGAAAGCCAGAGCTTGACACAAAAATTACCTATCACAAAATCATGAAGGTTTTTGGTTACTTTTTGACGTCAAAAAGTGACAAAGAAACCCCAACATTCCTGGCTACATAAATAATGTTGGAAGTGAGCTTGGTTGTATCTAAAACCTCTAAAGTTAAATGCGGGTATTTGCCAATGGTATCTTTTATTAAAGTACCACTCACAAAGTGCAAACCGTCGCTTTTGGTTTTATTGAAACCAAATACTTTGGTACTCATAAACTCGGTGTACCAGGTTCCTTTTTGGCGTGTAGCAATATCTTTATCGGCATCACGAATAACCAGGATGCCACCCTTGTTTAATTTTGAAACACAATTGTCTATTACCTGAATTTGCTGTTCTTCTTTTAAATAATGAAGTACATCGCTAATAATAAAACCATCTGCCTGTGGAAAATCAAACACGGTAACATCACCTACTGCAAAAGATAGCTTAGCTGATCTATCCACACAATTATCGGCTACGGCAATTTTTTCGTCATCATAATCAACCCCTAAAATTTCACGTTTGCGTCCCATAAACATCAACATGTAAGGCAAGAAACCATAACCGCAACCTACATCCACTATTTTTCCGGTTTTAGGCATCAGGCTTTCGAATAACTGGTAGTTATTTTCCAGACCTGTTTTAATGCGGCAGTACCATTCCAGCACTGGCCCTTTAAAAATATAATTACGAATTAAACGTGAACGGAAATAGCCAACCGTTTCTTTCTCCTGTTTCAATAATTCATATTCCTGACGCATGTACCTGCAAATAGCCTTGGAGCGTTCCTGGTAAGTAGCGCCAAACGACGTATCAGTTGGTTTGATACGATCTAATATTTTTACGGTTAGGGAACCATCTTTGAAATGGAAATCACCTTTGGTAACGGTATCGCCTGCTCCATGTAATAATAAAGGTACAATATCCAGTTGCATTTGTTCGGCCAGTAAAAAAGCGCCTTTATGAAAACGCAAAATGTCGCCGGTTACACTGCGGGTTCCTTCCGGAAAAATTAAAATGGAATAACCCTGTTTTACCAGTTCGGTCAATGACGGAATACATTTTTCGTAACCATCCGATGCCCGGTAATAATCAGCCTTTTTAACGATCCATCCATAAAAAGGCGAATTATAAACCCAGTCGTTTGTAAACACTACTATTTTTGGATACAATTGTAACGTTAATGCAAGATCGATATGCGATTGGTGATTAGAAACAATGATGCAGGGTTTTTGAAAAGTTTCGTTTTGTGTATTGACGATGTTTTTTTTGACATTGAAAAAGCAAGCCAGGATGAAACGGAAGGTATACATGATGATGTAATGGAAAATGACCTTGCGTGTAGCTGTTTTTGCCGGAAAGATGGTAAATAGGATCAAACCACAAAGTGTGATCAATAAAGAACCAACGAGGAACCCGAAGAAACCAACGACTGTAATAAAAATATATTTGGCCGTAAATGGCAACAACCCTTTATATCGTCGTTTGAGCACCAGCGAATTGAAAAATAAGGGTTGAACAATGAAGGAAATAAATACTACGCAAAGCATTCCTATCAATGTAATTAAGGCAATGGATTGCAAAGCAGGATGTTTGGCAAACACCATTACCCCTATTCCAATAATGGTAACTAAAGCCGACAATAGAATAGATGATTTAAATGAATCCAGATTTTTCTTTCCTAATTTGTATTCGGTGAGCAAACCATCCATAATGAAGATACTGTAGTCATCTCCCAAACCAAAAATGAAGGTGGAAATAATGATGTTAATGATATTGAATTTGATACCGAACAAGGCCATAATACCAAGGATCCACATCCAGCTGATAAGCATGGGCAGGAAGTTGATCACCGCTAATTCTATTCGTCCGTGATTTAATAACATAAAACCAAATACCAGGATAGAGGTGATCAATAAAATGGTATTGAAATCTGAGCTGATAACATCCACAAATTTTGCGGTCAAATTTTGTTTATCGAACACCACAATGTTTGGATTGTCTTCAAAGGCTTTATAGATCAGCTCCCTGTTCTCTGCATCAACCTTTACATGATTGATGATAGATGGTTTACCATTTACTTTACCGATCCACTCTTTAAATAACAACTTGCTTAAGGAATCCGAATCGGCCTGAGATAAAGCATTTACAGGATTATCCAACAGATCGTAAAAGGATTGAAAAGCTGTTTCTTTGAATTTGTAATTTAAACCTGTTGCTATTAATTGTTTTTTAAGGCTATCTTTTTTTGCCAGTGTAAAATAGTCGTTCCAGCGTTTGTACCTTGCCGCTTGCTCCTTATCAGACATGAACAAAGCACTAATTGAAGAATATTTTTTGATCTTGCCTTGTTCTTTTAAAGCTTCCAGTTTATCGGAAACAATGATGTTATTATCCAAAGCTTCATTTAATGTATTACCATTACTGAATACATAAACCGAACGTGCAGCAAAATCATTCACTTCATCCAGGTGTTTTTCGGCAGCACGGGTTTCCTTGGTCATGAAACTCATTTTGTTCATGTCGCTTTCAAACTCTACATCACCGGCAAAAAAGGTGAACACTAAGGTTAATACAAAAGCAGTAGTGACAATGACCTTATTCTGATCAAAGCGATAAGCCGTGAACCTGTCTACCCATGAACGAGATGCCGTTTGGTTCTCAGGATCAATGGCTTTCTCTTTTCTAAAACTGAATTTCAATAACTGAGGCAATACAAAAATGGAAAACAACATAGCTCCAATGAGCGAAAATGCTGCAAACAAGCCAAAATCGTGAAGGGCCTCCGACTTGGCAAATAACAAACTTAAAAAAGCGCCAACCGTAGTTGTGCAGCCAACCAGCATGGGAACCGTGAGATCTTTTAAAACAGTTTTAATATCGCGCGTATGCTTGTAATGTGTAAAAAAGTGAAGGGAATAATTAATGGCAATACCAAGCACCACGGCTCCTGCCCCGATGGCAATGGCCGATACAACACCTTTTAATAAAAATAAAAAGCTCAGGGCAAAGCCCATTCCAAAAGCAACCGGGAATAAAATAAAAATCGTGACCAGTGGGTTTTTAAAATACAGTCCCAGTAATAAAGCAATAACAATTACAGCGATGGTAGATGTATAAATACTATCCTTTCGCAATTGGCTTGCATTACCGGCCGATACAACAGCGGCGCCAAAATTTTCAACCAATACGTTTTCATTTGAAAAAGCTTTACAGGCGCTATCCACTACATTGATCAGGTGAGCATTTCCTTTGGTATCGTTAGGTAAATGTGCCGGTGTAATAAATAACAACACATGCTTGTGATCCTTGGTAACAATATGATTGTTATATGTTTCGAATTTTTCATCGAGTTGGATGTTCTGCAGTTTTTTAAGGGCAATAGGTGTAAAATTAAGCGGGTCACGTTGGATAAATTTGCCAAGTACCACGCCTGAAGGTGATAACAAAGTTGTGTAATCTCTTTCGATAGTAGCATCAATGCTATCTTTTAAAATAAGGTTTGATATCCTCGTGTAATCTTTTGCTTCTAAAAATAAAGGCAGATTTTTATAGAATACATCATATACCTGTTGCATCCGGTCGTCTGACAATGTATAAGTGATATCAATAAAATCGGTTGGGTGAAGTTTTTGTTGAATATGGCTATAAACCGAATCGGTTTGAGCTATCAACTGGTCAATTTGATCGCCATTTTGAGAAGAGGCGTGAACAATTAACTTGTCTTTTGACTTTAAATTGTCGAGAATGGAATTAATGGATCGCGAATTTTTATCGGATGGTACAAAACGCGTAATATCTTCTTCCAATTTAATTTTGGAAGCTAAAAATCCTAATGTTCCGCAAGCAATTAAAATAAATAATATGAAAATAACCTTTCGTTTCTGAAAAAAGGAATATATAAAATACGAGAAGTTAAACATAGGGTTTAAAGATAGCAAAAAAGGGGTTTTCGTGTAAAATATAGGTCAAAAAAATACTTTTTTATAAAAGGATAAAAGACTATATTTACCTATGAAGAAGAATAAATCTATGAGAAATACCATTCTTATATTAGTGATCCTTTTTGTAAAGACCAGCTTTAGCCAGATCTTTATTTGTAAAGACGGGGTCATTAAATTTACTTCAGAAGCACCTCTTGAGTTGATCAAAGCTCAATCCAATAAAACATCAGGCGTATTGGACGCGGCTAACAAGAATGTAGCCTTTACGGTTTCTATTGAAACATTTGATGGGTTTAACAGCGGGCTTCAGAAAGAGCATTTTCGCGAAAATTATATGGAAACCACTAAATATAAATCGGCAACATTTAAAGGAAAGATCATAGAAGATATTGATTTTAGTAAGAACGGAACCTATACGGTGAGAGCAAAAGGCACTTTTAATATTCATGGCGCCGAAAAAGAAAAGATCGTTAAAACAAAGATCACTGTAAAAGATAAGGAAATAACCATAGAAACGTCTTTTGAAGTTCCATTGGATGATCACAACATCAATATTCCAAAGGTTGTAAATCAAAAAATTGCCTCCATCATTATGGTTGACGTAAAAGCAACCTTAAAACCAAAAGCCTAAGATTTTATAGATGATCAAACGCTATTTGATACTTGTTGCTTTAATCATTTGCTCTACCTTTTTATTTGCCCAATTACAGGTTAAGAATTATTTTTCAATAACAGGAAAGAAAGATGTAGCTATCTATACCATTGCACAGGACGCAAATAGCTATCTGTGGTTAGGAACAAAAGAAGGCGTTTACAAGTATGATGGAAAAACATCGGTAGATGTATTTAAAGACTATCCACAGTTAAAACAGGAGATCAGTTCAATTTTTATTGACAATCATAAAATCGTTTGGCTTGGCACAAAAAGCGGGAAAGTATTTTTTTATAAAAATAACAAGCTCGATTCTATTAATTTTGCAAAAACACCTAATGAAGAAAAGATCACATCTATTTGTGAGGTGAATTCAACTATTTTTATTGGCACCTATGGTAATGGCTTGTACTCTTTAGCCAATAACCAGCTTAAACATTATACTTCAGAGAACGGATTAAGCGATAATGTGATCTACACCATTGAAACGGATGGCAAAGAAAAGATATGGTGCGGAACCGACGCCGGTGTTACAGAAATAAAAAATCCAGGAACAAAACCTGAGTTTAAGATCATTTCTGATAAAATTGGCTTACCAGATAATATAACCAGGGATATTTGTTTGAATGATAACCGTCTATTGATCTCGATGCAGGACTCGGGAGCTTGTTATTATAACATAATTACAAGTAAAATTGAACGTATCCCTTTTTTTAATAACTGGAATTTAGGAACCATTATAAATGGTGTTGAAGAAACTCCAAAGAAGATAACTGTTGCTACCGAAAAGAATGGCATCATCGTTATTGATAATGGAAAAATAGGTGTTTATAAATACGAAACAACCATTCAGAATACAACCATTAATCAATTGTTGGTTGATAATGCAGGACAGATATGGGTAGCCTCGAAAAAAGGATTGAACCAGCTGTATTCAAGACGTTACGACTTTATTAACAACACGAATGGATTAGCTGATGATAAGATATTAGCCCTGGCAACCGATAATGATCATTCAGTATGGATAGGAACAGCTATGGGTATTTCCAAGATCATGGAAAATGATGAGGGAAAAATAGTTGTGAATAAAATGCAGGATCTGACGAAATATACCATATCCTGCGCAACTAAAGCTCCCAATGGCGACATTTGGTTTGGCACATACGGAAGCGGCATTATTATCATCAATTCTGAAACCAATAAATCTTTGCTCCTCAATTCAAAAACAAACCGCCTATCAAATGATAATGTATCCAACATCTATTTTAGTGACAACAATACCGTTTATATCTCCACCCTTGGTGGTGGTTTAATTAAAGCAACCATAGACGGTAAAGTAGAAAAAATATATACAGAGGCAGAAGGCCTTGGAAGCGATTACGTGTATGCATCATTAACAGATAACAATTCTAAGCTTTATATTGCTACTGATGGTGGTGGCTTACAGGTAATGGAAAACAATATGTTTGTAAGCATTACCAAAAAATTCAAGCTCAATTCAAATACTGTTTTTTCGATCTGCAAAGATAAGAACAACGCCATTTGGGCAACCACGAATGCCGATGGCGTTATTAAATACGACGGAAAAACCATCACGTATTTAAATATGTCGAACGGTTTAAGGGATGAACAACCGCAACAACTAATCGCATCGGGTAATATCATCTATGCCATTAACTCTAAAGGAATAGACAAGATAAACTGTACTGATAATACAGTGAGTTATTACGACTTATTTGATGGCGACCTGGAACCAAATTTAAATGCGATCTTCTTTAACCAGGATAAAATTTATAGCGGCACCAACAATGGTGTTTTGATATTCAGAACGAGTCTTGAAACAAGAGATACCGTTAAACCATCCGTATTCATTAGAAGCCTGCAGGTAAATTATAAAGCCTTTAATATGGATTCTATTTCTGAATTCAGATACAATCAAAATAACATCTCCATTGAGTTTGCGGGTATCTGGCTAAAAAATTCAGACAAACTAACCTACCGCCATAAATTAATTGGCCACGAAGAAAAATGGGTATACACCAATGAAAGTAAACTCATTAATTACAATAACTTAAGTTCAGGTGCTTACACATTTGTAGTTCAATCGAAGAACGAAGAAGATGTATGGAGTAATGAAGCCACTTATAACTTTGTCATTTTAAAACCATTATGGCAACGCTGGTGGTTTTGGGGACTGGTAGTAGGTATTGGTGGTTTAAGCATTTACGGTTTTTTAAGATACAGATTAAAAGCGCTACAAAAAGAGAATTTATTACTGGAACAACGCGTAAATGAGAGAACCTTTGAAATTGAAAAACAATCAAAGATCATTGAAGATAAAAATGCTGCCCTGGAGCAATTATCGTTAGTTGCCAGCAGAACCGATAATGTAGTATTGATCCTGGATGCAGAAGGAAGACTGGAATATGTGAATGAAAGTTTTGTGAGATTGAATAGAATAACATTAGAAGATCTAAAGAGGGAACATGGAGAAACTATCTTTGAGATCAGCAATAATCCAGATATTAAGCGTATTGTAGCTGAAGCTGTTTACCATAAAAAATCGGTTAATTACGAAGCATTGAATAAAGTGGCTGAAGGTGTTGAGATCTGGGAATCCTCTACCCTTACTCCTATTTTTGACGAAGATGGTATTTTGAAAAAGATCATTATCATTGATACAGATGTAACCGAACGAAAAAAACAGGAACAGATCATTCTTCAGAAAAACAAGGATATTACGGATAGTATTTCCTATGCCCGTAAGATACAACATGCGATCCTTCCTCAGAATGACCTGATAAAAGCGCATTTGCCACATTCGTTTGTATTATACATGACCAAGGATATTGTGAGCGGCGATTTTTACTGGTTCACACACATCAATGGCTCAAGTATTATTGCAGCTGTAGATTGCACAGGGCATGGCGTTCCCGGAGCGTTTATGAGCCTGATCGGCTACAATATTTTAAATAAAATTGTGAACGAACAAAAGATAACCGATCCAAAAGACATTTTATTTGAATTGAATAATGGGATTTTGGAAGCCTTGTACAAGAACGAATCTGAATCAAAAGACGGAATGGATATTGCTATTTGCAAGATCAATCACAAAGAAAATACAGTTGATTATGCAGGAGCCATGAGACCATTGTGGATCATTAATAATAACGAATTAAGAGAAATAAAAGCCGACAAGATTCCAATTGGTACAACTGCCGAAAGCAGGGATTCTGCTATCCAGTTCACAACTCACACCGTTCATGCAAATAAAGGCGATCGTTTTTATATTTTTACCGATGGTTATGCCGACCAGTTTGGCGGTGATAAAAACAAAAAATACAGTACCGCAAAATTCAAAGACCTATTAATAAAAAATTCAAATCAACCATTTAATATACAAGAACAAAACTGCAAGCAAGAACATCTTCAATGGAAAAACAATTTTGAACAAGTTGATGATATTTTAGTGATCGGGTTTACCATATAAAACATAGCTATGTCCATTTTAATTGCCGATAGCGGCTCAACCAAAACCGATTGGGTTTTATTAGATAAGAATAACATCATTCTGCAATTTCAAACCATTGGCTTCAATCCTTATTTTCAAAGTAGCGAAGACATTTATACGGAGATAAAGAATAAACTGATCCCTGTTCTTCATGACCAACTACATTCTATTAAACAAATATCATATTACGGCGCCGGTTGCTCTACACCCGAAAAAGTGCAGGTAGTAAAACAAGGTTTATATCTTGCCTTTGGCAATATATTATCAGAAGTTAATCATGATCTGCTGGCTGCAGCCCGTGCCTTATGCGGTAAAGCAAAAGGAATAGCATGCATTTTAGGGACAGGCAGTAACAGCTGTTTATACGATGGCAAAGAAGTCATCGAGAACATTCCATCGGTTGGTTATCTGTTTGGTGATCATGGTAGTGGTGCTACTATTGGCCGCACATTTATTCAACATTACTTTGACGGTAAACTGCCGCTTCATTTAAAATCAGGTTTTGAAAATGCCGGTTTTCACCGTGAGATCATTTTAGAGAACGTATATAAAAAGGCTATGCCTAGCAGATACCTGGCTAGTATTATGTCGTTTTTGGTAAACTATAACAATGATAGTTACGTGAAAGATCTTATCCGGAATTGCTTTCTTGATTTTTTTGATGCACAGGTCTCTAAATATACAGGTGCTAAAAATTTGCCTGTGAATTCAGTTGGCTCAATTGGTTATTACTATAAAGAACTGTTGGCAGATGCTGCCAAAGAGAAAGGTTTTATGATCGGTAATATTATCAAATCACCTATTGATGGATTGATAAAGTATCATAGTTGATTATTTGAGAAAGAATTTGGGCCAGCCCATTCTATCGTCGGGTCGGGACTTCTTGCCGGAGGCAGGCTTTCGGCACTCGCTTTTTTATTTGCACTTTGTGACAAATAAAAAGAGCTCAAATAATGTCTCAAATACTTGTATTCGCTGTCACCAATTACAAAATAAAAAATACCAGTAATCCCTCACGCAGTTTTCATTTCAAAAATTCGGAGTTTAAGGATTAATCTTAACGCATACCCGCGCGAGGGATGCAAACGGAAATCCTTTTATGAACGCAGTGAATAAAAGATTGAAGTGACAGCCCGGTGCGGCCACCGCCGCACACGCCAAAAAAAATAATTCACAACCTATCCCAACCTGTACCCCAACAACAAGATATCATCTACCTGTTCCAGGTGTCCTTTCCAGTCGTTGATAGATTTTTTAATATTTATCTTTTGTTCGCTGAAAGGTTTTGTGTGGTTAGCGATCAGCAATTGTTGTAATTGCTTGTATTTATATTTTTTTCCTTTTGGTCCGCCAAACTGATCGGCATAGCCATCGGTAAACATATATACTACATCATCAGGAATGAGTTGATGGAACTGGTTCCTGAAAGGTTTAATATTATCTTCCATGAAAGCCCCAACCGGTTGTTTATCAGGAATCAATTCCTGCACCTCGTTATTTCTAACAATGTAAATAGAATTATAAGCTCCGGCAAAATTCATTTGGCGTGTTGCTTTATTTATGACGCATAACGAAACATCCATTCCATCTCTTACAGCAGATTCCTGGAAAGTTTGATGAAGTGATAAGGTGAGCGATCTATTTACGGTATCCAAAATAGCACCGGCATTTGTTAAACCGTGCTCCAATACAGCCCTGTTCAATAAATTATAGTTTACAATACTCATTAAGGCGCCAGGTACGCCATGACCTGTACAATCAGCGGCAGCAATAAAAATAAATTCGGGTGTTTCCTCGATCCAGTAAAAATCGCCGCTTAGAATGTCTTTTGGCTGATAGAAAACGAACGAGTGAGGCAAGATAGTGTTCCATAATTTATCGGGCGGTAAAATAGCTTGCTGGATTCGCTGAGCGTATTTTATACTATCGGTAATGTCTTTATGTTGTTCTTCTACAATGATACTTTTTTCTTCAATGATCTTATTTTTTTCCTCCAAAGCCATGTTAGCCCTGTTTTGCTGCCGTAAGCCCCTAAAAATAAAGAAAGCCAGTCCTGCCAAAAATAAAATCCCGGCTAATGCAAAATAAATTTGCAGTGATTTATTTTTCAATCGTTCCTCTAATAATATATTTTGTTCTTCCTGTTTTTCGTTCCTGTATTTTGCTTCTACTTCCGATAAATTACTTTTATAGATAGCGCTGTTTAGTGAATCATTAATTCGAACATAAATATCCATAAAGTCCATGGCGCTATTATAATCTTCAAGCATTTCGTAGGTTTGGGCTAAGTTAAAAGCACCTATCGCTTTATCTCCTGGTCTTTTTGATGAATAATAATATTCCAGCAAGTAAGCTTTAGCTTCTTTATACCGCTCCATATTCATTAAAACAGAAGCGATATTATTTTTGATAATGATATTGTCGGGATCTATTTTTAGCGCTTCCTGATAAAAGAAGAGTGCTTTATCATTATTATTTAAATCGTAATATACATTTCCTATCCCGACTAAAAAGTTGATTTTTTGTGCAATGTCATTTGTTTTTTTATTAACCTCTAATCCTCTTTCGTAGTATTCGATAGCCATATCAAAGTAGGTCTTGCGCCAATAGCAATCACCTAACTGATTATAGCAGTTTTCAATTCCACTGAAATTATTTTTTGCACTAAATAATTTTAAAGCCTTTTCATAATATGAAATTGCCTTTTCAACATCGTTTGTTTTTGAGAACAAAGATCCCATTTTATTGTAAGCTGCGGCTATTTTATTTTGATCGTTTAGTGCTTCAGCTATATCGATGAGCTGTTTATTAATATCAAAAACTTCCTTTGCCCTTCCTTCATTTAAAAATAATTTCGACTGATATGATAACGCACTATATAATCCCACTTTATCATTTGTTTTGTTGTACTTGGCAATAGCAATTTTTAAATATTTTTTTACCGAATCTATTTGCCCTGTTTGATAATAGCCTACAGCAAGGTGTTCGGATGACCTGGCCAGATCATCTTGGCTATTTTTGACAGCAATAGAAAAAGCCTGTTTTGATAATTGAAGAGAAACTTCTGAGTTTGAATACGTTTGACTTGTATTAAGTAAAATGTCAATTTTTTTAGTGTTGTTGGGTTCTTTGTCTAAAAGCAATTTCACGCTATCTAACTGTGAGAATACACTGTTAGAAAACAACAGGCATAAAACAATGCATTGTTTTATAATGTTATGTATGTAGGTGTTAACGTTCATAAAAAAAAGGTTGCTACTTGTGCAGCAACCTTTTAATATAATTTATGCTGTAGTTGCGGTTAAACAAGTAGCAAATAAGCTTCCGCCTGAATAAACCAAATTATAAGTAACAATCTGATTTAAAGTAAATCTTGATTCACTTAGGTAATTCTGTCTGAATGGGTATTTAATTCCTGATTCAGTTTCAGTAATTGTTCCTGATCCGTTTTCAATACTAATATCGGTAATTGTACCTTTGTTAATTGGCGCAACCGATACTGCCATGTTTCCTGCACCAACGGCAACAATATCAAATGATACTCGTGTGTTGTCACCAATCCCTAATTCCAATGAAAAAGGTTGATCGTATGAGCATTCAACCTTAGCGCCTGTACTGTCTGTGTACTTTAACATTCCTTTGTCGCCACATGTTGTAACTTTTCCTTTTAATTTTCCCATAATGTTTTGATTTTTTTAGTTTGGTTATATTCAAATTAAGGCAAAAATTACCAATTATCAAATTTTTAACATATTAAATTTGTAATAATACTGCACTAAATGAGTGAGGCTTAATTATTCAGATCATAAAACGAATTTTTCTTACATCATTTGGTATAAAGACCTTTTACTAAAAGCAACAAAAAAGGCAACCCATTTGGATTGCCTTTTGTTTTATGTGATCAGTAAATTTTATTTTACCTGTTCTACTACTGCTTTGAAAGCCTCAGGATGATTCATTGCTAAATCAGCTAATACTTTACGGTTCAAGTTAATGTTCTTTGCGTTTACTTTACCAATAAACTCAGAGTAACTCATTCCATACTGACGAACACCTGCATTGATACGTTGGATCCACAATGAACGCATAGTACGTTTTTTGTTTTTACGATCGCGGTAAGCGTAAGTTAAACCTTTTTCAAGGGTATTTTTGGCGATTGTCCAAACATTACCTCTTGCACCCCAATAACCTTTAGTTAAAGCTAGGATTTTCTTTCTGCGAGCTCTACTCGCAACGTGATTGACTGAACGTGGCATTTCTTTTTAATTTTTTGATTTTACGTGGCTAATTTTTAGCGCTTTTAAAACGTAGTTTCTGGTTAATTGAATAACCTTTGTACCGGGTAATGTAAGATTACATTGCTAATAAAAACTTGATGTTATTCGTATCACGCTTATGTACTAAGCCTGATTTGGTTAACGCACGTTTTCCTTTAGTTGTTTTCTTGGTCAGGATGTGACTTTTGAAAGCATGTTTTCTTTTGATTTTGCCGGTCCCAGTTACAGAGAATCTCTTCTTTGCACTAGAGTTTGTTTTCATTTTTGGCATTTGGTTTATTTATTTATTTGTTAGTACTCTTATTAATTATTTGGTCTTTTTAGGTGCCAATACCATTAACATTTTCTTCCCTTCTAATACCGGCAATTGTTCTGCCTTACCCCACTCTTCCAATTCAGAAGCAAAACGTAATAATAAAATGGTTCCTTGCTCTTTAAATACGATCTCACGACCTCTGAAAAAAACGAACGCTTTTACTTTACTTCCTTCCTGTAAAAACTTCATGGCATGATTTTTTTTGAATTGATAATCATGTTCATCGGTATGTGGTCCAAAACGAATGTCTTTTACAACAACCTTTGATGCTTTAGCTTTTACTTCTTTTGCTTTCTTTTTAAGTTCGTATAGATACTTACCATAATCAACTACTTTACAAACAGGCGGATCAACATTAGGCGCTATTTCCACTAAGTCAACGCCTAAATCTTCAGCCATTTTAATAGCTTCTTCAATTGGGTAAACTCCCGGTTCAATATCGTCTCCAACTACACGCACTTGTGGTGTGTTTCGTATGTTTTTATTGATACGATGTTGTTCTTCTCTTACACCCGGACGTTTAAAACCTTCTCTTAATCCACGAGGACGTTTAAATTCGGGTTTTGCTCCAGGCACAACAGTACCAGGTTTTATAGGACCTGTGTTTTTGTTGTTGTTGTTTATTGGTTTCTTAAAAACGCTAATAGTGACCTCCGCTTTTTAGTTATTAATTACTTGTTTTTTGTTTAAAATCGTTGTCAATGGTTGTTTGTATGAGTTTTGCAAAGTCTTCAATAGTCATTGTTCCTATATCTCCTTTACCGTGCTCTCTTACTGCAACCGTCCCCTCTTCGGCTTCTTTTTCACCAACAACAAGCATAAACGGTATTTTGTTTACCTCGTTATCGCGAATTTTTTTGCCTATCTTTTCGTTCCTGTCATCAACAAGGCCGCGAATATCGGAAATATTTAGCAATTCTAAAACTTTTTTTGCATAATCATTATATTTTTCACTGATCGGCAAGATCGCAAATTGATCAGGTGTTAACCATAAAGGAAAATTACCTCCGCAGTGTTCAATTAAAACTGCTATAAAGCGTTCTAAACTACCAAACGGGGCTCTGTGGATCATTACCGGACGGTGTTTTTGGTTATCAGATCCGGTATATTCCAGTTCAAAACGCTCAGGTAAATTATAATCAACCTGAATAGTTCCTAATTGCCATTTACGACCAATAGCATCTTTTACCATGAAATCCAGTTTTGGACCATAAAAAGCAGCTTCACCAGTTTCTACAACCGTTCTTAGGCCTTTTTTAGCTGCTGAATCAATAATCGCCTGTTCTGCTAAAACCCAGTTCTCATCAGATCCAATATATTTGGTTTTATTTTCGGGATCACGTAAGGAGATCTGAGCTGTATAATCTTTAAAATCCAATGCATTGAAAACATACATTACCAGATCGATCACTTTACAAAACTCTTCATTTACCTGCTCGGGAGTTACAAATAAATGCGCATCATCCTGGGTAAAGCCACGCACACGGGTTAAACCATGTAGTTCTCCCTTTTGCTCATAACGGTAAACTGTTCCAAACTCTGCATAACGTACCGGCAGATCTTTGTAAGATTTAGGTGATGATTTATAAATTTCGCAGTGGTGAGGGCAATTCATTGGTTTCAGGAAAAATTCCTCGCCTTCGTGAGGTGTTTTAATTGGCTGAAATGAATCGGCGCCGTATTTTTCGTAATGTCCCGAACATACGTATAATTCTTTTTGAGCAATATGCGGCGTAACAACGGGCAAATAACCGGCTTTTAACTGTGCTTTTTGCATGAACTGAATTAAACGCTCACGCAACATAGCGCCTTTTGGCAACCATAATGGTAAACCTGCCCCTACTTTCTCTGAAAAAGTAAATAATTCAAGTTCCTTACCTAATTTACGGTGATCGCGTTTTTTTGCTTCTTCCAATAAAACCAAATATTCCTTCAGCTCTTTATCTTTAGGGAAAGTGATTCCGTAAATACGGGTTAGCATTTTATTTTTTTCATCACCCTTCCAGTATGCGCCTGCAATACTTAAAACCTTAACAGCTTTAATAAATCCGGTATTTGGAATATGTGGTCCACGGCACAGATCTGTAAAATTGCCTTGTGTATATAAAGAGATATTACCATCTTCCAAACGTTCTAATAAATCCAGTTTATAAGAGTCGTTTTTATCGGTAAAATATTTTATGGCATCTGCTTTACTGATCTCTTTACGAACAAACTCATTGCTTTGACGTGCCAACTCTAACATCTTAGCTTCAATTTTTTCAAAATCGGCCGGTGTTAATGTTTCTCCATTCAAATCAACATCATAATAGAATCCATTTTCCAATGGCGGCCCAACCCAGAATTTCACGTTTGGATATAAAGCTTCTAAGGCTTCAGCTAATAAATGTGCTGATGAATGCCACAGTGTGTTTTTACCTTCGTCATCATTCCACGTTAATAAACTTACCGTACTATCCTGATTAATGGGTTTGTTAGCGTCTACTACTTCGTTGCTAACTTTTGCTGCCAATACATTTCTTGCAAGGCCTTCGCTGATACTCAGTGCTATTTGCATTGAGGTGGTTCCTTTTGGGTATTCGCGAACGGAACCATCCGGTAAAGTTATTTTTATCATAATATTGCTCCCACTTACAAATGTGGGTTTTAAATTTAGGGAAGCAAAGATAATGGAAAAATTAACAAAAATGGAGATTTTGGTCGAGCTATTAAAAATGAATTGTTACATTCTTTTTTTACATATGTAAGTTTTTTTTGAAAAGTGATAGATATTTATTTACATTTACAACATATTTGATGCTTATTTTCAAGTACTTAATTAAATTTATATGAGATTTTTATACTTTTTATTACTGATTTTGGTCCTCAGTTTAAAATTACAAGCTGCAACCTGTACAGTAACTGTATCAGCAAATTGGACATCGGGCTCTACCTGGTCATGTGGCTCGGTACCAAGCTGTAATGATATCATTATCATTCCTTCAGGTTATACGGTTACTATCAATAGCTCCGTTGATCTAACAGGAGGAGGATGTACCGGTACAAAAATTAATATATACGGAGTTCTCTTCTTTTCGGGAAATGCCAGCCGTTTAGATGTGGTTGCAACTTCCAGCGTCAATATTTATACAGGTGGAAAAATAACAACGGATCAACCTGGGAATAATTCTCAAAAAATAAATATTGGAAATGGTTCATCAGAATGGACCAGTGGTAATGGCAACCTAAGCGGACCATGGACAATAACAAATGGTAGTTCAACCAGCAATCCAACATTACCCATCCAACTCATTGAATTCAAGGGAGTATGTGTGTCGAGCGGAATTCACTTAGACTGGAGCACAGCTTCTGAAAGAATAAATGATCATTTTTTAGTAGAAAAAAGTACGAATGGTGTTGACTGGCAATTTGTTGCAAAGATTCAGGGTAATGGTACAACAAGTACAATGCATAGATATTCGTATTTAGATACTAAACTTAATGCGGAACTAACATATTACAGATTATCCCAGGTAGATTTGACCGGTGAAAAGACTATTTACAAGTCGATAGATATGAATTGTGAAGCTAATTCAAATGGTCAAATGCTCTTATATCCAAATCCGGCATCCACCCAGCTTAATGTTTTATTAATGCACAACTCTCCTGCAACTGCCGGGTATATAAAAGTATATAATATGATCGGTGAATTAGTGATCGAACTACCTGTTACTTTAACAAAAGGCTCTAACTCGTTCGTTTTGCCGGTAGAATTACAAAGTGGTACGTATAATGTTGAGTTTTCATCTGAAAATTCTATACTTTTCAATAAAAAACTAATTATTCTGAACTAAATCAGTCTTATTTTGTTTAAAAGCTCCGTATCCATTGATGCGGAGCTTTTTTACTTTATAAGTATGTATTTTAACATATTTTTCAAAATTAAATGTTGTAACATTTAATGTTATAACTTACATTTGTATCGTAATTTAAAATAACCCTAAAAATAACTTTATGAAAACAACTTTTAAAACATTGGTAGCAGTAGCAGCTATCTCTTTAAGTGCAAAAGCGCAAACAAACTGGAATGTAGATGCATCTCACAGTAAATTAGGATTTGCAGTAACTCACATGATGGTAAGTGAAACAGAAGGAAAATTCAAGATCTATGAAGGTAAAGTATCTTCAAAAGGAGATCTGGATTTTACAGATGCTAAAATAGATTTTTCGGTAGATGCGGCAAGTATCAATACGGATGATGAAAAAAGAGATGGCCATTTAAAAAGTCCTGATTTTTTTGATGTTGCCAAATACCCAAAGATCACATTCGTAAGTAAATCTATGAAACCAGGAAAAGTAAAAGGTACTTATGTTTTAACCGGCGATCTAACAATGCATGGAGTTACCAAATCGGTTTCTTTAAACGCTATTGGTGCTTCTAAAATTGTAAAGGATCCATACGGAATGGAGCGTTATGCATTTAAAGTAACCGGTAACATCAACCGTAAGGATTTTGGGTTAGCCTGGAATGCCGCTTTAGAGGCAGGTGGCGTTGCTGTAAGTGAAGAAGTGAGATTAGATATCAATGTGGAGATCACAAAAGCAAAATAATACCAAAATATAGTTAATTTAGTCCCTGGCAATTGTGCCGGGGACTTTTTATAAAAAACAGGTTGAGATTAGAAGACGAAATACAACAAAAAAAATTCAAAAGCATCCAACAAAAACTCATGCTTAATCTTGTATATACCACAAACTGGGTTACGGCAAAGCAGCACGATTTTTTTAAAGACTGCGATATAACCACCCAGCAATATAACGTATTACGTATTTTAAGGGGACAATATCCTAATCCCTGCAGTATAAAACTGATCAAAGAACGCATGTTGGATAGAATGAGCGATGCCTCGCGCATCGTTGACAAGCTAAATACAAAAAAATTGTTACTTAGAAAAGAATGCCCAAACGACAGAAGAAGTGTTGATGTAGTTATTACCGACAAAGGCCTTGAATTACTGCATTCGTTGGATCATGTGGATGATATATCCAAACAAACGCTTAAGTCGTTAACAGATGAAGAGATCAACACCCTGAATGATCTTTTAGATAAATTAAGGGATTAATTATTCGATACCCTTTTATCTTCTGATTTAATATTCTAATTTTGTTGATATACGTAATATTGTATCATGTTAGGACTTAAATTAGAAACAGACCCACGTTGGGTCAATATCGTAGAAAAAAACATTGAAGAGATCTTAACAGATCATGCCTATTGTGAGCAAAAAGCCGCTACCAATGCTATTTCCATTATGATCAGCTATCCATACCATACCGATTTGGTAGAGGAAATGGTGAAATTAGCAAAAGAGGAATTATCACATTTTGAAATGGTTCACCAAAAGATACAGGATAGAGGTTTAAAATTAGGCTTTGAGCGAAAAGATGAATATGTAGGTGAGTTGTATAAGTTCATGCGTAAAGGCGACCATAGAAAAGAGATCGTATTAATAGATCGCTTATTGTTTGGGGCTATGATAGAAGCCAGAAGTTGCGAGCGCTTTAAATTATTGTCAGAACAGATCAATGATGAAGATCTGAGGGTATTTTACCGGGAATTGATGATCAGTGAAGCCACCCATTATACTTTATTTATTGGATTTGCCCGAAAATATGGTGGACATGTCGAAGATATTGATAAAAGATGGGGACAATGGCTGCAATTTGAGGCCGAATTAGTAAAAAATTATTCCAAAAAAGAAACCATTCACGGATAGCAAAAAAGCCCTATTTCTCTGTAACCCTATTGAAATCAAGGTGCAATTCTGGATTTTTTTAGCTTTAGCTATTTAGAATCATTATAAATATACAAAATACGTGTTACTGGGTATTGTTATCTGAAAAAAACATTATAAATTTGCGTAAACTTTAAAAAAACCAAAAATGAAAAAAATTACATTATTAGCAGCTGTTATCGTTGCTACTTCTTTTGCTTC
>JAZKGE010000025.1:19088-29376 GCA_040386075.1 Bacteroidota bacterium
AACTGTACAAACACAAGTGTAATCTTTTTTGCTTCTTGCAAAAAAGATTACACTTGTGTTTGTACAGTTCCTTCAAACAGTTCTTCTGCTTACGCTGGTATGTCTTACACTTACGATTTAGGTAAAATCAAAAAGAAAGATGCAAAAAATTCTTGCGAAGCTGCAGGTTCTCAATGGATCACTTTAGGTGGTACTTGCGAAGAAAAAGTAAAATAATTTTACTAAGCATTCAAAAAAAGCTGTTATCCCAGATAACAGCTTTTTTTTTTAAAATACCCTCTATTGGGTATTATGAGTTAAAAAATAATATATAGTTTTGCTAATAAATTTAAAAATATAAAAATGAAAAAAATCACATTATTTACTTTTGCAATCGTAGCTTTAAGCTTGGCATCTTGTAAAAAAGACAGAACATGTAGTTGCACTTATACTCAATCTTGGACAACAGTTAATTCGGGTTCTAATACAGATATAACCGATAGTGATTCTGGCACAAGTTCTGGTGCAGGCACTTTTGTTATCACAAAAGCAAAAAAATCAATCGCAAGACCTAACTGTTTATCTACAAAAACTACAGATACAGATGTAGATTATTTAGGTACTAACAGCGAAATTACTACTACTACAACCACAGAAAATGACTGTAAATTAAACTAATTAATAATCTTAAATATATAACATAATGAAAAAATTAAGCATATTGTCAGTAGCATTTTTAGCATTAAGCCTGGCTTCTTGTAAAAAAGATCATACCTGTACATGTACAAATACTTCAACGCAAGCAGGTTCAACTACTACTACTTCTGAAATAGTATATGTAAAAGCAAAAAAAGCAGATGCAAAACGTGCCTGTGTTAAAACTACCGACACAAACGGTTCTGTAACATACACACAAGACTGTAAATTAAGCTAATCATTAACATTAAAAAATTAAATAAAATGAAAAAATTAAGCATATTATCAATTGCATGTTTAGCAATTAGCTTTGCATCATGTAAAAAAGATTACACGTGTACTTGTTCAACCTCAGGACAAAGTGTTCACAAGATCATTGGCGTTTCTAAAAAAACAGCTAAAGCAAATTGTGTATCTAGATCATACAATGGAATTGCGCAAACTTGTGCTTTATCCAAATAATCTGTATCAATTACAAAATCAAAAGCTTTCGCACATGGTGCGAAAGCTTTTTTTATGTCCATGAATATATTTAAACACCGCTTTTTTTAACTATAATTTGCTAATATTCTTTTAGCCCGTAACTATACAAACTAAATAAAAGATTACTTTTATAGCGTTATTATGAAACCGATCCTCATCAAATCTGCCTTTTTTATCATCAGCTCCATTATGGGCTTAGTGTTCATTTACAGTGGCTTTGTGAAATTGCTGCCGGCTATTGAACCTTTTGAATTTACCTTTGTAGACCTTGGTTTAGGCGGATGGCGTCTGGCGCCTTTCATTGCCCGTTTTATGATTGGGCTTGAATTTTTAATTGGCTTTTTACTGATTACCGGTCTTTATATGCGTTTCACCATTAAATTAACGGTTGGTTCTTTAATTGTTTTCTGCATTTATTTATTATTCATAATTATTAAATCGGGTAATAATGGTAACTGCGGTTGCTTTGGAACTGCCATCACCATGACGCCCCTGGAGGCCCTGATCAAAAATGTGGTGATGCTGGCTGTTTGCTTTCTCCTTTATAAGTACTACGATGGTTTTAATTTTGGCAAAATAGGCAAATGGTTATTTGGTGCTTTGTTTATTACCGCGTTTGCAATGCCCCATATTTTAAATTATGTTGACTTTAATTATTCAGAAGCTTATTTAAGCAAAAAAGAAGATCAGTTTACACTGGAATTGGATAGCGTTTACAAATTTGCGAAAATTCATACACCACCAAAAACACTAAGCAAAGGCAAACACATCATTTCTTTTATGAGTCTTACTTGCCCACACTGCCGGATAGCTGCAAAAAAGCTGAGATTGATCAAAGAAAAGAACCCTAACATTTCTATGTACCTGGTTTTAAATGGTGATTATAATAAGATACAACCCTTTTTTACTGAAACAAAGGCTACGAATATCGACTACTGCATTTTAAACGGAAGATCATTCGTTTACCTTGGAGGACTCGAATTACCTGCTATCTATATGGTAAATAACTCAATTGTAGAACATTGGGTCAATTACATGGAACTTGACCAGGCAGAAATTGAAAATTGGCTTGACGAGAAATAATTAAAAGACGCTTACTATATTCTTTTTTTACTTTTTTTCTTAATGAAAAACGTAACGCATGACCCCGAAAAAATTGGCTGCCCACATGCTGGCTCAAAGCTTATTACACTTTGCCTTACACCTTTCATTCACTTTCCCCGCGCTATAACAATGATCTTTTCTTAAAATGAGGTCTATTTTTCAATAAGTTTTCCTGAGAAAATTTCATCTATGAAATCTTACTTAAAGATCTCTTTTAACTCGGTCAGGTTATTTATTCTTGAAAAATTCTTATGCTCATTTTCAGTTTTACTTCCTGAAAAATAAATGGCCTTCCATTCGGCATTTAAAGCACCGAGGATATCCGTATCGTAATTATCACCTATCATTACGCAACTTCCCGAATCGGCTGCCGTAAGATGCTGTGCAAGGTCAAAGATCTGGCGATCTGGTTTATTAAAACCATGCTCTTCAGAAATAATGATCTGATCGAAATAAGATTTCAAATTACTCTGATCTAATTTGATATGCTGCACTTCCTTAAAACCATTGGTAATGATATGCAACTTATAATTTTCCTTAAGATGCGATAAAACCTCAACAGCCCCTTCTACCAAATGTGTTTTATAGGGTGATATTTTCAAATAATCATCAGCCCATTGATGAGCTAAAGCAAGATTATCATATTTAAAATGCAAAAAGGTCTTATAAAAACGCTGGTAACGCAATTCTTCCTTAGTTGTTTGTTTAATACTATACAGATCCCATAACTCGTGATTTATAACCTCGTAAATGGCTGTAAACGTGTCAAAATCAGTATGACAATGATCATGAATACTATGTTCGTTGAATAGATGCAATAAAGCTTCTCTTGAGTTTTTTTCAAAATCCCAAAGCGTATTGTCAAGGTCAAAAAAGATGTGTTTTACGTTGTGCATAGTTAATTTGAAAAATAGTTTAATTCGTTACTAAGGTTTAAAAATGCAGATTCTTCTTGCAATTCCAAACATTTTCGTCGATATTTTTGCTTAAAAGCTAAGGCCGACTCGCTTTTCTCATTAAACAAGCGATGATGGAAAGCCTGTTTGATCTCAACCAGCTTAATATTCAATGCCACGGTTGTTTCATCGAAATAGGTTTCGCCAAACTTTTGCCATACATAATCAATTGCCTGCGCATTGGGATGTGCCATATCTGCTTCATAAAAGCGATGATCACGCAGGTCATCGTTTACCAATTCATAAGCCGGAAAGTAAAAGCAATTGGCATTTAGTTTTACCAATTGATGAACTGCCTGAATCAAAATGGCTTTGCTTAAACTATTCTCCACTACCCCGTCCTTTAAATGCTTTACCGGAGAAACTGTAAATAACAACTTCAACCCGGAATTGAATTGGCTGAGCTGATCGATCAGGTTCTGGTAATCCCTAACAACATCTTGCGTATCCAACAGTGTTTTTTCAAAAAGAGCTTGAGGCAATTTATGGCAATTAGCCACTATTTTGTTTCGGGCTTTATCATTATAAGCATAAGCCGACCCAAAGGTGATCGTTAAATAGTTGGCACTTTTTAGTTTTTGATACCATTGATCTATCATTGAATTAAGCCCGGTAATTAACTCCTGCTCACTACTTCCGGAAATTGCACTGTGAGCATCCATACAAAACCATTGCCCGTCTTTTTCAAAAACCTCAGCTTCTGTAAAATAAGTGTTGTTAATGATCCTGTTTAAAGCTGTTTCAATACTTTTTGGGTTAAATACAATACCAAAAGGATTGGAATGAATGCTAAATTTCAGATCATTTAAACGGTTACCAATATGCTCACTAAAGCATGAGCCTATCATTAACAACTCACTTTGATGCGTTATTTTATGCGAACTCGTATTTGGCTGGAATCCTAAATGAAATTTCATTTATTAAATATAAAACAAAAAAGGATTCACCTCAGCGAATCCTTTTTTGAGAATTATGTATTTCAAAAACTAGAAACGTTCAATTTGAGAAAAGAAAAAGTTAGCTTCGATGTTTGCGTTCTCATCGCTATCTGAACCGTGAACGGCGTTAGCAGCAATTGATTTAGCAAATAATTGGCGGATAGTTCCCGGATCTGCTTTAGTTGGATCGGTTGCGCCAATTAAAGTTCTGTATTCTGCCACAGCATTATCTTTAGATAATACAGCTGCAACTATTGGTCCGCTGCTCATGTAGCTTACTAATTCGCCATAAAAAGGGCGCTCTTTGTGAACTTCATAAAACTTACCTGCTGTTTCAGCACTTAATTTCATGTATTTCATAGCTACGATCGTAAAACCTGATTGGTTGATCTTTGCTAAAATTGGTCCGATGTTATTAGCTTCTACTGCATCGGGTTTGATCATTGTAAATGTGATATTTCCTGCCATTATTGTTTTTTTAGGCTGCAAAGATACAAATATTGTGTTTATATCAAATAGTAGGGACATTATTAGTTTTTTAACCACATAGACACATAGTTAATTGCAATAAAAAAGCCGCATTGGCTTAGTTGTGGTTAGAAAGCTTCGCTTTACATAGTTTACTATGGGTAAAAAACATGTTTTTCTAAAGCTTATTCTAAATACAGTATTATTACTATGTATCTATGTGGTTTAAAACTATCAATATATATTACACTATTGGGTTTAAAATAATCTAAATTTGTAGCTATCAAATGACAACCATGCAAAAAGACACTTTCCCGAAATTCAAGTCCTTATTAAAAAAATCAAACAATATTGTTATTGTTACTCATTATAATCCGGATGGCGATGCCATGGGATCATCTTTAGCACTCTATAACTACCTCATCAAAACAGGAAAAAATGTTACAGTAATTACACCCAACGATTATCCTGAATTTTTGCGCTGGTTACCGGGAAATAAAAAAGTGGTTGAATTTCATAACAATCAAAAGAAAGCGGCTACCCTTATTTCAAAAAGCGACCTTATCTTTACTTTGGACTTTAATAACTATTCACGCCTTGAAGGCCTGGGTGAATTACTAAAGAATTCTACTGCTGCAAAAATACTCATCGATCATCACCAGCAACCGGATACTTACGCAACGTTAATGTTTCACGACGTAAAAGCATGCTCTACCTGCGAACTGGTTCACGAATTCATTGTTGGTTTAGGTGGAAAAAAACTCATTGATAAAGATATTGCATCTTGTTTATACACAGGCATTATGACTGATACAGGCTCTTTCAGGTTTGACAGCGTTACGCCAACTACTCATCGCATTTTAGCCGATCTGTTAGCTACCGGTATTACACCAAGTGATATCCATTCGGCTATTTATGATACCTACAGCGAAAGCCGGATGAAATTATTAGGTTATTGCCTCACCGAAAAAATGGTAGTTTTTCCGGAACTGCAAACGGCCTATATGGCTTTATCAGAAAAAGAATTGCAGCGTTTCAATAATCAAAAAGGAGATACCGAAGGCATTGTAAATTATCCTTTCTCTATTAAAGGCATTACATTTTGCGCATTCTTTACCGAAGGCGAAGGGAAAATTAAAATATCATTCCGCAGTAAAGGTAAATTTGATGTGAACCAGTTTGCCCGCAAACACTTTAATGGTGGCGGACATATCAATGCAGCCGGTGGGCGCGGAAATGTATACGACCTTCAGAAAACGGTTCAGGAGTTTTTAGACCTGCTACCGGTTTATAAGAAAGAAATCTTAAAGAAATAATCTTATAAAAAAGAACCCTGTCAGTGTTTAGAACTCTGACAGGGTTACAATAGAATCAAGTTCAGAATAAAGACTATTCTAATCCTTAATAAACTTCAGCTTAGCTACTGCCCCACTTTGTGCTTTTACTGTAACAAAGTATAAACCTGTTTTTAGGTTTTTTATAGAAAATGAGTTAGAGATCCCTTTTTCAGATAACACTTCTTTTCCTAACACATCGGTTATTGTAACCTCAGCTAATTCTAAATCCAGATCGCTTTTAAGAGTAATATGTTCAGTTGCCGGATTTGGATAAAGACTTAAAGAATTGGTCAATGCTTCATTTTCATTAACTGAAGTTAACATTGTCATGCTGTATTTACTGAAAAAGCGCCAGATCTCTTTTGAGGCATTCATGTCCATATTGGTACCTACACCTCCAAAAGGAAAACCGGGCCAGGTATGGCCGCCGCCTATAATTTTATACAACTCAACCGAGCTGCCACCTATTCCACCACTATATTTATAATGCTCGGCTGTGCAGCCATCAGTTGTGCTTATGTTTGGCACGTTACTAAAAGTGGCCACAGGATTGCAGTTGTTTTTAGTTACCCAGTATTTTACCACGCTATCAATCGGTGCTGAAGTTGAGCTTCCAACATAAGGAACCGTTGGATCATTAGTTCCATGAATTTGCATTGCGGGTACAGGACGCGTTGGATGACAATTGGGGCCGAATTGTGTTGTAAAAATACTACCTGTTACTGATGCAATAGCAGTAATTCGGTTACTTAATTCGCATCCTAATGTGTAACTCATGTAACCACCGTTACTCATGCCGCATGAATAAACGCGATTCAAATTGATGTTATAAGTCAAATCCAAAGAATCTATGAGTGCACTTAAAAAGGCTATATCATTTACCAAAGTTGATGAAATACCGGCGTTCCAGAAACGTTGACCTGAATTATAAGTTCCGTTTGGATACACCATTAAAAAGTTTGCGGTATCGGCAATAGGCATAAAATTACTGTATAGTTGCTGCTGTTGAGCATAACTGGTATAACCGTGTAAATTAAAGATCAATGGTCTTGCAGTTGCCCCGGTATAAATAGCAGGAACGTATAAGCGGTAAGACCTGTACTGGCCTCCAACGTAAATACTATCGACAACCGTAGTTTGGGATTTAGCGTTAAATAAAACGGATAGGAAAACAATAGTTGTTAGTAGATGTTTCTTCATGAATTTAAGTCAATTGATCATGGCTAAGATACAAAAATATAGACATTCTTAACACAAGAATAATTTACTTTTTTACTCTAAAAACCGTACATTCGCTCTCTTAAAATTTAACATTTATGTCGAATAAATCTTTAAAACAAGATGCCCTTGATTACCACTCTCAAGGCAAACCCGGAAAAATTGAAGTTGTTCCTACTAAACCATACAGTACCCAAAGAGATCTTACCCTGGCTTATTCGCCCGGTGTTGCAGAACCCTGCCTTGAAATAGAGAAAAATGCAGAAGACGCTTACAAATATACCGCTAAAGGAAATTTAGTGGCAGTGATCAGTAACGGAACTGCAGTTTTAGGCTTGGGCGATATTGGTGCTTTAGCGTCAAAACCGGTAATGGAAGGTAAAGGTTTATTATTTAAGATCTTTGCTGATATTGATGTATTTGATATTGAAGTTGACACGAAGAATATAGATGAATTTGTTAATACTGTAAAAAACATTGCCTGTACCTTTGGAGGTATTAACCTGGAAGATATTAAAGCACCGGAATGTTTTGAAATTGAACGTCGTTTAAAAGAGGAATTGAATATTCCCTTAATGCATGACGATCAGCATGGTACAGCAATCATTTCATCTGCGGGTTTATTAAATGCGGTTGAACTTTCGGGTAAAAAAATGAGCGATGTTAAAGTCGTTATTAATGGTGCGGGCGCATCAGCTAATTCCTGTGCTAAAATGTACATTGCCGTTGGGGTAAAAAAAGAGAATATTTTAATGCTGGATAGTAAAGGTGTGATCAATAAGAACCGTACTGATCTGGATCAATACAAAACCTATTTTGCTTCGGATAACTTGAAAGTAAATACGCTGGATGAGGCAATCAAAGGTGCTGACGTGTTTGTTGGTTTATCAAAAGGTAATATATTATCTCAGGATATGGTTCGCTCGATGGCGCCAAACTGTATCGTATTTGCTTTGGCTAACCCTACTCCTGAAATTAGTTATGAAGATGCTTTATCTGCACGTCCGGATATTATTGTAGCCACGGGCCGTAGTGATCATCCTAACCAGGTGAATAATGTATTGGGTTTCCCTTTCATTTTCAGAGGTGCTTTGGATGTACGTGCGACCACCATTAATGAAGAAATGAAACTGGCAGCTGCTTTAGCCATTGCAGCGCTTGCCAAAGAGTCGGTTCCTGATTATGTTAATTTGGCATACGGCTCAGCTAATTTAAATTTCGGGAAGGATTATATCATCCCTAAACCAATTGATAACCGGTTGATCTCTACGGTTAGTTCGGCAGTTGCGAAAGCAGCTATTGATAGCGGTGTAGCAAAACGCAACATTACCGATTGGGAAGCTTACCGCACTGAACTGGATAACCGTTTAGGAAAAGATAATAAACTCATCAGAAGTTTGGCTAATAAAGCAAAATCAAATCCTAAGCGTGTGGTGTTTACAGAAGCCGACACTTATAAGATCTTAAAGGCAGCTCAACTAGCTAAAGATGAAGGAATTGCAAAGCCTATTTTACTTGGTAATAAAGAACGCATCTTATCTTTAATGGAAGAACACCAGATAGATATGGGCGATACGCCTATTATTGATGCCTGGTTACCTGAAGAAGAAGGAAGACGTATTGAATTTGGCGATATGTTGTGGAAAAAAAGACAACGCCGTGGTTTGACCCAATATGATGCACGTAAGTTAATGCGCGACCGTAATTATTTTGGAGCCATGATGGTTGAAACCGGTATGGCTGATGCCATGATATCGGGCTTAACCCGTAAATATGGTGCGCCGATTAAGCCAGCGCTGGATGTTATTGGAGTGCAGGATGGTGTGAGCCGTGTGGCAGGTTTATATATGATGATCACCAAAAAAGGTCCTTACTTTTTTGCGGATACAACCATGACCGAAAACCCAACTGCTCAGCAATTAGCCGATATTGCGGCGTTAACTGCCAATACCATAAAGCAATTTAACATTACGCCAAGAATAGCCATGCTGTCGTTTTCGAACTTTGGATCGGCTGAAGGTGATGTTCCAAAAAAGATGCAGGAAGCAACCAAAATCTTACATAAAAACTACCCGGGTTTAGTAGTTGATGGCGACATACAAGCTAATTTTGCCGTAAATAACGACCTATTAAAAGAACAATTTCCGTTCAGTACCTTAGTTGATAAGGATGTAAATACCTTTATCTTCCCTAACCTGGCATCGGGTAATATTGCCTACAAATTGTTACAGGAATTAGGAAGTGCCGAAGCTATTGGCCCTGTGTTAATGGGATTAAAGAAACCGGTTCATATTTTACAATTAGGAAGTTCGGTACGGGAGATCGTGAACATGATCACTATTGCGGTGGTTGATGCTCAGAATAAGAAGTAGAATTTCAAATTTAACAGATTCTAAAAGCCTCATTTTTAAAAAGATGAGGCTTTTTGATTGAAGTAAAACATATTTTAAAAGAAACGTTAATACGGGGAGAAACTATGTTAACGCGGGCTCGTTATCCTGAACTGATTCAGGATCTCAACTGATTTGCAGATACTCAAAAAGTTCAGGCTGTTTTGGAGTTTTATATTTTATGAGCCACTGATTAATTTTTCGCTGGCATAAGTATTGAAAGTATAGCTCATACTATAAAAACTTATACTATGAAAAAAATTACTTTATTAGCTGTTGCATTTGTAGCTCTTAGCTTAACATCCTGCAAAAAAGATTATGCCTGCGAATGTGTTAAAACAGGTCCGGGCGGTACTTCAACTGAAACCCATAATACGGGAAAAATGAAATTGGGCGATGCTCAAACAAGATGTAATGAAGGCGATGCCTCTAATCAGGTATTAGGTGAAACCTATACTACAGAGTGTACGCTTAAAAACTAAGATAAGTTAAGCCGGTAAAGGCTTTTCTGTTTCAAACGGTGTGGCATAAGTTACCCGTGTTGATTTCAGGTCTATTCAACAAACTGAGATAGTTTATTGAATAGACCTTTTAGTTAATTGCAGACCAGGGAATACTATTCGCAATAGCGAGGTTACTACTTACAGTTACAAGATTACTACTTACAGTTACAAGGTTAGTACTCACAGTAGCGAGGATACTACTCACAGTAGCAAGAA
>JAZKGE010000025.1:29476-71736 GCA_040386075.1 Bacteroidota bacterium
TACTACTCACAGTTACAAGAATACTACTCACAGTTACAAGAATACTACTTACAGCCACAAGAATACTACTTACAGCCACAAGAACACTACTCACAGTAGCGAGAATACTGCTCACAGTTGCAAGAATACTACTCACAGTTACAAGAATACTACTCACAGTTACAAGAATACTACTTACAGCTACAAGAATACTACTCACACTAGCGAGTTTACTAACTAGGAATGTGCGCTTATCTGTGTAAAGGCGACTAGACCTTAATGAATCAAAACTACTTTCTTATTAATAATCAATTGGTTAGAATAGATCACTTTAACTAAGTAAATACCATTGGTTAAACTTTGTAAGTTTAAAGTATGGGAAGTTGTATTTATTTTTTCTAAAAAAAACGCTTTACCGTTCATATCCGTTACTTCAATTTGCTGAATTTGATCGTGAGAACGTATATTAACCAAACCACTGGTTGGATTTGGAAAAAATGAAACCACAGTATTATTTAATTCATTTAGCCCTGTACATACACTCACATTTACCGAAAACACAGCTGTGGCAGAAGGTATGGTACAACCGTCGCTCACATTCACCGCAAAAGTATTGGTTGTTGGGCCAGAAGGTGCGCTCCCGATAATGTTAATTGAATTGGAGGTTTGTCCGGAACTCCAGTTATAAGAATATGGGCCGCCATTACCCTGGCTTGTAAAAAATGGAGTTAAAACCTGTGCATCGCCATCGCAGATAGTGAAGGAACTGCCTACAACCATTAAAGGTGGCGTAACCATTACTGTAATAATTTTTGGAGAAGGGGCGCATCCATTAGCGTCCTGCATGGAAACGGTATAGTTGGTAGCAATAATTGGATTAACAAAATGAGGGCCTCCGCCAACAAAGGAGTTTGGTGTCCATGAATACGTGTAGCCGGGAGTACCGCCTGAACCAAAAGCAGCAATTTGAGTGGCTTGTCCGTAACAGATAGTAGAATTAGGTATAGTTTGTAAGATCAAAGACGATGGCTGGCTTACATTTACGACCTGTGAAGCACTACAACCAGTATTATCAGTAACTGTAAACGAATAAACACCCGACCCAATGCCAGATACCGTTTGCGACAAAGCAGATGTTACAGTTGTTTGCGGAAAAACAGGGCTCGACCAGGTTATGGTATAAGGTGCCTGCCCGGGCGAATAGGAAATGGCGATGGAAGCGTTTGATAATCCAAAGCAGGCCGGTGGCGTAACGGTGAACCCATCAATGGCAACACAAGGTTGGGCAGTGATGTAACCTGCAATTAATATAAAGGATAGAAGTACCAATTTTTTCATAGACGGGAGTTTGGAAGTAAAGATATCATTATTAAGATAAAAAAAGCCCTCCCGAAATTATCGGGAGGGCTTTCAACTTTAAACTAACCGGGACTATTTTAATTGGTAGCTTCGGTACTTCGACTGCGCTCAGTAACCGTGCTCAGCCTCAACTATATTATTTTTTGAATTCAACTTTCATTTCTACGCGACGGTTTTTCTGACGTCCTGCTTCATTTGAATTATCTGCAATTGGCACTGTTTGTCCGAACCACTCGGTAATTACTTTATCAGCTTTTACTCCTTTGCTCACTAAGTATTTTTTAACTGCCTTAGCACGTTTTTCTGATAAAGCCATGTTCTTAGCAGCATCGCCCTGATTATCCGTATGACCTGATAATTTCAGTGTCCAGTCGGCAGCGTGTACTTTCATTAGCTTGGCTAAGTCGTTCAACGAAGGCAATGATACTTTTTTAATGATATCTTTTCCGGTTGCGAACTCTAAGCTGGCGAACGCTTTTTCGAGGATCTTCTGCTCTTCAACTTTTAATACCGGAGCCGGAGGACAACCTTTCAGCTCTTTTAATCCAGGAGTGGTAGGGCAATCATCTTCTCTATCCACTACTCCATCTTTATCGGTATCAGGCCAAGGACAACCTTTGTTTTCAACAGCACCTACAATATCCGGACAAGCATCATCTTTATCCAACACTGTATCGCCATCTTTATCAGGGCAACCTTTAAATTCTTTAGGGCCGGCAACATCCGGACAAGCATCATATTTATCAGGTGTTTTATCACCATCCCTATCAGGACAACCTAAAAACTCAGCTAAACCTGCATCATCCGGACATTCATCATCCTTATCGGTAATTTTATCTCCATCTTTATCAGGGCAACCTTTAAAGTCAACCAAACCTTTCTCATCAGGGCAGTTATCTTCAAGATCCGTGATACCATCACCATCCCTATCCGGACAACCCTGTAACTCTTTAACACCTGCCACATCCGGACATTTATCATCCTTATCCTGAATATGATCACCATCTTTATCAGGACAACCCATGAATTCCCATACTCCCGGTACATCCTTACACTGATCTTTTTTGTTGGATACGCCATCCTTGTCTCTATCTTTTGGTTTACCGTAAGGAATAGGTACTTTCAATAAAGCATATATATCGGCCCCATAGATGGTTTTTTGTCCAACCAATGGAGCCAGATTTGAAGATCCAATAACCAGTGGCCCCAGCCTTATAGCGGCGCCAGCCCTGAATCCATCCAAAAAGTTATATTGTATTGGAATGAAAATACCTGCCCATTTCCAATCGTAACGAGGTGTTAAGGTTAAGCTGCTGATATCGTGTACTTTTGTATCGTTCTTTTTGAACTGCATGGCAATAAAAGGAGTGAAATTCACATAAAAATCTTTCCATACCTGGTAATCGACCTGCAGACTGAAAGCGGTTGGCAGGTTCATTTTATAGGTACTTGGTCCGTAAACACCACCAAAACGACCTTTTAATGTATCATCAAATTCGCCAACAGATTTTGGATTGATGGGTTTTAAATTCCAGAATCCAACATCGGCTTTAAAGTTTCCGCTGGTTGATCCTTTTTTAAATTTAATAGATCCGATATCGGTAACCGAAAAACCGATCTTTAATTTATACTTGTTCTTATCATTTCTCCAAAGGTCTTTTACCCCATCCATGTCGTATTTATATTTCATGTACGAAGGACGCCATTCGTAAACCACACCAAAATCAAATCCAACGCCCGGGTATGACTGACTGTAATCAAACACTTTGGTTCCGGTTTGCTCTCCACCAAATTGAATATCCTTAAAGGTTAAGTTATCAGAGTGTCCGTATTCAACCTCTGATTGAAAAATAGATAAAGTAGTATCTGTTTGGAAATTATATTCAAGATCTCTTACAAACATATAGGTTGATTGAATTCCCTGTAATAATTTAACAGTAGCACCACCTTTAAAATAATGTTCATTGTCTTCTTTGAACACATGCGCGTATGTTAATCCATATTCTGCCCAGGTCATTTCCTGTATGCTCAGGTTCTTATTCTCTAAATTTTTGACCCATAAACTAGGATACTTAAACTCTTCGTAAGCCAATTTTGCAAGATCCTGGGAAACGCCATCAATGTTAACGTAGTTTCGCACACAAGATGATAAAGCAATGGCATTTTTGCGATTAAGTGGGATTAAAAAAGATGGCCCAACTATCCTGTTGGTAACATACATGCTTTTATTTTTGCTGTTATCTCTGGTTGATAAATAATGGTCGGCAAATAAGGTATCCTGAAAAGCCGGAAAATAATTTTCGGGCATAGTGTCCTTTAAAATGGTTTTCCATTTAGCGGTTTTATGGAATGCGCTCCGGTCGACCCCCACATAATTATTATAAGCGCCGATATTGATCCCAAAAAGGTTCATATCAAACTTCATTCTTCCATCCACTATGCTGGCAGGTTGCTGATAAATACCTGTTACACCCGCATAATTACTTTGATTAAATCCCACAAAATCCTGAGATCGTGCATAATAGCCAAATGATAAAACAATAAATAGTAAGATTTTCTTCATAGATCTGTTTTGATAGTTAGATCATAAAAATAAGACATTCTGTTTAATATCTCTAAAAATCCAAAAAAATTACGGTATAATTAACAAAAGTGGCGGGAAACACCAATGAATCACATTACATTTAGTATCTTCGCCAATTGTTACCAAAAAAAATATGTTAGATAAATTAGAAGAAATAAAGCGCCGTTTTACAGATGTTGAAGCTAAGTTGGGAGATCCGAGCGTGATTGCAGATATGCAATTATTTAAAAAATTAAATAAAGAATACCGCGACCTTGAGCCTGTTGTTGAAGCTTATTATAAATACAAACAAATAACCGATAATATTAACGGTGCCAAAGAAATACTGGCTACTGAAAAGGATAAGGAGTTTTTGGATATGGCCAAGGCCGATCTGGAAGAGAATCGTTTAGCAGAAGAAAAATTACAGGATGAAGTACGTATCATGTTAATTCCTAAAGATCCGGAAGATGCAAAGAATTGTACGATGGAGATAAGAGGTGGAACCGGGGGCGATGAAGCCGCTATTTTTGCAGGAGACCTGTTTGATATGTACCGCCGCTATTGCGAGATAAAAGGATATCAATTAGAAGTAGTAGATGAAAGTCCGGGATCAATGGGCGGTTATAAAGAGATCGTGTTTAATGTAAAAGGTAATAATGCTTTTGGTACCATGAAGTTTGAAAGCGGGGTTCACCGTGTGCAACGTGTGCCGGCAACTGAAGCTGCAGGACGTGTACATACATCGGCAGCAACCGTAGCCGTTTTACCTGAAGCCGAAGAATGGGATATTGAAATTAAACCGGCTGATATTGAAATGGCAACTGCCCGAAGTGGTGGTGCCGGCGGACAAAATGTAAATAAAGTTGAATCGAAAGTAATATTAACACACAAGCCTTCGGGCATTGTTGTTACTTGCCAAACGCAGCGTAACCAGTTAGGTAACCGCGAGAAAGCCATGGAAATGCTACGTTCTAAATTATATGATCTTGAATACCAAAAACGATTGGCAGATACAACCAGTCGCCGAAAAAGTATGGTAAGTACGGGCGACAGATCTGAAAAGATCAGAACTTATAATTATCCGCAAAACAGGATCACGGATCACCGTATTGGCTTAACGCTGTATAATTTAACCGACTTTACCAACGGTTACATTCAACAAATGATAGATGCCTTGCAATTTGCCGAAAATGCAGAACGATTGAAAGAAGGAGGACTTAACAGTTAGAGAAATAGAGAGTTAAGAGTTAATGATTAACTCTTTAATTCATCAATTCAATAATTCAATAATTATTATATGACACGAGCAGAACTTATAAAAGAAATAAAAACTAAAAAAACATTTTTGTGTGTTGGTTTAGACCCGGACGTTGACAAACTTCCTAAATTTTTATTGGAGTTTGATGACCCCATCTTTGAATTTAATCGCCGTATCATTGATGCCACTGCCGACTATTGTGTATCCTATAAACCAAACACTGCTTTTTATGAAGCTTATGGTATTAGCGGTTTAACAAGTTTGGAAAGAACTATCAAATACATTAAACAATTTTACCCGAACCACTTTTTAATTGCGGATGCCAAACGTGGCGATATTGGCAACACATCGAGCATGTATGCCAAAGCCTTTTTTAAACGCTTAAAGGCCGATGCTATCACAGTTGCCCCTTATATGGGAAGCGACTCAGTAAAACCTTTCCTGGAATTTGAAGGTAAATGGGCTATTGTATTGGCATTAACCTCAAACGAAGGTGCTAAAGATTTTCAGTTGGATGAAGGGAAAACCGAGCAATTATACAAACACGTTTTAAAAACATCCAGTAAGTGGGGAACTACCGAAAATATGATGTATGTAATTGGCGCTACCAAAGCCGATATGTTTGATGAAGTAAGGCAGATCGTTCCTAATCATTTTTTACTGGTTCCGGGTGTTGGTGCACAGGGTGGCAGTTTGGCTGATGTGTGTAAACATGGTTTGATAAAAAATGATATTGGTTTACTGATCAACTCATCACGCGCTATTATTTATGCTTCCAATAACGAAGATTTTGCAGAAGCTGCTGCAAAAGAAGCTAAAAAGATATCGGATGAAATGAAGACTTACTTCGCGTAATTCTGTACTTTTTTCGTTTATCGGTAAAACACTACCAGTTAATTGTTCAATCCTACCAGATACTAAACTGCATAAAAAAGGATTTTTTTATTGGGTAAGTTTGCACTATAACCCACTAAAATTAATTTTTATGAACTACAAAATTTACTCACTACTATTAATATCCTTATTTGCATTTAGCAAAATGCAGGCTCAATGCTCAAGCAGCTATATTTATTCTTATACAGGAATTACAAATTTTGTTTGGTTCCAGGATAAATCAATAGCACCCACAAACTGGCAAAGAGAATATACACATTGGAATTTTAATGATGGAAGTTCTACGGATACAAATAAAACAGCAACTCATACATTTCCTCAAGCTCAAACATATAATGTTGTAAAAGAAACCAGATTTTCTGAAATAGGTAATCCATCCAATTTTTGTATTGCAAAAGATTCTTTGCTTATAAATGCAGCATTATCAACCTCTTCTAATGTGTGCATACCACATGTAGAAATGAAAGTAAAGTGGTTAAGCGGTTTAACTTACGGCGTATCTAATTTCGTATCTAATGGATGTCCATATAATTATAGAGAAATTGTTGCAGATACAGGATCGACATTTATGCCGGGAGGAGGTGTTCCAATGCCGGGTATTTTTACTACACAACACTATTATTTCACTTATAATGTTGCAATGCCGCAATTTAACAACACAATTACTCACCATATTAATTACCCTAACCCACAAAATTTTGGAGGCACAGAAGACTACCATTATATAGTTACTCTGAATACCACAAATCAAACTCCCAACGATTGTCATGCATCTTTCTTTATGCAACCGTCAGATTCGACTTTACATAACTGGACTTTACAAGATTATTCTTCAAGTGCAGGTACCGCTTCTTACTTCTGGGATTTTGGCGATGGTAGCACTTCAACATTAGCTAGTCCAACACATACTTATGCCAGCATTGGCATGTATACAATTTGTATGACAGTATCAAGTGGCACCTGCTCTGATACTTATTGCGAAACTGCATTTGTTGACACTACTATAAACGGAGCCGGAATTCATTCCATTAACGTTCAGAAAATGATGGTGACAGGTATTTCTGAAAATAAAAAACAGCAACAATCAGTTTTATTATTCCCAAATCCTGCACAAAATAGCATAGAGGTTTCTTATCCATTTGAAAAAGATAATTACACTATTAGCGTCACCAACCTTTTAGGGCAAAATGTTTGGGATCAAGCTATAAATAATGTATCAACAGAATCAGTTAAATTAAACATTGAAGACTTGCAAAGTGGTATTTATTTTTTACAAATACATTCAGATAGCGGAACTACATTAGCCAAGACACGATTTATTAAAGAGTAATCATAAAAAAAGTAGCCAATAGGCTACTTTTTTTTATTTGATCTTTCGGGCTCATCATCATCTTTATATTTATCGTAATCCAGTTTATTACCCCAGAAATTCATTTGTTGTTTGATCCAGGCTTTTCGGCCAACAATATAGGTTGAAGGCGGGTTAGCTTTAAATCGCAATGGATTAGGCAATATAGCGGCAATAGCAGCAGCTTCATCCTTTGTTAATTTTTTGGCCGGTTTATGAAACCAATGTTGCGAAGCTGCTTCGGCTCCATAAATACCATTTCCCATTTCAATACTATTGAGGTACACTTCCATAATACGTTCTTTGCTCCAGAATACTTCTATTAATAAAGTAAACCAAAGCTCCAGGCCTTTTCGCAGGAAACTCCTACCCTGCCATAAAAACACATTTTTGGCGGTTTGTTGTGTAATGGTACTGGCGCCTCTGATGCGTTTGCCCTGCTCATTTTCCTTCATCGCTTTTTGAATGGCGCCCCAGTCAAATCCAAAGTGCTTCAGGTAATTTTGATCTTCGCTGCAAACCACGGCTAACTGCAATTTTGGAGAGATCTCTTTCAAAGGTACCCAGTCATGCTCCATGATAACTCCTTTATCATTCCTGAATTGCTCCACATCTCTGATAAGCATTAATGGTGTTAACGGAATGGGAACCCACCTGAATATAATTACAGAAACAATTGACAGTACAATAAATGCAACTATCGTTTTCCAAAGGATGGTCCAAATCCTGCCTAGTATTTTTCTCATGAAACAGTAAAACTATTGTATTATTTACCTTAAGTTTGCAGGCACTTATTTTTTTAACAACAACCCTTTTTTAATAACATGACCAAAAAGACAACCTATATCATCCTGATCATTGCAATTCTTGGAGTTGTTGGTCTGTATTTTTATAATAAATACAATGTGGCTCCAACTATCAACATAGCAAAGCTGGATGTGGTAGACCAGGATACTAATAAATTTGACATCGGCTCGTTGAAAGGAAAACCGGTGATCGTTAGTTTTTACGCATCCTGGTGTCCACCCTGTAAAGAAGAATTACAGGCACTCAATAAAATAAAAGACCAAAAGTTACAGGGTATCGAAGTACTGGCCATAACCGACGAGAGTATTGAAAAACTGGTGGAATTTAAAAACAAGACCCAATATCCTTTTACTTTTTTAACTTTAACAAACCTGTTTTCCGATATTGGGATCGCTTCTATTCCCGTTACTTATTTGTTAAATGCCAAAGGCGAAATTGTATATAATAATGTAGGCTTTATTGACTGGGAAGATGAATCGACCCGTGAGCATTTAAAAAGCCTGATGAATGAGTAAAAACTTTGTTCAAACATTATTTAATGAATATATTTAAAGTCTATTTTTTATAACACTATGACAAAGATCAAATTTGGAACCGACGGCTGGAGAGCCATTATAGCTCAGGAATTTACTGTTGAAAATGTTGCGCGTGTAACCGAGGCTACAGCCATCTGGATAAAGAACAATTTTAAGAACCCAAGTGCCGTTGTTGGCCACGACTGCCGTTTTGCCGGTGAATTATTTGCTGAAACTACTGCCAAAGTATTTATTGCCCATGGTGTAAAAGTTTTTTTAGCAAAAGATTACGTGTCAACACCGATGATCTCTTTAGGCGCATTAAAATTAAATACATCGTTAGGTATTATCATTACGGCCAGTCATAATCCGCCTTCTTACAACGGGTATAAATTAAAAGGCCATTACGGTGGACCATTAGGTCCCGAAAAAATACAGGAAGTGGAAGATATCATTCCTGAAAAAGCAAATCAGAATTATTTAGCCGTTGACCTAAAAGATGCTGAGGCAAAAGGACTATTGGAATACACCAACCTGGAAGACATGTACATGAAACATGTTGAAGAAAATTTTGATATTAAAGCCATTAAGAACTCCAATTTAAAACTGGCTTATGATAGTATGTTTGGTGCAGGCAAACGTGTAATGAAACGCTTGTTCCCTGAGATCATTCATTTACATGATGATGATAATCCGGGCTTTCACGGACAAGCGCCGGAACCCATCCATAAAAACCTGTTGGAGTTTAGCGAATTGATTAAGAAGGACGGAAAGATCAATTGCGGTTTATGTACCGATGGAGATGCCGATAGAATTGGTTTATATGACAGTAAAGGAAATTTTGTGGATTCGCACCATATTATTTTATTATTGGTAAAATATTTAGTAGAAGAAAAAAAATATGGCGGCAAAATAGTAGCTGCCTTCTCGGTAACACCGCGTATTCATAAACTAGCAACTCACTATAACTTACCAATCATCATCACTCAAATTGGGTTCAAACATATTGCGGGTTATATGATCACCGAAGATGTGATCATGGGTGGCGAAGAAAGTGGCGGTATTGCTATCAAAGGGCATATCCCCGAACGTGATGGTATCTGGATGGGATTGACCATTTGGGAATACATGGCAAAATCGGGTAAAACATTAGAGCAGCTAATTGAAGACCTGTATAAATTAACCGGTCCTTTTGTTTACGAACGTAACGATCTGCACTTAACCGAAGATGTAAAACAAAAAGTAATTGAAGGTTGTAAAAATGACATCTACAAATCATTTGGTTCGTATAAAGTTGAACGCCGCGAAACAATTGACGGCTGGAAATACCATTTTGAGAACGAACAATGGCTGATGATCCGCGCCAGTGGTACCGAACCCGTTTTACGTTTGTATGGCGAAAGTGATACATTGGAAAACACCCGCAAGCTTTTAAAAGCAGCACAGGAAACTTTGTTGGGGTAAATACATGAAATCGCTTTTTTTTAGTCTTGTTTTTATTGCTGTTTTAGGAGATCAGGTTCTTGCTCAAAACATCAGTATTGAAAACAAGACCGGAAAAAGTAAGTCAACCTATTTATTCATAAAAAAGAATACCTGTAAAATTGCCTTTACAGATAAGCGCCCGGATAAGAACGATGCAACTGTATTAGTTTGCATTCCTGCGGCTTTTACCAATTTACAGAATTTAAAGATCGATGGTTTGTATGCCGTTAATGGGCTTATTGGAAACACAACAGCCATTAACAAAACATTAGGCGGCGTTTTTTACATTGAAAAGAATAATGTAAAAGTATTTCAATCAGCCAGAGGAAAGTTATTTAACGACAGTCTTCTAACTATTATTAAAGCCAATAAAGCATCCTGTTTTCAACAGATCCAATGTATTCAAAACGGAAAAGCGGCAAGTTTTAAAGATCAGAAAATATTTCAACGCCGGGGCATAGCTATTTTAAAGGATAATTCCATTGCCATTATAGAAAGTGCTGAGCCCATTACCTTAAAGACTTTTTCAGAAGACCTGGCCTTATTGGGTGTAAAACAACTGATCTATACCGACATGGGCGCCTGGGATGAAGGCTGGTATAAAGAACCCGCAGCCGGTAAGATCGTAAGAATAGGGAAAGACCTTTCACAAACTGCTAAACAAAGCAACTGGGTTATTTTCAAAAAATAGGTTCGCTTCAACTAAATTTTAGACCAATTGGCTCGTTAAATATATATAATTTCATTTTTTTACCTGAAATTTCATTAAGTTTGTAATCCTAACGTTAATGTCACTAGAATCTAACATAAAAACAGCCATCAGGGATGTTCCTGACTTTCCAAAACCGGGCATTATGTTCAAAGACATTACCCCTATCCTGGAAGATCAAAGTTTATGTAACGAGATCGTAGATGGTTTTATCGAAAGGCTTTCTGAAAAGCCAGACGCCATAGTTGGGATTGAAAGCAGGGGATTTTTATTTGGCTTTTTACTGGCAAATAAATTAAATATTCCCTTTGTTTTGATCAGAAAAGCTGGTAAATTGCCTTACAAAACCATTAGTTGCGAATACGATCTGGAGTACGGCACCGCTAAAGTTGAAATGCATGTTGACAGTTTAAAAAAAGGCTGGAATGTATTGATACACGATGATCTGTTAGCAACCGGAGGAACAGCAGAAGCGGCAGCCCGTTTGGTAAAACAACAGGATGCCCGTGTAAGCGGATTTTGCTTTGTGGTTGGATTAGAATTTTTAAACGGAAAACAAAAATTAAATATACACTCAAATAATATCACATGTCTAGCGCAGTATTAGAACCAAATGTTGGAATGAATTTCCAGATCAATGAAAATCAACACGCCATTGCGGATATGATCCGTAAATTCGGTAAAGAACATATCTATCCTAAAATGATGGAATGGGACGAAGCACAAACTTTCCCTGTAGAGGTATTTAAAAAATTAGGAGAATTAGGCCTTATGGGCGTTGTGGTTCCCGAAGAGTACGGTGGATCAGGATTATCGTATACAGAATACGTAACTGCCATCATCGAATTAAGTAAGATCTGTGGTTCTATAGGTTTATCCATGGCAGCTCACAACTCTTTGTGCACAGGCCATATTTTAGCCTTTGGTAACGATGAACAAAAGAAAAAATACTTACCAAAATTAGCTACGGCTGAGTGGATCGGTGCCTGGGGCTTAACCGAAACAGGAACAGGATCTGATGCCGGCGGCATGGCAACTACGGCCGTAAAAGATGGCGACTATTACGTATTGAATGGTTCAAAGAATTTTATTACTCATGCTATTACCGGTAATGTTGCTGTTGTAATTGCGCGTACGGGTAATAAAGGAGATAGTAAAGGCATGAGTGCTTTCATTATCGAAAAAGGAACGCCTGGTTTTAAATCAGGTAAAAAAGAAAATAAATTAGGCATGCGTGCCAGCGAAACTGCTGAGCTGATCTTTGATAACTGCAGAGTTCACAAAGACCAGATGATGGGCGAAGAAGGGCAAGGATTTGTGCAGGCTATGAAAGTATTGGATGGCGGCCGTATCTCAATTGCAGCATTAAGCTGTGGTATTGCACGTGGTGCTTATGAATGTTCAGTAAAATATGCTAAAGAGCGTGAGCAATTTGGTAAACCAATTGCACATTTCCAGGGAATTGCTTTTAAATTAGCTGATATGGCTACTGAATTAGAAGCAGCAGAATTATTGACTTTCAAAGCAGCCGATCTTAAAAACCGTCACCAAAAAATGACCAAAGAAGGCGCTTTTGCCAAATACTATGCATCTGAAGTATGTGTGAGAAACTCAAACGAAGCTGTTCAGATCTTTGGAGGTTACGGATTCACTAAAGATTTCCCTGCCGAAAAATATTACCGCGATAGTAAATTATGTACTATTGGCGAAGGAACCAGCGAAATTCAAAAAGTGGTTATTGCCCGCGAATTATTAAAAGAGTAATTATTATCACTTCGAGCGCCGTGCCCGACCACTGGCGGGAAGTCGAGAAGTCTAAAATTAAAAGCCCTGCAGAGATGCGGGGCTTTTTTGTTTTACGTTAGTCCACTACCAACTTGTTCAATACCTGAACTTGATTCAGTTTTTATCACATCTGCAACATGGCTTATGCTACGCATCAAGCTGTTGATCTTTCCTAAATTAGTAGTTGCCTAATGTGTTTTGAATTTTTAAGTTTTGGGCGTTGCCTACGGCCCGGGCTGACCCGCTTCAATCTTTGCCGCACTTCGGCTCCGCTCAGTGTCCGGGCAAAGGATTTCCGCTCGCATCCCTAACGCGGCTTTTTCAGCACTTGAGATTACACTAAAAACGCACAAACAACATATATGTAGTTGCATTATACGCAAATAAAAATCCCCTTATGAAATTTCACAAGGGGATTTTTTCGTTTGTTCCCGGCTTCGCTCGAACTGACAAATGTTACTGTATCACCAGCTTACGCGTTATCTTTTCATTTTTATAGTGCAGGTTCACAAAATAAATTCCGGCATGGAGTTTAAGGTCGTTTACTATAACATTATTAAAACCATTCACTACATCCACGTCTCTGCTATATACATTTCTACCCGTTACATCTATAATATCCAGGTTGAATTTCTCAGCAACTTTAGCATCGATCATTAAATAAAACTCGCTGTTGGTTGGGTTTGGAGCTAATACATATTCGAAATGAGTAGCTACATTTTCTTTGATACCAACTGCAACGTAACAAGGTGCATTAACTCCTGTTGTATAGGTAGGATTTGCAATATAGGTCATGTTACTGAAATCAATATAACAAGCGTAATGTACGCTGTCAATAAACGGGTTACGGTTATGCTGTAAAGAATCGATATAATCATTTCTAGTCATTTCATAAGCATCCGGTGGATCCTGGAAATGCCATTTCTTTAAAATATTCTGATCCTGACCATATCCTAAAAAGCTAGCTCCAACTTTAATGTTACCAGGTAAAGCAAACAAATTACCGCCCACTCCTGTATAACATATAGTTTGATACATTAAAGCACGCGCAGCATCACCTTTATGAGAATCTCTTGGTTCAAAAACTGTGTGAGTAGTAATAGCTGCCAGACCTTTTTTACACCCTAGATACGTGTAAATCGGAGTACCTACAACTTCATCCAGTGGAAAATTACTCCTGATCGCATTTGCATCATTTTGATTTGTTGGAAACAAATGATGAAAATCATTATACTCAGGTAAAGGATCATTGTTTGGAAAATTAGGCATCCAGCTATCACAATACGTATGTTCACGACTGAAGTTATTTGTTGTCCAATCCCAAGGATCATTATAAATTTTATTTTCGCCACTATATACGCAGGTAATAACACGCCTATCGTTCGTTGTATCTCTTGCAATAAAAGGAGTTACCATTAATGGCCCATAATTACTATAAAATTGCGCAATGTGTGGATTGATCTTATTATGTAAATCGGTTACAAATGTAGATGCCGTGTACGATACTCCGTTATAATATGTTGGTGTAATCATTGTTTTATATGAACTTGTTACACTACCAGTTAAAGGGGCGACAGAAGTTAAATAATTACGATAAACCCCCGGACCGTTATATGCAAATACTGCAAAATAATAAGTCTTGTTTGAAACAACATTTTTAGGTGAGAAAGAAGTAGCACTGTTTGCATTAACAACAATAGATGAGCCAATCATATCACCTCGCTTATATGCTGTACCATCAACAGGAACATCAGTAATAGCCGAACCTTCTTTTTTAAGGATCAGGTAACCATCAGGATTACCAATTGCTGCCAAATAATTAGCAATGATACGGTATGATTTAATATTTGAGAAAACTAAATTAGATGGCTGGGCAGTTGGCTCAGTTGCATAAGAGCCTCCAATACCAGTTAAATTGATCACATAAGGATTTTCATCAGAATCATCATTAACAATAGAAACAATAACCGTTTTTGTACCCGCAGATGCTGGTGTAAAATTGATCACTAAATTACCTGAACTTATTGCAGCTACCGTTGAAGGAGAAGTTCCTACCACAAATTCTGAAGCATTAGCCCCTGTAATGTTTACAGCTGAAATATTTAAAGTATTAGATGTTCCTAAATTTTCGATAGAAAAGTTAATCGGTAATGTTGTACTAACAGGAGAACTGGCAATATATGAACCACCATTTACAATAGTAGTTGTACCTTGCTTCACATTAATTTCCTGTACAGGCGTTGCGCCTGCGGCTGCAATGTTTACATTATCCAAGCCGATGTTTCCTGATACTTTAGTAGAATAATTAAATCTCACATACCTTGAAGTCGATAATAAATTATCAGTAAAGCCCGTGTAAGTTCCTGCGGGAGGACTGGTAAAAGAATGTACTGTAGTCCAAACGGTACCATTAGATGATTCCTGTACTAAAAAGGTTCCACCCGAAAAGCTGTTACCTGTTAAAGAATAGGAAACAGTAGAAGGTGCGCTGTTAAAAAAAACAGATAACATATCTCCTGTAGCATCCAGTTTATAAGCAGGTGCAGGACTACCGGAACCCGAATAATATGGAGGTGTTACTGTATTTACATTAACTTCCGACCAGCCTGTTGGTAACGTAGTAGTAGCAAAATTCCAGGAAGTTGGTAAGGTTGTTTGAGCAAAGCAAGAGATACTCATTGCTACTGTTGCACAAACGGCTTGTATTATTTTTTTCATTTTATGGTATTTATATTAATTAAAATCCTATTCTTAAAGCAATGTTGGCACGAGTACCCATTCCCATATAAACCAATGCAGTATTAGCATCAAAATCTTTTCCGTTTTGGGCGTCAGTAATATATATCTTGTTCAATACATTTAATACACCTGCAGTAATTCCAAATTTCACTTTTTTAATTTTAAAATCATAACCTGCATAAAAATCCAGTAAACCATAATTTGGCATTTTCCATGACTCACGGTTAGCATTTACACCCGTTAAAACTAAAGGATCAAAATTGGCATAGTTTTTTGCAAAATAAGTATACCTTGGTTTTATGTATAAACCTTTGATGATCTCATATCTTAAACTACCGCCATATTGTATCTGTGCCGCATCACCCACATGAATATTCTTAGCACTAAAATTAACTATGCCTACTAGTTCATTATTATCATCGTAAACATATACTTCTTTTTCGGTAACTGTTTTCCAATCCCCAAAAGATGCTAATCCTTCTACTTCCAGTTTCTTGGTAAACTTATATACAGCATCCAGTTCAATACCTTTATGTATAGCATTTAAGCCATTTATATTATATGAAAATGTTCCATCAGGGGTAACAAGTGTTGGTGTAAACTGCGGTGGTTTATTTTCCCAGTTTGTATAATACAGGTTAAGATTTGCTGCAAATTTTTTAAAGTGTGTTGAATAGCCTGCTTCAATAGCATATACTTTCTGGTTTTTAATTTCCAAAAACTCTTTGTTACTATTATCAAAAACCACATTCATTCTAGGCGCCATATTTAAATGTCCAAGATTTAAGAATACATTATGATGGTCAGTAATATTATAATTTGCCCCCATTTTAAATGTATATCCAGTGAACCATTTTTGTTTTGTAGTGGCTGCTCTTGCCTGCGCACTTTGATTATTATAAGTAGTAGGATTTATAACATAATCTCTTGGTTTACCCGAATTCTTAATAAAAGTCGTATCTCCATTAGTTGTGATAACAGCATTACTGGATGCGGTAACCTGCTTAGAATCTGTATAATAAAAAGTATCACCAAAACCAACAGCCTGCTCAAATGTATTGCCATTAATAACCAAGTCACGTTTTTTAAAATAATCTATTCGTTGATATCCGGTTTTAGAAAATGATCCTGTCATAAAAGCCGACCATTTATCCTTCTTAAACTCAATCTGCCCGAAAGCGCCGCCCCACATAACTTTAGCATCGTTGTAATAACTTATTTTATCTCCATTCCTCTTCATTCCATAATTAGTATTACCTAACCCGGTTGGTTGATTTAAATCAGAATTATCGATAGCATAATCACCACCAAGTAAATCGTATACAGTTTGGTAATGTGATCCCTTATAATTTCTGCCATCAAGACCTAATAATGCAGAGAAATTTTTATTTATCTTGTAATTCCAGGTAGAAAGTAATCCATACCAAATATGATCATTATTAGATGATCGAAGGAATGTAGAGGATGAGTGTTCTGTTGTACTATACGCATAACTGAAATTTTTTGCATTACTAAGATAAGTAGCATCAAAATCATATTGTCCGGTTGTAGTATCTCTCGCAGGAGTACCTTTTAAACCTGTTCCACCACCTTTTCCAATTGACAAATATAAAACAGTTGATACTGTTAACTTTTCGTTAGGTGACCAAAAATGAGATAAATTTATCTGGGGTTTATGAAAATAATTTATCTTGTCATCAATAACTTTTCCGTTCAAATATCCCGAATTTGAATTATATGTTAAACCTCTTTCTGTTCTAGATGTAGTGAATGGTGATTTCTTGTATGTAGAATCTGTGTTAATACCTAAGGCTTTAGCAAATTTTTCACTGTAAACAGCAATACCAATCTTATCGGTTCGCATACCATGCTCCTGAGGGGCACCATTAGCGCTTAAACTTATTAAATGTTTTTTGAATCGTTTTTGTACTTTAATAAAATAGGACCAGGCGTCGTCGTAAGTTCCGTCGGCCCATGCATTACCCCATTTACGGGAGCCGGCAACAGTAACACCCCAACCGCCTTTAAGGGGGCCCGAGTTAAATCCAAAAGAAGTTTTATATAACCCAAAACTATTTACTTCTTGTTTTACTGAACCACTCATTTCCTGATCAATACCTTTTGTAATGATGTTTATAGTTCCTCCAACTGAATTAATGGCGATTTTTGAAGCACCCAATCCACGTTGTACTTGCATGGTTTTAGTTATATCTCCTAACCCATCCCAGTTACTCCAGTAAACAGCACCGTTTTCCATATCATTTACCGGAACACCATCAACCATTACTGCAATATTATTCTGACTAAAACCACGAATGGTAACCCTTGCATCTCCGCTACCACCACCCTGCTCTGTAGCATATACTCCGGGTGTTGTATTTAATATCATTGGCAGATCCCTTGTCCCTAATTCTTCCTGAATTTGTTTTGTAGTAATATTTGAAAAAGCAACTGGTGTTTCACGGGATTTTGCAACGTCGGCTACAACTTCCACTTCATCCAATGCGATCTGATCTAATTGAAAATTCATTGACACTTCTTTCCCAGCCATCGTTACTGATGTCGTTTTTAAAAGGTATCCGATATAGGAAACCGTTACTTTATATGTACCTGAGTCCAGTTTAATAGAATAATTACCGCTAATATCGGTCACGGTTCCTTTACCTTTCGAAACCAAAATAGTAGCCCCTATAAGGCCCTCGCCGGTAACGGCATCCGTTATCGTTCCTTTAAGCTCGCCACCCTGGGCAAATATAGAAGTTGTGAAAAATAAAATACAAAGCGCAAAAAGATAATGTCTCATTTGATATATCTATAAAAAGGTGCTAAGTAATTCTTAGCACCTTTATTATTTTATTGAATAGAAATTTTTACGGAAGCTTCTTTATTGTCAGTACATTTTACTTTTACAATATACATACCTTTAGAAAGGTCTCCTGTTTGAAATCCCACATTCTTATCAAAATTATTTCCTTCTTTAGTAATTACACGGGCGCCAACAACATTATATACTTCAATGCTTTTAATCGCTTCGCTCGCCATAATGGTCATAACATCGTTAGTTGTTGCCGGATTAGGGTAAGCAGATAATTTAACCGTTGATTTGTTTAATTCTTTAACGCCAACCTGAATACAATCGCAGGTATGAACCCCTAATTTTGAATAATCATCTCTTGGTAGAGAATCCCATTCTACAGTTACATTAAATGTATTAGGGTTTGTTTTCACACCTTCTTTAACTGATTGCTTACGGAACAATGTTTGATCTTCAGTCCATATTACACCTGCAGATCCGTCATAAGGAAAAGCATCGCTCCAGCCATAACCACTTGTCATTGCTGACTCACCCATTCTTGCGAAGATATCAACATAATTCCATGTTGAACCGTTATATTTTTGCAGTGATAATGCATCATTACCATTAAAATACATTGCATAACTAACATTATAATCAGGGCACAAAAAAGTATCTGCTTTAGCTTGTAAAGCTGCGGAAACAGCACATTCCTGACCAGGACACGGTTGAGAACCGTCACGCTTATCAATTACAATTACCCAGGCTTCACCTGATTGAATTGTATGAGCACCTAAATTAACCATTGCCTGACCGTTAGCCTCGCCTGCAGCAGCCGAAGTTCCATTGTTGTAACGGATCAAACGGTAGTTGTTATTAGTATTGATGGCATTAGGTGTTGGATTATAAATTTCAACTGCTTTATTATTTCCACTTCCTTCTACATATTCAGAAATAAAAAGATCAGAGCAATTTTGTGCTTTACCAACTAAAGCTACGGCAATTAATGATAAACTAAGTAAAGTTTTTTTCATGTTTTTGGGTTTAAATTTTTTATTTTATGCTAAAGTGGTTTAAGGCGGATCTCAGAATAGTTTTCCTCTTATAGGGTGGTCACTTTTTTAGCGAAACAAAAATAAGACAATTTGAGCTACCCACAAAGAATTGTGAATAAAAATGATAATTAAGTAAGGCTCATTTAACAATTAATTTATGTGTTTTAGCAATTATTCAAAATATGACATTTTATAAGGTTTTAACCCCGAAAATTTTCATTTTTTAACGAATAGAGGTTCCCTACTCCCACAATAAAAACTACATTTGCTTGTTAAATACAAAAAAATGACAAAACTTTTCATTATAGGCTTTTCGGCATTAAATTTTGCCGCTTTTTCACAAGCCTCCTTCAATTTTAGCATCAGCGGCGAGCTAAAAAACGCGCCTGATAACTCATATACTTATATCCACCACAAATGGGATGGAAAAGACATCACCGATAGTGCGAAGGTAAAAGCCGGTAAATTCAGTATTACAGGCAAAAGTACCGAAGCTAATATGTACTGGATGACCCGGTCGCGTAGTATAAATGAACAACCAAACCTGATCTTTTTTATCGACGGCGGAAAAACAATCATCTCTGCCAATATCGACAGCCTACCAAAAGCTAAAGTAACAGGTGGCCAAACCCAAAAAGATTATGCTGATTATAATGCCATGATGTTTGGTTTTGGAGCTAAACAACAGGTTTTGGTAGCTGCTTATAATGAAGCCAAAAACCGAGGTGATGCCGCAACCATGAACGAAAAAGTGGCTGAATACAAGGGAATGGAAACAGAAGTAAAAGCCTCTATTGAGAATTTCATTAAAACTCATCCAAAATCTGCAGTGAGCGGATACGCCATTTATTATAACAATCAAAATTCTACGGCTCCTGTCGAAGAACTGGAAAGAGTTGTGGGTTTATTAGACAAAAGTGTCTTAAAAACCAAATATGGTAAGCTTGCAATGGAAAAAATAAACCAGATCAGGGGAACCAGCATTGGATATCCGGCTTTGAATTTTGCTCAGGCCGATCCAAATGGTAAAATGGTGAACTTAAGTGATTTTAAAGGAAAATACGTATTGGTAGATTTTTGGGCCAGCTGGTGCGGTCCATGCAGGGCTGAGAACCCAAATGTGGTAATGGCTTACAATAAATATAAAGACAAAGGCTTTACTGTACTTGGCGTTTCATTTGACCAGGTAAAAGAAAAATGGATCCAGGCTGTTGAAAAAGATCAATTGACATGGACACAGATCAGCGACCTGAAAGGTTGGGGTAACGAAGCCGGCAAATTATACGGCATTACCAGTATCCCTCAAAACCTTTTACTGGACAAAGAAGGTAAAATTGTGGCCAAAAACTTACGAGGTCCTGAACTGGATGCCAAACTGGAAGAGATCATTAAGTAATCCTTTTTATAAGTAAATAGCTTAGCAAACACAGATTCGTATATTCGTACCCGATTCGTATCAATATTTATGATCTTAATGCCAATAATAAAAAACTAATTATAAATTTGCTTTCCTTAAAAAACAAAAACAATACAACAATTATGAAGAATCGTACTTTAGGATTTTTAACACTATCAGCTATCGGTTTAACTTCCTTAGCACAAACAAGCAGCGAACCGGTGATCATGACCATTAACGGGAAACCGGTTTATAAAAGTGAGTTCGAGAACGTTTATCACAAGAACAGCGGAAAAGAAGTAAATAAAGAACAAAAATCCGTGAAAGAATATGTTGATCTGTTCTCCACCTTTAAAATGAAGGTATTTGAAGCGGAAGCAAATGGATTAGATACCAACTCTGCTTTTAAGACTGAGTTAGGTGGCTACCGTAAACAGCTGGCAGCACCTTATTTAACCGACAAAAATGTGAATGATGCCTTATTACAGGAAGCATACGAACGTATGAAAACTGAAGTAAAAGCTTCGCACATATTACTTCTTGTAAAAGAAGACGCGTTACCAAAAGATACAATTGAAGCTTACACACGCCTAATGATCATTCGTGATGCTTTAATGGGAAAAGCTCCTTCTTCAGCTAAAATTGCCGAGTATGAAACTTTATTAAAGAAAAGCTCGTCTGCACTTACAAAAAATTCTACCAAACAGGATACAACAACTTACAATACAAAATTAAACAGCATCAAAGGATTAGCTTCTGCTTTAAATACAAGCGGTGATAAATTCATTGCGGTTTCTAAAAAAACATCCGAAGAGCCTTCGGCTTCTGAAAGTGGTGGAGACCTTGGATATTTTACTTCTTTACAAATGGTTTATCCATTCGAAACTGTTGCTTACAAAACCAATGTTGGAGAAATAAGCATGCCTGTAAGAACACGTTTTGGATACCATATTTTAAAAGTATATGATAAACGCCTAAGCCAGGGAGAGATCTTAACTGCACACATCATGGTTAGATTTACCAAGGACATGCAGGAAAAAGAAAAAGCAAATTTAAAGACCAAAATTGATGAGATCTATACTAAACTAAAAGCAGGCGAAAAATTTGAAGATCTTGCACGCCAGTTCTCTGATGATAAACCAAGCGCTGAAAAAGGTGGACAGTTACAATGGTTTAATGGAACCAGCCCTATGCCTCTTGAATTTAAACAAGCTGCATTTGCTTTAAAAAATAATGGCGATTACACCGAACCATTTGCTACTAATTATGGTTGGCATATTGCAAAACGTTTGGATAAAAAAGGATTAGCATCTTTTGATGACATGAAAGGCGATCTGAAACAACGTATAGGAAAAGACAGCCGTACTCAGGCAGGCAGAACATCGTTAATTGCAAAAATTAAAACTGAAAATAACTTTAAAGAAAACCCTGTTGCGTTAAAGGAATTTTCAAAAGTGATCGACACTACCGTTTACCAGGGCAAATGGGAAGCAAAAAAAGCTGAAAAATTAGGCAATAAAGAGCTTTTTAGTTTAGGCACTCAAAAATTCACTCAAAACGATCTGGCAAAATACATTGAAGCTCATCAAACTACTCGTCCGAAAATGGATAACAACATGATGTTGCAACAATCTTACAAAAGTTTTGTAGATGAGACAATTATCAATTATGAAGACGCTAACCTGGAATCTAAATATCCTGAGTTCCGTAATTTATTAAAAGAATACCGTGATGGTATCTTATTGTTCGATCTTACTGATCAAAAAGTATGGAGCAAAGCAGTGAAAGATACAGCCGGTTTAAAAGAATACTACGAAAAGAACAAGAATAATTTTTTATGGGATGAACGTGCAGATGTTACTATGTACAATTGCGCAAATGATAAAGTTGCCAAAGAAGTACGTGCCATGTTAAAGAAAGGCAAGACAGAAAAAGAGATCACTGAAACAGTTAACAAAACATCTCAATTAAATGTAAGCGTTGAAAACATTACCTACTTAAAAGGTGAGAACAAAAATGTGGACGCTAACTGGAAACAAGGCATTGTTGCAGCCGACATTAAAGACAATGACAATAAAGTAACCGTTTTGGTAGTGAATAAAGTAATGGGAAAAACTCCTAAAACAATTGCCGAAGCAAAAGGAATGATAACTGCAGATTACCAGAATTATTTAGAAAAAGAATGGTTAGCTTACCTTAAAAATAAGTATGTGGTAAAAGTTAACGATGACGTTTTAAGTACAGTAAAATAAAACAGAATAACACTTACAAAAAGGCTGTAACAATAATGATACAGCCTTTTTGTTTTATGATCACACATTGAATATTACGGCACATATAAAACAAGTAGTTATTTTAGGGCAAATAATGCTTTTGGCAACTGCATGTACCAAATCAACCGATAACCATTTGGAAGATAAAGGAAAAGAAATTGCCAAAGTAAATACCAGTGTATTGTATACCTCCGACCTGGAACATGTTTCGCAAAACGGCTTATCAAGGTCGGACAGTACAGCGTTTATACAAACCTATATAAACAGATGGGCCTATAACGAAATATTCTATCAGCAGGCTGTTAATTATTTAACTGAAGAAGAACAGGATATTACCAAAGAACTGGAAGCGTATAAAAAAGAATTAATAGCCTATAAATTCCAAACCAAACTCATTAACGAAAAACTGGATACTAATGTAACACCTGCGCAGATAGAGGAATATTATAATAATAATTCACAGAATTTTTTATTGAAGAATAATATCGTAAAGGTGCTCTACGTTAAAACTCCCGGCAACATTCCTAATATTGATAAATTAAAAAAACTGTGCCGTTCATCTAACGAAAAAGATGCTGAACTGCTTAAAAGCATGTGCATACAATACGCCAATAATTATTTCATGAACGATAATACCTGGCTAATGTTTGACGACCTTAAAAAAGAAATGACCCAATTAAAAGAAGTTCCAGAGTATGATATTAAGAACGGAAAGATCTTTGAGTTTACAGACGCTACCAGTTATTATTTTTTAAAGATCATAGAAGTAAAATCAAAGAATACATTATCGCCATTGAACTTCGAGAAAACGAATATCAAAAACATGTTGATCAACGAACGAAAACAACAACTGATCACAAGCATCAAAAAAGACTTTTTTGATAAAGCCAAAACCAATAAAGAATTAGAAATTTATAATTAACTTAGTACAATGAACTTAAAACTGATCATCGCCTTATTATTCTTTGCCGTTATTGCCAAAGCTCAACCGCAGGTATTAGACAAGGTAATAGCTATTGTAGGCAAAAATCCTTTGTTGTTATCAGAAGTGGAGACCAACTTTTTACAACAGAAAGAAAAAAAAGAAGTTGGCGAAAATGCCCGCTGCAAAACATTTGAAGATCAGTTATTCCAAAAATTATTGTTGTCACAAGCCGACAGAGATAGTATCACCGCAACGGATGCTGAAGTTGATGGTGAGTTGAACCGTCGTATCCAATACTATGTTGGCATGTTAGGTGGCGAAGAAAAATTTGAAGCCTTTTACGGCAAACGCATCAGTGTATTTAAAGACGAATTACGCGACGATGTGAGAAACCAGTTGATGGCGCAAAAGATGCAGCAAAAAATAACAGGAGATGTGAAGTTAACACCAAGTGAAGTAAGAGCATTTTACAATACATTGCCAATAGATAGCTTACCATTAATAAATTCGGAACTGGAAATTGGACATATTGTAAGAAAACCGCCGGTTTCGGACGAAGCAAAAGCTGCCGTTCGCGCCCAATTGGATGTGTACAGGCAACGTGTTCTTAATGGAGAAAGCATGAGTGTGATTGCGGCCCTATACAGTGAGGATCCGGGTTCTGCAAAAAATGGCGGATACTACCAGTTCATGCGCGGGCAAATGGTTCCAGAATTTGAAGCTATTTCGTTCCGTCTAAAACCGGGTGAAGTTTCCGAAATATTTGAAACAACTTACGGCTACCACTTCATTCAATCCATTGGACGTAAAGGAGAATCTGTTGAAGTTAGACACGTTCTAATGTCGCCAAAAATTTCACAGCTCGAAGTATTAAAAGCAAAAGAACAACTTGACAGCATCAGAGAATTAATTGTATCAGGACAAATAAAATTTGAAGACGCCGCTTTAAAATATAGTAGCGATACAGAGACCAAACAAAACGGTGGTTTACTCATCAATCCTAATGCCAATATGACCAAATGGGAATTGGATGAGATAGGCGAAATGGATCAGAATCTGGTATTTATGCTGGAAAATCAAATGAAAGTAGGTGATGTAAGTCCTGTGATCCAGTATACAGGTGCCGATGCCAAACAGTCGTGGCGTATTGTGTATTTGAAATCAAGAACAGAGCCTCATAAAGCAAACATGAATGATGATTATATCAAACTAATGAACATGGCCAATTTTGAACGACAAAAAACACTGATCAAAAACTGGATCACCAAAAAATCAAAATCAACCTATATTAAAATTGATGAAGAATTCAGCGCCTGTAAATTAGAATATAACTGGACCATCACTCAATAATTTAACAAACACTTTCTCAAAATATCATACTATGAATTATAAAAATGATGTAGAAGCCATTGATGCTTTTGTTGTTAAATACAAAGAACTAAATGCAGAGATCGGAAAAGTAATTGTAGGACAAAATGATACTGTAAAAAATGTATTGATCTCTATTTTTTGTAAGGGACATTGTTTATTGGTTGGTGTACCGGGTCTTGCTAAAACCTTATTGGTAAATACCATTGCCGATGTGTTGGGACTTTCTTTTAACCGTATTCAGTTTACGCCCGATCTGATGCCTAGTGACATTGTTGGTTCTGAGATCCTGGATGAGCAACGTAATTTCAAATTCATAAAAGGTCCTTTATTTGCCAATATTGTATTGGCCGATGAGATCAACCGTACACCTCCAAAAACACAAGCTGCTTTATTAGAGGCCATGCAGGAACGCACCGTAACTGCTGCCGGAAAAAGATACGAACTCGGGAATCCATTCTTTGTACTGGCAACTCAAAATCCTATTGAACAGGAAGGCACTTATCCCCTGCCCGAAGCGCAGCTTGACCGTTTCATGTTCAATGTATGGTTGGATTACCCAAGCTTTCAGGAAGAATTACAGGTAGTAAAAAGAACTACCACAGATACTAAGATAGAACTTAAAAAGATCATCTCTGCCGAAGAGATCATTTATTTTCAGCATGTGATCCGCATGATCCCCGTAGCTGATAATGTATTGGAATATGCTGTTAAACTGGTAAATAAAACACGTATGAATTCAGAATTCAGTGCAGATGTTACCAAAAAATATTTAGCATGGGGCGCAGGTCCGCGTGCCTCTCAGTTCCTGGTATTGGGCGCCAAATGTCATGCTGCCATTAACGGAAAATACAGTCCTGATATTGAAGATGTAAAGGCTGTAGCTAATGCTATTTTAAGGCACCGTATCATCCGCAACTATAAAGCAGAAGCCGATGGTATGAGCGTGGAAACAATTATCGATCTATTAAAATAAACCCTAAAAATAACTTATGAAAAAGATCTCTCAACTGGCACTGGCATTTATGTTAATTGCTTCCTTCAATATGAATGCTCAAAGTTCAAAAGAGGATGATGATAACTGTGTTGGAAAAGGCAAGATTATTATTGATCCTTATTATGGCTACCCTTATTTGTTTGGGAAATATATTGAGGCCGTAATTGATGAAAACGGTGAAAATGTTTCAGTTACCAACACCAACCACCTTGGAATAAAAGGCGAGTACATGGTCACAAAAATGATCGGCATTGGAGTAGATTATACGTATGCTTCGGTTATTGGAAAATATAGTGAAGTAACCCAAATGTATAATCAATCAACAGGCACCTATTATTCACAGGTAAATAGCTATACGGCCAGAATTGTTAAACAACGCTTTTTAGCCAAGATCAATATTCACTTTGCTACATCCAAGTATCTTGATCCTTATGCTGTAGGAGGTATTGGCTATAAACAATCGGTTGTAAGTTCCGATAATATCAATGATCAGGAAGCTGTAAGCGAACTGAACAGCTCCTTTTTAAACGTTTTTCCGGTATCATTCAGATTAGGTATTGGCTTGCGTTATTATTTCATTAAAAACCTTGGTATTGCAGTTGAGGCCGGTATAGGCGGGCCAATTGTACAAGGAGGTCTATCATTAAAATTCTAAATACTATATAAAACACGATTGAACTATGAGCAAATTAATTTTAGCAAATGATGGTATTGATGCAGTAGGAAAAAGCCTACTTGAAAAAGCAGGTTTTACAGTTGTTACCGAAAAGGTAGCGCAGGAAAATCTGGCAGCAGAAATTAATGCAAAGAATTATGTGGCCTTAACCGTTCGTAGTGCCACCAAAGTAAGAAAAGATGTAATTGACGCCTGCCCCCATTTAAAAGTAATTGGTAGGGGCGGTGTTGGTATGGATAACATAGATGTTGATTATGCCCGCTCAAAAGGCTTGCAGGTAATTAATACGCCTGCTGCTTCAAGCAACTCGGTAGCTGAATTAGTATTCGCCCATTTATTTAATGCTGTAAGATTTGTATACGATAGTAACCGATCGATGCCCGGCATTGGGAATACGAAATTTGATGATCTGAAAAAAGCGTATTCAAAAGGAATTGAATTAAGAGATAAAACTATTGGCATCATTGGGTTTGGACGCATAGGTCAATATACTGCTAAAATTGCTTTGGGTTGCGGCATGAAAGTGCTGGCTTACGATCCCTTTGTAAAAGAAGCTGTATTAAAATTAGATATTCATGGAACCAATGGTGTTGATGTAAAGGTAAACACAGTAAGTTTAGAAGAGTTAATTAAAAACTCGGATATGATCTCAATGCATGTACCGGGCGGCAAAATGATCACTGAAAAAGAAATTTCGTCTATGAAGGATGGCGTGATACTGATCAATGCATCACGTGGTGGTGTAATTGATGAGACAGACCTGATCAATGGATTAAATTCAGGCAAAATAGCTCATGCGTGTTTAGATGTATTTGAGAACGAACCAACACCAAGCGACTCCATTTTAAAACATTCCAAAATATCATTAACGCCTCATATTGGTGCGGCAACCAATGAAGCACAGGAACGCATTGGTGTTGAGTTAGCTGAAAAATTAATTGAAGCTTTGAAGTAGTACCGTCATGCTGAACTGTCACTTCGAGCGAAGTCGAGAAGCAGCATCTCTGAGAGACCCTGAATCAAGTTCAGGGTGACTTATACGATGTAGACATGAAATTTATTTGTTCAATATTTTTTTTATTCCTCTCCTACTCTACCTATGCTCAATTTGCAGTTAAAGTAAAAAAAGAAGATAACCGTTTTTTATTTTTTCAAAAAGGGATTAAAAATGATACCCTTATTAAAAACAGGACCGATCTGTTTTACATCAAGCTACCTGATAGTTTAAAACAACATATTCAGATCTTTCTTCAAAACGGACAATTCACCGCAACTGATAACGATACGATCTATCGGTTGAGGCCAATTCCGGGCATGAAGTACTCGCATTCAAAACCAGACACTATTTTCAATACTTTGCTGGAAGGGAGTTGTACACCCTCAAAAAACATCAGTATTGAATTCATCAATACTAAAACACAACAACACTATTTGAAGAATAATTTTATTGTAAAATAACTTTACATATATTGTCACTTCGAGCGAAGTCGAGAAGCGCTCTAATAAAAAGTCAGGTTCTCGACTTCGCTCGAACTGACAGCCCCGAATTTAAACTAAAATGATTCTTATTAATCTCAAACATTTCTTTGTCAAATAAAGGCCTTTCTCTTATATTTATAAAAAACATTTCTATGTCGTCAACTTCAAAACATCCTACAGGATTACTTTTTTTAGCATTTACCGAATTCTGGGAACGCTTTGGTTATTACTTAATGATCGGGATCTTCTTTTTGTATATGACAGATACCGAGAGCGGTGGTTTTGGCTGGGAAAGTGGAAAAGCATCTGACGTGTTTGGAACCTTTATTGCGTGTGTATACCTAACACCATTTATCGGAGGTTTGTTGGCCGACATGAAACTCGGCTACCGCTTTGCCATCACATTAGGTGGCATTTTAATGGGTATTGGTTATTGTTTGTTATCCATTCATGAAGAATGGGCCTTTTATACAGCCTTAGTTATCATGATCGTTGGGAACGGCTTTTTTAAACCAAATATTTCAACGCTACTTGGTAACTTATATAACGATCCGCAATACAAAGCTAATAAAGACACCGGTTATAATTTATTTTATATGAGTATCAACATTGGTGCTTTCATTTGCAACTTTGTAGCGGCCTATATGCGTATCAAATATGGCTGGAGCTGGGCCTTTATTACTGCCGGTATCGGAATGTTCCTGGGGGTTATCACATTCTGGATAGGAATGAAACATTACAAGCATGTGGATGTGAGAAAAGAACCAACACCGGAGGACAAACCTATCATTATGCGTTTCTTAAAAGTACTGGCTATTGCTTTTGGCTTTGGTATGGCAGGATGGTTCATACCTGATACTATTTTTGGAAGTGACAGTACAGATGCTTTTTTATGTGCCTGTATTCCTGTCATCTATTTTTATGCATCTATTTACAAAAGTTGTACAGAAGAAGAAAAAAAACCGGTTGGAACCATGTATACCATCTTTGGGATCGTTATTATCTTTTGGGCTATTTTCAAATTAAACGGTACTGCATTAACTACTTATGCTAATTCATACACCGACAGAGCAATGCCAACAGCCATGGTTCCATTGGCCGATTCGCTTTACCTATGCGATAAATCGGTTGTTGCCGAAAATGATTCGGTTTACCAACTCGACGAACATTTCAGAAGGATAAAAGATGCGAATGGCACTCCTCTAAAATGTTATGATTATCCTTCTTATTTCAAAAACCTGGCTCCTGAAAAATATCCTGCCCCTGGAGAGAATTTAACGTTGATGCCAACCGAATTATTTCAGTCAATCAATCCTTTCTTCGTTATCATTTTAACACCTGTGGTTGTTTTATTCTTTGGTTTTTTACGCCGAAAAAAAATGGAACCAACCACTGCAACCAAAATAGCCTATGGTTTACTGATCAGCGGTTTATCAACCCTGGTTATGGTTGCTGCTGTTTATTATACTGATAACGGCATTAGTAAAGCAAGCGCCTGGTGGCTTGTAGGAAGTTACGGGGTAATAACCATTGGTGAATTATGTTTAAGTCCGATGGGTTTATCCATGGTTTCAAAACTATCGCCTTTACGTTTTACAGCTTTAATGATGGGCGGCTGGAGTTTAGCAACATCCATCGGTAATAAAATGAGCGGTGTATTAGCGAAGAACTGGGACAAATTTGACAATAAAGCTAACTTCTTTTGGTTGAATTTTGCTTTATTACTATTTGCGTTTATAGTAATGATGTTATTGCTTAAGCGATTGAATAAAGCTTTTAAAGAAGCTTAAAGAATTAGATCTTTATTTATTCAGGCGATCCAACTGCTTGGCAATGTAGTTTTCTGAAGTTATCAGGGCACGCTGAATGCGTTTTGCGTACTGAATGCTGTCCATCACTTCTTTATTCTTTTCATGCAGTTTTTCATAAGCCTGATCTACCAATACTTTTTGATCTTCAATAATATTTTTTTGTTTTTTTGCAAGCCTGAAGCGATTGTACACAAACCCTGAAAAAGCTATTACCAAAAGTAACCCTCCGTACAAAACATAGCGCTGCGTCTGTTCCTGTTTTAAAGTAGCGCTTTGTGCAGCTAATTGCGCATTCTTAACCTTTTGTGCTTCGGCATGTCTAACACTATCGGCAGCAGCTTGTTTTTCGTACTCATATTGAAATTGTTTTTTAATAGAGGTTCTTTTGGTCTCTTCGTTATTGATGCTATCCTGCATTTGCATCTCCAACTGATACATTTCAAATGCTTCTTTAAATTTATTTTGTCGCTTATAGATACGTTTAAGAACAGCTGCCGCAACGTTTATGTTACTAGGATATCCAAGTTCTTGTGATATCTTCAGATTTCTTTTGGCAAAGACCAGTGCTTCATCATACTTTTTCTGAGTAATTAAAACATCACAGATGTATGATAATGAATAAGCGATGTTCTCTTTTTTATCCAGTTCTTCGTATATCTTAAGCGACCCGTAGTAGTATTGCTGGGCTTTAGCAAGGTCTCCGTTGTTCTTATATATAAATCCAAGGTTTATAATATCAGATGCGATACCGTTCTTATCATTCATCTCCTCGTTAAGCTTAAGAGATCTTTCACAATACTCAATGGCCTTTACATCATTTTTTAAAACAATATAGGCAGTGCTGATATTATGAAATGCATTGGCAATACCGGCTTTATAATTTAACTGCTCGCTTATTTTCAGTGAATTATTATAATACTCCAATGCTTTAGGAACATCTCCCTGTAAACTATACAAGTTACCAAGGCTCATTAAGGATCGCGTTATACCCTGGTTGTTATTGATCTCTTCCTGTATCTTAAGCGACTGGTGTATCAGCTCGATAGCTTTTGAAACGTTCCCTGTCTTTTTATAGATCTCTCCCAGGTAATCATAAGTATTGGCTTCGCCCGATTTATCATTCAACTTTTTTTGAACCACTAAGGCTTTTAATAAATGATCGATGGCTTTACCTGAATTTTCCTGCATGTTATACAATACTCCTAGATTTGATAAAGTATTTGCTACACCTTCCTGATCGTTGATCTCTTCAAATACGTTCAAGGCCTCCAAAAAATAATTGAGCGCCTGGTCATTCCGGCCTTCTCCCTGGGCAATGATGGCTTTATTATTAATAGCATTTGCTACATGTTTCAAATAAAAAGCCTTTGTGGCACCATCAGCATTTTTTATATTCTTCTCGGCAAGCTGCAGCAATTGTTCATTATATAGCGGCCACTCATCGTCGCCCGCCTTTTCTGCCAACTCGCTCAAAATATTGCATTTGACTTTATCATGCTTTGCATGCTTAAGAGCCAGCTTTAATGAATCCACTTCAGGGTCCTGGGCAAAAGCGTCATGCCCGATCATGATCAGTAAAACAAAAAACAGTATGTATTTAAAATGTTTCAACTCTTATTAGCAAGTTTGTTTAAATTCCTGTGAATGTAAGATTCAGGGGTTAGCAAGGCCCGTTGTATGCGTCGTGCGTAAGTAATACTATCCATCACTTCTTTATTCTTTTCGTGCAATTGGTGGTAGGCTGCATCTACCATTACTTTCTGTTCTTCGATCACTTTCTTTTGCTTTTGAGTTGCTTTAAAGCGGTTAAATACGAATACACTGAAACAAACTACCAATACCAAACCTCCGTATAAAGCGTAACGTTGGGTTCGTTCCTGTTTCAAACTGGCATTTTGAGCAGCTAATTGCGCATTCTTTACTTTTTGTTCTTCGGCATGTTTCACGCTATCGGCAGCTGCCTGTTTTTCATACTCGTATTGAAATTGTTTCTTAATAGCAGCTTTTCTTGTTTTTCCATTATTGATGCTATCTGCCATTTCTATTTCCAACTCATACATTTCCAAAGCTTGCTTGTACTTATTTTGCTTTTTATAAATTTCCTTCAGAGTGGACGCAGCATTTAAAATATTCTTCGGAAATCCCAGTTGCATTGAAAGCCTTAAACTTCTGTCAGCATACGTAACAGCCTCTATAAGTTTACCTTGCGACAAATTTGCATTTGCCATATCTTTTAAAGTATTCACGAGTCCAATCTTGTCACTTATTTCTTCACGTAATTTCAATGCTTTTTCAAAATAGATCATTGCAAGATTTATATCAAGTTTCCTGGTAAAATTAAGAAAGGCAATGTTGTTATATGCAGAAGCAATTCCAATATAATCCTTAATTTCTTCGTTAATTTTTAAAGCCCTGAAATAAAAGACAGAGGCCGTTTTATAATCGCCTTTGGCCTCATAAGCGCCTCCCATGTTGGCTAAGGTTGTTGCTATTCCTGGTTTGTTACCGTTTTTTTCATCTATATGAAGCGACCTTTCAGAGTATTCGAGCGATTTAGTAATATCGCCAAAATCACGGTAAATATTTGCCACATTTCCAAGACAGGCCGATATACCTTCCTCGAAATTGATTTCTTCCAGTATTTTTAAAGAACTATGGTAATATTCCAAAGCCAGAGAAATATCGCCCTGGTGTTCATAGATCGTACCAAGATTATTATAAAGACTTGCTATGCCCTGCTTATCATTAATTTCGAGATTAATGTTTAAGGCCTTTTTATAACAATCCAGTTGTTTGGTTACATTTCCTTTTTGCCCCGCATAGTATCCATTATTGGCAATTGACGCTGCTACATATTTTAAATAAAAATGAATCCGGGCTTTATCAGTTGTCTGATCTATTTTTTTATAAGCGAGACTTAAACAGGGTTGAGTATATTTCAATATATCGTCTTCTTCACAAACCTCGCTCAACTTACTAAGTATTATAACCCGACTCGTATCGTGTCTTGCATTCTTAAGGGCAAGCTTAAGCGAATCAACTACAGGATCCTGCGCACAAACATCCGTGCCAACCAATGCTAACAAAGCAAAACATACTATGTATTTAAAATACTTCAATTCTTATTTGAAAGTCTGTTTAAATTTCTGTCAATATAAGATTCCGGAGTAAGTAAAGCGTGCTGTATCCGCCGCGCATAAGTAATACTATCCATCACTTCTTTATTCTTCTCATGCAATTGCTGGTAAGCGTTATCTACCAATACTTTTTGTTCTTCTATCACTTTCTTTTGTTTTTGAGTTACTTTAAAGCGATTAAATACAAATGCACTAAAACCAATAACCAATAACAAGCCCCCATATAACGCATATCGCTGTGTTTGTTCTTGTTTTAAACTGGCTGCCTGCGCAGTTAACTGTGCATTTTTTACTTTGTGCTCTTCCGCATGCTTTACACTATCTGCAGCCGTCTGTTTTTCGTATTCATACTGAAATTGTTTTTTGATGGAAGCTTTTTTTGTTTCTGTATTATTAACACTATCCTGCATTTGTATCTCCAGTTCATACATCTCAAAAGCTTCTTTGAATTTATTTTGCTTTTTGTATATGCTTTTAAGCATATTTGCTGCCCTGCTTATGTTGATGGGATAACCCAATTCTTTAGAGATCGTAAGGCTTTTCATGGCATAGTCAAGAGCTTCGGCCAATTGTCCCTGTTCCAACATCACTTTAGAAATAAGATCCAAAGAATAAGCAATGCCTTCTTTGTCTTTTATATCAGTCATAAGCGTTAAACTTTTCTTATAATATTCTAATGCCGCTTCAGTAGGTCTTTTAACACCGGCGAGTTTTTCGCCATAATTTTTATACACATTACCTATGTTACGGGAAACGATCGCTATCCCTTTCTTATGATTTCCTTCTTCGTATATCCGCAAACTTTTTTCATAATACTCTAAGGCTTTTAATATACTATCCTGGCCATAATACAAAAGCCCTATATTGTTTAAGGTTGTACCGAGTCCTTCCTGCTCTTTTATCACCTCTTGAATTTTCATGGCCCGTTGATAATACTCCAGAGCTTTAGAAACATTATCATGCTTGGAATACATAAGACCTATGTTACACAACGAAATAGCAATGCCACTTTTATTATGAAGATCTTCCTGTATCTTTAAACTTCGGTGGGCATAATCCAATGCCTTGGGTATATCGCCTAGTTTATTATATACAATACCAATATTATTTAAAAGGCTCCCCATCCCTATCTTGTTATCGTACCTCATATAACTCTTCAAAGCCTTCTCATAAAAATTTAATGCTTTTGATGCGTCCCCGTAGTTGTCATAAATACGCCCGATATTATTTAACGGATTACCTATATCTTTTACGTCATTAATCTCCTCATAGATGGCGATGCTTTTTTGATAAAACTCAAGCGCTCCTGGCTTATCATTTTTTTGACTGGAGTAATAACCCAGATTATTGAATGCTCCTGCTAAGTTTTTTTTATAAAAATGAGTCAACGTGTTTGTTAAGGAAGTTCCGGAGAGTTTCTTTTCGCACAGATCTTTACATTGGTTTGCATATAATGGTATGTCATCGATCTCACACACTTCGCTCAAAGCCGACAAAGCATTGATTTTAACCGTATCGTGTTTTGCATTCTTAAGCACCAGCTTTAGTGAATCAACCATCCTATCCTGGGCAAACAGGTTTGTACAAAGACACAAAACTGCGATCACCAGTGCAGTTGTACTTAGTTTATGAGCCGGTTTTACCTTCATAGGAATTAAGCTAATCTACCATAAAAAGTTGATTTTATCCAACCTTATAGCGCATTTTCATAAATATTTATTGCTTTGGTAAAATAGTGATTCAGGCATTCAGATTCAATGTTATACGCACATACACAAAAAAACGTTAATTAACTTTCAGTAGCCGGATGGTTTTATATTTTTGTATGACCAATCTGTTTAAACCATACAATATGAAAACATTACTTGCAATAATATCTCCATTTATGTTAATGGCGCATGAACCTGTAACAAAAGTAAATTCTGCAACTACACAGGCAGAGATCATTGCCAAGGATGCAAAAAAACTATGTGAGTATTACCGCCAACGGGTTTTAAAAGGCGAAAGCATGGCATCTATTGCAACATTGTATAGCGAAGATCCGGGATCGGCACCAAATGGCGGACAATATAAAAAAGTTGTAAAAGGCATGATGGTTCCTGAATTTGAAAACGTTGCCTTTAGTTTAAAGCCCGGCGAGATCTCAGAGGTATTTGCGACACAATATGGCTTTCATTTTATACAGCTGATCTCTCGCAAAGGCGATGTACTTGACCTGAGGCATTTACTGATCATGAAGTAATTTTTATTTCTTTTCCGATCTTGACTTCAATTCGTTAAGCAATTCTATAAACGGCGGATGATCCTTCATGTTTACAAAGTCTTCGTCTTCCGATAAATGCTTATAATTTTTGAATCCCAATTCAATTGATCTCTTCAAATACATGATCGTATATTCTTTATCACCTTTAAGTGCAAAGTAATTGGCAAAGGCATAAAAGCTCTGGATCTTTCTTTCGTTTGTTTTTGCATTAAGAATAGAAGCCTGCAGACATTCGATACCTTTATCAAAATTACCAAGCCTGGCATACACAACGCCCTTAACATTATTATAATCAAACAAATTACTCTTAAAACTCGACAGAGAATCCAATAAAACAAGTGTTTTCTCATGCTGTTTCGAATTATACAATTCATACATTCGTTTACTCATCGCTTTCTCTTCGGCATCAGTATCGGTATAGCTATCGTAAAGCTTGTAACTATAGGCATACTCTGAAGCGCTACAGCTGCAAAAAACATGACGGATATACCTTCTGTTACTTAACTGTATGTATGTATTTCTCATAGTACTAAAAGTAGTTGAAGCATCTGCGTGATCGGCCCATGTTGGATCGAAGGCTACCCAACCATATTGCTCAAAATAAACTTCAACCCAGTTGTGATATCCAATTTGCCCTTTACCTTTTAACACCAACCCTTTTTGTATCCTGGCCGGAATATGCCTGGCCCGGCAAAGTGTTACCATCAGTTCAGCATACTCAGTACAATCTCCTTCACCCTGTTCTAGCGCTTTTTTAGCTCCCCTGTCCTGCTCTTCAAATCGTTTATAATCGAGGTGCGCAACCACAAAATCAAAAATGCCATGCACTATTTCTTCCCTGTCATTACCTTTAATAGTAGTTGCAGTTGTCTGGATCTTTTTAGAATCCGATCTCAAATTCTCTTCCGACCGCAGATACTTTACTGTATCCATATCTTCTTTATCTAACTGTGGATCGCGTTTAGCACTTTGTAGATCGTATACATATAATTTCAGTCTTATCTGTACTTCGAGTTTTGTTTTTTGTAATTCAGTAAAGCTAAGCTGTTCCCATTTGGCAAGCACTTCGCCATCAGGTGCTTTGATAAGGTTTTTAGGATCCAGTACATATTTACATTCCAACACTTCCTGTTTGCCAAGGCGGTTGTATGGTATTAACAATTCATAATTACAACTTTTATTCTGATACTCTGCAGGAGGCGCTTTTAAATCAATACTGCGCTTTAGTATGATTTCTTTTTGGGCAAAACCTGTATTTACCATTAACAACTTAGTGATAAGAAGTAATACTATTGAACAAGCCTTGGTTTGTGTCATTTGGATATAATTCTACTCTTTTATAAACTTATAAGTAGCATTGTGTTTCTGACTTTGAATCTGAATAAAGTACAAACCTTGTGTTAGTGACGACACGTTAATCATTTTCTGTGCAGTCGTATCATTATAATTTACACTTAATACAAGACTTCCTTTAGCATCGAATATTTTCACTCCATTGATGATATCCTTTCCGGAACTGATATTGATCTCACAGTGAGATGGGTTTGGATAAATGAATAATTCTTTAGCAAGCTTTTCCTCATCTAGATTTGTAAATACACCGGGATAGCTTGTAAGTCCGCAATCGAAATCAGATAATTTAGTAATACAACCGTCCCAATTATTGGTTGCATGAATACTTGTTCCAAAATTATTCATGTTAGAGAATCCCGTGTAAAAACGAAAATTACGGGCAATATAATAATCCCCTGTACTATTCCTGATAATCGAGTGTGACCCCGTCCATGCTGTTATACCTCCATTATCTCCGTTCCTGGTCACTTTTTTAATATTTCCCATTGTATCATAAACTGCAATAAAACAGTCTCCTTTATCCAAAGAAAATGGAATCGTATCATTAATGCCAGTAAATGTAACAGTATGCGTGTTAAGCGCATTCTCTCCATATGATCCTATCACACTCACTTCATCCTGATATAAATTAATTCCAAAACCATATCCGTAGTACGAGAATCTGTTTCCCTGTATCCATTTGCAAATACCATTACTGTTTATTTTTGCTACAAAATATTTACCAACATCCGAACTCATGGTGGTATTATCTGAGTTATTAAATACCTGATAAGTACCAAAACCATTATGATCATTGGCTCCCGCAATATAACAATTGCCTGTACTATCGGTAACCATGTCATATGATAATGTAAAGTCATTGGCAGAAACCTGGCTAAAACTATTTGCGGTCCATATCAACTGTCCCAGGCTGTCATACTTAACCAGGTACATTCTTGCCCCTCCTGTATTAGGAAGCTGCCAGATAGTTTCGGGTACCGGATTTGCAACCGAATAAAAATCGATATGATGACTGAAACAACCTGTAATGTATATATTATTGTTACCATCAACCGTTACTTTGGCAACATTGTTTGTTGTTCCGCTGCTAAGTAAAGCATACCCGGCATTCCAAATAATATTTCCATCAGTATCTAATTTAAGGAATGTAGTGCCGCAGGATGAACACACCTGCACTGTACTTGGCGGGGCACTATTTAACGACACGGTAAAATTACCGCCGCACACACTGGTTACTATCAGGTTGCCGCTATTATCAATTGCCATTGCCTTAAACGTAGCAAACTGCGACTGTACGTCCCATAGTTTTCTGCCCATCGAATCAAGCTTGATAATATAATTGCTAGCATTCTTCACAATACTATCACCCGCATTATCGAAAAAAGTTCCCGACCGTGAGCCTGTTAAATAAACATTGCCATGCTTATCCTCAGCTACATCATATAACAGATCTGCGCCATTTGCTAATGGTGATGAACCTTTTGAGGCTACCATCCATTTAACAATACCTTCTGGTGTATATTTTACCAGGCAACCCATTGCAACGGATGTTACTACTGAATCTCCATAACGGGAAACAATAGTATCTTTAACCACGCTGGTTGACATAAAAAATCCTTTTTTAGAAACCGCTAACTTTCCTACACCCGGTGTGCAATACACAAACTGGTTATCTGTTCCTTTATTTAGGATCGTCCAACAATCGGGTTCACCCGAAGGATCGAGAGTGTATATGGTTGGACCTTTTTTAGTAATTGAATCGTAACAACCATGATTTGACCACACCACCAATTCAACACTTGTTGGGCCGTTTGCACTAAACGGTATGATGGGATTTGCATTAAAATTATAGCTTATGCCCGAAGTTGATGAAAACTCCCATTTGAAATTCTGAGCTTCGGTGCTATTCTCATAAAAATAATTTTGTTCACCCGGTAAAGCATTTAAGTTTGAACAATGAAATTCGGCCTTAGTTTTTTCAACCACAACTTTAATGGTATCTGTAAAATTGCTTGTACATGGTGCACCAAAGCAACTTGCCTGAAGATAATAATTACCACTTTGCGTGAGTGTTAAGGTAGTAAATGTTAAAGCTGCATTAACGCCCGATGGTGAACTGCCAAAATTAGCACCACTGCCATATTTTTTTAAGGTATATACTACATTTTGTTCGGCTGTATCAAGACTAATAACCAATGGCTCCTGGTGACATAAATATTTTTTTTGTACTGAATAGGGAATATTTTTTTTAGGAAAAGCAAATATCTGTATCACTTTAATGGTTGTATCATATAAACCCCAGGAATTAGCAACATTTACCTGGATGGTATGAGTACCCGGTGTAGAATATGTTTTGGTGAATGAAGAGCCGCAGGATGTTGATGATAAAACACCATCTACAAACCACTGGCAGTTGTTAGAAGACCCGGTTATACCAGTAATATAATAGGTTGTATTTACACAACCATTTGGATTAGTAATAAGGGCAATAGGTTTTGTTGCCCCGCCCTGATCTGTTGTTTTTAGAACAACACCGTTCTTACCGCAAGCATAAAAATTAGTGGATGCCGACGTTTCATACCAAAAGTTGTTGATGTGATAATTACCCGAAGAAGGTTGCCACTCTAAAAAATTCATCGTAGAGGATGATTTAAAGATCCCATGATCTGTTCCTACATAATTGCAACTGGTATAATTTATCAATCCATTTCCTTTTAAAGGTCCAAAATCATAATTAGGGTAATCGGTTAAATTAAAAGAACCGGCCCATTTATAATAACTTGTGCCAAGTGCATACCCTGTGTTGGAACTTGTGTAGATAATATCCTTGTAATGATTATTTTCGGTAGTAGTGGCAATAAATGTAAATACACCACTGGTGATATAACCCTTTAAAATAGAATTATCAGTAGCGATGCAGAAATTAAGTAGTAAAAAAGAAATGGCTTTTAGGTCGGCAGTTTGTGTATTAGCCACAAGGGTATATGTAGTACCCGCAGATGGAAATGCAACGATCAACCCGTTGTTGCCAACTGCATAATAGGTTTGATTGCTTGAACAAAATCCTATCTCGTTAAGCTTCGAATTTACAGTACCTGTATAAACAAACGAATAATTTAAGGTTGATAAATTGAATGACATGATCATGGCTTTATTCAACACAGTATCATACCCACAAGCAAACGATTTATTGGTTCCTGCTGTAGGATCAGCATAAATGTGTGTAAATTTAGTACGGTCGTATATAGCAGCATCGGCTGCATTGCCTGTTATCGCATATCTTGTCCAGGATGAAGCGCCGCTACCGCCTGTAGTAGTATAATACAATCCATGATCACCACATACTACGCCGTTGTTTCCCCAAAACACAACTCCTTTTAATTCATCATTTATTCCGGTGTTAAGATCTATCCAGCCAGCATGCATGATATGTGTCATGAGAAGCAAAAAAAGCAAGTACAGTGTTTTCATAAGAGATCAATTATTGAATAGTTTAAAGATAGCGTTTTTAAAATTACATATACTTCACTTTTATCTCCACTGCCTTGGGTTCGTTGGTATTGGTAATTGTAAAAGAGAACTTGGCCAGTTTTGGCTTGGTCATACCGGTATGGTAATAGTTTGAAAAGCCATAACCTTCCTGAGGAAGGATCCAACCAAAATCCATCTTCGCATTGTTGTTCTCATCATCCAGCAATACAATACCATAAGTTCCGGGCTTAAGTCCGTTATAGGTAATAGTTAGCACATGATTAACCGTAGAGGCTTTAGATTCGGTCTTTGAAAATAGAGGGGTTTCATCTTCAAAAGCTTTATCGCTGGTATAAAAGCCAAGCAATACTGTTCCCGAATTATTTCGAAGCCCGGTAATAGACACCTTAAGCTGTGCTGTTAAGGATATCTGTGCAAATACCAGTGAAATGAAAGTTAACATTTTCATATAACTAAGATAGGATATTTTAGTTTAATACAAACGCAACCTCAAAAAACTTAAGTGACTCTCAAGGTATTAATAGCAAGCACCCATTCTTTATTATTACAAACTACACAGCTATGCTGACCAGGACTTAGTTCTTTGGTATCTCCACATTTTGCACAGGCATAAATATTTTCGGAAACAATAAGTTCGCTTTTAGTAAAAAATAATGCTGGAGTAATAGGAAGGCCGTATTTGACATCTTTATTCTCAAAAAAATAAACACTCACATCACCAGTAGTTTCAAGATAGGCCTCTTTTACCTGCCCAAGATGCTCTACGCTTTTTATGCGAAGCTCCGTAAAGAATTCATCCAGCGAAAGGCTTTCCCGTTCAAATTTGTTGGAAGAAAATTTACCGTTCACCACCAGGCATTCAGTTTTGCCTTCCATAAATCTTTCAAATTTCACGCTCTTTCCTATAAACCAAGTAACAGCACGGTATAAACTAAGTACCACCGCAAACACCAGTAATGCAGGAATGAGACCTACATCTTCATAGAACATAGGATCACCGGCAGCCGAACCAAGAGAGATGATAATGACCGTTTCAAAAACAGATAATTGTTTAATGCCTCGTTTACCGGTTAGTTTTAAGGTAATTAGTAAAAAGATGAACATTACTGCCGTTCGAAGTCCTACCTCAAACAGAAAATGAGCCGGTAAATTGTTAAACAGGACTCGCTCCCATTCCAGTACATAATCCATAGGTTAATTGTATGTATATTGAATATTATACATACCATTTTTGTGCCCGAAGAAAATGTCCTTAAACTATCTGCTGATCACGATCTTTTTGCCTGCATTGCCGTTACCCGAACCAACCGAAGTGTATACAGTATATATCCCCTGGGGCAATGAGCCTGTATCAATTGTCCTATCATGATCTGTTTTTTGCTCCATCACCAGTACACCAAATGCATTATACAGTTTAATGGTAGTTTGTTGGCTGATGCCTGAAACCGATAATGTATTGCCTGCCGGATTGGGATACAGTACCAACGAAGGTTGTATACTATTTTCACTCAGCTGCTGAGCCAGATCAACCGTACAAACAGTTGTATTTGTTATAGATGGCATAATATCCATTTGATAACAATTACAAGTACATTGCACAAAATCTAAACTACATGAAAAATTTTGTCCGGCTGTTGTTGGTGTTCCTACCAGCTTTAACCTGAAATTAAAAACAACAGAGGCCGGCGTAAAATAGGAAGGAGTAGTTGCATTTAATAAAAAAGTATCACCGGCATGAACCGGACTAAACTGCGGAGGAGGACCAAATGTTACCGAATCGACCAATATCATAAACTC
>JAZKGE010000026.1:0-46949 GCA_040386075.1 Bacteroidota bacterium
TTGTCATTCAGAAATTGTTTAGAATATTGTCGATATATATCGGGGCTTTTTCAATAGACGGCAAAGGATTTTCGCTCGCATCCCTTACGCAAAAAATTAATGCAAGATCTTAAAGATCAATTCTTTCATCAACTCACCATTATTAACGCCGCTATTATCAACACCTTTTGTTTTCAGATCATATTCTTTTAAATAGCCAAAAACGGCTTTCAATTTAGCGGTACCGTAATTCTGGGCAGCTTTGGCGTAACCATCTACAAAGAAAGGATTAACACCTAATGTTTGTGCCACAGCAAATTTTGATTTATCGGGGGCAAAATGATACACTAATATCTTTGAGAAATAGCCATATAATGTACTTAATGTCATTACGGCCGGATGTTCTTTTTCATTGGCCGAAAAATAATTGACGATGCGATTTGCTTTTAAAATATCTTTTTTTGCAAGGGCATCCTGTAATTCAAATACGTTGAATTCCTTGCTAATACCGATATTATCCTGAACGGCTTCGGCAGTAACCTCTTCACCTTCTTTAAGGTTAATGAATAGTTTCTCTACTTCGTTAGTGATCTTCGACAGATCATTGCCTAAGAACTCTGCTAACAAAAAGGAAGCCTTTGGTCCAATTTTAAATTTCTTTTCTGTTACAAAAGAAGTGATCCAATCAGGAACCTGGTTATCATACATTTTTTTAGTTTCTAAAAAAACGTGGCTTTTTTGTAAGGATTTGTATACAGAACTTCGCTTATCCAATGTTTTGTATTTATAACAAAACACTAAAATAGTTGAAGGTTGAGGTTGCTGTAAATAACCTGCCAGGGCATTTGAAGTATTAGCCGATTTTTTTGCAGGAACATCATCATCGTCGTCATCGCCTCCAGAAGCTTTTCCCAATTCTTTTAAGTTCTGCGCTTCTTTTACGATCACTACCTGGTATTCGCTCATCATCGGAAAACGCTTGGCTGCTGAAATGATCGTATTCATGTCAGCTTCTTTTCCGTATAAAATAGTTTGGTTGAATTCCTGCTCGCTTTCGTCGAGTACATTTTTTTCAATGTAATCACTAATGAGGTCAATATAATAAGCTTCTTCTCCGCTTAAAAAATAAACAGGTTTAAAGATCTTGCGTTTTAGGTCGGTGAGTATTTGATTGACTTCTTTCACTCCATGAATTTAATGTAAAAAATAAGTCATTTATAAGTTGTTTAAAACAATAAACTAACTGTTTTTCAGAGGTTTGGGCGGAGGCAGAATACTAAGAATGATCACCAGAAAAATTGCTCCATAGGTCAGGATCTTAAAATGCTCATAATATTCATTATAGTTACCAAAGATAAGTTTTAGGTTAGCGAGTAAATAGATAATAGCGAGTGATGTAATGATAAAGTGTTTTTTTAAATCCGATAGATCATTTTGAAATTGCAATACATAATAAACGCAATAACTGAAGGCAGGTGCAATTAATAAAAAAGCATAATGTTGCTGATGTGGAAAAATCAAAGGAATTAAACATAAGATATAGCTTACTTCCCAAAAATTATGCAAGCGATCTTTAGCTTTTTTAAAAGGCATGGTACGCAAAAAATATAAAGTATAAGCTATAAATATCAATCTCACACAGGTAATAGCTATTTTTAGGTTCTCAAGGCTAATATCGGCTACATTACGCCTGATCTTCAGGGCATACATATCAGGTACATTTTCAACAAGAAGCGTAGATAATAAAGTGGTCAAGCTGTGAAAACTACGTTCTTCCACATCTAATATATGTTGTGAATTTACTGGATTAATCAACGAAAGCCAGGTGGTCATTAACTTATTAAATTCAGTTGGGCCAATTATAACAATGGGTATAAATAAAAAAATAGTTGTGAATAATACAACAAGTCCTGAAGCTTTATATTTTTTGCGATACAACAAATAAGGAAGTAAAACAACCGGAAGTAGTTTTATATTGATACCAAGAGCTATAAGTAACGCACCTTTGTAATTTTTTTTAGTGTTTATTAAAAAAATGCCTTCCAAACAAAGGTATAGTAAAAAAATAGTGATCTGAGCAACATGTAAATTTTCAAGGATCAATCTCATGCTAAAAATAACAGCAATGATCCAAAACCATTTTTTTGAGTTCTCTGATAATAAATACAGCGGCAATAATTTATTAATAACGATGTACAGCCTGTATAAAAAAAATACATTTAGGCCAAGCCATAAAAAAACAGCTAGTTGTACAGGTAAAAAAGTAAATGGATAAATGAGTATGGCAAACAGAATAGAATAAAAGTAATGGTAACCATCGAAATAAGTTCTTTCATATATATTATCGCCATTTATAAGACTTTTTGAGGCTTCTAAGAAAATATGAAAATCACCTTTATTAGAAGATTCAATGATCAAAAAAATGAGCAAACCTAAAAACAGAATACCGAGAGCCATTTTTTTATAAATAGAAACAGAAGATCTGCCGATAACGTTTTGAGGGATCTGCATATTACTATATTAAATATTTTAATGACATATTAAGATGGTAAGCTAAATTTAATGATTATAAGACTTCCTTTACTTCTTAAAGAAGAAATACACAGCAACAAACAAGCATAAAAAGCCAATAATATGGTTCCACTTGAGAGTCTCGGTTTTAAAAACAAGCAATGTAAAGATCACAAATACACTGATAGAAATTACTTCCTGAATTATTTTTAGCTGAAACATATTAAATGGACCGCCATTTATATTACTTCCAATTTTATTGGCAGGAACCATTAATGTATATTCTAATAAAGCTATTCCCCAACTGATCAAAATTGCTGCTATCATTCCTACATTCTTGAATTTTAAATGCCCATACCAGGCAATGGTCATGAAGGTATTGGAAGCAATCAGTAAAAGTATAGTGATCAATCCTTTTGGCATTTTATTTTAATTTCTCAATTAATTTTTCTAAAATATCAATTGCTGAAACGCTGATAACTGTTCCCGGACCAAACACACCGGACACGCCGGCTTTGTATAAGAAGTCATAATCCTGCTGCGGTATAACACCTCCTGCAATTACCATGATATCTCCACGGCCGTATTTTTTTAGTTCTTCAATAACCTGTGGTACCAATGTTTTATGTCCTGCAGCTAATGATGATACGCCTAATACATGTACATCGTTTTCTACAGCTTGTTTTGCCGCTTCTGCCGGCGTTTGAAATAAAGGGCCAATGTCCACGTCAAAACCCATATCGGCAAAGCTGGTTGAAATTACTTTTGCTCCGCGGTCGTGCCCGTCCTGTCCCATTTTTGCGATCATGATACGCGGACGACGCCCGTCCATTTCTGCAAATGTGTCGGCTAGTTCTTTGGCTTTTAAAAAATGTTTATCCATGCTGATCTCTTTACTGTAAACACCTGCAATACTTCTGATGTTAGCTTTATAGCGGCCAAATACTTTCTCTAATGCTGATGATATTTCGCCTAAACTGCAACGAACACGTGCAGCATTGATAGCTAATTCTAATAAGTTACCTTTACCAGTTGTTGCCGATTCGGTTAATGCATTTAATGCAGTTTCTACTTCTTTTGGATCACGTTCTGCTTTTAATTTAGCTAAACGTTCCAATTGTTGAGTTCTTACTTTTGCATTATCAACATCTAAAATGTCAATGTGTGTTTTCTCATCCGTTTGATATTGATTTACACCAACAATAATATCTTTTCCTCCGTCGATACGAGCTTGTTTACGTGCAGCAGCTTCTTCAATACGCATTTTAGGGATTCCGGTCTCAATAGCTTTAGCCATGCCGCCTAATGCTTCAACTTCTTCGATCAATGCCCATGCTTTGTGAGTTAATTCATGCGTTAAGGTTTCTACATAATAAGAACCGGCCCATGGATCAACTACTTTGCAAATATTGGTTTCCTGTTGTAAATAAATTTGTGTGTTACGGGCAATACGCGCGCTAAAATCGGTTGGTAATGCAATGGCTTCATCCAGGGCGTTTGTATGTAAACTTTGAGTATGGCCCATGGCTGCAGCTAATGCTTCAACACAGGTACGGGTCACATTATTGTAAGGATCCTGTTCGGTTAAGCTCCAACCACTGGTTTGGCAATGTGTGCGCAAAGCCATGCTTTTTTCTTTTTTAGGGTTGAACTCTTTCACCATTTTAGCCCACAACATTCGTGCTGCACGCATTTTGGCGATCTCCATAAAATGGTTCATACCTATGGCCCAAAAGAAAGAGAGGCGGGGAGCGAAGTCATCAATGTTCAAGCCTGCTTTAATTCCTGTGCGGATATATTCCAAACCATCTGCTAAGGTATAGGCTAATTCAATATCAGCTGTTGCACCAGCTTCCTGCATGTGATAACCACTGATGGAAATTGAATTGAACTTCGGCATTTTTTGAGAAGTGAATTCAAAAATATCTCCGATGATCTTCATGGAAGCATCAGGCGGATAGATATAGGTATTGCGCACCATGAACTCTTTTAAAATGTCGTTCTGAATTGTACCAGTTAGTTTATCCATGCTTACGCCTTGCTCTTCGGCAGCAACAATATAAAATGCAAGGATAGGAAGTACAGCGCCGTTCATGGTCATACTCACACTCATTTGATCGAGTGGGATCTGATCGAACAATACTTTCATATCCAGAATAGAGTCAATGGCAACGCCTGCTTTACCAACATCACCAACTACGCGTTCATGATCACTATCATAACCACGGTGTGTAGCTAAATCAAAAGCTACCGATAAACCTTTTTGTCCGGCTGCTAAATTTCTTCTGTAAAAGGCATTACTTTCTTCGGCGGTACTAAAACCGGCATATTGCCTGATGGTCCATGGATTTTGAACATACATGCTGGTATATGGACCCCGTAAATATGGCGCCATGCCTGCACCAAAATTCAAATGTTCAAAATTTTTGGTGTCGTCGGCCGTATAGGTTGATTTAACTTCTATCTGTTCGGGAGTTGTATGCTTTTCGACCTCGCTCGAAACGACAGCAGGATTAATAGAAGTGTATTTTATGTTTGAAAAATCTTTGCGCATGTTCTTTATTTAGCAATGGTTTGTTCTGGTACAAAAGTTTCGGCTAAGCGAAGGGCCTTAATAGGTTCGAATAGATTACCCGAATTCTTTTCCTGAGCTGATCTGGCAGCTGAGGATTGATCTTTTAGATTGATATATTTGTTAACGCCAATAATAACGATATCGCCTGTGGCTGTTTTTTCTTTTAGTTTTTGAGCTTGTTTATTTATGTCGGTTTGAATAATACCTTGTTCTAAACAAACCATGAATCCACCTTTGGTTTCCCATGTTTTAAATAATTCAAAGGCATTAGTTGCCAGTTGTTCGGTCAACGATTCAATATAATAAGAACCGGCACCAATATCTGAAGCTTTATTTAAATAACTTTCTTCCTTTAAAATAATTTGCTGATTACGAGCCATACGAACCGATAAGTTACGGTCTTTTGCATCCAGTAACTCGTCAAATTGAGTAACATATAATGTGCTACAACCGCCAATCACTGCGCTCATGGCTTCGGTTGTGCTACGTAACAAATTAGTATGAACATCTTTAGGAGCTAAAGTTAATTGCGATGTAGTACAGGAAATAAATATCGGAGCTATGAAGTTATAAGTTGAATTGACCAATGCAACTAATTTTTGTAAGGCTCTTAGTTTGGCTATCTCCCCAAAAAAATCAGAGCCTACTGCGACATTAAACTGAATCCCTTTTTTTAATTGAGTCAGATCAAAATTACTTTCAGTAAAATAATTCAAATACTCGTTGTAATGACTTATGATCAAGGCTAACTCAGTTACCTGGTTAGCGCCGGAGTTTTGATATAAGGTTCCTTCAACAATTAATTTAATGGTATTGAAAGATAGCTTGGCAATTTTTGTAACTTCATTCAGATCATCTTTTTTATTGGCTAACCAACTTCCATGTTCAGCCAAATGTGCCAACACATCATAATTGACAACAAGGTTCAATGTATCTGCTTTTAAATTTCTTTCAGCAATAATAGTAGTGATTTGTTTTTCAAAAGCATTAATATCACTATTCAATATGAACTGAACAGCAATATATTCTATCATGATATCTTTTAAAAGAATCGATAGATCTTTAGTGCCATCTAAGCAAAAACTTAAACAGGAAACGCCGCCATTCAATGCTTCCAGTGCTATTTGATTGGCAGCTTTTTCATCGCTTACATTAATGTTGAATCCAATATTCCAATCGCTGTGGGTAAATACAGGAGCTTGCTGGTTTTGAAGATCTTCTTTTGTATAGAAAGGATTGATGTCAAAACCATTATCGGTATGCCAGATCAATTGATCAAAATCAACTCCTTTCAGGTCTTTTACTAATTGCTCTTTCCACTGAGCAGCAGTAGTTATATTAAATTCGGTAAATAGTTTTTGCATGGTACTTATTTTTGTTCTCGCGCTTCACCTCTGCTCAGCGTGACACGCTTGAACTAATAAACTTAAATTTTAAAATATTTGAGCAATTTCTTTTTTGATATAATCGATGGCTACATCGTTTGGTAATTTTTTTCCTAAGTTGGCTGTGATGTTTAAAATCATCATCGCTAATTCGGAGCTGTTAGCATCGGAAGCAACTTTTGAAGAGGATATATTTACCAATTGGATGATCTCTTCTTTAGAGGTTTTCACCAATTCCCATGCTCCTGCCGATACATAAATTTGTTGAGACAGGTTATGCTCGTATTCTGTTTTTATGGCATTTACCAGTTCTAAATGTAACTGACGAGCACTCATACCATTTTTATTCACACGAATTACCAAACTGTTTGGATTGATACGTTCTAAAAATATAATGATCCTTTCGAATGCCTGAATTTTTAATGGCGTGATCGTCCCTAATGATGATTTTTTTAACTCATGTTCTCGTCTTTTCTGATCGTTATCCAAAAAACGTTTAACTAAAAAATAAGCTGCTGCAAATACTGCTAATGCAGGAATTGTAATTTTTAAAATTTCAACGATTGAGTTCATAGTGGTTTAGTTTTAGAGTTTCTAATATCGGGATTTTTACTCTATAATTCAATTATTTGCAAAAAATACACCTTAATTTAGCCTCCTGCTTTTTTGGCTTTGTAGTTTGCTTTGGTCAATAGGTCTAATAGTTTATCACGGTTATCTCCTTGGATCAAAATATTGCCGTCTTTGGAGTTCCCTCCAACCCCACATTTTTGTTTGAGCATTTTAGCCAGATCATTTAGGTCGTCTTCAGTTCCCACAAAACCGCTGATCCTGGTTACTAGTTTCCCCCCACCAATCCGGTCTAAAAACAATTTTAAATTTTGTTGTTGCGGTGGTAGTGTTTCCTGGGTATTTTCTCCTTCGTTCTCATAACTGAAGTTAGGGTTGGTAGAATATACCACATTGACTCTTGTTTTATCTTTTTTACTCATCTTTTTAAACGGATTAAAAATAAAGGAATAATCGTCACTAAAATTAAAAGCGAAACCAATAGCCATGTATTGGACGACCTTTCTTTCGGTTGCAGTGATAAATCGTAAGTATGCGTATCGCTTAAAAAAACAATTTCATTATTTTCATGTTCTGTTTTTTGAACGCTATCTCGTAACGCATAATGCTTTTTTAGAAATAGGTTAGCTTGTTCAAAATTTTGCTGAGCTTCATGAAACTGCGATTGAGTATGATATAACTCTACCAAGGCTTGAGGATAATCGTATTTGGTGCAAATATCATTAGCCAGTGAAATATAATTGGATGCCTGATTGAAATTTTTCAATAAAACATAAACCGTTGCAATGTTGATATAACTGTCAGCTAATTCAAACTCATTGCCAATCAATTCTTTTATTTTTAATCCTTCTTCCAAATATAATAAGGCACTGTCGAGTTTGTTTTGATCTTTTAATAATGTTCCGATATTATTATAACATATTGCGATCAGATCCTGGTTACCAATTGTATTTGCATAAACCAACGCTTCTTCAAATTGTTTAATAGCTGCATTATATTCTTTCTGTTCGTGCTTTAAAACACCAATATTTATTAAGCAGCGGGCTATCTGTAGCGTATTATTTGTTTTGTTTGATGCCTGTAGTGAGTGCAGATAAGACTGTTCGGCTAATTTTGGATAATTTGTCTCACTATAAATATTCCCCAGGTTGGCCTGGTTTATAGCAATGCCATGTTGGTTCTGAATGGATTGATTTAACTCCAGCGATTTTTTTTGAAATTGTAATGCTTTGGTATAATCTGCTTTTTTATAATACAAAAGTCCCAATAAGTTATAGCTTTTTGCAAGGTGTAAAATGCTTTTACCTTTAAGTGCTTCCTGATTGCATATTAGTGCAAATTTATAGGCCATTTCGGGATCTGAGTTTCGAATATCAAACCCTGTTTGATACAATTGGTTTACTCTTTCCGTATCGTTTTCAATATTTTTTAACTGAAACAATAACGAATCATTGACCTGAGAATAACAGGCAAACGACATGAAAAAGCATATGATGATCCACTTCATTATTAACTGTAAATATATTTGTTTTTACTTATGCTTTATAATAAATTTAAGGCATGATACACTATAAGTTATACGTTAAAAATACTGCTTCACATTATATATATGTTGATCTTTTGATCGACAACATTTCATCACCATCTATCGAATTACAGTTACCAGCCTGGCGGCCAGGGCGCTACGAATTGGGTAATTTTGCCAAGAACATCAAACGGGTTGATGCTTTTGATGAAAATGATAAGCCGTTGGTTTATGCCAAGTCAACAAAGGATCTATGGGTCATTGAAACTAACGGTTCCAAAAAGATCAAAGTAACGTATAGCTATCACACCACTGAAATAAATGCAGGAAACTGTTATGCGGATGATACTCAGTTATATGTTAATCCTGTGCATTTATGTATGTATATACCCAATAGAATGCAGGAACAACATACGGTAGAATTGGATATTCCGGCCAATTATAAAGTAGCGACCTCTTTAAAAAAAGAAAAGAATAATTACGTTGCAGCATCATTTGATGAATTGGCTGATAGTCCTGTTATGGCAAGCGCCAATCTTCAATCGGAATCATATACAATAAATGGCATTAAGTTTTGGTTACATTTTGTAGGAGAATGTAAACCTGATCACGAAAAATTTAAAGCAGATTTTACAAAGTTTACACAAACTCAATTAAATTTTTGGGGCGATATACCGGTTGATGAATATCATTTCATGTTCCAGATATTGCCATTTAAATTTTATCACGGTGTAGAGCATCAAAAATCTACAGTTATAGCCATTGGTCCTGGTTATGCTTTGAACAGAGGCAAAACCTACGAAGATATTTTGGGAGTTTCTTGCCACGAATTATTCCATACCTGGAATATAAAGTATATCCGTCCAGTAGAAATGTTGCCTTATGATCTTGCAAAAGAAAATTATGCACGAACCGGTTATGTATATGAAGGATTTACAACTTATTATGGCGACCTGTTATTATTGACCAGCGGTGTGTTTAACATACAGGAATACTTTGGAACATTAGAAGAAAGACTGACCAAACATTTTCATAATTATGGTCGGTTTAATTTATCAGTAGCACATTCGAGCTGGGATACCTGGTTAGATGGTTATGTTCCCGGAGCACCTTATCGCAAAACGTCGATCTACGATGAGGGTAATTTAGTCGCTTTTATGTTGGATGTAATGATTATGAAGCACAGCCATAATCAAAAAGGTTTACGTGATGTGTGCAGGGAATTATATAATGAATTTGGCAAGAAGCAAAAAGGCTATTCGGAGCAGGATATTATTACATTATGTGAAAAAGTAGCTGGAGCTTCATTTAAGGTCTTTTTTGATAACTACGTTTATGGAACCGAAGATTTTGAAGCTCAGCTAAATGAGTGCTTTAAATACCTGGATATAGAGCTGATAAAAACACAGAGTACTTTATTATGTGATGCTGTTTATGGATTTAAAACAATTGATTTTGGATACAATAGAAAGGTGCTAGTGGTTGCTCCTTATTCACCGGCCTGGAAAGTCGGATTAGGCGCGGGCGACGAAATTATAGCCGTAAACGGCTACACACTTAAAAATGATTTTAATGATTGGATGAATTACTTTAAAGACTCAGAAATAGAATTAACTGTTTCATCCAATCAGCATTTGAAGACGATAAAATTGGTAAAAAGTGCAAAGCCCCATACCTATTTTGAGGTATTAGCCCTAAAACAAACTGCGCAAGATCCGAAGAATTATAAACGTTGGATAGAACTTAATTCGTAGATGAATAGCTGATTTAGCTGCATTAAGTAATTGTTTAAATAGACGGTTGTTAATAACTAAATGTTGTAATATTCCTGTAAATAGCAAATTGTTTCTAGTTTAGTATAAATAATAACTAAACAAATAAAATTTTAATTAAAAACAAAACATTATGGAAGAAACAACAACTACAACAACAACTACAACAACTGTTAAACCGGAAGGAAAAGGAATGGCAGTTGCCGGATTTGTAATCTCTTTGGTAGCTCTTGTATTTTATGTATTCGTAGCAACAGCAGTTACATTTGCAGCAGCATTAGGCGGTGGATACGGATTAGGTATTTTCTGGTTAGTATTATCATTAGCAGGTACAGGATTATGTGTAATGGGAATGATGAAATTAGGAAAAACAGGTGGTAAAAAAGGTTTAGCAATTGCAGGTATGATCGTAGGTATCATTGCAGTGATCTTAACTGCTATGTTAGTTATGAGTATTGGTAAGATCCAGGCAGCAGGTGGCGAAATGGGTGATAAATTCAAAGAAGCAATGGAGCAAAGTGCTGAGCAAATGAAAACTGAAATGAATCAGGCAATTGATTCTGTTCAGCAAGAAGCTGGTCACTAGTTAAAAAAATGTATATAAAAAATAGCTTTTATGGAAACATAAAAGCTATTTTTGTTTAATCTAAAACCAAAAAAAACATGGAAGAAAATATTTTATATACAAGCAATGAGCCGGTAAATGAAGCGCCTAAAAGACCACAGTTCTTAACTGTGTTATGTATTTTAACCTTTATAGGATGTGGTGTAGCCTTATTTAGCTCTGTTTGGGGATATTACTCAATTCAGGCTTCATCAGCAGCATTGGAAAATATGGCTAACATGCAGGAAGATACATACGGCATGGTAAGTGGCATGCAGGAAACCATGCTGAAAGCTGTTGAAAATGCGGTGCCTAATTTGGTAATTGGAATTGTTTGCGCTTTATTATGTTTATATGGTGCGTTACAAATGTGGAAATTAAAAAAGATCGGATTCTTTATTTATTGTATCGGAGAAATAACTCCGGCTATTGCAGGATTTTTACTTGGTGCGGGTGGATTAATTGGCAGTGCAGGAGCTATTATAGGATTACTAATTGCTATTGTATGGATCGTATTATATGCGATCAATTTAAAACACATGAATCAGTAAACTAATGGAAGACAATTTTTTATATACCGGCGAACAGCCTGTTAATGAAAAAGCAAAGAGGCCACAGTATTTAACTGTGCTATGCATTTTAAGTTTTATCTGGAGCGGACTTATGTTGCTTTGTTTGTTTTTAGGATTATGCTTTAGTCGTTATATATTCGAAATGGCTGAAAAATTACTGAGTGGAGCAGAAGGCATGCCTCCAATGGCAGAAAACCAACAGCAAGCCATACAGGTATTAATTGACCTGGGGCCTCAAAAATTTTTAATGGGTATTGCCATTGCCATCATTATTTACATGACTTCGTTATTGGGCGTGGTTAAAATGTGGAAACTGCAAAAGTTTGGTTTTTTTATTTATGCCGCGGTTAATGGTTTGGGTTTATCGTATGATGTGATCTCGGGATCTTATTTTATGGCAGCAATCACAATTACTTTTATAGGTATGTATTTTTCGAATTTAAAACACATGAAATAACAATTAAAATATAAAACATGGAAGAGAATTTAATTTTAGAAAATAATCCTGTTGAGCAACCAAAGCGCTCACAGTTTTTGAAAGTATTATGCATTTTATCATTCGTCATGTGTGGCATTATGTTTTTGCTAAGTATTTGGGGTATTTATCAAAGTACGCCAGAGGCGCAACAAAAAAACATTGAACAGTTCAGAACCATTAATCCTGAAATGGCCGACCAAATGGAAGATAATATGATCGAAATGATGAACAATCCATTTGCTAAAATAAAGCCTTATCTGGACCTGGTTTATTTATTCATATCCTTTCTGGGAGTGATGATGATGTGGAATTTAAAAAGAACAGGCTTTTATGTTTATGCTATCGCTGAGCTTTTGCCTTATACGGGATTCTTATTCCTTGGTAGCAATGCATTAAAGATGATGGGTGGCCCAGGCGGCAGTACTACTATTGCTATGGTAATGATGATCATTATGGTAGTGCTGGATCTTGCATTTATTATCATGTATTCCAGGAACTTGAAGGAAATGAACAAGTGATTTATTTTAATAATTTAACTACATAGGAACATAGTTTACTGTCGTTAAATGTTTTATCCCATAGATTGATATGAATTGAAGCGACGCTTCAATTCATATATATTCTTCACATGTTATTTAATTGAAATCCTATGTGCCTATGTGGTTTAAAATTACTATGTGGTATAATTTCTTTCCCCAAAAATGCTGCTTCCAATACGGATCATGGTTGATCCTTCTTCAATGGCTAGCTTATAATCACTGCTCATTCCAAAACTCAGGATCCTGAGATCAGGAAATTGCAGACTGAATTCTTTTAATGACTTGAACTCTTTTCTGATCTGAGCTTCGCTTTCGGTATTTGAGGCCATTGCCATAAAACCTTTTATAGAAATATTTTTCAGCTCAGTAAATTCTATTGATCTTAATATATCCGTAGCTTCTTTAAGATCAAATCCAAATTTTGTTTCTTCCTGTGCAATATAAATTTGAAGCAGACAATCAATAATACGATTGTTCTTCACAGCCTGTTTGTTTATTTCCTTCAATAAACTAAAGCTATCAACGCCATGTATCAGATAAACAAACGGTGCAATGTATTTTACTTTATTGCTTTGTAAATGCCCTATAAAATGCCAGCAAATATCTTTTGGTAAAGCAGCCTCTTTATCTGTTAACTCCTGCACATAATTCTCTCCAAAATCGCGCTGTCCGGCATTATAGGCCTCCAAAACCATAGCATTAGGTTTGGTTTTAGATACGGCAATTAACGTTACATTATTTGGAATGTTATTTTTTAGTTGCTTTATGTTATCTGAGATCGACATATTAGTTCAATTCAAGTTTCATTAAGATATCAGTTTGTTCGTCTTCACCCAGTTTAAAAACGTGTGTATCGAATTGCTGAAAACCATTTTTTTTGTAAAAAGAAATGGCTTTCAAATTTTCTTCCCAAACACCTAACCAAATATAAGACGCATGTTGTTGTTTGGCAATATCAATGGCTTGTTTTAGTAAACGTTCACCCAATCCTTTGCCATGATATTCATTCATCAGGTAAATGCGTTCAATTTCAAGTGTATTGCCTGGTTGTTGCTCTGTTTGAGCGATTCCTACATTCAACTTCAAATAACCGATGACCTGTTCGTGGGATCTTAGAAAGTAAAAATCGGAGCCTTTTGTATTTAACTCATTCTCTAATTTTTCAATACTTAAGTTTTCAATAATATACTTCTGCATATCCGCTTCCGTATTTTGTTTTGAAAATGTTTCCGTGAACGTAAGAATACTGATAGCTCTTAACAGATGAGCCTCATTTGGACTTGTTTTATATATTGCAATTTCCTGTGTAGGCATAGTTATTAACTATTCTTCCAGACTATAGATCACCAAGCCACTGCGCATTTTTGGCTCCACCCAGGTTGATTTTGGAGGCATGATGTTATTAGTATCAGCTATCCATTTCAGGTGTTCCATCGTTACCGGATATAGACCAAAAGCCACAGCTGCTTTTCCTTCATCCACCTGCTTTTTCAATTCTTTACTTCCTCTTACGCCTGGAACAAAGCCAATGCGTTTATCTGTTTTTAGATCGTGAATATCAAGGATGGGTGATAAAATATATTTGGTTAAGATAGCAGCATCTAAACTATCGATAGGATCCTTGGCATTATAGATCGTGTCTTTTGCTTTTAATGAATACCATTTGTTGTTGGTATACATCGAGATCTCATGTTTTTGAGTAGGTTTAAAATCACTTGCATTCACTTCTTCAACTGTAAAGTTAGTTTTCAGATGTTGTATCATCTGGCTAACCGATAAGCCATTCATGTCTTTTACAATACGGTTGTAATCATATATTTTTAAATGCGTCTCAGGAAAGAACACTCCTAAATAATAATTGAAGGCTTCTTCGCCGGTATATGATTTACGTGTACTGCGTCTTAATTTGCCCAATAAAGTGGCTGATGCCGAACGGTGATGGCCATCAGCAATATAAATGTTTGGGATGGTGGCAAAACGTTCGCAGATCTGTTTTACTGTTTTCCTGGAATCAATTACCCAAACGGTATGTCTTACTTTATCGGTGGTTGTAAAATCATAATCAGGGCGGGTAGTAGCGATCTCTTCTGATACAGCATCTATCACCTCATCATTTGGGTAACAAAATAATACCGGTTCAGCATTGAATTCACAAACTTCCAGGTAATCTTTTAGTTTTTCTTCGCGGGTTGTTAGGGTTTGTTCATGTATCTTAATAACACCGCTCATGTAATCATCAATGCTTGTGCAGGCAATAATACCAATGAACTCGTTCCCTTCTTTTATCTGACGGTATAAATAATAACAAGGGCTTTCATCGCGTAAAAATATTTTCTCGCGTACAAATTTTTTGAAATGATTCTTTACTTTATTCAGACGTTCTTTTGATCCCGGCTTGGTTTTAATGCCATCTTCAAAATCAGGATTTATAACATGTAAAAAAGAGTAGGGGTTGCCCGCTAATTTATCTCTTAACTCTGCCGAATTGTAGCCGTCAACAGAACGGGAAGCCACTAAATGAACCTTATCATTTTCAGGACGTATTGCTTTAAACGGAATTACTTTGGCCATCTTGGTTTAAGTTGCGATTCTAAATATAACTGATTTTGAGACATAAAAAAAGCTCTCTGAATTTTCAGAGAGCTTTTTTAGTTTTATGATATCTTAGTTAGTCATTGCTTTAAAATCAGCGTTCTCACGTAATTTAATAAATTCAGCATCATCTTTAGCTGCTGCTTTTAATGAACCATCTTTTTCGATAGCTGTTTTTAAGTTTGAAGTAACTTCAGCAGCGTTATTATTACGAGCTGCAGCAACTGCTTTTAAATAAGAAGCCATTGCCATATCTTTTTCATTACTACCGTCTAAAGTAGAAGTAACAGCACCAGCATTACCGTTTAATAATTCAGCTAAAGCTTTGTTAAATCCTGCGTAAGAACCAAAGTTACCAACCGCATCAGCATATTTACCATCACGTACATTCATGATACCTTTGTTGTAATTTACTTCAGCACCTGCACCGTTAGCTTTGTCATAATATTCCATAGCTTTTTTACGGTCGCCTGCTTTTGCAGCGATGATACCAAGGTTATTCATTACGATAGGGTTTCCTGATGCATTAGCTTCTGCACGTTTAAATGCTTCACCAGCTTCTGCTACTTTGTTATTCATTAATAGAGCAACCCCTAAATTGTTAGATGTTCTCCAGTCTGTTGCGTATTTTTTCTCTGCAGCAGTATAGATAGCTACTTTAGAATTTACGTCATTAGTCAGGTTAGCTCCATACAACATTTCTTCAGTAGATAAAGAATCAGGGTAAGTAGTTGTTAATTTAGTGATCTGCTCATCCGTACGTGATTTTTTATCAACGTTTACTGTTAATACAGAACGACGTAATTTTGGTAAAATTTTATCTGCAACTTCAGTATATGTTTTAGATAAATTTTTGATCTCTTTTTCACGCTGTTCTCCATCAGGATACATTGTTAAAACACGTAAGATCAAATCTTTGTCTGCAATTGAAGAACCTTCCATTAACTGTTTAAAACCATCCCAATCTTCAGCAGTTGTTTGAGTTTTATAGTTAGCTTCTTCTTTACCAAATTTCTGGTCTTTGTTCTTGTTCTTTTTAAATTGACCCATTAAAGCTTTAGAACCAGATTTAGCACGGTCTTTAGCTAAGTTCTCATTCAATGATAACTCTCCATCCGGAGATGCATAAGCAGATACATTGATGTCTTTGAATTCATACCAAACGTTATTGATGTTTTCAGTGATGAATTTATCTAAATTTTTGATCTCATCGCTTTTCATTTCGCTTGAACGAACATCAGATTTGTTGATCAAATAATAAATATTAGCTGTTTGGTTAACAGGAGTAGATTTAACAAAAGCGTCTTTTGCATAGATACCTTTCTCATCATTACGAACCAATAATGGCGTAACAATTGTTCCGTCTCCTAATTTTACCGGAGTAAAATCTTTGGTTTTTTTCTTTACTTTACCTTGAGCACGTAATTCAACAGTTGCAACTTTCATTGCAGGCTCATAAGCAAATTTTTCAGATGTATAACTAAATGTTCCACCTTTATCGTAACTGATCTTTTGTCCCGGATCTGTTGCTTTTTCTCCAACCAATATAACTGGCTTCAAAGCTTTTTCTCCACCTGCGTATTTCACAACAGGAGTTAATGTTACAGTTGCTTTTTTAGCAAAAATTTTAGCAGGATATTTTCCGGTCACAGTAAATCCAATACTGTCTCCATGCATCTCCAATGGATTAGGTTTAACCTCGTAAGAAAATGTAGATTGTTTTTTTACCATTTTCCCTAAACCATTGCAACCAACTAACAAAGCAGTTGTGCCAACAGCAAGACTTAAGTTTCGTAAAGATTTAGAATTCATCATATATTGTAGTTATGTGTTTTATATTTCGACAAAATTATAAAATTATTGCTTACAGCCTAATTATTTTAGGAATAAATCAAAAAAAAATCCCACAAAAATGCGGGATTCTGATTTATTTTTGTAGTTGCAATTTATTTTGCAATTGCATTTACTTTTTTAGTCAATTTTGATTTTAAGTTAGCTGCTTTATTTTTGTGAATAACGCTTTTTTTAGCTAATTTATCTAACATAGCAACCACTTTTGGTAATAAAGCTGCAGCTTCTTTTTTAGTGTCTGTTCCACGTAATTTTTTGATAGCATTACGGGTTGTTTTTGCATAATAACGATTTTGTAAACGTTTAGCGTTATTTGATCTGATTCTTTTTATTGCCGACTTATGATTTGCCATTCTATTAAAGTATTAATTCTGTTTTTTTAAATTGGATTGCAAATATACGCTTTTTTTTATAATAACAAATGTTCATAACAAAAATTTATGGAATATGGTCTAAAACTTACATTTGCCATTATTAAAAATGCTTAAAAAACTATACATATTAGCCTTGTTTATGGCGTCTACGCTTGTTTTTGCTCAACAGGCCCCTGAAATTGTTAAAAACCTCGTGCCAAACGGTAGTTTTGAGAATTATCGAAAAAAATCGGGAAGCATCAAGCAAGCTATTCCATGGCAACAGATAGCCAGTGTGGATTATTACCAGGAACCACTGAGTAACGATACCTCTTCTCAAAAAGGTGCCCGAACCGGTAATTGTTATGCGGGGCTTAGGTTTCAGAAGAAATATAAAGAGTTTATGCAGGTAAAATTTGCCGAACCCCTACACAGGGGAACTACCTACGAGTTTGAAATGTACATTAGGCTGGCATTTTGGAGTAACGCCAGTTTAAAATCAATTGGTGCTTTATTTACCAAGGTTGGTTATAAAAGTAAGGCCGATGCCGTGAAAACCGCTATGATAGATTCTGTTAGTAAAAAGGGAAGTTTTATTAATGGCTACCAATGGTTTAAGATCTCTGGAAAATACATGGCAGATGGAGGAGAAAAATATTTAACGATCGGTAATTTTTCGGCAAATGTTAAAAAGGATATGACTCGTATGAATGTGTTTAAGCTGGGATTCAAAGAAGCATATTATTTTGTAGATGATGTATCTTTAATAAAAGCAAAAGAAGTAGTTGAAAAGGTAAAAGTTGAGATCGTTGGCTCGTTTAATTTAGAACAGGATTCTGTTTTAGATGTAAAAAAAGATGTGAAAGTAGGGGAGAAGATAGCTTTAAGAAATATTTTCTTTGAAAATGCCCGTTATTATCTGCTTCCCGAATCTTATTCTGAATTAAATAAACTGGTGCAATATCTTTTAAGGAACCCACACATGGAAGTGCAGATCAATGGGCATTCTGATAATGTTGGATCAAAAGGCAAAAATCAAAAAATATCTGAACAGCGTGCCCGCGAAGTTTTTGAGTATTTAATTAAAAAAGGCGTTCAAAATAAAATGTACTTTAAAGGTTACGGAAGTTCATTGCCTGTTGCCAGTAACGATACGCCCGAAGGCCAGGCTAAGAACAGAAGAGTGGAGTTTGAGATTATTAAAAATTAGATAATTGCGAATACAAATTAAATAATTACGAATAATAATACGAATATACGAATCCGGGTTTAAGCTGTGTGCACACAGATTCGTATATTCGTACTAATTCGTAATCATAAACAGATTGAATCACTAACTTAATTCTATTAGCTATATGAATTTTATAGAAAAGGATAACGCCAAAACCATTAAAGCCTGGACCTTTTATGATTGGGCTAACTCAGTATTTCCACTGGTAATAACCTCTGCTATCTTTCCTAATTTTTATGATTATGTAACTACTCACGATGGTATCAATTTTATCGGGCACACCGTTAACTTTTTAGGATTAGAGGTTGAGAACCAGAACATCTATTCGTTTGTATATGCTTTCGCTTTGTCTATTGTTGTATTGATATCACCAGTATTGAGTGGAGTTGCCGATTACCTTGGTAATAAAAAACGGTTTTTGCAATTCTTTTGTTATTTGGGTTCTATATCCTGTATGTGTTTATATTTTTTTAACCGTGAGCATTTAGAATTAAGCTTTATACCGTTTATAACCGCAACTATTGGTTTTTGGGGAAGTTTAGTATATTATAATTCCTATCTGCCGCAAATAGCATCTACCGAAAACCAGGATAAAGTAAGTGCCAAAGGTTTTGCATTGGGCTATTTTGGTAGCTCTTTATTGTTAATTCTTTGCCTGGTGGGGATCATGGTTTTTAAATATGAAGAAAAAGAGGTTAATGGAGTGTTAGTTGTAACCGGATTTTTTAAAGTAAAGTATTCGTTTCTATTAGTTGGTCTTTGGTGGATGGGCTTTGCACAATACACGTTCGCCAACCTTCCAAACAAAACACATGATAATCATACAGCCGACAGATCGGGATTATTATCTAAAGGTTTTAAAGAGTTAAGCTCTGTTTGGAAACAGATCAAACAACTGCCAACCCTGAAGCAATTTTTATCCAGTTACTTTTTTTACAATATGGGTGTACAAACTATTATGGTAGTAGCCGTATTATTTGCCCGTAATGAAATCGATTGGGGTGTTGGCGAAGCTGCCGAAAAAGCAAAAACCAGTTCGTTGATCATTAGTATTTTGATTATTCAGTTTGTGGGTATTGCCGGTTCTTATCTGTTCTCATGGCTTTCCAGAAAGATCGGAAATATCAAATCTTTAATGACATCTATTTGCATCTGGATCTTTATATGTGTTTTTACTTATTTAATAGTTCGCACACCGTTTCACTTTTACATTGTTGCCTTTTTGGTTGGTTTGGTAATGGGTGGTGTTCAGGCATTATCGCGTAGTACCTATAGTAAACTTTTGCCTGTGACTGAGGATCATACCAGCTTTTTTAGCTTTTATGATGTAGTTGAAAAACTAGGAATGATATTGGGAACAGTGTTATTTGGAATTATCAGTCAGGTAATGGGCGGCATGCGACCTTCTATTCTTTCTTTAATAGCCTTTTTTATCATTGGTTTACTGTTATTGATACCATTGACCAGGAAAAAAGCTACGGTTAACTAAATACTACATACAATTCGAACATTGGCATAAAATTCTATGTATAAATAGGTTAATCACATTAATGCCAAATGTCATGAAAGATAGTAAGACAACCAAAGCTAAATGGGAAGACATTTCCACTTTGGAATCTATTGCCAACCAATGCATTTATAAGGGAAAGGAAGTGGCTGAAGCACGAGCCATATTAAGAACCGTATACGGTAAAATTACCGATTACGATGATGATGAAAATTGCCTTATAGAAGAAGATGGGGTAGATGATGAACGTAAAAAGACCTGATCTATGCTTTTTTAGCAAACAGATCCACTTTTGATTCCTGGCGTTTCAATAAACGTGAGATATTCTTTTTGTGCGTAATGATCAACAAAGCTGCTACAAAAATAGAGAATATCAGCAACGTTTCATTTTGATTTTTAAGAACCACATTTAAAAAGAAAGGAAAACTTAACCCGGCTGTCATTGATGACAAAGATACATAACGGGTAGCAAGTAGTACTATCAAAAACACACCCAATACCATTACGCTGGTTATTGGCGTTAAGCAGATCACAATCCCTAAAATAGTTGCTACTCCTTTACCTCCTCTAAATCCTGCAAAAACAGGAAAAACGTGTCCTACCAAAGCAGCAATACCTAAACCTAGTTCCAAATTAACAAACTGATTGCTGTCATATTCAAACGAAGAAAAGTGTACCAATAAAACAGCAAGGGTTCCTTTAACAATGTCGATAAACAATACAGGAATTCCGGCTTTTTTACCTAGTACCCTGAAAGTGTTGGTTGCACCTGCATTTCCACTACCAAATTCCCTTACATCAATACCGTAATAGCGTTTTCCCCACCATACGGCGGTTGGAATAGAACCTAATAAATAAGCAGTAACAAGAAGCGCAAGAATTATAGTGGTTTCCAAATACGTTAAGTTTTAGTTATACAAATATAACAATTATTTAAAAATATTGCAACACTAAAAAGTTTAGTTTTCAAAAATTTAAACAGTTTTTTGTTAAAACGAAGGTGTTTTATAATAAGAAAATCTTTTAATTTTTCAGTAAGAATTATTTTTCTTCAATTACAAAATTTATGGTATTTTCACACCTCTTAAAACTATGATAAGTTACGTTAATGGGCAAGTTGCCGAACTAAATCCTGCCCAGGCAGTTATAGAAACCAATGGTGTAGGATATGCGTTACTTATCTCTTTAACCACGTATAGCCAGATACAAGGAAAAGCTACCGCTAAATTGTTTGTTGAAAGTGTTTATGTGAGAGATGATAATCCCCGCTATTTTGGTTTTGCTGATGAAGAAGAGCGTGATCTGTTTCGTAAATTAATTTCAGTATCGGGTGTTGGTGGCGGAAGTGCCATTTTAATGCTGTCGTCGTTAAGCGCACCGGAGATTGCCGGAGCCATTAATACGGCCAATGTAGCTTTGCTAAAAAGCATAAAAGGCATTGGCGAAAAAACAGCACAACGCATCGTTGTTGATCTTAAGGGAAAAATGGGGAAACATGAGGGAGGAATTTCCCAAATATTAAATCCATCGTACAATAAAAATAAAGATGAGGCGTTAATGGCACTAGTTACGTTGGGGTTTCCTAAACTGGTGGCAGAGAAAGCCATTGAGAAAGCGACCAAGCAACAAGGTGTAGCTACAGATAATGTTGAATTGCTGATTAAAGCAGCGCTTAAAAATATGTAATTTAAAACGTGGTAAAAGGAGTCGTAAAATTTCTTGTTGTAGGTTCGGTGTCGGTTGGCTTGATGAGCGTTGTTATTGGTTCTAAAGCCAAAAATGCTCCGCTGAGCAAACCACATTACCTGTATACTCCCGTTCATGTTCTTAATCCCGATTCTCCTATTGTTGACAAAGAAGATCTGCCTTATAAATTCAACGACAACAACGGAACTCAACCTGTATTTGATGATAAAAGCGGATTGTATCTTTCCAATCCTTCTAATATCAAAACTGAGACCGTTTATAATCCTGTAACAGGAAACTATGATGTAACTCAAAAGATCGGGGATATGGATTACCGTCCCGAAACTTATGTAGAATTTAAAGATTACCAGGATCAGTTGTTTAAAGATGCCGTTAAGGATCACTGGAAATCAAAGATAAAAGCAGAGGATCTTCAAAATCAATCCAAAAAAGGAACACTACCAAAATTAACAGTTAACAGCGAAATCTTTGACAGGATATTTGGTGGTAACCAGGTAGATATTAAACCAACAGGAACAGCCGAGTTAATTTTTGCATTGAATCGTAATAAAACGTTGAACCCTGCTATTCCTCAACGTCAGCAAAAAGTAACCAATTTTGATTTTAACATGAGGATCCAGTTAAACTTAATTGGAAAGATAGGTGACAAATTAAAGATAACAACCAGCTATAATACGGAAGCATCGTTTGACTGGGAAAATCAAATGAAACTGGAATATACCGGTTACGAAGATGAGATCATTAAAAAGATAGAAGCGGGTAATGTGAGCATGCCGCTTAACAGTTCCTTGATCCAGGGAAGTCAGAGTTTATTTGGTGTGAAAACACAATTGCAATTTGGAAGGTTAACTGCTACAGCATTATTCTCGCAGCAAAGAGGTAAAAAGCAGGAAGTATCAGTTCAGGGCGGTGCCCAAACCATGTATTTTAATGTATCGGCTGATAACTACGAGGTAAATAAACATTACTTCCTTGGTCATTATTTCAGGGATAATTACGATCAATGGATGGGTACATTACCTGTTGTTAATACGCCTATCGTTATTACCAAAATGGAGGTTTATATTACCAATCAAACTGGTAGTACAGAACAGGTAAGAAGTGTTGCAGCGTTCACTGATCTGGGTGAGGATTCAACCCATGTTAATCCGGCATTAAGAAATAGGACTCTTTCTTCAAGCGGCGGCCCTTGTTTGCCTTCTACATCAGATTATATAATTGATGATAGTACCGGTACAAATCCACACAACGGGGCCAATAATTTATATTATCTTTTAACCGATCCTACTGTTGGTTTAATTGCTCAACGTAGTAATACATTACAAGCTATAAATTCAACACTGCAATTGCCACCACCTGGCGGAATGAATCAGTGTAATCAGAATGGTGGATTCATGGTTTCCGGAAGAGATTTTGAATATGTGTCCAATGCCCGAAAATTAAATCCATCAGAGTTCACCTTCAATAACCGTTTAGGTTTTATATCGATAAATCAGGCGATCAACAATGATCAAACTGTTGCAGTTGCGTATCAATATACATACAATGGCAAAGTATATCAGGTAGGTGAGTTCTCCGATCAGTTTACAACCGGCCCATTGTACATGAAACTTTTAAAAAGCGGGTCTATCACCAGTCCAAAATTCAGTACCTGGGATCTGATGATGAAGAACGTTTATTCTTTAGGAGCATATAACTTAAATGCGGCGGATTTTAAATGCGATATTTATTATAATAACATTGAAACAGGTGTCGACATTCCTTACATTCCTTATGGCAGCGTTAACGGTAGGTTATTGGTTCAGGTAATGGGCTTTGACAAACTGAGTGTTAACGGAGATCCATATGCAGATGGTGTTTACGATTTTGTGAAGGATTATACGATCAATCCTAATAATGGACGTATCTATCTTTCGAGTAAAGAACCTTTTGGTAATAACTTAAGAGATAAATTTAACTCATCAGATGATCCTACCGTCTATAATAAATATATTTACCAGGAGTTGTATGACTCCACAAGAACAATAGCTCAACTATTACAGGAAAAGAATCGTTTTAAAATAAAGGGACAGTATAAATCAGCTTCAGGTTCGGAGATCTCTTTAAATGCATTGAATATTCCGCAAGGCGCTGTTCAGGTAACAGCAAATGGGCAAGCTTTGACAGAGAACGTTGATTATACAGTTGATTATACATTGGGTAGAGTAAAGATCATCAACGAAAGTATTTTAAACTCCGGAGCTAATATTAAAGTAAGCACTGAGAGTAACTCTTTATTTAATGTACAACAAAAAAGTTTATTCGGTACCCGTTTAGATTTTAAAGTAAATAAAGACCTGACCCTTGGTGGTACCTTATTGCATTTGAATGAAAAACCGGTAACTCAAAAAGTGAATGTTGGTGATGAACCTGTGTCAAATACCATTTGGGGATTAGATTATAACTACCGCACTGATGTTCCTGTTTTAACACGTATATTAGATAAACTACCTTTATATAATACCAAGGAAATGAGTAGCATTACCACACGTGGTGAATTTGCGCAACTAATTCCCGGTACAGCCAAAGCAATCGGAAAAAATGGTAATTCTTATGTAGATGACTTTGAAGGAAGTATCTCATTAATTGATCTTAAGAGTCCACAAGCCTGGTCGTTAGCAAGTATTCCGCAAGGACAATCCACTTTATTTCCTGAAGCGGCATTAAATGATGACATAAGAACAGGGTTGAACCGTGCGCAATTTAACTGGTACAATATTGACCCTTTATTTTACGGACAACAAAATACAAGCACAAAGCCGGGAAATATTACTGAACCTGTTTTCTCCAATAACTTTATGCGCCAGGTATTGGAAACAGAATTGTTCCCAAGTAAAACTCCTGTGAATGGACAACCCGTTGTGTTATCTGTTTTGGACCTTGCTTTTTATCCAGGCGAACGCGGACCTTATAATTATGATGTTAATGGTGTTTCAGGTTTTTCAAGTGGTATGATCACATCCGGAGCAAATACCGGAAGACTTGCAAACCCTGAATCTCGTTGGGGAGGTATTATGAGAAGGTTAGAGACCAATGATTTTCAGGCTGCTAACATCGAATATGTTCAGTTCTGGATGATGGATCCTTTTAACAGTGATTATAACAGTGATACATATCCTGAAATGGATAATAATAACAAACCAAGCGGCGAAATGTATATCAACCTGGGTAATATCAGTGAGGATATTATTAAAGATGGAAAAATGTTATATGAGAATGGATTGCCTGGAAATCCTGGTGGAGCAAACGGTAATTTGCCAACTATAGAATCTAGTATAGGGAAAGCTCCGTTGATCAGTCCTATATCCAACTCATTTGTGAATGAGCCTTCCGACAGACCCTACCAGGATGTAGGTTATGATGGTTTTCCTGACAGTGCAGAGGTTAGAAAATTCGCTTCTTATTATTCAGCCTTACAAAGTTACCAGGGAAATCCTTATGTTGATGAAGCGATCAGTGATCCAAGTTCTGATAGGTACAGTTTCTTCAGAGGTTCAGGGTATGATAATTTTCCAGCACCGGATTACAGAGGAAATACCTTATCCCGTTATAAAAAATATAATAACGCTGAGGGTAACTCACCTACAGAAGAACAATATCCTGATGCCGGTATTCCAAGTGCTTCATCTAATAACCCTAATATCGAAGATATCAATAAGGATAACACCTTAAGTGAAACTGAAAACTATTACCAGTATAAAATTAATATTTCACCAACTGATCTGGATCCATCTAATGTTGGACATAATTATATTGTGAATGTACTGGAAGGAACAGCCACTATCAATAACACCCAAAAAACCGTAAAATGGTACCAGTTTAAAATACCTATTAATGAATACGAAAAAGCGGTTGGTGCCATTGAAGGATTTAACTCTATCCGTTTCATGCGTGTATTCATGAAAGGTTTTGACAAGCCTGTAGTTTGCCGTATTGCCCGTATGGAATTAGTGCGTAGTGATTGGAGACGTTATGCATTTGATTTGCAAAAACCGGGTGAATATATTGCCAATGATGACAATACAACCACGTTCGATGTATCAGCTGTAAGTTTACAGGAAAATGGAGCTAAAGTACCGGTTAACTATGTTATTCCTCCCAGCATTCAACAACAACAAAATGTTCAGGCTACTAACTCTGTGTTATTGAATGAACAGGCTTTATCATTAAGAACTTGTAATTTAAAAGATGGAGACAGCAGGGCAATTGTAAAAACAACAGAACTGGATGTACGTTCCTTTAAAAAATTAAAATTATTCATGCATGCCGAAAAATTAGGACCGGATCCTTTAAATGATGGTGATGTAACTGTTTTTGTTCGTTTAGGTTCCGATTATAATAATAACTACTATGAGTATGAGATCCCGGTAAAATTAACCCAACCAGGATATTATGATCCTAATACAGAAGATGGACAATACACTGTTTGGCCATCAGAAAATGAATTTGTGATCGATTTTGAAAAGATAACTTCAGCAAAAGTTGTAAGAAATGGTATTGCCGGCACTGATCTGGTGGCCATGCAAACACCTTATACCGAAGCCGATGGAAGTAATACAATAACCGTTGTAGGTAATCCTAACCTGGCCGGAATAAAAAGTATGATGATCGGGATACGAAATCCGAAGGACGATGGCAACCTGCCAAAGTGTGTTGAAGTATGGGTAAATGAATTGCGCTTAACAGATTTCGTAAATAATGGTGGCTGGGCCACAACAGGTAGTATACAGGCTAAACTGGCCGATCTGGGTCAGATATCGTTAGCCGCAACATATAGTAAACCATTCTTTGGTAGTATTGAGAAGAAAGTAAGTGAACGAAGCAGGGAAACTAATTTCCAGTGGGATGCAACATCTACTTTTCAGTTAGGTAAATTCTTCCCTGTTAAGTGGAAAGTTAATTTGCCGGTTTATTATGCTTATGGTGAAACTAAGATCACACCTCAGTACAGTCCATACGATCCGGATATTAAAATAGACAATCCTAGTATCCCTGAAGGCTTACAAAAACAGATCAAGAAAAATGCGCAGGATGTAACTGTGCGTAAAGGCTATAATTTTTCAAACGTTAGAATAGACGGATTTAAAAAAGACGGTGCCAAAGCTATGCCCTGGGATGTTTCCAACTTCTCGGTAACCTATGCTTATAATGAAATCACAAGACGTAATGTTAACATTGAAAACAGTATCATTAAAACGTACCGTGGAGCATTGTCATATAATTATTCTATCAATGCAAAAGCATGGACACCATTCAAGAAAACCAAATCCAAGATCTTAAATAACAAATGGCTGGCCTTGGTTAAAGAGATCAATGTAACACCATTGCCTAGCAGAGTAGGGTTTAATATGGATGTGAACAGAAGTTACAGTGAATTGTTGAACAGGGATATTACCAGTTTCTATACAGGTAGCAGCGATAATTTAACTCAGGCTCAGTTCAATAAAACATTCAACATTACGCGTAATTATGATATGCAGTGGAACTTCACTAAAAATCTGAAGTTTGATTTCACTGCTAATAATGACGGACGTATCCTGGAACCACAGGGTAAAATAGATACTAAAGAAGAAAAAGACTCTATTCAAAAGAACTTAATAGGTTTGGGTACCACAACCGGTTACCGCCACCAGTCTAATATTAACTACCAGATACCGATCAATAAGATCCCTATTTTTGATTTTGTGAATGCAACTGCACGATACAGTACTTCATACACCTGGACCAGAAGACCATTTGCACAGGAGGAAATTGGTAATACCATTCAAAACACCAACACTAAAAATTTGAACGGTACTTTTAATATGACAACGCTTTATAACAAAGTTCCATATTTCAGAAAAATAAATATAGGAGGTAACAATAAGAAAAATACACCACCAAAACCTAAGGATCCTAAAGATACTACTGCTAAGACCGAGGCTGCCAATCAAGGCGCAAAAGATATACTCGAGTTTTTAGCAAGAGGTATCATGATGTTGAAACAGGTATCATTATCATATCAGCAAACCAACGGTACAGCCTTACCGGGCTTTTTTCCAAGCTCACAGTATGTTGGTATGGACCCAAGTAGAGGTATGGCACCTGGCATGGGCTTCATAAGCGGCTCTAACGATAGTATATTGAGAAAATCTATCAATAACGATTGGTTGGTTAAAAATCCAAACCAAAGTTTACCATACACTACTACCAGCACAAAAAATATTACGTATCGTGCTAATGTTGAACCACACGGAAGTTTAAAAATAGAATTGAACGGATCTAAAACTTATGGAAGAAACGAATCGATGTTTGTGAGATACGATACTAACCAAATAGGTAATGGTAACAGGGGATATGTATTTGAAACACCTACCAACACCGGTAACTATAGCATTAGTGTATTCACTTTAGGCAGATCGTTCAAGGATAAAAGCAATAAGGACGGATCTTCGGTTTTATTTGATGAATTCTTAGCTATCAGACCCGATGTTGCTAAGGAACTTGCTGCTTCTAATAATGCTGTTGCTATTAAAGATCCTCTACCTGATGGTAAAGGCGGTTCATACTATGATGGATATAGTAATACCCAACAGGATGTATTATTGGGTGCATTCCACCAGGCTTATACCGGTAGAAAAATAAAAGGAGTAGGAACGGATAGAATGTTCAAACAAATACCATTACCAAACTGGACAATTAGCTGGGATGGAATTGGTAAATTAAAATTTGTAAAAAAATATTTCCAGTCGGTTACATTACGTCATGCATACAGATCAATGTATACAATAGGAGGTTATGCTAATAACTTATTATTTATCGATAGAGATAATGATCAGTATGCTGATAATGATTCCAGGGTGCCTGTTCAAAACTCAGTATTTGGTGGTGTTCAACAGTCGGCTAATTTTAACCCTAAGTATACCATACAGGGAGCAACCATTACCGAGGCTTTCAGTCCATTGATCAAGGTTGATTTTAAATTCAATAAACCTGGATTATTAGCAAACTTTGAGATCAAAAAAGATAAAACAGTTAACTTAAACATTACCGGCCCTCAAATTATTGAGACCAAAGGCCAGGAATATATTGTTGGTATTGGTTATCGTTTCCCTAATTTAGTTTTAGGAAATCTTAAAATTAAAGGGCAGCCTGTGAAAAGTGACCTAAACTTTAAACTCGATCTTTCATACAGAAGAAACATGACTATCATCAGACGTATTGCAGATGAAATCAGCACTCCAACCGGCGGTCAAAATATCATCACTTTAAAAACAGCATTGGATTATCAGCTAACACAAGCTATTAATCTGCGTTTGTTTTACGACTGGATCAGAACTACCCCACAAACATCCAATTCGTTCCCAACAGCAAATACCAATGCCGGATTTAGCTTAAGGTTTAACCTTCAATAATCACTGCTTTAGGTATGCTAGTTTTATGCCAGAGATAAACATGAATCAAAAACTCAGTATGCAGGACCTTGGGCGCATGAGTTCAGAAGAATTCAAGGCTTCTCAAAAAAACAAGATCATTTTGGTTTTGGATAACATCAGAAGCTTAAATAATGTTGGCTCTGCTTTTAGAACAGCCGATGCTTTTTTAATTGAAGCTATTTATCTGTGTGGAGTAACCGGCACACCACCTAAACCTGAGATTGAAAAAACGGCATTAGGAGCCACTGAAACAGTTAGCTGGAAGTATTTTAAAACCACACAGGAAGCAGTAAGTGAGTTAAAAGCAAATCAATATTACATTGCTTCTATTGAGCAGGCTAAGCATTCAATTATGCTTAATACATTTCAAAAAATACAAGAGCCGCTTGCGCTGGTTTTTGGGAATGAAGTATATGGTGTAGAACAGGATATTATAGATCAAAGTGATGTATGTCTCGAGATTCCGCAGTTTGGAACTAAACATTCTTTCAACGTATCTGTAAGTATGGGAATTGTGTTATGGGAAATGCTTAGATAAGCAATACGGGAAATTAATTGCTCAATATTTCGCAAATATTGATTTTGGGGAATAAATTCCCGTTTTCTCCTTAATACTTTAAAGCTACAACAAGATTTTAAGACTGGCATAAACTTGTCATTAGTGTTATAACTATTAAACGCTATGAAAGTTCTTTTACCCTTTTATCTTAAATGTTCGCAGGTTCTTTTAGGCCTTGTCGCATTTTTCTTTATTTTATATGTTGGAAGAGAGATCATTGTTCCTTTGATATTTTCAACTATTCTGGCAATTGTTCTTAACCCGGTTGTCAATTTTTTAAATAGAAAGATCCATAGAGTAGTTTCGATCTCAATTGTCATTATGCTGGCAATGATTCTTATTGGAGCGTTATGTTATTTTATTGGTTCCCAGCTTTCTCATTTTAGTGATTCTTTTCCATTATTAAAACAAAAATTCACCCTTTTGTTTCGCGACTTTATTCATTGGATCTCCGATACTTTCAATATCAGTAGTTATAAAGTTAAAGCCTGGATAGAAAAGACGAAAAATGAACAGATGAAAGACGGAGGTGCCGTTATAGGTGAAACATTGATGTCGGTAACAGGAACTTTAATAGTAGTGTTGTTGGTTCCCATCTATATGTTTATGATCCTATTTTACAAACCTTTATTACTTGATTTTATAGGTCAATGCTTTTCATCTGGTAAAAGAGATACTGTTGCTGACGTACTTATGCAAACAAAAACATTGATCCAGAGTTATCTTGTAGGTTTATTACTGGAAGCTTTTTTAGTAGCAACCTTAAATTCGGTTGGGCTATTGATCATAGGAGTAGACTATGCGTTACTTCTTGGGGTAATGGGAGCCATTTTAAATCTCATACCATATATAGGAGGTCTCATTGCTATTTCATTACCGATGATAGTTGCTATTACAACTCAATCAGGCGGAGCAGCTTTGTCAGTTTTAGCTCTTTATCTTGTTGTTCAGTTAATTGATAATAATTTCTTTGTGCCAATGATCGTAGCCTCTAAAGTAAAAGTAAATGGCTTTGTTTCTATTATTGTTGTGCTAATAGGTGGTGCATTGTGGGGCGTAGGCGGTATGTTCCTTTCTATACCGTTAACGGCAATTATAAAAGTAATTTGTGATCGCGTTCCTTCTTTACAACCATTAGGATTCTTGTTAGGAGACACAATGCCTCAGATAGGCGACCGTATTTTGAATTTCAGAAAATATTATAAATAAGTTATACACCATGCCTAAATACAAAGGATTATATCAGTTTTTAATGGTCTTATTCCTGGCACCAGTTTTAGGATTTGCTATCTGGTGCGGATATGATATTCACGAGCGGTCACAAGAACGCGCTGTGATCAAAAAAGATTACAGTAAGATAAATAATATACAGCATGGTTTATTATCAGTAGATGCCTGGAAAGATAATTTAATGGATATTATCAATACGCAGATCAATGAGTTTCAATTTACCAATAAACAGGAAGATACTTTAAGGGTAGAGTTAAATAAGATATTGAATTCATTGGTTACTAAAGCAGTAACCATGGTCAATCAAAAGCAAACTACATTCAAAGGCAAGGTCACAAAATTTGCTGTTAATAATTTTATTGAGGTTGATAAGGTCAGAGAAAAAGTTCCGGAGTTTACCAATACGATCATCAAAGAAATTAAAAAGCCTCAAAGTAAAGAGAGGTTAAAATATTTAGCTCAGGATAAAATAAAAGAATTTGCTTCTGAAACACATGATAGTATCAGTAGCAGCAACGAACTTATTTTTTTACTGGTAAAGTATAATTCAGAAGATATTCCCTCATTTAACAAAAAGGCTTCGGCCACCATTGATGCTTTACAGGAACAGATATATTTAAGGACTTTTGCACTCATTGCCTGTTTGTCATTAGTATTATTATTGTGGCTTGTATTCAGAAATAAAAAATTCCTTTACACACCTTTATTTACCATGTCGGTTTTACTGGCATTAACTGTGTTGATGGTTGGCCTGCTGGCCCCAATGATCGAGATAGATGCGCGGATCAAGGAATTGAATTTTGAATTGATAGGAAAACACTTAGTGTTTAACGATCAGGTTATTTTTTACCAGAGTAAAAGCATATTGGATGTAGTTCATATTCTAGTGACTGAAGGGAAGACCGATGCTATATTTGTAGGGATCCTAATCTTAATATTCAGCGTATTGTTTCCAATCGTAAAATTATTGTCAACCAAGATCTACTTATTAGGAAACGATAAATGGAAGAGAAATAATGTCATTCGCTTCTTTGCTTTTAAATCCGGAAAATGGTCGATGGCCGATGTGATGGTAGTTGCCATATTTATGGCCTATATTGGCTTTAAAGGAATTTTAGATAATCAAATGGATCATCTGAATATGAAAACAAAATCGTTGGCAACCATTGCAACCAATGAAACATCTCTACAACCCGGTTTTATTTTGTTTATTGCTTATGTGATCTTCGGATTGATACTTGGCGTGATCCTCAAAAAAATAACATCCGATGTGCCTATTGGAAGTAAACTAAAAGTATATGCTAAAAAATTCAGATTCAATGCAGATAAAATGGAATTAAAGCCTGTTGAAAACCCTGATTTGAAAAAGCCGGATACAAAATAAACCCTTAATGATATTTATTAAATACATCCCAGCTTTCTAAATAAGCGTTGTGCAATAAATCAGTGTTGAGATTCAAAGGTATTTTATTCACTTCAAAATAATGCTCCAGATCTTCGGTTGCTAAATTACCGGTTAAAGCATCGGCTGCCATTGGGCAACCACCAAAACCATGAATGGCAACATCAAAACGCTGACAACCGCTTCTATAAGCCGCATCGATCTTTTCCTGTGATTTTTCTTTGGTAGAGTGGAGGTGAGCGCCTATCTCAACGTGTTTAAATTCGGGAATAATGTTGGAGAATAAATGCGTGATGTTTTCTTTATTAGAAACTCCAACTGTATCCGAAAGCGCGATAATCTTAACGCCCAGTTCGCTTAATTTTTTTGTCCAGTTGATCACAATATCACTATTCCATTCATCGCCATAGGGATTCCCAAAAGCCATGGAGATATAAACTACCAATTCTTTTTTATGCGTTGCACACAGGTTTTGAATTTCTTCTACTCTTACTAACGACTCAGCAATACTTGAGTTGGCATTGCGTTGCTGAAAGGTTTCGGAAATAGAAAAAGGAAAACCTAAATAGTTTATTTCTTCAAAAGCACAGGCATCCTGCGCGCCACGAGTGTTAGCAATAATAGCTAGCAGTTTACTTTTTGTTTGCGAAAGATCGAGTTGTTTTAAAACGGCAGCCGTATCGTGCATTTGAGGAATGGCTTTTGGTGAAACAAAACTTCCAAAATCGATCGTATCAAAACCAATATTCAATAATGAATTGATATATTTTACTTTAACTTCTGTTGGGATAATATCTTTGATGCCTTGCATCGCGTCGCGGGGACATTCAATAAGTTTCATAATATAGTTTCGTAGATCAAAGGTAATCTGAAAAAAGTAATAATCAACACTGGTATACAAATCGATACCTGATTATATTATAAATTTTGTTTAACGATCTCTTTGTTAATGTTTTTGATCAGTGCGGGACCTTCATAAATAAAACCTGTATATAATTGTATCAGATCGGCACCTGCTTTTATTTTTTCAATAGCATCTTCCGGACTGTGAATTCCGCCAACCCCAATTACCGGAAAAGCATTATTCGATTTTGTTTTCAGGTATTTTATAACTTCGGTACTTCTTTTTGTCAATGGTTTACCACTTAAACCACCCATACCTATGGCTTCAACTTCGGCTTTTGGATACGTTAAAGGTTCTCGAGCAATGGTAGTATTAGTTGCTACAATACCATCAATTTTGGTGACAGCCACAATATCAATGATATCGTCGAGCTGGGAATTGGTTAGATCCGGAGCTATTTTTAATAATAAAGGCTTACGTTTTGGTTTTGAATTATTGATCTGCTGTAGATGATTCAATAAAAGAGTTAAAGGCTCTTTATCTTGTAACTCTCTGAGGTTAGGCGTGTTAGGTGAGCTTACGTTAACTACAAAGTAATCAACAACATCAAACAGCGCATTAAAACAATATTCATAATCTTTAATGGCATCTTCGTTAGCAGTGAGCTTATTTTTACCAATATTGCCGCCAATGATGACCTTGGTTTTACGATCTTTTAATCGAATAACCGCTGCATCAACCCCTTCGTTATTAAAACCCATGCGGTTAATAATGGCTTTATCGTTTGGTAATCTGAATAAACGAGGTTTATCGTTTCCGGGCTGGCCTTTTGGGGTTAAAGTACCAATTTCAATAAAACCAAATCCTAAAACAGCCAATTCATTAAAAACTTTGGCGTCTTTATCCAATCCGGCAGCTAAACCAACGGGATTTTCAAAAGTTAGTCCAAAAAGTTGTTTTTTTAATTTTGGATGCTTGTATTGCAATATGCTTTTACCAATACCTCGTCCCAGGGGATTACCCAGGGCAAATTTCATCAGGTCAAATGTTAAATAATGAGCCTTTTCAGGGTTCAGTTTAAATACCAGTGGCCTTAAAAGTTGTTTGTACATACGGTACAAAGATACAGTTTATGTAGTTTATATAGATTGAACACCCTCTATGTTGAAAAAAAAAAGTATTTTTTTTAGTTTTTTAACTAAAATTAAAAAAAACGTGTATTTTTGCAACCAAATTAATAAAACCTAAACAAAAACCTAAAATGAAAAAAGTATTATCTATCGTTGCTGTAGCTGCATTATCAGCTGCATTTGTGTCTTGTGGTCCTTCTAAAGAAGAAATGGCTGCTAAACAAAAATTAACTGAAGATTCATTAGCTGCTGTAGCTCAAGCTCAAGCTGACTCTTTAGCTAAAGTTGCAGAAGCTGAAGCTGCTGCTGCTGCTGAAGCTGCTGCTAAAATGACTGCTGATTCTACAAGAATGGCTGATTCAGTTGCTGCTGCTACTAAAGGTGGAAAAAAACACTAATATTTAGTTAAAGCTAAAAATTAAAGCCCCGACTTAGTCGGGGCTTTTTTTGTGCACTTTATTTCTTTAAAACTTAGTTTTCCGCGTGAGGGATGCGAGCCTAAATCCTTTTGACTGCCTTTTGCAAAAGATTGCAGCGGGTCAGCCCGACGGCGCTGTCCCTTTGTGCCGACACGCCCTAATAATAATAACCTTAACGATGAAGTACTATAAACCTGTATACTTCCTAAACAATTTAATAGCCAGCGCCAATAAAATAATACCAAATACTTTTTTAAGAATAGCAATTCCGCCAGCACCTAATAATCTTTCAAGTCGGTCAAGATTTCTTAAGACTATATAAACAATAATAACATTGAGGATAATGGCAGTAATGATCGAAACAATATTATATTCGGCTTTAATAGATAATAATGTGGTTAGAGTACCTGTACCTGCAATAAGTGGAAATGCCAAGGGAATAACAGAAGCTGCAGCAGGCATGGTATCTTTTGAAATTTGAATACCAAGGATCATTTCAAAAGCAACAATAAAGATGAGGATAGAACCAGCAATAGCAAAATCGCCAATGGAAATACCGATGATATTTAAGATCGTTTGCCCTACGAATAAAAAAACGATCATAATACCTAACGATACAAATGACGCTTTTGGTGCATTTATTTCGCCGGTTTTTTGTTTTAAGCTGATAATAATAGGTATGGAGCCAATTACATCAATTACCGCAAAAAGTATCATGGTTACTTTTAAGATCTCAATAATGTCAAATTTCAAATCCATAGTTTAAATTTTTTACAAATGTATGATTAATATTCGTAGGTTTAAACTATGATAAAACACATAGTAAGCGGTATTGTTACCGTATTTTTGGTTTCCTGTACACAGGTAAATACAACAGGAGAAAAAACAATAACTCAGGGAGATGATACCATTGGAGAAGTTGATATTTCACTTTCTAAAATGGACGCAGTAGAGGAATTATCAAATATTGAAGAGCCGGCTAATAATAAGATACTATTTAAAGCAAGTGGTACTGAGCCGGGTTGGTTTGCTGAAATTTCTCAAACACAAATAAGATTAGTACTTGATTATGGAAAGGATAGTCTTATTACAGAAAATCAGGGAGCCTTGATCAACGAAGAAAACGATTATAATTATACGATCAATGATAATATTTCTATCAGTGCTTTAAAAAAGCCTTGTAATACCGCAAGCGGAGATAAAGCAGACAGACAGGTTACGATATCTTATAAAGGAAAAAAACATACGGGTTGTGGTAGTTTTGTGAAATAATTCAGGCTTTATTAAACCTTTGTTTTTTTAGGTGGTCTTATCTACAAATAAAAACCTAAAAAAACATTATATATGAAAATCAAACAATTAACCTTAGGATTTGCTTTAGCAGTTATTGTAAGTTCGACTATCTTTTCTTCCTGTAAAAAGAAAGATAAAGAAGAAAAAGATAGTGACACTGCAGCGGCAGTAGATCAATCTTTTGCTTCGTCAACCGTAAACGATCTAACCAATATATCAGATGAAGCTGCAGTTAGCAATACTGTTTCAAGTTTTAAAACTGCAGATGCAACAGCTGTACTAAGTGCTTGTGCAACTATCACGTTTGATACCTTAGCTGCAGCCAAAACAATTACAGTAAACTTTGGCTCAACCAATTGTGTGGGTAATGACGGCCGAAGCAGAAGAGGAATGGTCATCATTAATTTTACCGGAAGATACCGCGATTCAAACACTGTAATTACAGTTACCCCGCAAAATTATTTTGTGAACGATCATCAGGTTACGGGATCAAAGACCATTACCAATAAAGGTCATAATGTCGCCCATCATTTGGTATACGAGATCAATGCTAATATTACCATCATAAAAGCTAATAATGGAGGAACGGTTACTTGGCAAAGTACACGCCAGCGTGAATGGTTAACCGGTGAGGGTACCTGGGTTTGGAATGATGATACTTACTCTATAACAGGCAGCGCTAACGGAACAACCTCCAATGGTAATTCGTTCACATCGATCATCACCTCTCCTTTGATCAGAAATATGGCTTTTGGCTGTCGCCGTCATTTTACACAAGGCACATTAGATCATACTCCGGGAGGGAAAGCAACCAGACATCTTAATTATGGAAATGGAGCTTGCGATGATCAGGCAACCGTTACTATTAACGGGAATATATATAATATCACACTTCCTTAAAAGAAACCTTTATTTTAAGAATTTGAGCCGTTCGCTAACCAGCGAACGGCTTTTTTGTTAATAACCCGCTCATTTTTAAATAATTTTGGGAAGGCGAACACATAGAAATTCAGTAATATTGTAATACAAATGCTTTATAACTGGAAAACAGCTTTCTCAAATACTTACTTTAGAAACAGGTTTTTAATTTCTATAGGTATTTTAATTTGCATTCTTACAGGATTTGCATCTTTGCTGGCTTATATCGAAACAAGACAGGGACATACCTTTTATGATCCTATCTTAAATTTTATTAAACCAAGGGATGTTTCTGATTTTATCTTTTTTGTAACCTATTCGGCTGCGCTTATTGGCCTGATCTATGCTTTTATTTCACCCTATAAATTCCTGCACCTTATTCAAATGTATGGTGCATTGACCTTATTAAGAGTTGCCACTTTGTTTTTTATTCCGCTGGAGCCGCCAACCGCTATTATTCCTTTACGGGACGAATTTTTGACCAATACCTTTTATGCAGGCAATGAGAATCTGAAAGATCTGTTCTTTAGCGGGCATGCAGCCACCATGTTCCTTTTCTATTTTTTCATGACGAATAAAGTATTAAAGTATACTTTTCTGGCAGCTGCCATAGCTGTTTCTGTTGGAGTAGTGGTTCAGCATGTGCATTATAGCTACGACGTGATCGCGGCTCCGATCTTTGCTTATATTGCCTATCGCCTGATCACCAAATTCTCAAAACATTACCAAACCGAAGTTCCGGTTGTTTAACAGGCCTTTGTCCAAAACATTTTTTTTGAGTATTTAAACCAACATTCTACCGTCGTAACTTTAGTGGTATGAAGAAGGGTTTAAAATATGTTGTAATTGGCACCTGCTTTTTCTATGCTGTTTCCTGTAAACATCAGCAATCAGTGTCAACATCCTCTTCAACAAAAACCAACAAAGCCGAAAACAACAAAACCGAAACTAAGAATTCCGGTTCTATTAAGGAACAATACTCAGCTAAACTGGGCGTTTCAGCTTCTGATATCAAAAATGAAAAGCTTTATAAATTCATTAACGATTGGTATGGAGTTCCATACAAATATGCAGGTAAAGATAAAGCGGGAATTGACTGTTCTGGACTTACTTCAACTCTATATCAAAACGTATATCAAAAAACAATCTCTTCTAATACAAAGGCATTAGTTGGCGAAGTAAAAAAAATAAACCTGTCCGACCTAAAGGAAGGCGATCTCGTATTTTTTATAACCAATGGAAAAACCATTTCGCATGTAGGCGTTTATCTTCAAAATCACAAGTTCGTACATGCGTCTACCAAAAAAGGAGTAATGATCAGCGACATGAATGAACCATATTTCAAGCAAACCTATGCCAGTTCGGGTAGAACAAAATAGGTTTGCGTACAATATATTGTTCTTAATTCTGTTATAAAGATGTTACGCTGAACTGTAACTTTGAGCGAAGTAGAGAAGCAGCATCTCATGAAACACTGAAAGTTCACGGTGACTAATTTGTAATATTTAATCTATGAATAAAACCATACTCTTTATTTTGCTCTTTATTTATAGTGGTTTTATCCATAGTCAAACTTGGACCCAATTAACCGATTTTCCAGGCGGACCCAGAGATGATGGTACTGCTTTTACCATCAATAATAAAGCGTATTGTTTTACAGGACTAGAACCAGGCTATCAATGCATGCCAAATGGTTATGCATTTGATGGAGGTTCAGAAACCTGGTTGCCAATAGCTTCATTACCGTCTGGAAAAGAACGACAATATGCCACCGCCTTTTCGTATAATGGTATTGGCTATATGTTAGGTGGTTTGGCGTGTGATAATAGTTGCCTGAAAGATTTCTGGCAATATTCGGTGATACTTAATTCATGGATAGCTTTACCTGATTTTCCAGGTTCCGGCCGACAAGGAATGGTTAATTTTGTGGTCAAGGATAAAGTATATATCATCGGAGGAAGGCCAACAAGCAATGTAACGCTGAATGAAGTGTGGGAATATAATTTTTCAACCACTACCTGGACCCAAAAAAACAATTTGCCCTTTGCAGGCATTTGGCGTGGCGCCGCTTTCTCTATCGATACAATTGGCTACATATGTTACGGAAAAACCAATACAACAACGCCAAGTTCTTATAACCATTTCATATACAGATATGATCACACAACCGACACATGGACTGTAGTGCCTAATGTTACATTACCGGCCCGTAATTATGTTGCTTGTGCCGTGGTTAATAAAAAGGCTTGTTTGTATGGAGGACAGGATACACTGGATGTTATTACCAATGATGTTAAATTGTTCGATCCGGCTGATACAAGTTTAACTACTTATGGCGGTGTACCAACTATTGGCAGAAAAGGAACGATGTTCTTTTCGTTGAATGATGTGTTTTATATCACAACCGGTTTGGACGCCACACAAAATCGGACCAAAGAAACCTGGAAGAATGTTGCTTTTGTTGGATTAAAAGAGCAAGAAGTACAATTGAATATTAAGGCATATCCTAATCCTGTTAATGATAAGCTGAATATTGATCTGAACTCCAGATCAAATGCTGTGATTCAGCTATATAATCAACTTGGAGAATTAATAATGGAAGAAAAAGTAAATGCTGATAAAGCAGAAATAAATACAGTATCATTTTCGGATGGAATTTATCTGTTATCTGTAAAAACAAAAGATGGTATCAGCTCTAAAAAGATCGTGATCACTCATTGATTTTAGTTTTAATTAACGCATCTCTATCAAGACCTCACTGTTAAAAACAATCTCTTTTCGTAAATTTAAAAGACCTCTGAGATTGTATCTTAACAACATGATTAAATTTTTTTATAGAGCACTTTTTGTCTTTACAATAGTGGTTACAATGGCTTTTGTGATCGAAAAACCAACTACCAAAACTACTCCTGATTTTTTAAAGTTAGAATCCCGTTGGGTTGATTCTGTTTTTGCTTCTTTGAATCCCGATCAGCGTTTAGCGCAGTTGTTTATGGTTGCTGCTTACAGTAACAAGGATATGAAGCACGTTGCCGAAATACGGGAACTGGTTGAAACGTATAACATTGGAGGATTGATCTTTATGCAGGGCGGGCCTTTACGCGAATCCAAATTAAATAACTATTACCAAAGCAAAGCAAAAACGCCTTTACTTATTTCTATTGATGGAGAGTGGGGCCTGGCTATGCGTTTGGATAGTACACCAAAGTATCCACGACAAATGACCCTTGGTGCTATCAAAAATGATTCATTGATCTATTACATGGGAAAACAAATTGCGCGTGAATGCAAGCGTATGGGCATTCATGTAAACTTTGCTCCCGTGGCCGATGTAAATAATAATCCTTTGAATCCGGTTATCGGGATGAGAAGTTTTGGAGAAAATAAATACAATGTAGCTAACAAAGCAACCATGTACATGAAAGGCTTACAGGCCGAAGGTGTTATGGCAAACGGAAAACACTTTCCCGGACATGGCGATACGGATAGCGACTCACATAAAACACTACCTGTTATCAGTGCATGTAAAGAACGAATGGATACATTGGAGTTATATCCTTTCAGGCAATTGTTCGATCAGGGATTATCAAGTATTATGGTAGCGCATTTATTTGTGCCTTGTTATGATACAACTAAAAATACCGCATCAACATTGTCGCCATACATTATCCAGGATCTTTTAAAAAAACAATTAGGTTTTGAAGGTTTGATATTTACAGATGCCTTGAATATGAAAGGCGTGGCTAATTTTTATGAACCCGGAATGGTAGATGTAAAAGCATTGCTAGCCGGAAATGATGTATTGTTATTTGCAGAGAATGTACCTAAAGCCATGGAACAGATAAAACTGGCTATTACAAAAGGACAGATCACCCAGGAAGATATTGATGCACGTTGCAAGAAAATACTAAAAGCAAAATTCTGGTGCGGTTTAAATAAGAAGCAATATGTAAATCCAAAACATTTGTATGAAGATCTGAATACCAGGGCATCATTTGTAATGAATACCAAACTGGCGGAAGCATCTGTAACTTTATTAAAAAACGACAATGCTATTTTGCCTTTACAGCAATTAGACGGGTTAAAAATTGTTGAAGTATCAGTAGGCGATGTTTTAGAAAATACATTTTCAACAACACTAAATAAATACGCTAAAATTGATCACATTGGCATTAATCACGATACGTCACAAAAATTAAGAGACACTTTACTTGCAAAAATAAAAAAGTATGATCTGGTTATTCTACAGATCAATAAAACATCCTATAAACCCGAGAAAAATTTTGGGTGCTCTGCCGGAAGCATGGATGTGATATCGAAAATTCAACAATCAAAAAATACCATTACTTGTTTATTCTCTAATCCTTATTTGATCAATAAATTAGAAAGTATTAATCAATCAAAAGCTATTCTGGATATTTATGAGTATAACCAATTCAGTCAGAAAGCAGCTGCTGATGCCATTATGGGTGCTATTAAAGTAGATGGAACATTGCCGGTTTCTACCAACTTATTTAAAGCAGGAACAGGACTTGAGATTAAAAACACCACGCGGGTTCAATATGTAACACCCGAACAAATTGGAATTAACAGCACTAAACTGCAACAGGTAGATTCTATCGCACAATATGGTATTAAAGAGAATGCTTATCCCGGTTGTCAGGTAATTGCTATTAAAGATGGAAAAGTGTTTTATCAGAAAAATTTTGGTAAACTAACTTACGATGCCAATTCAGAAAAAGTAACTGACCAAACAATTTACGACCTGGCTTCTTTAACAAAGATCTTATCATCATCATTGGCACTGATGAAATTGACCGAGCAAAAACAATTTGACTATAATCAAACTTTGGGTTATTACTTTCCCGAGTATAAAGAAACCAATAAGTTCGATCTGAGCTATAAAGACATCTTGACTCACCAATCAGGCTTGCCGGCAATGATCCCTTTTTGGCTGAGAACACAAGACAAAGCCAATAACTATAAACCCGGATTTTACAACAGTACCAAAACTGAGAACTATCCAACCGAAGTTGCTAAGAATTTATATCTCGTTAAGGGATATACGGATTCGATCTACAAGCAAATTGTAAATAGTAAGCTAGAACCTAAAGGAAAATATCTATACAGTGATGTAGGTTATTATTTTTCTAAAAAGATCGTAGAGGATAGAACCGGAAAAACTTTGCAGGATTATGTACAGCAAACATTTTATAAACCAATGAATTCAGGATTGACCTATCTTCCCTTAAATACATATCCTGTAACGCTAATTGCACCAACAGAGAATGATAGCAAATTCAGGAAACAAACTTTACGCGGCTATGTGCATGATCAGGGAGCGGCTATGTTAGGTGGAGTAGGAGGACATGCCGGCTTATTTGGGAATGCCAATGATGTGGCAGTGGTCATGCAAATGCTTTTAAATAAAGGGTTATATGCAGGGCAACAGTTAATAGATAGCGAGGTAATAAAACAATATACCAGCTCTCATTTTATTGATAACCGCCGTGGATTATGTTTTGATAAACCTGAGTTTGATGATAAAAAAGATAGTCCGGTTACAAAAGAATGCAGCTTATCAAGTTATGGCCATAGTGGTTTTACCGGAACATTTGCCTGGGCTGATCCTGAGAACGGATTGATATTTGTGTTCCTGTCCAACAGGGTATACCCTTCAGCCGAAGAAAATAAATTGGCTAAATTGGGTATCCGTGGCAAGATACATCGTGTATTATACGAAGCAGCAGCTCCAAACGCCTTACTTTTGAATTAAAAAATAAATTGTTAAATTTAAGTAACTAAATTATACAACATGAGTCCTAATCCGTTGAACGATCAAAAAGAACAGATCATTAAGTTACTGAAAGAAAAATCGGTAATGAAACAGGATGTATTTCGAAATACTATTGCAGCTTTTGCATTGGTTAAAGAATGCGTACGCGAAATAGCGAATGATCTGAGTAACGAAACACAAACCATTGATAAACGAATTATTGTTACGTCAACCGAAACCAACAGCTATGCTACACAATTAAGAGTTGCGGGCGATATGCTTGAATTTTTTATGCATACCAATGTATTTGAGTTCGAAAGATCGCATGCAATGTTTAAAACGGGTTATATCAAACAAAACGAATACAATTCTTATTGTGGGATCATTAATGTTTATAATTTCCTGAACGACTCTTTTAAATTTAATCGTTTAAATGACCTGGGATATTTGGTGTGCCGGATCTTCGTAAACCGAGAAATGCATTTTTTTATCGAAGCTAAAGGACCAATCGGAATTAAATATTCAACGTTTTCTACAGAGCCTTTAAGTCATGATCAGGTGAAAGAGATCGTCAATGATCTGATCATTTATGCTATTTCGTTCGACTTATTTACACCGCCTATTGAACAGATAAAAGAAGTATCGGTGAACGAGATCCAGGAAAAAGTAAGCAGCATTAATTTAAGAACAGGTAAACGATTGGGTTATGGCTATGGCACCAATGCCAGTTATGATGAGGATAACAATATGTACATTTAATGCAGGCCAGGAATAAATTATTTGCTATTTCATTTGCTGAAGGAGCCTCGGTAATGGCAGCTGAAATTTGCGGCGCTAAATTACTGGCACCTTTCTTTGGCAGTAGCTTATATGTTTGGAGTTCTGTTATGGCTATTACGCTTGCCGGTTTGGCAAGCGGCTATTTTATTGGCGGAAAATTAAGCAGAAGGGAAGCAAAAGAAAATACCTTATTATATGTTTTAATACTCGCCGTATGTTGTTTATGCCTTATGCCATTTATGACAACTATTTTTTTGATGACAGCGTCACACCTGTCGTTAATTCCTGCAGTAATTATTAGTGTGATGTTTTTATTGTTTCCAACTATGTTATGTATGGGAGCAACCTCTCCTTTGATCATTTCAATTTTAACAAGTGAAGCGGAGCAGAGCGGAGAAAACAGCGGTAAGATCTATGCGATATCCACAGTAGGCGGTATTCTGGCAACATTTTTATGTGGCTTTTATTTGATACCAAATCTTGGTGTACAATTTAGTTTGATTTGTTTTGCGATAGTACTTGCCCTGGCAAGTTTATTTTTAGTATTTAAAAAAAAAAGTAGATCAGGTGGTTTAGCATTGCTGTTTATGATTTCAATTGCCTTTTATGGTTTTGCGAATTCAAAAGCCAATCGTTTTTCTATATATAAGTCAGAAGGTATTTTAGGTAAACTTGAAATAAGGGACGAACCTTCCTATGGTAATGAATCTGTTATTATTCGAAAATTATTAATAAACAATACTATACAAACCGAAATGCTTTTGGAATCCAAACAGTCGGCCTCTGAATATGTAGGATTGGTTGAAAGGAATTGTTTGTATTTTCCAAAAGGTAAAGCTCTGGTTTTGGGCCTGGGCGGTGGTGTGGTTGCTAATATGTTACATCAACAACATTACCAGGTTACGGCAGTAGAATTTGATGAACGTGTCATCGAAATGGCAAAACGTTTTTTTTATCTCAATGATTCGGTAAAAACGGTTTGTGCCGATGCCCGCTATTATATCAATAATGCAAAAGAAAAATATAAACTTATATTATTTGATGTATTTAAAGCAGAAGAACAACCATCTCATGTAATTACCAAAGAAAGTTTAGCGAAATTAAAAACGACGCTTGACACAAATGGCGTTGTACTGATCAATACACATGGTTATTTAAGTGGTAAAAAAGGTCTAGGAACACAATGTATGATAGCAACACTTAAAGGTGCCGGCTTTGATATTAAAATATGTACTTTTAGCGAAGATGAAGATTACAGAAACTTATTGATCGTAGCTTCTTTAAAATCCATGAATGTCACTCTGAATAATGAGCTATATCAAATTATGCTAACAGATCAGCAGACAATCAATACGGACAACACACCGATTATGGAAGCATTGAATGCACCTGCTAATCAAACTTTTAGAACGATCTATCTCAATAATTATATTTTGAAGAATTATTAACTAATGTGTTTTAAATTCCCTGTCAGTTCGAGCGAAGTCGAGAACAAGGGAATTATAAAAACGCTTGTTCTTCTTCCCTTCAACCTCGCTCAAAAGTTCGCTGAACTTTTGCGGTTCTCGAAGTGACAAATGTTAATTGGAATTAAAACTTCAATACAAAATGCTCCTTCTCTTTATTTTCTGTTCTGAAAAATACGATCCCAAAGTAAAACAGATCCAGACTTAGCCTCACTTGTTTATGTGAGCAGATCTCTTTCCATGCTTGTTGCATGCCTTCACTCCAATAGATATCATCAAATATGAAGATAGAATTAACATTCTTTTTTTCTAATGCCAGTTTAAAATAATTCATAGTTGGTTGATAGGCATGATTTCCATCTATGTACAAAAGATCCAGGGAATTTAGGTTTGATAAGAGTTTTGGTAATTCTTCATTAAAATTTCCGTTAATAGAAACGATATTTGCTGCCGATCGCCTTTTAAATAATTGGGTTGAGAATTTAAATAAATTAGGACAACCTTCAATTGTATATACTGTTGAGTTTGGTAAGGCTTTTGATAAATATAAACTTGTAAGTCCAACAGATGTACCTAATTCTACAATAGTGGCTGGTGCAAATTTATTAAGCAGACGGTATAGGAACTCGGCTTGTTTTTGTTGGGCAATACCATGCTTGGCAATTTGATTAACAGAACGTTTGTTGGAATGTATCTTTTTTGAACCGGCCCCAAGGTCAGTAACTTCAATAATGGTTGGATCGTCAAGCAATTGTTTTCTGATGTCTTTCAACTCTTCAAAGTCACCAAAGGGATGTTCGTTCCTGATAAGCTCCATGTAAAAATTATATAAGAACGGCGAATGCAGGTCGTGTTCGGTGTACGCTGTTAATTTATAATTGATGTATTTTAAGATCGTTTTCAGTTCCATTTTATTTTTCAGTACAATTACATAGAGCTGTTTTTACAAGTGGTTTTGTTTGATAATCGGGTAAACTGGTCTCTTTCATAAAAAAGATCGTTAGATCAAGAATCGGTTTATCGGGATGTTCTTTATTCCATTTGTTTAATAAATATTTACAATAATAAGGCCTCATGTAATTGTTGTTATTGAACGTGTAGTTTTCCTGAAACTTTCGCCATCGATCGCTTTCAAATTCACAAACCCCATATTTAGGTTTGTGGTAAGATACAAAATCAGTATAATTCTTAATATCAATATATTTGCGTTGATGGTTCAGGGCACTGTACACAAACCAACCATCATCTTTTAAAATATACGGAGCAAACATTCCCCAATTCTGTTCCAGGCGTATCATTTTTCCGTATTGAACAATGGCAGGGTCCAGCGCATAAGGAAATTTACGAATACTGCCTAAATTCATCATTAAACAAAATACAGCAACTACAATAATAAAGTAATTTTTTAAAGTAAGAAGACTACTGAAAAATATCGTGTGGTTTGATTCTTCTATACAGTTTTGTTCAAGGGTTGGCGCATTTTTATAAAAGCGTTTTTCAAAACGATCTATAAAAGTTGAAGGTAGCAATCCTATTAAAGATGCAATGCCAATGATGTAAAATAAGCCAATGTATAATGTAGATGCAATACCAATAAAAAGACCTACAGCTGCAATCAGTCCGATAGACCTTACTTTTGTAGGAACAAATGGCATTAAGATCAATAAGGGTGCGATGAATTCGGTATAATAAACAACATGAGTTAAAACCTTTAATAAAGCCGGAAACTGATACAGAAAAGTTCCAAAGGGCATTCTGATCTGGTCTAAACTTAAAGCGTAATATAATGCGGTTCCTTCCGAATGCCATTCGGGAGAGGTTTTAAGCATGGCCGAAAAAAAGAAGACAGAGCAGGGAAGTAGCATGTAGCCAATATTTGCCCAGCCAAAATAATGATCGGCATATACTGATCTTTTTTGAACAGAAT
>JAZKGE010000027.1:0-24608 GCA_040386075.1 Bacteroidota bacterium
CGGCTTGAATAATCACGGCTGTTGTCGCGGCTTTCGTTATCGAAATCATGACGTTTTTGTGAGTTATATCCGCGATGTTCTGAATCCTGGTTTCTTTCTCCACGTTGTGAACCAAATTGATTATAGTTTTCGTAACCACGATCATTAGGGAAAGAATGACGGTTCGAACCGTATTCATTATTTCTATTACCACCACTGTTATAATCACGGCTTAACGATGAATCATATTGGCGACCATACCCACGTTCATTACGGTTTTCTCCCCCATAAGAATTACCAAAATCACGATCGTTGTTATAAGAACCACGGTTTGAACCATAAGATGAATTTCTGTTTTCACCATATTCACCACGATTCTCATTTTGATAACCTCCGCCGTTATATGAACCACGTCCTTGAGAACCATAGTTCTGACGGCCTTGGCCATATTGGTTAGACGATTCGTTCCATTCGTTACGACGATCCTGTCCCTGATTCGTTCCCGAATAATTTTGAGAAGAACGGTTTTGGAAACGACTTCCGTATTCTGACTGTCCGAATGAAGGATCTTCATAATGCGAATACTGACCACGGGATTGATTTACATTCCAATCCTGGTCTTGTGCGTATTGATTTTGATATCCTTGATTACCATATTGTCCTGAATACTGGCTGTTATATCCTTGGGATTCATTTCTCATACCGCTGTTATATTCACCTTGGTTATTTTGTCCGTATTGATTTCCTTGTTCGTACTGATTACGGTTTTGATTTTGGTAACCGCCATACTGATTCTGATTTCTTTGCTGTCCGTATTGGTTTTCTTGGTTTTGTCCCTGATAGCCTCCGTACTGGCTGATATTTCTTCTGTATTGATTATCATGTCCCTGAGTACCATATTGATTTTGACCGTATTGATTTTGATTACCCTGATTTTTTTGATTTCCAAAATTTGAAGTTCCGGAAGTGTGGTCATTGTCATCATCATCTGAGTTAGAACTATATACTTCGTGGCGGTGTTTTTCGGTTTCAGTTTCATCACCGTCGTATTTACTACCTTTTGTAGTGGATGTGTTTTCGTCTTTTTTTGAAGTGGTAGTGGTTTTGTCTCCAAAACCGGTAGCAGCTGTTTTATCTGTGCTAGTTCCCGTAGTAGTGTTTGAAGTTGTAGTTTGATCTTTTGTAGTAGTGTCTTTAGTTTCTTTTGAATCTAAAGTTCCGTTAGTGGTCGAAGATTCTTCGTTCGAATCTTTCGTTTTGTTTTTGAACTGTGTCATCTGTTTTATTTTTTAAAGATTAATATGTATTTAGTTGATTCACCCTAAACCATAGATTTTCATACCAGTTTTTAACATTATAATGTGAAATATAAAATTCTGTTATCCAATTACTTCCCATTATGATGGATTTAATGAGGAAATATTTCCTTAGATATTTTTCTACAAAATTCCCTGTTATTTGCTGGCATCTTTCTTGTCTTTCTTTTTAAAATATTTCCTTAATAGAAAGCTGTGTTGTACAGCCTCCAGGTCTTCATCTAGTTTTTTGGAGCCACTTTCCAAACTTTTCATCGTTGATTTTAAGTTAGCCCCGGTTTCTTCATCGTGTAATAAAATTCCTATCGGACTCTTAGTATTACGGGTTGCGTTATTTAAATTCGATACCAAGACCGATGCCGTATCTGTAATTTTATTTAATTGTTTTACCGAACCTTTTAGGGAATTAAAAACAACGGTATCTGTAACTAATTGATTTGCCAGCGTTCCTTTTTTATTTAAGCCCGAACTAAAAGAGGATAAAGAACCCATTACCTGATTAGCTTTTGCAGTAGCTCCTTTTAAGGACGCTGCTGCTGAAGAAATATCGCTGTAAACGGCATCGTCTTTCAATAATTTTCCAACACTGCCTTTGCCTTCTGCCAGATCTTTGCTGATCACCTTAAAATCTTTGGTGATAGCCAGCACGTTCATGTTGTTTTCCTGCAAGGTGTTCATCATGTCCTCCGTTGAAAAAGTTTTCTCTACACCTAAAGTATCGTTTTGAGATACTGCCGACACATTAGAGCTTCCTCCGTATATCACCAGGATCTTATTTCCAATAAATCCATCTGTGCTCACTTTTACTTTTGCGTCTTTACGAATGTATTGTTGTGCATCTTCATTAATGTTCATGATCACCTTTACCTGTGATTTACCAAAAAACTCAACTCTTCTCACAGTCCCTATTTTTACACCCGAGAACCAGATATTGCTTCCCTTTTGCAAACCGTTCACATCTTCGAATATGGTGGTAACCTGCATCTTTGTAGAAAAGGTTTGGTGGATATTGCCAATCATGAGTATTCCGGCCAGTAAAAATAAAATGCCGACTAAAATAAATACTCCCACAATGATCGCGCGTTTATTTGGTGATTGATTCATAATTTATTATTGTATAAAATTGTAATTAAAAAAACTTTGTATTCTTTCTTCATTGGTTGCAAACACCTCTTCAAAACTGCCTACTTTTAAAAATTTGCCGTCAAGTAACATCGCTACACGATCGCCTGTGGCTTTAGCGCAGGTGAGATCATGGGTAATGATGATGGCACTGGTCTTATATTTTTTCTGTACATTATTGATGAGTTCATTTATTTCTATGGATGTAATGGGGTCCAGACCAGAAGTGGGTTCGTCATACAACATGATCTCCGGTTTTAATATTAATGTGCGTGCAATGCCGATACGTTTTTTTTGTCCGCCGGATAGATCGGATGGCAATTGATTGATCTTATCGCTTAATCCAACAGCGTCTAAAACTTCTTCAACCGAATTGTCAATTTCTTTCTGGCTGAGGTTCTTAAAATTCATTCGTAACGGAAACTCCAGGTTACGTCTCACATCCATACTGTCATACAGGGCACTGTTTTGAAATGAGAAACCAATTTTCAAACGTAGTGCATCCAGTTCTTTGCCTTTTAATAATTCTACTTCCTTGCCTAATACTTCCACATTGCCTTTGTCAGGCTTCAAAAGACCAACCAGTATTTTTATCAGCACAGATTTTCCTGTGCCCGAACGTCCAAGTACCACAACGTTCTCGCCCCTATAAACATCCAGGTCGATACCTCTTAACACATGCAGCGCACCAAATGATTTATAAAGTCCCCGGATAGAGATCACAGCTTCATTTCTATTTATATGTTTATTCTCTGTTCGCATCGTATTAATATAAACGGATCCAGTTGCTCACCTGAACAATTATAACTTCTTCTATGAACACCAGGAACATGGATAGTACTACTGCCTGATTGGCCGCTCTTCCAACACCAACAGTTCCACTGGACGCATTGTAGCCTTTATAGCAACCTACTATGCCAATTGTAAAACCAAAGAAAATTGATTTAACAACAGAAGTAAATATATCAAGGAAAGTGATCGTGTCAAATCCATGCTCAAAGAAGCTGATAAAGCTGGTTGATTCGTGCGCATTGATGTTAGCGAACGAACCAAGTAATGCAACAAAGCCACAGTATAATGCCAATATGGGCACAGTGATAGTTGTTGCAATAACACGCGTTGTTACTAAATATTTAAATGGATTAATGGCGGATACCTCCATGGCATCTATTTGTTCGGTCACGCGCATGGAACCCAGCTCGGCACCAATGCTTGATCCCACTTTTCCGGCGCATATCAAAGCCGTTACCAAAGAAGCTAAAGCTCTAAGTATTGCAATGGAAATAAGAGAAGGTAGCCAGGATGTAGCCCCAAATGTTTCCAGCGAGGGACGTGATTGTTTGGTAAATACTATCCCGGTAACAAAGCCCGTTAAAGTAATAAGCGGTAGCGACCTGATGCCCACTTCATAACATTGATTAATGATCTCCCGAAAATGTAAAGGCGATTTAAATGCTTCTTTGAAGAACAACACTACAAATTTATAAGCGTTATGAACCCCAATGAAATAATCATCAATGCCTTTATTGAATATAAATTTTTTAGTTTCGGGTTGATTCATAAAATATCTGTTAGTGCTCTGTCGGATATGTAAGAATGTAATGCCAGTATTAGCAACTCTATTTGGGAACTTTAATGCCCAAGTTGTACTATCCCACAATTGTGAGGAAAAAAGAAGAGGCTGCTTTCATTAAATGAAAACAGCCTCTTCGCATTTGACTCTAACCCTAATAGAGCCGTTTTTAATTATTTATTTTTTAATAGCAATGCAGGTTTGTTGTGCCTGAGCTTTGTGATTTTCGATTGTTGAAACAGAGCTGCTTGCATATCCTTTCAACTCCGCATTATCACCTTTTTTTGCCTGTTTTTTAAATTTACACAATAGTTTTTTATGTGACTTAACCATGCATTTTGTGTAGTGTTTATCAAAACTCTCACCTTTTAGCTGAGCCATTTTGTTATACATTTTTTGTTGCTTTTCAGTTAAGGTTGTTGGATGAGGGATGCTGCTTTTAGAAGCAATACCTTCCAGGGTTTTACCACTGGTGCTTTCATCCGTTAATTTAGTGCCTAAGCTTTTCACTTCAGCACGGGATGCGTTTGTTTGTGCTAACTCCGCCAGCTTTACTTCCATTAAATTGGCGTGAGCAACGCATTCAACAAATTTTTTATCTCTTTTTGAAGGTTGTGATTGCATGGTATAAAAACTACACGCTATAACGATCATTATAATTATCTTTTTCATTTTTACTTGGTTTTTGAGGTTATTTTTTAGCGGCCTTTTTAGCCGAAGTTTTTTTTGACTCTTGTTTTTTTGATGCACGTTTTTTAGCAGGTGCTTTCTTTGTTGCTGCCTTTTTCGGAGAAGCTTTCTTCGAAGCTGCTTTCTTTGTCGAAGATTTTTTAGTCGCTCCTTTTTTTACAGGCACTTTAGCGCCTGCTTCGCGTGCCTCAGAAAGGCCAATAGCAATTGCTTGTTTTTTACTGGTTACTTTATCGCCCGAACTGCTTTTTAATGTTCCTTGTTTTCTTTCGTGCATGGTTTTTTCAACCTTTTCCTGCGCCTTTTTTGAGTACTTTGCCATACGTGTTTTTTTGTTTGTAGATTTGTTTTTAGATTTGTTTTTATTTTTTTTCAATTGATTTACATGCTGCTTTCGTTATGTCCTGATGATGTTGTGCCGTTGGTAAATTGGTTTGTGCCCAGGTTTGAATATCTACATCATTGCCTTTTTTCAACTCCTTTTTCATTTCACCTTTCATTTTTTTGTGCGATTTGGTCATGCATTTTAAATAATGTTTATCAAAATCATTGCCTTTAAGCGTTACCATTTTATCATAAGCTTTTTGTTGCTTAGCGTTTAATGTGGTGGGGAATAAAATACTTTTTCTGTCGGCCAATAATTTCAGATCATTACTTGTTTTGGTATGATCTTCGGCAAGGCGCTTTCCCATATCTTTTACTTCTATTGCCAGACCATTGGTTTGCGCAAGTTCTGATAGTTTTATTTCCAGTAAACCGGTTCTTGCCATGCAAACCAAAAATATTTTGTCTCTTTCGGTTTGCGACTGTAGTTTACAGATCGAAAGTAGAAGCAACAGTATCAGAATGATGTTTTTCATAAGATCTTTATTGATGTCTATAGTTTAATTTTTTTGCAATAGCAGATGACCGGGTGCTTAAGTAATTTCCCGTTTTGTCAAATAGCAAGGTTCCCGATTTTCTTACAGAATAATAATTCAGGTTTCCGTGCACATCTTCACACGACCATACTGTGTAATTTTCTGTGGGATAATTTTCGGAGTAATATAAATTGATGTTATCAGGATAGATAGTTTTATCTACTTCCTTTTCGATGCGAACTAAATTCCCATAAGCATCATATACAATTATACGGCTCATGTTTGTTGGTGTGTCCCTGTATTGTGCCGAAAAATATTCCCCATCTGTTTGCCACAACGCCGTGGTGTTTGGATGCTCTGTGTTGAATTTTGTGGTAACGATCAAAGGGGTATTAACGCCCGATGTGGGATTTTGTGTGTTTGGAGCAATAGCATTGTTATTTGTATTGGTTTGAGCAACCATAAACTGCACTCCAAGTATCCCAAAAAGTATTTGTAAAAAAAATTTCATGGCATTTATTATTTAGTGTATAACAATGCATAAGAAAATCACATGCCAGTGGGGCATATTTGGTACAGATACGGTTAATGGAATAAATAAGCTTAGAGACGAATTGCCAAAACACATCCCGCAAAAAGTGGGATTATATTATCTGGTATTCGCTAAATGCGAATACCGATAATGCAGACATCATCTACCTGCATCAGATCACCTTTCCAGTTCTCAAAGGTTTGATCAATGAAGTGGCCTTGTTGCTGCATGCTTTGTTTTTGAGAGCACTGGATCAATTCTCTCAGTTGCTTGTATTTGAATTTTTTACCCTTTGGACCGCCAAACTGATCGGGCATTCCATCCGTGAATAAATAGATGCCGTCACCTTTTTCAAGTTGTACGCTGTGATTTGTAAATGGTTTATTGGTCACATGTTTTCCAACAGGTTGTTTATCGGATTTTATTTCGAGGAGTTGTTGCTGTTTGGTATAATGTAAACTGATGTTTGCTCCGGCGTAATTTAATACATTGCTTTTTGGGTCCAGAATGCAAAGTGCTATATCCATTCCATCCTTAATGTCTTCATCACTACCTTCAAATGTTTCGATCACGTAATCCCGTGTTTTTTCCAATATGAATGCCGGATCTGATAAACCTACTTTTCTCATCGCACGTTTTAAGGCATTGCCACATACTACACTGATAATGGCTCCCGGCACACCGTGGCCTGTACAATCGGCAGCAGCTAAAATAATTTTATCCTCAATTTGTTCGGCCAGGTAAAAATCTCCGGCAACAATATCTTTTGGTTTATATAAAAAGAAACTATCAGGTAAAATTTCTTTGATGGATGCCGGGTGGCGGAGTATAGCTTTTTGTATGCGTTTAGCATAACTGATACTGTCTCTTAACTCCAGTGTTTGTGATCTTAATTCAGTTAAGGTTTGGTTTAACTCTTGTGTTTTTTGCCTTACAAGATATTCGAGGTTATTCTGGTATTCGATCAGTTTTTCATCATTCTTTGCCTGCATCAATTTTGTGGCAGTCATAGAAGCAATGGTAGTAAGAATTTGCAGATCATCGGACGGATAGAAATTCTTATCGGGATGTTCCGAATCAATAACACCAATTACCTTATGTTGGTATACAATAGGAACTGCAATTTCCGAAAGCCCCATATTTTCATCCAGTATATAGCGCTCATCCAGCTTGGTATCCGAAACGATCTCTCCTCTGCCTGATTCTGCAACCGAACCAACAATGCCCTCACCGATTTTTATTTTAATGGGATTTAAAATATCAAGATCTATCGGGTTTTTTGGACCATGTGCGGCATGCTGAATTAAGTATTCTTTTTGTTCATCTATCAGATAGATCACACAATCTATATAACCTAATTGTGCAATGGCATTTTTGGCCACGGTCCACACAATATCCTCTGTTGTTTTGGCATTTAAGAGCAAGGTAGCAAATTGATTGATCACCTCAAGATAATGTTCTTTTTTCTTGAAGTAGTCCATATCTGAGTTTCCAGCCTGTGCCATACGAGGCGCTAAAGTACCAAATTTTAAAATGGAATGCTGTAAAATCTGGTTTAAATGGCTAATTGTAAAATAATTATTACCGGAGCCACCAACCTATACTTAACACTCCGGTAAAGCATGTTTGATGAAATGGTAATAACAGGTGAGGTTCTTTTCTTTCAAAAAAAGTTTGTTTCCATGCAGGATTACTGACATCGTATTCAGCTTCGGCAATTAAGGAGATTACGAAACCTTTGATTATAGCCTTTGGTTGAATAGTGATCTTAGGAGAGAAGAATTGATTTTTTTGAGTGATAAATTCATTTTTGCTAAGGGTTGTTCTTCCTGTATTAAATCCAAGATAAGCTGTAACGCTTAATTTTCTATTTTGTGTATAAAAGCCTTTACCTATACCAAAACCATAAACAAAGCCCGAAAGTTTGGTGCTTAAACTGTCCTCAATAGAAATCTTATTTGGGAGGATCTTGTAGTAATTCATCTGCATTAAAAAAGTTGATCCACTTCCCACATTGAACAAATAACCTGAATAGCCGATACCAACTATAGCTGGAGGCTTTCTCGGGCTTATATCGCTTGTAGTGTTTAGCTGTTTGTAATAATTTTTAGTAAATATCCTGCTACCATAATAAAAATCTAAGGTGCCGTGGATAGATGGTCCATCTAATTTTGAGACTTTAGGTTTTTCTTTTTCTTTTTTTACTTTGATCTTGGTTGCCTGTGAAAACAAGGTAAATGAAAAAAGTATGAAAATTAGTAGTAACAGTTTATTCATATATTAAAGCGCGTTATTTCTGTTTTATAATGTAATTTGCTTAAAAAGATACAGAATAAATATTGAGATTCGTGTCTTGTAAAACAATCAATATCTGTGTATATTTAAATGAATGAAAGTGCCGGTTTTATATATTCTTTTAACTGCTGTTGTTATTGCGTTCACTTCGGTTAAGCCGGGTGATGAGTTAAAGATCGATTGGAAGCGCATTACAGATAAAGATTATGTTGTTACCTATGTAAAAGTGGTTTACGATTCCTCTTCACAATATGCCATCGATACCAAAGTTAAAATTTACAATACAAACGATGGCGCCCGTGTATTTTCGAAGAGTAGTGTAAAAATGCTAAAAGAATTAATTTTAAACCAAGCTAATTTTACGGATGAATTTGAAGAAGCAGCTTGTAAACCGGCTTATTTTCCAAATGCTATTGTTATTACCAGGCATGGAGAAACAGAAGGCATTATTAATATTGGCTGTAATGAAAAGTTATGGAACTTTGAGCCTAAGAACAATTCGGCAGAAGCACTGATGTTGAATGAAAAAGGCTTGAAGCTAAAGGAAGAAATATTTAAAAGTATCAGGTAAATTTACAGGAATGAAAACAAGGTTACTTTTTATTTTATTTTCTGGCATGTATTCATTTTGCACGGCACAATCAAAAATGTTTACTGCACTTATTCCCGTGGGTTATGTTTTATTGGATAGCGCTTCGGGCGACCTTAACAAAGACGGATACAGAGATCTGCTATTAGTTCTTAAAACAAGTGACGAGGAAAATTTTTCTGAAAAGCTACGACCTTTATTGATACTGCATGGCGATAAAACCAAAAAGTATACATTGATAGCCAGGAATGACAACGTGGTGTTGTGCAACGGTTGCGGTGGTGTGTTTGGCGATCCTTACACAGGACTGGTGATCAAAAATAGTTATTTTTCGGCCGAACATTATGGAGGCAGTAATTGGCGATGGACCCGTATCATGACCTTTAAATACGATCTTAAAACCAAAACCTATCTGTTACACAGAGATGCGGGGGAGTCTTATCATATGTCTGACCTGGATAAGACCACACAAAACGTGAACCGTAAACAGGATTTTGGGAAGCTGCCTTTTACAAAATATAACAGTAAACTGGATCAATAAAGTTCATATAATATGCGCTATTTATTTCACATAATCTTTTTTTTCATTGCAGTCAACTGTTTATCTCAAAACAATTTGATTGTGATGTTTGACTTTGATAGTACCAAAGTATATATAACACATAGCGACCTTAAAACTGTGCTGACAGCTGACAATAAAAAATTTGGAGATTCTTCAAGGCTGATCTTTAATAATGATACACTGGTTTTAAAAGAACATTGGCTGGATGATAAACAGCATCTGGATTCTCTGGCCTTTGAGTTGCAAAAAGAATTGTTTGCTCTCATTAATCAAAAAAAGGGAACCATTCATTACCATCAACAACCAATTTTATCTTTTTATACCAGAAAAGTTACTTATAGAACTAATTCGAGAATATGTTTTATTGGTTTGGATTATATAGATAAAACTTCAAAACAGGTTTTTTTGATACAAACGCTTTATCAACGACCGCACTGCAATTTTGGAGTTAAATTTTAGTTTTTCTTATATTTATTAAATATGAAACAAGTTGTATTAGTTCTTGGCCTGTGTTCTCTTATATTCTTATCCTGTAAAAAAGAGAGTTCGGATAAAGAAAAATTTGCCGCATTTATAAGTCGTATTCCTCAGCTGCCATTACCCTTTGGTGCAAATAGTTACAAAGATCTTCAATCCGAATTGTCATTGGATACAATATTTAAAAAATATAATGATGAAAATGCAAGTGAGATCTACGGAAAAGTGAAGATCAATGACAGTATTTACGGCGTTGTTTATTTGCTGGCAGGAGATAACGTATTTCCCAAGCTTGTAACTTACAATGCTATTGGAAAAAAAATTGCCGAATTGAATATGGTTAATTGCCCCGGAGGTAGTACAGGATATAATGAATCAGGTTCCTCTTATATGATCATGAACCGAAATTTTGAGATCCAGATCACTGATTCTGTTGAATCATTCGAAAGGGATAGTCTGGATGAAATTATGGATTCGTCACGTAAACTGAAAATCATCAATGAACGTTACTTTATAAATTTTAAAGGGGAGATCCTAAAAATAACTAGCTCTTAAATAAAGTATTGCCGCCGCTAAACAATTTATCAATTTCGTTAGCCAGTTTTTTGTCCTTATCGGTTACAGTGTTACCGGCATCATGCGTACATAATGCAATATCTACTTTATTATATACGTTGGCCCAGTTGGGATGATGATTCATTTTCTCAGCTACAAAAGCTACTTTGGTCATAAAAGCAAAAGCCTCAATAAAATTGTTGAATTGAAAGCTACGTTGCAGTTGGTTATTTTCTTCTTTCCACATATTCTTCTTTTTAAGTAAATGTAAATAAAAAACCAACATACCGCGATTAAACGATATGCTGGCCTTGTAAAATGCAATAAACTAAAATTACATTTTATATCTATTTAATCTGGCACTTAATATCGTAAGCCCCTTCGTCATCCATTTGAGTTGTATTATTTTGCTTGCATCTGTTGTCTGCTCTTCGCCTGCTGTCTGTATAAGGATATAGGGTGTAATTCTCTACACTGGTTCCCATGCTTGCCCCTGTAATGTACGTTTTGTCGCAACTGCACACGTATTCCTGTTTGCACGACCCAAAACTTAACCATAAGCTCAATAAACCCGCTGATACTAAAACAATTTTTTTCATACTGTAAGTGTAGCAAACTTGAGGCCTGTTGTTTTTTGCATTGGATTACCAGAGTAATACTGATACAGGAGCAAGTTTTGAAGTTTCAGTAAGGAGATATGTTAATGCAGGAAGGAGATATGTTAATGCAGCTAAGAGATTTGTTAACGCAGTTAAGAGATTTGTTAATGCAGGAAGGAGCTATGTTAATGCAGCTATGAGATTTGTTAATGCAGTTAAGAGATATGTTAATGCAGGAAGGAGATATGTTAATGCAGTTAAGAGATTTGTTAATTCAGTTAAGAGATATGTTAAAGCAGCTAAGAGATATGTTAAAATATACCAGAATAACGGTGCAATTTACTCTTTAATGAATTTCAGATAACTGCTCTGCGTTCCACTTGTTATTTTTATAATATAGCAACCGCTGTTTAAATCGTCTATCATTATTTTGTCCCAGGCTGTTGCTGTTGCCTTTAAACTAAGCGATTTAACCAAAGAACCGGTTATATCATATATTTCAATATCCTTTGGTATGGCATCGCCGTATCTTAAATTTATACAACTGCCTGCGGGATTTGGGTACACACTAATTACCGGTTTTTCTTTTTCGCTAACGGATGCCACGTATGATCCCATTTTAATTAACCTGGTGTTTGCTCTTCCATAAATAATAGCGAAGTTAGCATCTGCTATGCAAAAGGATATGGGAGCAAGTGATGATCCAACAAAACCTGTTTGAAAAGTGGTTCCGTAATTGGTGCTCACCAATATAGTTCCAAGATTTCCCGAGATCACTACCACATTATTTTTTACATCCATACCAAATGTTTTTTCTGTTCCCGAAAAAGTATATACCGTATCCCAGGTGGTTCCAAAATCCTGTGTTTTCAATACCATATTATTAAAGGTCATTATGGCTATGGCGGGAGTTGCTAACTTAATAATGCCGCCTGTAGCATTTGGCGTTGCCGAATAGTAAGAGGGCTGTAGTGTCTGGCAACTATCAGTTGTTTTGTAAACAGCATATTCGGTGTGAAACGACGGAAGGTTTACCAAAACGGATCCGTATACAAACCCATTCTTTAAATTATCAAACTCGGTATAAAAAATATTGTTATTATTAAAATTCTGAAAAGCGAGCGTACTTTTAGTGGTCCAGGAAGTTCCCCCGTTTTGTGTTGCATAAACTGTGTTGTTACGTGCATAAAAATATTTTAACGAATCCAATACCTGTATCCTGTCGCCGCTGCCGCCGCCTAAACCCGAAAGGATAGCTGTACCTGTTACGCCGCCATTGGTGGTTTTCATTACATTATCCTGCCATTTGCGGTAAATGCCCAGATTTTCAGTTACATAATGCATATCCGAAATAGGCGTATTGGTATAATCGTCAACCACGGTAAGCCAGGTCTGTCCGCCATCGGTGGTCTTTAACAGCTTGGTGTGGTTTATTCCCGGAGGTGGCCCCTGAAAAATGCCGTTGCACACATAGCCCGTATCTTTATTAATAAATGACATGGAATGATTTTGATAACCGGTATTCAATGGCAGGGTTGTCCACTGTGCGCTAAGCGTAAAAGGAATGGATACTATAGTAAGATAATAAAAAAGAGCTTTCATATATGGTGTTTATCAAATCTAGTTTTAATTTATAAGATGAGCAAATGATGCATCATTTCCGTTGGCATAACATTTTCTGATCATTACACATGAAAACCCTGATTGCCATATTTATAGTACTTTGCTGGTTGCTTTGCGAATCCTGCAAAAAGGGTTATACCTGTGCCTGCTCCAGCGAAAATGGTTTTTATGATGGCTTCGACATTCGCGCTTCTAAAAAGAGTGCCGAGAAAAAATGCACCAACTATTATAAAAGTAAATACGAAACTCCGCAACCTCAAATAGACAGCTTACCAGCAAGCCCTGTAAAATGTGAGTTGTTAAAAGGGGAGTAGTTATAAGATTTAACAATACCAAATGGCTAAGAAAAAGTCATCTCCAAAAAAAGCAGCTGTTCAACTCAAGAAATTAAATTTTTTGATTGGTAAATGGCACACGCAGGGTGAGGTATTAAAGGGCACTTCTGTTTCATCGCAAATTATCCGGGGAATGGATACGTATGAATGGATCTCGGGAGGATCTTTTATACTTCATCGTGTTGATGTTTTTATGGGAAACGAAAAAACGGAAGCTGTTGAAATTATTGGTTACGATGAAAACCGTAGATCTTATTTTATGACCTCTTTCGACAATAAAGGCGCATCAATAACCATGTATGCAGTTCTAGAAAAACCAGGAGTATTAAAGTTTGGCGATAACAAAATGAGATCCGTTCTTACAGCTCATAAAGACGGACATTCAATGAGTGCCAAATGGGAGCTATCGGAAACCGGAAAAACATGGACGCCCTGGATGAAGCTTGAGTTTGATAAGTGAGCATTTATGCGCTATTTCTAGAATAAATTTGCTGCGTTTGAGATTGCTTCTTCCGAGAGCTATCGGAACCGTTCGCAATGACGAGAGCGAAAAGCTTGATTAGTTGTGAGTTACAAAAGGGAGAGTAGATAAAATTGATTAGATTTGTGAGAGCTACACTTATGAAAACAAGTCGGAATATATTAATTGCTGTTTTAGTCGTTTTATTTTATACAAATTCCTTTGCGCAGTTAAAAGCATATCCTGATACTACAAGGATAAAAGATACGATCATCAGTGAGAGTTTTATATTTCCGGAAATTTTTGCTGAATTCCCCGGAGGCGATAGCAAGATGATGAAGTATCTGACGGAAAATTTTACAAGCAAGGTTGCTATTTCAAAGGATGATATAACGAAGTTTAGATCTCCGGCGGTAAAATGGACCGTTGATGAAACAGGTAAAGTAACAGATGTAAAAATTGTACGATCCTCGAACTTTTTATCCGTAGATAATTTACTGATAGACGTTGTTACTAAAATGCCGCTTTGGAAACCTGCTGAAATGGATAACAAAAAAGTAAAGCAGGTCTTTACTATTCCAATTCAGATTTGTTTTAAGTAGAATCTTTTTTTGCCGCAGGATTACAAAATCCAGTGGAGCAGGGAATAGCTTCGTCATAGCGAGGAGGTACGACGACGCTATCTCATACTTAGCATAAATTTACTGTGTTTGAGATTGCTTCACTTCGTTCGCAATGACAAGAGTGGAAGTCCCGTAGAATGTGAGTTGAAGAAGGGGGAGTAGGCTCGTCAGTATTTTTTTGTTTTAAATTTCCAAATCTTATAATATTTATTACTTTTTTGTTAATAATATGCGGAAGAATTGCATTTTATAATTCATCTTTATAAAGATTAATTGAGGTAAAAAAATGGCAAGTGAAAAGCAGGTAAATTCTATTAAACGAATATTCAATAAATTGGAAGCGGAATCCTTTGATGAAAATGACATTAAAATTCTATTGATTGATATCAGAGAATTTCTTAAAGAAGAAACATTTTTAAGGGAGATTGCTGATTTTATTGCACATCCCGAAAGAAACAAGGGTTTATGTCATCAGGCGGTTGACTCTCGTTATGCAAGAATGAAGATGTTTAGAATTGGCGGGCAAAAGCTAATGAATGAAAAAGTATTTGAAAATAATTTAGATAAACCAGAACGTTTTTTTAGTGATCAGGTTTTATCATACATTGACACTAGAAAAATATCAAAAGACGATTATTTACTTTTCGTGCAAAGTTGTTTGCAGGATATTGAAGAAGACTTATTTATCGAGCATTATAAATTAACAAAAAAACAAATCCAGACAATTTTAAATAAATGTTATGTGAAGCAAAATGGTTATTACATTTTGAATCCAACGGGAGAAAAACATTTTAAATTTATTGAAGATATTTTAAGATTTATAAGAGGCACAATTACCACTCGAGGAATAATAACTCAAACCAACGTTACTCGCGATCTGAAATTGGCCATTAAAAAAGCAAATAAATTACCTGGAATATCAGTTAATGTAAATTTAATAGATGAAGTAATTGAATCTATAATTGTTTGCATTCTGGCTCTTTTACATGGAAGTAATTTTATCATGTATGATGGAATGGAATCAAAATCATTTATTAGCATCCATGGAGAGAATTTAGATACAAATACTCGGCCTCCTGTATTTGAGTATTTTACATTGGCTCTAATTGTTAATGCTAATGAGTTCATCTTTCCTATTGCTACCACGAAAATTTCTCATACTAAGTATATAGATGGAATGGATGATCCTGAGAAATGGAATTTAGCTACAATGCCGTGGATTTATACACAAAGAATAAATGGTAAACTTAAATTAGTAGAAGAAGTTTAGGTTTATGGGAAAACAAAAAACCCTTACATTTCTGCAAGGGTTTTTTTGTTGTGTAATTAATCTATTAGTCTACGTTATCGTGTAAAAAAGAATTATTCGGACGGATCTCATTATTTTCGCCTAATGTATAACGCGATACTTGTGAATCTTTAGATGGCGTAGTGCTGTTATTATCCAGGTTCACTTGTTTGCGTTGCCATGCCGATGTTTTCTCCAAATCGTTCAAACCTTCAGGAGTTTTCATTTTCAATGTTAACTCTTTTAGTTTTTTGATACGCTCCTGTGCCAAACGAATTTGTTCTTCGCGGGTATTAGCTTCGTAATTAGTTGGCGCTTCTTCCTCTTCTTCAGCAGAGATATCATTGATCACAAACTCAGGCTTAGCTGTTTCGTTGATGATCTCGTTTACTTCGTTAATGAAAGTTGCAGGTGTTTCATTTGTTTCCTGCTCATCTAAAGAATAAACTGTAAACGCCGGTGTTTCTTCTTCTTTTATTTCGTTCACGATAGGAGCAATGGTATCTTCTACTTTATTAACGATCGGTTCTTCTTCTGTTTTTGTGAATACAAATGGTTCAGAAGTTTGAATTTCATCAATGATAGTTGTTTGTACCGGCTCAACTTTAGCAACCACGGGCTCGTCTAATTTTACAATTTTACGTTCCTGGAAAGTTGGTGCTTCGTAACCTGAATTCATTTTGCTGTTAAAGCCTGTAGCAATAATTGTTACTGATACGTTATCACCTAAAGAAGGATCTGTTCCATAACCTGTAATTAATTCAGCTGTTCCGCCGGCTGCTTCCTGAATAAAATCAGTGATCTCACCAAACTCATCCATTTCAATATCATCGCTTCCGCTCATGATATTTAATAATACGTGGCGTGCGCCCGAAATATCGTTGTCATTTAATAAAGGAGAAACCAATGCATTTTCAACGGCACGTAAAGCACGTTTTTCGCCGCTGGCAATAGCAGAACCCATAATGGCTACACCGCTATCCTGCATTACTGTTTTCACATCATTAAAATCCACATTCACATGCATGTGTAAGCTGATGATCTCTGCAATTGATTTTGCTGCGCTTGTCAACACATTATCAGCGTGAGCAAAAGCTTCGGTCATTTTTAAGCTTCCGTAGATATCACGTAATTTATCGTTACCGATAACAATTAATGTATCCACGTATTTTTTCATTTCTTCCAAACCTTTCTCGGCTTGTTCTCTGCGTTTTTTTCCTTCAAAAGAAAAAGGAATAGTAACGATACCAACCGTTAAGATGCCTAACTCTTTTGCAACTGAGGCAATTACAGGAGCAGCACCTGTTCCGGTGCCACCGCCTAAACCGGCTGTGATGAATACCATTTCGGTATTATCTTTTAAAAGCGCTTTGATCTCTTCAATGCTCTCTAAAGCCGAGTCGCGACCGATCTCAGGTTTTGCACCTGCACCAAGTCCTCTTGTTAAAGAGTTTCCTAACTGGATCTTATGAGGAACAGGGCTTTTGCTCAAAGCCTGTTTATCGGTATTGCATATAATGAAATCAACGCCTTTGATTCCTAAACGGAACATGTGGTTTACAGCGTTACTTCCGCCGCCACCAACGCCAATTACTTTAATAATTGAGCTTTCATCCTGTGGTAATTCAAATTGCATCATGGTATGTAGATTTATTTGTTGTTTTTATTTTATTATTCTTTTTTATTCTTGTTGTTCTCGACTTCGCTCGAACTGACACACTTTTTATTTAAGTTGTGCTAACTCATCATTCATAATTTATAACTACTCAACGTCATCGCTCATCCAGTCTTTTGCCTTACTGATCAATGAGTCGAAGAAGTTTCCTACTTTTTGTTTGGAGTGACCTGTTACTTTTTTCTCTGCTTTTTGTTTGGTAGCTGCTTCAACAACAACGGTCTCTTCAACTTGTTTAGATGAATTTGAACCGCGTTTCAATTCGCGCTCGTATTTTTCAATACCTTTCATTACCAAACCAACGCCTGTTGCATACATTGGGTTTTTCAACTCATCATCAGCTCCTGCTAAATGTTCGTTTGGTGTACCAATACGGCAATCCATCCCTGTAGTCAACATCACTAACTGCGGTAAGTGTTTCAGTTGAGAACCACCACCTGTTACTACAATGCCACCTGCGAGTTTACGTTCGAAGCCTGAAGATTTAATTTCGAATAAAACAAATTCTAAGATCTCTTCCATACGCGCCTGGATAATTTGCGCTAAGGTGTTAACAGAAATTTCTTTATGTGGACGACCTCTTAATCCCGGGATAGAGATCACCTCGTTCAATTGATTCTCCTGTGCTAAAGCTGAACCGAAACGCATTTTCAATTGCTCGGCCTGTGTTTTAATGATACCACAACCTTCTTTGATATCATCGCTGATGATGTTACCACCAAAAGGAATAACAGCCGTATGACGGATAATGCCATCGTAGAAAATAGCCACATCAGTAGTACCGCCACCAATATCAACTAAAACCACACCTGCTTCTTTTTCTTCGTCGCTCAAAACAGCATCAGCACTGGCTAATGGCTCAAGGTGAAGATCAACAGTGGTTAATTTGGCACGGTCAACACATTTGAAAATATTTTTTACGGCAGAAACCTGTCCGGTAATGATATGGAAATTTCCTTCCAAACGAATACCTGAATGCCCGATAGGGTTGCGGATACCGCTTTCGTTATCAATGATGTATTCCTGCGGGATCACGTGAATGATCTCTTCACCAGGACTCATCACCAAACGGTGCATGTTGTCGATCAACTGATCCACATCATTTTGAGAAACTTCTTCATCTAAAGAACGACGGGTTACCATCCCACGGTGTTGCATACTTTTAATATGCTGACCTGCGATACCAACGATCACTTCTTCAATATCAATATTGGCTTTATCGCCTGCAATTTTTATGGCAGCTTTAATAGACTCAATGGTTTGCTCAATATTAGCAACTACACCGCGGTGTACACCCAGTGACTCGGATTTACCGATGCTTAAGATTTCCACTTTACCGTGCGCGTTCTTGTAACCAACGATCGCGGCGATCTTAGTTGTTCCGATATCCAGTCCTACAACCAGTTCGGCATTTTCCGGCATTTGTTTTCCCGCTTGCTTATTGTCCATAATTTATTTTTTTGTGCAAACCACTTGGTTCTTATATTTTATATTGATGATCGAATATTTGTTCCATCCATCTGTTTTGTTCAATCCTTCGGTGTAAAATATTTTTAGTTTATTGAATTTCTCTTCAATGTCAACTGCATCTCCAAAAACTATTTTATGATTCCCGATCGAAGGATATAACTCCAACTCTTTATCATTCGTTACATTTATTTGATGTATCAGGCTCGACAGAACAGAATCTTTGGCGATGTAAGTAGAGATGCTATAAATATCATCCAGCACACTGATCGCTGCAAATTTTTCGTTTTTGCTAATGTTGTTCACCGGAACCATATAGCGTGTAGCGTACGGTTCATTGATAAATCCTGTGGCAACAATAACTCGGGCGGTATATTTGTCGTTCAGCGGCATTAGCTTTGAGCGGTTGTCGATGTAATAACTTTCGCCATCCATGTTCATCACTCTCACCAATGGTGTGCGTTGTGTTACATCAATAGTTACATCTCCGTTCACATCTACTGCTATGTCGGCATTTTCAACAGCAGGGTGTGAGTTCAATGCTTTTTCCAAACCGTTTACATCAATGTTTTGAAGAGAAGCGTTTAAAATAGAATCTTTTCTTTCTTTAAAGAATTCCTTCACATCTTCCTCATCAATAAATGTATTCACTTCGGTGTTATTTACCGTAACCAACAAATTTTGCGCAACAACACTTTTTTCTTTGTTACTCACAAAGGCTAAAGATGCCATCAGGCCTGATAATCCAATAATCCAAAGAACGATGATAAATATTTTCTTAAAATTTATTTTTTTCATTTTGTTTTGTTCTCGACTTCGCTCGAACTGACATTATATCTGCCGACTGCTTCTGCTTACTTTTATTTCCCTTCCTTCAACAACTTTTCTATCGGTTCTATCAAACTGTCTATATCTCCTGCTCCCAATGTCATCACTACCTGCGGCGGATGTGTTTTCAAAAATTCGATGATGTTTTCTTTCTTCACTAAAAACTTTTCCTTGCAATGCATTTTATCCAACAGCATCTGTGAGTTGATCCCTTCGATCGGTTTTTCACGTGCCGGGTAAATGTCTAACAATACACATACATCCAACAGATCCAGACTTTCGGCAAAACCATCAGCAAAATCGCGGGTGCGTGTAAACAAATGCGGTTGAAAAATGCCTGTCACTTTTTTATCCGGATATAATTGTTTAGCGGCTCCAATGGCAGCTTTCAATTCTTCCGGGTGGTGGGCATAATCATCAATGTACACTACCGATCTCGTTTTCACACGGTAATCAAATCTTCGTTTCACTCCTTTAAAAGAACGCAGGGCCTTGTTTATCACATCGCCCTTGATACCTAATTGTTGTGCAACAGCCACTGCTGCAATCGAATTCTCCACATTATGCAAGCCCGGCAATCCAATGGCTACGTGGCTTACAGGCTCTATCGGACTATTGATGTTATAACAAAATTCGCCATCAATGATTTCAATAGAATTTGCAGAGTATTCAGTATCTAAATTTAATGAGTAGATAAGTCGTTTATCTTTGAGTCTCAAATCGTTATCAACATTTTTTTTAACAATCAAAAACCCGTCTTTTTGTACCTGGGAAGCAAACTCAGTATACGTTTGATGCATCGCATCCGCATCGCCATAGATATCCAGATGATCTGCGTCAACGCTTGTTATTACTGTGATGTAAGGGTGAAGCGTTAAAAAGGAACGATCATACTCATCAGCTTCTACAACTACATAAGCGTTAGGATCTTTGGCATCGCCCAGTAATAAATTGGTATTATAGTTCTGGGAAATACCTCCCAAAAAGGCAAAACAGTTAATGCCGGCTGTTTTTAAAATATGTGTAGTGAGCGTTGTTGTGGTTGTTTTACCATGTGTGCCGGCAATGGCGATGGTTTTAAACTGTTTGGTGATCTCGCCTAATACCCAGGCGCGTTTTTGTAAGTTGTAGCCGTTGTTTTGCAGGTATACAAACTCAGCATGTTCTTTTGGAACAGCCGGTGTATATATAATAAGGACCTCTTCTTTTTTGTAATGTGATAATAACTCTTTTAAAAGCGATTCATCTTCCTGGAAATGCAAAACTGCACCTTCGGCTTGTAGTTGTTTGGTAAGTTCGGTTTCTGTTTTATCATAACCGTGTACAGTTTTACCGTAATGATTGAAGTAACGCACCAAAGCACTCATACCAATGCCACCGGCACCCAAAAAGTAATATAGTTTGTAATTGAGTATGTTCATTTTAGGACGGGAGCTGGTAGTTGGCTAATTTTAGAACTTCGTGAGCGATCACATTAGCCGAATTCATAAATGCCATCTGGCTGATGTTATTGGTCAATGTTACTTGCTGACTTGTATTATTGATCAATGCAATAGCTGTAGCTATCAGTGTACTATGAGCTTCATTGTCTTTTACCAGTATGGCAGCCTGTTTACTAACTAAGGCCATCGCATTTTTGGTTTGATGATCTTCGGCTACATTGGGAGAGGGCACTAAAATACTTGGCATGCCAATGTTACATAATTCAGAAACAGAACTTGCTCCTGCGCGGGAGATCACGATATCGGCAGCGGCATAAGCCAGGTCCATGCGTGAAATAAATTCCAGCGCATAAATGTGTTTCTCTGAAAATGCTTTGGTTTGCTGTGTTGCCATAGCATAATAGCTTTTACCTGTCTGCCAGATCAACTGAATGTTGTTATCTGCCAGTTTTTGTAAACCTGAACCCATAGCTTCGTTAATAGTTCTGGCACCAAGGCTTCCACCAATGACTAAAATTATTTTTTTGTTCGGATCTAATTTAAAAAAGCTAAAGGCTTCTTCGCGGTGTTGTTTTACTTCTTTCAGATCCTGGCGAACAGGATTACCTGTGAGTAATATTTTTTCTTTTGGAAAGAATTGTTCCATGCCTTCGTAGGCTACACAAATTTTACTGGCTTTCTTCGATAATAATTTATTGGTAATGCCCGCGTAAGAATTTTGTTCCTGCAGCAAAGCAGGAATTCCTTTTGAGGTTGCTGCACGTAGTAAAGGTCCGGAAGCATAGCCGCCCGTACCAACCACCACATCAGGCTGAAAATCTTTAATGATCTGTCGCGTTTTCATAAGCGACTGTATAATAAGGAAAGGTAATTTTAAATTGGAAAGTGTTAAACGCCTTTGCAAACCAACAATTTTAACACCTATTATTTTGTAACCTGCCGCAGGAACTTTTTCCATTTCCATTTTGCCTAAAGCACCAACAAATAAAATATCAACATGAGGTACTAACTTTTTGATTTCATTAGCAATGGCTACTGCAGGGAAGATATGTCCTCCTGTGCCGCCGCCGCTTAATATGATCTTTAGTGGTTTCATTTTGTTTTGATTTTATTCTGTCACATAGAGCGAAGTCGAGATGCGGCCTTGAACTTTGTTTTGTTCTCGACTTCGCTCGAACTGACACAAAATGTGCTATTCTGCAATAACTTCTTTTCCCTCTGTTTCTTCGTTTGATTTACTCACACTTAAAATAATACCAATGGCAATACAGGTAAACCAAATGGAAGTTCCTCCCATACTCACTAATGGCAATGGTTGACCTGTTACCGGGAATAAATTAACAGCAACAGCCATGTTGATCAACGCCTGGAAGACCAAGCTAAAGCTTAAGCCAACAGCCATTAAGCCACCAAATGTTTTTTCGGAGTCCCTTAAAATTCTGATCCCTCTGAATAATAAGATCATGTATAAGAACAGCATGGCGAAACCCGTGAACAAACCATACTCTTCAATAATAATAGCATAAATAAAATCAGAAGAGGCTTGTGGCAAAAATGCACGCTGAGTGCTGTTACCTGGACCCTTACCAATAACACCACCTGTTGCGATAGCAATTTTTGCCTGCTCACTTTGATAATTATTTTCTGCATCTCCTTTGCTGAAATTCTCGATACGTGCTTTCCATGTTGCGCCACGTGGGATCAGGTCAGGAAACTGATAAATGACAATGCCTAGCAATAATACAAAGCCCAGGCAGCCGCCTAATATATATAGAATGAATTTAACTTTCACTCTTCCCACAAACATTAAAAATAAGCAGTTTACAAATAGTAAAGCTGCTGTAGAAAAGTTAGCAGGAAAGATCAGTAAACAAATAAAGCCGACCGGTAACAGCAAATATTTCAATAATGATTTGAAGTCTTCTAGTTGTCCCTGACGAATTGTTAATGTACGTGCAACGAAGATCAATAAAATGATCTTGGCAACGTCGGAAGATTGAAATGTTAACCCTATCCCCGGAATTGGAATCCAACGACTTGCCTCGCCCGCACTTACACCTTTCATTAATGTAAAGAGTAATAGGGGGATCACTAATAAAATACCGATCTGTGCAACCCTAGAGAACAGTGTGTATTTTAATTTGTGAACCAGGTACATAATAAAGATACCGCCAACAATAGTGATGGCATGTTTGATTAAGTATGCCTCTGTATTACCTTGTTTGTATTTGTGTGCTAATGTTACAACCGAACTGTATACTACCAGGATAGATAGCAATGATAGAAGGAACACAATGGTCCAGATAACTCTATCTCCTTTTAAGTATGCGAATTGTTTCATTAGTTTATTTTTTTATTTAATCCAGTTTCGTCATGCTGAATTTGACTCGGCATCTCATGAGACCCTGAATCAAGTTCAGGGTGACGTAACTATTCTGTCTCATTCAGCACGAGTTCCTTAAATTTATTGCCTCTGTTCTTGTAATTATCAAAAGGGTCGAAGCTTGGGCAGGCAGGTGAAAATAATACCGCCTGATTCTTAATAGCTTTTGCTTTTGATATGCCAACAGCACTTTCTAAATTATCGGCTACAATAACCATCACATGTTTCTTAAAAATGTTCTTTATTTCAGAAAAACGTCTTCCGTAATAAATAACCGTTTTAATGTTATAGTAATTGATATTTGTGAACCAGGAATAATCGGTCTTAAGATCATCTCCTCCCAAAATAAGTACGATCTCTGTATCCACAGAGTTAATACTTTCTACCGCTAATCTCGCATTCGTTGCTTTCGAATCATTGATGTATGTTACATCATTCATATTAGCTACAAATTCAAAACTATGATCTGTTTCCCTGTTAATGGAAAACGTTTTCTGACCAAGTGCATTCTCTTTCATGTCGGTTTCTTATTGTTTTTTTAATTGTTACATGGAATGCTCATTATTATCATTTTATTTATCTTATGGATAATGAGCATTTCATGTTATAGTCCTCTTACAGCCGATTTAAATTGAACACCTCTGTCTTCGTAGTTTTGGAACAAGTCGAAACTGGCGCATGCGGGAGATAATAGAACCGCATCTCCTTTTGAAGCCAATTTGTATGACATAGCAACCGCTTCAACAGCAGAACCTGCTTCCATAATATTTTCTACTGAACCTTTAAATGCTTTGATGATCTTTTTATTGTCAACACCTAAACATACGATGGCTTTTACTTTTTCTTTAACAAGATCAACTAATTCTTCATAGTTGTTTCCTTTGTCTTGTCCGCCAACGATCCACACTGTTGGTTTTTGCATGCTTTCCAAAGCATACCAAGCTGAGTTAACATTCGTAGCTTTTGAATCGTTAATAAATTCGATGCCATTGATAGAGGCAACAAATTCCAAACGGTGTTCAACGTTTACGAAGTCTTCCAAGCTTTCGCGGATAATGTCTTTGCGTATGTCTACGATACGCGCTGCCATCGAAGCAGCCATTGAGTTGTAAACATTATGTTTACCAGCAAGAGCCAATTGTTCTAGGGTCATGATTAAGGGTTTAGGGTTATTATTATAATTAAGGGTTATTTCATTGTTTTGTAAGAAGGCGCCATTTCCTTCTATAGTTTTTTTGATGCTGAAGGGGACTAACTCCGCTTCAATGTGCGTGTGCTTCATAAATTCTTCCATCACTACATTGCGCTGCGTATCTAAACTTTTCTCTGAAAAAG
>JAZKGE010000027.1:24618-255549 GCA_040386075.1 Bacteroidota bacterium
CATCTGCACAATACACAAAAGCATCATCTTTGGTTAAGTTTTGAGTAATACGAAATTTGGATGCCACATAATTCTCAAACTTATATTCGTATCTGTCTAAATGATCAGGCGTAATATTTAATAAGATCGCTACGTCTGCCTTAAAATCATACATGCCATCTAACTGAAAGCTGCTTAACTCCAACACGTAGTAATCAAAATTTTCGGTTGCTACCTGGTAAGCAAAACTTTTTCCGATGTTACCGCCTAATCCTACATTGTATCCTGCTTTTTTAAGGATATGATAAGTGAGTAGGGTAGTGGTTGTTTTTCCGTTACTTCCGGTGATGCAAATGGTTTTAGCTTTTGTATGTCTACCTGCAAATTCTATTTCCGAGATCACAGGAATATTTTGCGTTTTGGCTTTTTGGACTAATTCAACTTTATCGGGAATACCAGGACTTTTAATGATCTCCGTTGCATTCAGAATTAAAGATTCGGTATGCATGCCTTCTTCAAAAGCAATGTTATGCTGAATCAATTCTGTTTTATATTTTTCTTTGATCAAACTTTTGTCAGATACAAACACATCATACCCTTTGGCTTGTGCTAAAATAGCACTGCCAACGCCACTCTCGCCGGAGCCGAGAATTACCATACGGGGTTTGTTAGATATGTTTGTAGTGGTTGACAATTTAATTTTATCTTAATTTGAGTGTTACAATGGTTAGTGCAGCAAGCATGATCCCGATAATGAAAAAACGCATCACAATTTTTGATTCATGAAAACCTGATTTCTGGTAATGATGGTGAAGAGGTGCCATTTTGAATAAGCGATTAGCTTTTGCAAATTCGAGTCCGTGTTTTTTGCGCTGGTATTTAAAGTAAAATACCTGCATGATCACCGATAAATTTTCAATTAAGAATACACCGCATAAAATAGGGATCAGTAATTCTTTACGGATAGCAATTGCAAATACTGCAATAATTCCGCCCAAAGCTAAACTTCCGGTATCGCCCATAAAAACCTGTGCAGGAAAAGCGTTATACCATAAGAAGCCTACACATGCTCCAACAAAGGCCGCCATAAATACTACCAACTCACCGGTATTTGGTATGTACATGATATTTAAGTAATCGGCAAAAATGGTATTACCACTTACGTATGCCAGGATTCCAAGAGTGGTTCCTATAATGGCACTTGTTCCTGCGGCCAGCCCGTCAATACCATCGGTAATATTTGCTCCGTTTGAAACTGCTGTTACAATTAAAATAACGATCGGGATAAAAATCAACCAACCGTATTTTACTGCGCTATCCCCCATAAAAGATAATACACTTACATAATCAAACTCGTTATGTTTTACAAACGGAATAGTTGTTTTAATACTTTTAATGGGAGTAGCTGCATATTTTGGCATTTTCACATCATTCGGATTACTAATGGCTGCATCAAATGAATATTGACTTTGTCCGTTAGACACAAGGCGTTCTTTAACCACTACATCCGGATGGAAATAAAATACGGCGCCAACCAATAAGCCAATACCTATTTGTCCAACAACTTTAAATTTTCCCTGTAATCCTTCTTTGTTTTTTTTGAATACTTTAATATAGTCGTCCAGAAAGCCAATACTTCCTAACCATACAGTTGAGATCAACATCAAAACGATGTACACATTAAATACTTTGGCGAATAATAAAGTAGGAATAATAATAGCTGCTAAAATGATCAATCCACCCATCGTTGGTGTCCCTGCTTTTTCATTTTGCCCTTCCAAACCTAATTCACGGATAGTTTCACCGATCTGTTTTTTGCGAATGTAATTGATGATACGTTTACCAAATACCATGGTGATCATCAACGACGTTAATAGCGCTAAAGCCGCCCTGAACGAGATGTATTGAAACACTCCGGCGCCGGGGAAGTTAAAGTGTTGATCTAAGTAGTGGAATAAGTAGTAAAACATGTTTAGTTATTAAATATTTCTTTTACAATTTCAAAATCATCAAATGGGTGTTTCACACCGTTTATTTCCTGGTATTTTTCGTGCCCTTTTCCTGCTATCAAAATAATGTCACCTTCTTTTGCAAAAGCTACGGCTGTTCTGATGGCTTCTTTCCTGTCGCTGATACGTAATGTTTTTTTTGCATCAACCGGGTTAATTCCTGCCTGCATTTGGTTTAAAATATCTTCCGGATTTTCAGTTCTTGGATTATCACTTGTGAGGATCACCTTGTTACTATACTCACAGGCAATTTGTGCCATGATAGGACGTTTGGCTGCATCTCTGTCGCCACCACAACCTGCCAGTGTAATTACCTGTTCATTTCCGGTTCTGATATCTTTGATAGTCTCTAAAACATTTTTCAAGGCATCAGGTGTATGAGCATAATCAACAATAGCTACAATGCCGGTTTTGGATTTGATATATTGAAAACGTCCTTCAACCGAATTTAAATTACTTAGTGTAGTTAATACCTGTACTTTATCCTGTTTTAGTAATTGTGAAACAGCATAAACCACCAAAACGTTATAGGCGTTGAATGATCCAATTAGTTTCACCCATACTTCCTGATTATCGATACTTAGTAGTAAACCATTCAAATGATTCTCTACCACACGGCATTTGAAATCAGCAACCGATTTTAAACCATATGTGTATTTTTTGGCTTTGGTGTTTTGCAACATTACCATACCGTTCTTATCGTCTTTATTGGTCAATGCAAAGGCTTCATCCTGTAGATTATCAAAGAAACGTTTCTTAGCCTTGATATATTCATCAAAGGTTTTGTGATAATCCAAATGGTCATGTGTGATATTTGAGAATGCCGCTCCTGTAAAATTAATTCCGGTGATGCGATGTTGAACGATCGCATGCGAGCTCACTTCCATGAAAGCATATTGGCAACCTTCTTCTACCATTTGAGCTAATAATTCATTTAATGCCAAAGCATCTGGTGTTGTGTGTGTTGAAGGTATAACCGTATTATTTATTTTATTTTCAACAGTGGATAATAACCCAACATTATAGCCCATACCTCTGAATAAATTAAATAGCAAGGTCACGGTAGTTGTTTTGCCGTTAGTTCCGGTAATGCCAATCAGTTTTATTTTTTCGGAAGGATTATCAAAATAGTTGCAGGCAATATATCCCAGTGCGACAGAAGAATCCAAAACTTTTACATAGGTTACATTTTCTTTTTGGGTTTCCGGTAATTCTTCGCACACAACGGCAACGGCGCCATTTTCAATAGCCAGTTCAATATAATGATGTCCATCAGAAGCCGTTCCTCTGGTTGCAATGAACAGAGAATCTTTTTTTATTTTACGCGAATCAAAAGTAACCGAAGAGATAGCTACATTGGTAGAACCAACGATCTCTTCCATTCGTGTCTTATATAATATGTCGCTTAATAGTTTCATTTTTTATTTGTTCTCGACTTCGCTCGAACTGACATTAGCTTAAAATCAGTGTTATTTTATCTCCTTTATTAAATTTTTGCCCGGCTTCGATGGATTGTTTTTTTACTGAACCCATTCCGAATAATTTGACATGAAATCCTGAATTCTCTAATAAGAATAATGCATCTTTGGCTGATAAACCATTCAGGTTTGGAACAATGCCTTTTTTTAACTGACTCTCTAAATTGTTTGCCTGTAAAGAAACAGATGCAGAATCTGCTGGGTTTCTGGATACGTAGTCATCTTCTGAAGCATTAGATTTAACAGGTAATTTCAATGCTTTGGAAGCAATTAGCATCTCATCATTTTTCGATTTGATGCTTCCCGGTGCTTTGGTCAGCAAATTTTGTTTGTTGTTGATGGGTTCAATAAAATCAACGCTACTTGAATAAACTTTTTCCGCAATTTCCTTAAATACCGGACCTGCTACTAAACCACCATAATAAACACCGTTACTTGGAGAGTTAACAATAACAATACAGGTGTACAAAGGTTTATCTGCCGGAAAATACCCAACGAAAGAAGCTTGATAATTACGTTCACCGGCATAACCATAGGCAGTTTGACCGGCAGATCTTTTTGCTCTCACATTTGCAATTTGTGCTGTCCCTGTTTTTCCACCTACTTTAAATGCGGTAATGTTTAAGCCTTTTCCGCTTCCATTCTGCACAACGCCTTCGAGCATTTGTTTTGCTTTTTTAATGGTCGATTTTTTTACGATCTGCTCGTCTATAACTTCTGTTGTAAATATTTTAACCGTTTTACCATTACGTTTGATCTCTTTTTCAAAACGGGGACGCACCATTTTTCCATCGTTCGCAACTGCGTTATATAATGTTAGCGTTTGAAGTGGTGTGATCAAGGATTCGTAGCCATAGCTGATCTGTGGTAAACTCAGACCTGACCAGTCTTTACTTTTCGGGCTTTTAATCAAAGGTTGCGCTTCTCCTGGAATAGATAATCCTAGTTTTTCGTTCAGATGAAATGAATTCAATTTGTCCGTATATTTCTTCGGATCTTTCGAGTAATATTTTGTAATGGTTTTTGCAGCCGCTACGTTTGATGATACTTCAAATGCACGTTGAAGCGTTAGTACAGGAGTTTCTGGTGGATGCGCATCTTTAATGGTTTTATTGTAGTAAGTTACCTCGCCGTTACCAACCTGTATCTTTTCTTCCAAACTCACACCGTAATCATCTATAACAGCTAAGTAGGAAGCCAATTTAAATGTGGAGCCAGGTTCAGTAGCATAACCAATAGCATAATTCAAACTCTCAGAGTATGAATAGGAGCTGGTGTCTTTCCCATCTCTTGTTAAGTTGGCTATAGCTTTGATCTCACCTGTTTTAACTTCCATTAAAATAGCACAACCATGAGAGGCATTATTTTTGGTCAATGTTTTTAATAAAGCATTTTCTGCAACATCTTGTATGTTAATATCAATGGTTGTGTATAGATCGCTTCCGTCTTTTGGTTCTACTTCATTTTCGTCGTTGATCGGTCGCCAAACGCCACCTGCAATTTTTTGCATTAAACGCTGCCCGCTTATACCCATTAAAAGAGAATCGTAAGCGCCTTCCAGTCCAACAGGCTTTACTCCTGCCCTCGACATACCAATGGTACGTGCAGCAAGCATTTTGAATGGACGTTCACGTTTATTGGTTTGTAAGGTCACTAAACCACCGCGTTTTCCTTTTTTGAAGATCGGGAAGGTTTTTAAAACCTGAAGATCCTTATAAGGCACATTACGTTTAAGTACTACGTAACGATCGCCGCTTTTGCGGGCATTACGTAATAGTTTAGTGTATTGCTTGGCTGTTTTATCTTTGAACAGATCAGCCAGCATGAAGCCCAGTGAATCAACCTTGCTTTCAAATAGCTTTTTATCAATAGATGGCGCATTGATGTCTACAGCAATTTCATAGTAGGGTAGGGAAGTAGCCAGTAGATTTCCGTTGATATCAAAAATGTTTCCTCGTACCGCTTCAATTTCATGAACCTGTGTGTTAAAGGCAGCGGCTTTAGCTTTCCATTCATCGCCTTCTTTAAATTGGATAATGCACATCTTATAGAAAATAGCCAAAGCAAATACACATAAGAATATGTATACCAGGTAGGTTCTTGATAATATGTCTTTTTTGTTTTCCATTTATTCCCCGCAGATTTCGCAGATCATGCGGATTTTATTTAGTTGTTGTTTGCTATTGTTTTTACGCTATCGGTTTCTATTTTCATTGGAGCCACTACAGGTTCTTTTAAACCCATTGTTGCAACTTCGCTTTGCTTGCTCACAAACATTTTTTCTGACGTAGTAGAAATATATTCTGTTCTTAATTCTTTTATTTCATTTTTTGTTCTGTTCTCTTCTCTTATTTTATCATCAGCATAGTATCCGTTAGCGATATATAAAATGGCGATAAGCCCTAAAAATAAAATGAAGGGTACATGTTGTACCGCTCTATCATCACTTAAAAATGCACCGCCAAAAATTTTAGAGAGTCCTTTTGCCAACACACCTTTTTTTCCGGGTTTGGATGGTTTGGTAACAACCTGTGGTTCTTCCTGTTCCACAAGTTCTTCCAACTCTTCCAGTTCCTCGGTTTTTTTATCTCTAAATTTGTTTGCCACTTTTATTTTTTGAACTTTAAATCTTTGCTGCTATCCTCAACTTCGCGCTTCTTGCTCTTGAGTTTCTTTCTATTTCTTCTGCATCAGGCACAACCGGCTTCGATGTCAGAGATTTGAAATATTTAGTAATGTTTCCAAACACTAAATCTTTTTCTTCTTTTCCTTCAATATTTCCTGATCGTATCAGGTTCTTTACTAATCTGTCTTCTAAACTATGATAGCTCATCACTACCAATCTTGCATTTGGTTTCAGTAGAGTTACACACTGTGTTAAACATTCTTTCAAGGCTTCCATTTCCTGGTTCACTTCAATGCGAATGGCCTGGTAAACTTTTGCTAAATATTTTCCTTCTTCAAATTTTGGTGTGCATGGCTTGATCACTTCTTTGAATTGAGCTGTTGTTTCAATGCTTCCATTCGTTCGCGCTTCAAAAATGATATTGGCTAATCTAAACGCATTATCCACTTCACCGTATTCCCTGAACATGGCTGTCAGTTTTTTGACATCGTATGTGTTCAATACTTTTTTCGCAGTGAGATCAGATTTCTGATTCATGCGCATGTCAAGATCTGCATCAAAACGTGTAGAGAACCCGCGTTCACCTTTATCGAACTGATGTGATGATACGCCCAAATCGCCCAGTATACCATCAACCTGGCTAACGCCGTATAGTTTAAGGTAGTTGGATATGTATCTGAAATTATGAGGAATGAAGGTCAGGCGTTTATCATCAGGAATATTTGCTTTTGCATCTTCATCCTGATCAAAGGAAAATAACTTTCCTTTGGCCGAGAGATGTTTTAATATTTCTTTTGAATGTCCGCCTCCACCAAAAGTCAGGTCTACATATACGCCGTCGGGGTTTATGTCAAGGCCATCTATGCAAGGTTGTAAAAGAACGGGGATGTGATAAGGAGGATTACTCATCATCGCCATCATTAAAGTTTAAATTGCCTAATACGTCTTCCGCTAATTTTTCGATATCCACATCCTGAGATAAGAAATGGTCATATAATTTTTTATCCCAGATCTCGATCACATTGTTGCTTCCCAATACTTTGATGTCGGTTTTAATATCCGCATACTCCACTAATGGTTTTGGTAATAGAACACGTCCGGTGTTATCTGCATCGGCAGCAGTTGCACCACCTGTAAATTTCCTTACGAACACATCGTTCGCTTTTATCAAACGATTCAACTTGCTTAATTTCTTATTGAGTTTATTCCATTCGTTGATCGGGTACAAAACCAAACATTTTTGATGAAGGTTTCGGTTGATCACGAACCCTTTTTCAAACACCTCTTCCAGCTGCTTCCTTAGGTTAACAGGAAACATGAAACGCCCTTTCGCATCTACTTTACAGTCAAATTCTCCTATAAGGCTTGTCATTAGTGGGTTTGGTTTGAATTCCGTCAAAAATAATTAAAATTTTACCACTTTCTACCACTTTTGCCCATTATTTACCACTTTTGTTGATAAATCAAAATTTGTTAATAGCTATCAACCAAAAAAAGTAGTAACTGATTTTTTAGTTTTTTTTTACATTTGCTTGATTTTAGTATCATTTCCAAAGATTTGAGATAATTACCTGATCCTGAAAAAGATGAAAATGTATGGTTGAGATATTAACAATTATTTTACCTTTGTGTCCCTTGTATGGAAAAGAAGAAATTTATAGATGTTGAGAAGATCTTAAAGGAAAAAGCCTATAAACTTTATAAATGGTTACCCCGTTTTGCCATTAATTGGCTGAAGAAAAAATTACATGAAGATGATATTAATGGGGCGATGGAGCATCTGAAGGATGATAGAGGGTTGGAATTTAACAGAAGAGGACTGGACAAATTAGGAGCTAAAGTTGAATCGGTACACGCTGAACTGGTTCCTAAAACCGGATCTGTTATTATTGCTGCCAATCATCCTTTGGGAGGGTTAGACGGTATGGCACTGATCAAATCGGTTGGTGAAGTGAGGCCTGACGTTCGTTTTTTTGTAAATGACATATTAAAGAATTTAAAAAATTACGACGAAATTTTTGTCGCGGTTAATAAAGTAGGCGCTTCTTCTACAAAGTCGCTACGAACAATGGAAGAAGTTTTTATGACAGAATGTGCCGTTCTCTTTTTTCCTGCGGGTTTAGTATCCCGTAAACAAAATGGATTAGTACGTGATCTTCCCTGGAAAAAAAGTTTTGTAACACAGGCCATTGATCATAAACGAATGATTCAACCGGTTTTTATTGAAGGTGAGAATTCAAAGTTCTTTTACAATTTTGCCATGTGGCGCAAGCGTTTGGGAATTAAGGCAAATATTGAAATGCTGTTTTTACCGGATGAAATGTTCAAAGCCCAAAAGAAAACCATTCGTATTCATTACAGCAAACCTTTTGATACGAGCATTTTAACTGATCGAAAAACACATAAACAATGGTCTGACCTGATTTATCAATATATTTATTCAAGCGATTTTATGAAAGGTATTCCGTTTGAAGAATATATGAAAGACAAATAAAAACAGCATGGTAAATATAAGAGTAGGTTTTGGTTACGATGTACATCCTTTAGGTGAGGGAAGAGAATTATGGTTGGGCGGCATTAAACTGGAGTTTGATAAAGGTTGTGTTGGACATAGTGATGCAGATGTATTGCTACACGCTATTTGCGATGCCTTGTTAGGCGCTGCTAATTTACGTGATATTGGTTTTCATTTTCCAAATAACAATCCAAAATATAAAGGAGCCGACAGCAAAATGCTATTGAAAGAAGTGGTTGCTTTATTAGATCAAAAAGGGTATGGCATTGGAAACGTGGATGCAACACTAAGCCTGGAAGCTCCAATGGTAAATCCACACATCACTTCCATGCAAAATATATTAGCACCTATTATGAATATCACCACGGATGATGTTTCTATTAAAGCTACAACCAACGAACGTTTGGGATATGTAGGAAGGGGTGACGGTGTGAATGCTTATGCGGTGGCTTTGATATTTAAAAAGTAACAAAAAAATAAGATTAAAGTATTAAGATCGTATCGCGATCTTTAATCTTAATACTTCCATCCTTTGGCACTTATTTGGTTCTTTCCTGACATAACTCTACCAGAACACCATTAGTGCTTTTTGGGTGTAAAAAGAAGATCAGTTTATTATCGGCGCCATGTTTGGGCTCTTTATTCAATACTTCAAAACCTTCGGTTTTCAAACGGTCCATTTCCTTATAAATATCATCTACCTCATAAGCAATATGGTGAATACCTTCTCCTTTTTTTTCTATGAATTTAGCAATGGCACTTTCGGCATTAGTAGCTTCCAGTAACTCAATTTTGGTTTCGCCTAACATGAAGAAGGATGTGCTTACCCCTTCACTCTCAACACCTTCTACCTTATAATGCTCTTTTCCGAACAGTTTTTTAAACAGGTCGTTCGAGTTATTCAGGCTTTTTACGGCAATTCCAATATGTTCTATTTTCTTAATCATGGCGCTATTTTCCTCAAAAATAACAGATTTTCGGCAATTTGTTTAAAAACTAATAAATACCTATATTTGTAGCCTAAATTTATAACAATGACACAAGCATTAATCTTAGGTATGTTAGGCGGACTTGGAGCTCCAGAAATCATTATCATACTAGTTATCATTTTATTATTATTCGGAGGTAAAAAGATCCCTGAATTGATGAAAGGATTAGGAAAAGGAATGAAAGAATTTAAAGACGCTTCTAAAGGCGAAAGCACAACCGAAGGAGAGAATAAATAATTTATTTTTTGAACTGAAATTTAAAGCGTCTTTCTGTTGGATTGACGCTTTTATTATTTAAAATATCAACTGTGTATACATTTACAACCATTAAAAATCTTCAAACTGATTTACACGCCGGAAAAACAACTTCTGTGCAATTAGTTGAAGACTCTGTCAAAGCCATAGAATCTAAAAAACATTTAAATGCATTTTTGGAAGTGTTTAAGGAGTCGGCTTTAGCGCAAGCTAAATTAGTAGATGAAAAAATTAAATCGAAAACTGCAGGCAAATTAGCTGGCGTGATCATTGGATTAAAAGATAATATCTGTTATAAAGGTCATAAGGTTTCCTGTTCTTCAAAAATACTGGAAGGCTTTGAATCTTTATATTCATCAACAGTTGTTGAGCGATTATTAGCCGAAGACGCGATCATCATTGGTCGTTTAAACTGTGATGAATTCGCCATGGGAAGTAGTAATGAAAATTCTGCTTTCGGAAAAGTATTAAATCCCTTGAACGAAAAAACAGTTCCGGGTGGTTCATCCGGTGGATCTGCGGTGGCTGTAGCCGCTAATTTATGTCATGTGAGTTTAGGTTCTGATACAGGTGGCTCCATTCGTCAGCCCGCCTCTTTTACCGGAACCGTTGGATTAAAGCCAACTTATGGGAGGGTCTCCCGTTGGGGTTTAATTGCTTATGCTTCTTCTTTTGATCAGATCGGACCTATTACAAAAACGGTTGAAGACTCTGCTTTGTTGCTGGAGATCATGGCTGGCAAAGATGATTATGATACAACGGCTTCTCAAAAAGCAGTTGGCAATTATACCACATCCTTGAACGAGAAAAAAACGTATAAAATTGCTTATTTAAAAGAATGCGTAGAATCTAACGGTTTGGATACTGAAGTAAAAAAACAGACACTGGATTCTTTGGATAAATTAAAGCAATCAGGTCACACAGTAGAAGGTGTTGATTTTCCTTACCTTGATTTTTTGGTGCCAACGTATTACGTACTAACAACTGCAGAGGCTTCTTCCAACTTATCCCGCTTTGATGGGGTGCATTTTGGATATAGAAGTCCGAATGCAACTGATTTAGAAAGCACTTACAAAAAATCACGTAGCGAAGGATTTGGTAAAGAAGTAAAACGCCGTATCATGTTGGGAACTTTTGTTTTAAGTGCAGGCTATTACGATGCTTATTATAGCAAAGCACAAAAAGTAAGAAACAAGATCCGTCAAAAAACAAGAGATATTTTATCTCAGTACGATTTTATAGTAACACCTTCAACTCCCGGAACAGCATTTGAATTTGGAAAGAACAGTGAAGATCCGATCAAAATGTACCTGGAAGATATTTTTACAGTGCAAGCAAACATTGTAGGTTGTCCGGCTATATCGGTGCCAAATGGAATGCATAGTAATGGTTTACCAATAGGTTTACAAATTATGGGACGTGATTTTGAAGAAGCAAATTTATTGAACTTAGCTAACCAGATTTAAAAATAATTATTCAACACAGAGTAAAAGAGAAACAAAGGCCTCAGAGATTTTTAAAAGCTCAGTGAACTCTAAAACTCATTACTTCTGTGTTTAAAACTAAAACAAAATGCAAATTACAGTAGACAGCGTTATCGACGCGTTAAAATATGTGGATGATCCGGATCTTAAAAAAGATCTGGTGACCCTTGGAATGATCAAAGATGTAGTAGTTGATGGAAAGAATGTAGCTTTTACAGTTGTACTAACCACACCAGCATGTCCTATGAAAGATATGATCCATAATGCCTGCATCAATGCAGTGAAACATTATGTGGATAAAGACGCTATTGTAAATGTGAACATGACCTCTAATGTTACAACTACAAGAGATAAAGACATGGGAACTTTATCACAGGTTAGAAATATTATTGCAGTTGCTTCAGGCAAAGGTGGTGTTGGAAAATCTACTGTTTCGGCAAACTTAGCAGTGGCTTTGGCAAAACAAGGTGCGAAGGTTGGATTGGTTGATGCCGATATATACGGGCCATCTCAAACCATTATGTTTGATGTGCAGAATGATATGCCCGGTAAAGGGGAATACGAAGGTAAACCAAAAATGAAGCCCGTAGAAAGTTATGGTGTGAAATTAAATTCTGTTGGTTTTTTAGCAGGCCCTGATCAGGTAATTGCATTGCGCGGACCAATGGCATCGAAAGCATTAACACAATTATTTACAGATACTGCCTGGGGAGAATTGGATTATTTAATTGTTGACCTACCTCCGGGAACAGGTGATATACAGATTACATTGTGCAGCACCATTCCTATTACAGCAGCTGTGATCGTTAGTACACCACAACAGGTTGCTTTAGCAGACGCACGTAAGGGAATTGCCTTATTTAAATTGCCTGCTTTAAATGTTCCTGTATTGGGCATTGTAGAGAACATGGCTTATTTTACACCGGAAGAATTGCCGGATAATAAATATTACATCTTTGGAAAAGATGGTGCAAAAAATTTAGCAGAAGAAATGAACTTGCCACTATTGGGTCAGATCCCTTTGGTGCAAAGTATTCGTGAGTCAGGTGATGCCGGTCGCCCGGCCGTTTTGCAGGAAACTACACCACAGGCTTTGGCGTTTAGAGAAATGGCACAAAATATTGCACAACAGGTTGCAATATTAAATGCAGCTAAAATGAAAGAACAACCGGCTACTGTTTAGTAATGTATTTTTAGTTTTAAAAAGCTCCTTCTGAATTCAGAAGGAGCTTTTTTTGCTTATGCTTTTATTTTAATTTTTGTTGACATAATAGTAATAACATCACCGTTTGGTTTTTTGACTTTAATATTGTCAATATAAGCTACCTGTCCAGGTCTCATATTTCCTAAAGCAGTTTTGGCAGCGTTTGATAAGAGATTGCCTGAGCAAGGAATTTCTCCTGTTCCCCCTTGTACTGTTACATCAAAACTTTTCACCACAAAGTTAACAGGAAACATAAAGCCTACTGATTCGGCGCCCACGCCCCCTATTAATTTGATTTCATTTCTGGTAAACTCTAAATTAGAAGTGGCTAATTTACCCCCTAGTCTTAAATATGGTGGTGGAATATCTTTTACTCTAAATGTTTTTGGTGGACCTTGTTGTTGGTATACACCATTTACTTTTGCAGCAACTGTAACCATGCAGGTTCCCGAAGATTTAGCAGTAACTACATATTTTCCTGCTGATGTTTGTGTTGCTACGGCGCCACAACCACTTACAGTTACTTTTAAATCGGCGGGAGAAAAGCCGGCACAGGAAGCGGTTACCGGGTTATCAATGCCCGAATAAAATATATTCATATTATCGGCAGCTACTGCGGTAAATGGCGGGGCAACGATGTAGGAGTAATCAAAAGGATAGTATTCGTATTCACCTCTTGGATTTTTATATTTTATCACACCTTTTAATTCTTTTTCTCCTGTCGTACTTGTCATCGCTTCATAATTTCCTACTCCATCTTTAATACTAATAGGAGTTCCGGGATTAACCAATTTTTTAGAGACTGTATCGTATACTCCTCCAACTAATACTTCCATACGTTCCGGAGTTAATTCGTCGCTTGAAGCGCCAAGCGCAATATTTGCTTTAAAAGGCTGCCCTGATAAAACGTATGCTGTAGGAGCAACAACATCTGCATGCAATTTATTGATCTTAAATACAAACTTACTTGATGCTCCGGCAAAGGTGTGTAAAAATTCTGATTCAAGATTTTTCATGTCAGCCTGTATCTTATCCAGATTGGTAATAACCGCGGCCATGGGCATGTGATAAAAATTCTCCAGTTCCCAGTTTAATTTGATGCCGTCTTTTTCAAGATTTCTGTCAACCGGTTTGATCGTGCCCAGTTTTTGTTTAAGCGTCGTAATACTTTCCGAGTCGAGTTTGGTCTTAGCGTCTTTTTGCATATTGTCTATCAGGGTTAATAGATCGTTATGCAGGTTGGTAAGTTGTAATCGCAGATCCTTGGCAGAGTATTTTGTGTCGATCGGTTTTGTTTCATCTGAACCTATCAGTAAGTAAGTTGGTGTATCAAAATCATCCAGTTTTTCCATGAATCGTAGCTGGGATGTGTCGCTTTTTGCTACGCCTTCCGTCTTACGTTCGATCATTAGTTTCATGCTGTCGATATAGGCATCAACCATCCGAATACTTTTTTGCGTTTCGATGGATTTCAAAAGATAAGGTTTTGCTTCGTAATTACCGTCCCGAACATAAGCTTCAAATGCCTTTTGTACACGTGCGTTGTTATCATCCAGGATATCTTTCGATTTCCCCAGACTTTCGTCAACCATCACAAATCCTTGTAATATTTCTTTAGATACATTGAGGGCTAAAAGGGCTGTCAGTACCAGGTACATCATGCCAATCATCTTTTGTCGGGGAGTTTCTTTTCCTGAGCTCATAGTAGTAGTTTTAGTGTATGGGTTAGTGGTTTTGGTTAAGCTTATAACAACAGATGAAAAAAAAGTAACAGTCGTTTATAAAAAATAGTTTTTGGGACTGTTTATTTTGCCGGCATGCTTATCTTTGTTTAAATAATAATTATGCAGGTATTTAAGTTTGGGGGTGCATCTGTAAAAGATGCCGCAGGGGTTAAAAATGTAGTGGAAGTATTAAAACAATTCCCTAGTCAGCAGATCAGTGTGGTTGTTTCGGCTATGGGAAAAACGACCAACTCATTGGAGCGTTTAGCTAAAGCCTATTTCTATAAAACAGAAAACCCTGAAGTGATCCTGGAAGAGATCAAAAAATATCACCTGGATATTTGCCATGACCTTTTTCCGTCAACACACACCGTTCATACGGATATTGAAAATACGTTCGTAGAACTTTACTGGGCTATTGAGGACGAACCCACACAAGGTTTTGATTTTGAGTATGACCAGATCGTAAGCATGGGTGAAATTATCTCAACCAAAATCATTTCTGCTTATCTGAATGAGATCGGGTTAAAAAACAAATGGGTAGATGTACGAGGCTTTATTCAAACGGATAATACTTATCGGGATGGTAAAGTTGATTTTGAATTAACAGAATCACTGATCAAAAGAGACCTGTTACCTGTTTTTAATGGATTTAAAATTATTGTAACGCAAGGCTTTATTGGAGGAACATCCGAAAATTTTACAACTACCTTAGGTCGTGAAGGTTCTGATTATACTGCTTCTATTTTAGCTTACTGTTTGAACGCAAAAAATGTCACTATTTGGAAAGATGTTCCCGGTGTATTGAATGCCGATCCTAAATGGTTTGCCCGCACTAAAAAAATTGACGAGCTTTCTTATCATGATGCTATTGAATTGACCTATTATGGCGCAACCGTTATTCATCCAAAAACCATCAAACCGCTTCAGAATAAAAATATTCCCTTGTATGTAAAATCATTTTTGCAACCCAAAGAAGACGGTACAGTTATCAGGGATGGTGAAAAACGTTTGAATATTCCATCGTATATTTTTAAGATCGATCAGGTATTGATCTCTATTCAACCTAAAGATTTCTCATTCATCGCAGAAGATAGTTTAAGTGATATTTTTGATGTGTTCTCAAAACTGGGCGTAAAAATAAACCTGATGCAGCTATCTGCTATTAGTTTTTCTGTATGCTGTGATAACCATGAAACAAAGATCATGGAATTGGTTCAGGAATTGCAAAAGCAGTATAAAGTATTATACAATTCAGGATTGGAATTAATGACTGTTCGTTATTACACACAAGAAACGATCGATACGTTAACTGCGAACAAAATAATTTTGTTGGAACAACGTAGTAGATTTACAGTACAAATGGTAATGAAGAATGAGATAGCGGAATAAACTATTTAAGCCCCGTCTCTAGTTCCTTTACCGTTTTATATTCAGCGTTTAAGAATACACCTTCAACACTGTTTAAATTATTAAGATCCTCTAAAGGATTCGTATTTAATAGTATAAGATTTGCATCTTTGTTAATTTCAACAGTTCCCCACTTATTAGATTGGTTCATATATTTAGCTGCGTTTATGGTTGCAGCACATAATACCTGGTAATTACTTAGTCCGGCATTAGAGTGATGTTTCATTTCTTCTTGTATGGCAAAACCTGGAACCGAATAGTTACCACCGGCATCAGGACCGATCAGTAAATAAGCACCGCTTTTCACAAGTTGCATAAGCACTTTATTTTTGGTAGCTCTGATTTTGGTGTAATATTCTCTTTGTTCTTTTAGTTTTGCTTCTCCGATCTTTGCCTGATCTTCATTTAATTCTTTATCCCATTTGGCAATAGTTGTATCTGCCATGTATTGTAACCCATTTCGCTTTTTCAGATCAGTAATTGATTTCATGTTATAGCCTATTTCAAAATAATCTTCCGTAGCGCAATTGTATACTTTGTTTTTTGCAGTCAGTTTAATAAGGTTTTCCACATATGTTTCACCTTTCTTTAAATTCTCGGCATAACCCGTTAAATGCTCAATAGAGTTATAACCTGATTTTAGAAGAAGCGGCATAGAGATATTTGAAAGGCCATGTCCACAAAAAGGAAAATTATTTTTTTTGCATGCCGCAGCTAAATTTATAAAAGAAAGAGAATCTTTGATGCTTAATACTTTTAATAACATAAAGCCATTCTCTTTGCTTACGGTAACAATACTATCCGCTGTGTGTTTATTGATCGTTAGACCTTTTGTAATAGGAGGAGCAGAAAGGTATAAATTTAATTGAGGAAGATCTTTATCTTTTTTGATATTTAAATGTTTTTCGTCACCTCTCATCGAACGCATTGTTGTAACCCCGGCCAATAAATTAAGAGTAAAATATTTTTTCAACTCACTATATTCAGCAAAATGAGCATGCATATCGGCCATGCCTGGCATTAAATATTTATCTCTGCCATCAATAAATGTGTATCTTTCTACAGGTTGAAAAGCCTTGTCGTTATCATCAGTTATTAAGGTTATCTTATTGCCTGTAATGATGACCATCTGATTTTTGATCAAAGTATCTTTGTAGATAGGTATAATATTTACATTTCGAATAATGTAATTATTGCTCAAAGGCTGAACGGCTTGCTGGGCAAAGATGTTTTGAAATAAAGAGGTGATTGATAGTAGAATGGCAAATCTCATGATAGCTGTTTATGCTAAAGTAAAGTTAACATTTTGTTTTATGCCCCTTGGCCTGTTAATTAATTATAAAACAGGTTATCAAAAATCTTCTTAATTTTATATTCATGGCAACAGAAAACATCGGCGCTCCTCCTGGAACATTATTCTATAATGGCGAAGTACGTACTGATAGAATTAAAATTACTTTAATTGAGTATAATGAATCAGAATTTTTTGAGCAGGTATTTTATGACCTGTCGGATTGTTTATCACATGTAAAACCTAATATGGTCAAATGGATCAATGTAGAAGGTTTACATAAACCTGAATTGGTTGAGGCTATTGGTAAGATCTATAATATACATCCATTAACAATGGAGGATATTGTGCATGTTGATCAACGTCCTAAGTTTGAAGACTATGAACATTATGTAGTAGCGATCATGAAAATGATAAGCTATACTGAGCAGGTTAATTCTGAGCAATTGGCTATTGTATTATGTGAGCATACGGTTATTTCCTTTCAGGAGCCTAATAATGGAGATGCCTTTGACATTATTCGCTCCAGATTACGCCAGGCAAAAGGCCGCGTCAGAAAACTAGGCGCAGATTATCTGGCTTATGCTTTAATGGATGCTGTTGTTGATTGTTATTTTACAGCTATTGAGAAAATCGGAGATAAGATCGAAGAAATTGAAGAGGAGATAATTTCTGATTCAGATAAAAAATCGCTGTTGGAATTATATCATTTGAAACGTGAAATGATCTACCTAAGAAAACAGGTTTGGCCAATGCGCGATATGATCAACAATATGATCCGGTCGGAAACTACATTGATCAATCCAACAAGTGATATATATTTGAGGGATTTAAGCGATCATGTTACCCGAATTATTGATACAGTTGAAACATACCGCGATCTGTTATCAGGTATCATGGATATTTATTTAAGTACCAATGCCAACCGAATGAATGAAGTGATGAAGGTATTAACGATCATGTCTTCTATTTTTATTCCGGTGACCTTTATTGCCGGTGTATACGGAATGAACTTTGATAACATGCCTGAACTCCATACAAAAAATGGCTATTTTGTAACATGGGGCGTAATGCTTTCTGTAATCCTTGGACTCGTGATCTATTTTAAGCGAAAGAAATGGATGTGATCCAATTTCAATTACACATCCCTGTTTTCAATACAGTGGGTTAATTAAGATAAAAAGAGCTATTTTTGATTATAATTCCTTTTTTATTGAGATCAATTATAAATAGAATTCAGAATTGCCTTCCTGTTTTTTTTAGGAGATGTATTTTCCTGATATTTTTTTTTATTTCTTTCGCAGGGTTATCTCAGTATTACCAGATCAGAAACTTTAATGCAGAGAACGGTTTGCCAAGTCCTGAAGTATATGGGCTCTTGCAGGATTCGAAAGGCTACATGTGGTTTGCAACCGATATGGGAGTTAGCCGATATAACGGTCATGAATTTGACAATTTTAGCACAGAGAATGGTTTGCCCGATAATACAGTTTTTGGTTTTTGCGAAGATGCTAAAGGGCGTATTTGGTTTCGCTCTTTTTCAGGTAAGCTTTCTTATTTTTTAAATGATAGTGTTCACATATTACCTTGCAATTCAATTCTTGAAAACGAGATCAGAAAAAGAACGATCGTAATGGTATCCATGTATGTAGATGTTGGGGATACTATATGGGTAGGGACCTCAAACAGAACGGTTTTAAAAATTGCTCCGGGATGGCAGGAAAAACACATTTCCTGGATAACGATCCCTGAAAGCGGCGGTTACATTTTTTTAGTGGATGATAGATCGCTTTTGTTTGGCGGCAATGAAAAAGATGCGCATTTTATAACTGTATATTCCAGCCAAACCAAAAAATTAAACCAGATCGAAACTAAAGTGCAATCAGGATTAAGGTATTCTGCAACACGATTACATGATGGCTCTTTCCTTGCATCTGTTAACAATATTATCTTAAAGTTTACCAAAGACGGTGTTTTAAGTAGAAATGAACAAAAATCTACCATTATCACATTGCTGGAAGATATTGATGGCCGAATTATTTCTGCTTCTTATGATGGTGTTTGTATACATGAAGCAAATAATCTGGATAAGTACGAAGTAATTCCAGGCTTTTCGGATAAGATCTTTACAGGAGTTGTTATAGATAGAGAAAACTCTTTATGGCTATCTACCGAGGGACACGGTGTATATTATATTCCTTTTCGAAACGGACGTTACTATACAAGCGAGCATGGTTTAATGCAGAGTAAAATATCATGCATTGCTGAATATGATGGGAATATTATTACAGGTCATTTGAATGGAACTGCCAGCATCATTAAAAAGAATGATATTAAAACGGTTAGCTTTTATTCCAGAAACAGTGTAAACGTATCTAATAACCGCATCAACTGTATTTATGTGCATAATAATTCTGAAATTTATATTGGAAATAATCTCAGTACATTTAATCTTCATTCAAGTCTTAAAGACTCTAAAGAGTACGCCTCTTTTGGTGCAAAAAAAATCATAAAAAGTAAAGGTAATATGGTTTGGGTGTTATCCGCTCGGCGCATTATCCGCGCTGATATTTCACAAGGCTTTAAAAGAGAAAAAGATGTACGTTTTTTTCAGTATATAGATGATATTTGTGAAGACAGTAAAGGCACATTATGGATAGCCGCTATCAATGGCCTGTGGAATTATAAAAACGACACACTACATTATCTGGGAGGAAATAATAAATTATTGTCGTCGCGCATCATTAATATTTTAGAAGACAAAGAGGGTAACCTTTGGATGGCTACCAGAGGAAGGGGCGTGATCTTAAAAAAGCATGGCTCTTATTATAATATAAAACAAACCGACGGCCTTGCCAGTAACATGTGTCGTAACATGCTCATTGATAAGAACGATGTAGTGTGGGTTGGAAGTAACAATGGTTTAAGTAAAATAACATTGAAAAAAACAATTACAGTTGGTTTTGATGTAAATATATATTCTAAAAAACAAGGGTTGTTGTCTAACGAAGTTAATTTTATTGTAAGCAGAGGACACGAGCTTTTATTGGCACACAATAATGGTATTTCTATCATGGATCCTAAATTATTAAAGAACAATACTGTGCCTCCGCCGGTATATATCAGCCATGCTGAGATCAATAATGCAATATATAAGAACGATTCATTGAAGCTAAACTACAGTGAAAATTACCTGAAGATAAATTACATTGGTTTGTCGTATAAGGATCCTGGTTCAGTTGAATATAGATACAAAATGGAAGGCTTGGATACAACCTGGGTGTATACGTCTTATACGTCGGCACAATTTCAAACTTTAAATCCGGGTAACTATAAATTTATCGTATATGCAAAAAACAATGACGGCTATTGGAGTACCCATCCTGCCGTGCTTTACATTTCTATTTTACCAGCCTGGTGGCAAACGTGGGTATTCAGAATTTTCATGGGAGTATTAATTGTTGTTATTATCTTCATGATAGTTAAAAACAGATTGGATAAGATCAGGAAACGGGAACAAGAAAAAACCGAACTCCAAAATAAGATCGCAAATACAGAGTTAAAAGCCCTACGTGCACAAATGAACCCACATTTTATTTTTAACGCTATTAATTCAGTGCAGTATTTCATGACTAACAATGATCCTGAATCTTCCCAGAAATACCTTTCCAAATTTGCAAAGCTGATCCGTTATGTAATGGATAATTCCAAGCCTTCGTCTATTCCTTTAGAAAAAGAATTAGAAGCCTTGAAGTTGTACATCGATCTGGAAGCATTGCGGTTTGAGAACCGGTTCGAATATGAGCTTAGAGTGGATAAGGAAATTGACATTAATTATGTACAGATACCATCTATGCTTATTCAACCTTATATTGAAAATGCTATTTGGCATGGCCTGATGCATAAAAAAGGGAATGGGAAATTGAACATTCATATTCATATGTATGGAACAGTATTAACCTGCATTATTGAAGATAACGGAATTGGTAGAGGAAGGTCCAAAGAGATCAGATCTTCTGAATCTGTTACGTATCATAAATCCTTTGGTATGTCAGTTACAAAAGAGCGATTGGAGATCATCAGTCGGTTAAACAATATCAATCCTCAGATCAACGTTATAGATCTTTACGAAAATAATATTGCAAGCGGCACAAGAGTAGAAATCAGTATCCCTTCTTTTTAATATGTAAAAAATGATAAGAGCAATAATAGTAGATGATGAAGAAAAAGGCAGGTTTACCTTAAGAAACTTGGTGGCTAAGAATTGCCCGTCGTTGGAACTGGTCGATCTATGTGATTCAGTGGAAATGGCTATAGCCTCGATCTTAAAACATCAACCCGATCTGGTATTTTTGGATATTGAAATGCCTTTTCAAAATGGATTTGCATTATTGGAAAAATTTCAAAAGCCAAACTTTGATGTGATCTTCATCACAGCTTATGATCATTATGCCATCAAGGCAATTAAATATAGTGCTTTGGATTATTTACTGAAACCAGTTGATACGGAAGAGCTAAAAGAAGCTGTTATTAAAATAGAACAAAAGAAAAAACACACAGCCTCACAATTACCTGATTTTGAATTATTACTTTCTAATTTAAAACTGAAAGGTACTTCTGCAAAGATTGCCATTCCAACGTTCGAAGGACTTCAAATGATCAACTCTACTGAGATCATTAAATGTACTGCTAATGAAAGCTATACTGAAATAGTGCTTGCAGGTGGAAAAAAAATAATGGTTTCGAGGATCTTAAAGGAATATGAAGATCTGTTATCTGATTTTAATTTTTTCAGGGTGCACAATTCCTGTCTTATTAACCTTGCTCATGTTAATAAATACATCAAAGGCGATGGTGGTTATGTGTTGATGAGCGATGGCGAAAGCGTAGAAGTGTCACGTCGTAAAAAGAATGAGTTGCTACATAAGCTTGCTTTAATTCAAGTATAGGCACCGGCTATTTCCCAAATCTACCAACTATTGCTAAAAAACTACCATGTATTGGTTATCATTATCTGTTTTTTTGTAAAATGATTTTATTTGTGACTTAATTTATTTATTAATCACTAAAAATTTATCTTATGAAAAAAAAATTAATGATGTTACTACTCGCATTTTGTATTTCAATTTGTGCTTATGCAGGAACAGGTACCGGCGCCCCTGTAACTATTAATGTAGTCAATAATTCAGTATTTAGCTGTAATTATACGGTAACTGTTCGTGTAGATCAAGTGCCCACTTCCGGAATCAAAGGAGGAACTACTTTTGTTCAAACCTTCGATATTTTACAAGGAAGTAATCACAATTATGTATTCACTCCAGCAACGGGTTATTATATTAACATTAATTCGTTATCGTTTATCGTAAAAACAGCAAGCTATACATTCACTTACGGACCAAGCCAGACATCAGGGCCTGTTGCGGCTGCAGGAAATTGCTTTAATCCTACATATCCTACTATCTGGACACCTTTAGGGTTAAATAATTTTGAAGTTAGAGCCGATGTTGCTACAGGCGGAGGATCACACCGCATGGGAAGTGTTATAGATGTTGTTGGTAATGAAGCCAATGATCTTAAAAATGTTCACGTATATCCGAATCCCGCAGATCAACATGCAGAACTTTCACTAAAATTAGACGCAATATCCAATATACGGGTTGGTATTTATAATTTAACTGGTGTTCTAATTGCTGAAAACAGATACGAAAATCAAGAAGGGACTGTTTTATTACCAGTGGACCTTAAAGATTTTGCCGCAGGACTGTATTTTATGAATGTTCTGGTAAATGATAAGCTCACTACTATCAAATTATTGAAAGAATAATTACATATATTATTTCATAGCATTTGCTGTAACTAAAGGCCTCTTCATGTATTGTATGAAGGGGCCTTTAGTTTATAAAAAAGTTATTAAATTTTTGAAATAAGAGAGCACAATATGTGAAGTTACCGAGCCAACTATTCCTTTAATTGACCGTTTATTGCCAAAAAACAACCGCGTATTGGTTGGTGATTTAAATTGCCTGAAAATATATTTTCATTTGCACCATATTAACCAATTTATTAACTACTAAAATCATATTCTATGAAAAGACAATTTTTAAAACAGTTTTATGGGCTCATCACGATAGTGCTAGCTTCCATAGCTTACGGACAAGCTCCGCAGCTTCAAAACTGGTGCATTCCTGTTAACTCGGTAAATTTTACTTCAGGAACACCTGTTACCTCTTTGTTGCCAAGCTCTAGTGCTGCGGGTGGATATTACAATCCACTTGGAGAAAATCAAATATCTGTTGCATCAAACAGTATGCATGACTCTAACGGAGATCTGCTTTTTTTTGTTACACAGGATTTAGCCGATGGTTATTTGAAGGTGTTTGACAAAAATGCAAATCTTGTAGGAAACGGGGTACTGAAATTCAATTATACTTATACAGTTTTAGTTGGTCCGGGTGTTGGAACCCCTACGCCAACTACGTCATTAGGATACAAATTCAATAGCTGGGCTGAAGAGATCAGTATTATTCCTGTTCCCGGAAATTGCAACCAATTTTATATTATCGCTGGTTTTAAAGATGAGCATAATATATCTACTGCAATAGCATATCAACCGGTTTATGCGAAAATCGATTTAAGCATAGGTGTTAACGGGCAAGTGCTCCCGGTAACAGGCACCTCCAATTTAAAAGCTTTTGGAAGTCTTGCTGGCATGCCGGCAGGTGCTTTTTTGCCATATGCACCCAGTCATAAGCATAGATTTGGAATTGCAGCAACACCATACCGCCCAGAAATTGCTAACAAAAATTATTTCTTATACATTTATTCAGCTTATGGATCTTCTTCTTCAACATCACATGGTTTTTTTAAATATCAAATAAGTTCAACCGGGATTAGCTTTTTGGCTCTTGAATCGCCTGTACCTACTTATACTTTCGGAAGTCATAATAATTATTATTCAGAGATGGAGCTTATTAAATTACCTTCAGGTAACTACAGGATAGCTAAAGTGATCGAGAACAATAACATTTATTGCTGTGATTTAGATTACGTAAATGGTTCAATTATTGCTGGAACTGAAAAAACGATCAACCTTGCTGTTGGTAAATCTATAGAAGGCCTGGAATTTTCACCAAATGGTAATCATTTATATTATACCTATCATGGAGCAACAAATAAAATTGCAGTTCTCCAGAATGTAGCTTCAGCTACTCCTACGCAAACTGATCTATTAACGGGAAATTTTGGTTTTATTGAAATGGGTTTTGACAGTAGAATGTATTTTAGTGCCGCCGATCACCTGGTTTCTAAAGTTGCTCCGGATATTTTGCCTGGTGGTTCATGGAATATGAGCGCTGCAACTTTAAATCCGGATATTTTTGGTCAATACTCTTACCTTTTGCCTGATCAGCTCGATGGTAACATCTATTATATCGCGAGCCCAACAATTTCGGGAAATGCAAATCCATGCATGTCTGCTTCAGAAGTGTACACATTAAGCGGTGCGTATGATCCTTCGGTTAATTACAACTGGACAATATCAGGCGGAACACCTTCATCTTATTCGGGAACCAGTCATACTTTGGCTATTACCTGGACAGGAAGCACCGGCACTGTTTCTGTACAGGCTGGTTGTTCTAAACCAACTATTTTTACTGTAACTACAATACCATCAGCATTAAATCCTGATTTTACTTTATCCGGTTCAACCATTGCGGGCAATTTAACCGACTATCGCATCACTGCAACGCCTGTAATGACTCCACCTGCATTTTGGTGGGAAGTTAGTGAAATTGATATAACCTCGGGATTAGTGGTGCCGGGAACTACAGTTACAAATAATCAAACCTGGTGGTATGCTCCTTTTATTGCAAGTAATGCTTTTCCTGGATACGACTATAGTTCGGCAACGGCTCCTTTAGCAACGGGCTATAGTACTACTGCACCATTCCTAACACCACCATATGCGTCAACAAGTACCCCGGTAACGAATCCCGGTAAATTTAAATTAGGTAAAAAGTACAGAATTACACGAGGTGTATGGGGGCCTTGCACTGCGTGGACAAGTATTTCTAAAACTATATATCTGAATACAGGATTAACAAAAAGGAACAGTGATCCTTTTATAGTTGAAGATGATTCATATACACCTGAAATGCCAAGCAACATGGGAGTTTTTACAACTATTACAGATGAACCTGGTATGCCAGTTACAAGTATTAAAATTTATCCAAATCCCAACAAAGGTTCTTTTGTTGTGATGTCGGTCGAAGAAAAATTGAATGAAGTTTCTGTATATGATGTAACAGGAAAATTAGTTTATAGTAAACAAAATATTCAGGAAAAAGATTTAAGTATCGACATTTCCACTATTGCCAGCGGTTTTTATTACGTGAAGATCCTATGTAATGGAAATAGTTACTCGCAAAAAATCATAAAAGAATAATTTACAAATAATAATCTCCCTTTATTAAAACTATAAAGGGAGATTATTATTTTATTAACTCATATTATAATAAACCCGTAATCCAACACCATGTTGCAGTTTAAAGGACGGAGTATAGCCCAATCCAATTCTGTCGTAAGAGGGCGTGTATAATAATTGAACACTGTACCTTGGATTAATGGTGAATTGAACTCCCAATCCTCCAACAGCGCCGATACCAGCACCTATTAAATATTTAGCACTGTAAAAATTATAAGGCGATTGATTGTAGATACTCATTAGATCAATAGTGAAATTATTAGCTCCGTTAAATTCATCGCTGTTAAAAAATGCTTGATTCTTTTGAGCTTTAGATAATATGAAATTCAGCCCACCTTCTACTACTAAATTCATCTTTTCATTTTTTCCAATGATACGCTGATAGCCTAATTGAAACATCAACCGCTGTTCAGCACCTGTTATTGTAAACTGGTTTATTTTTGCCTGGCTCTGAAAGCCGTTGCTGGTATTTGTTGAGCTGATAGTGAATTTACCATTAACGATCAGTTTACTGCCATTAATATTTAAAGTAATGTTTGCTTTTTTATTTATCTGATAACGCATGTTCAATCCAACTAAATAAGTAGTGGTGTATTTTAAATTAACAGGCATGTCTTTTTCTGTAAAATACCAATCATTATGATTTACATTCAATAGCTGAGCTATCAAATCAACACCACCATAGCCACCGCCATATACATTTACGATCTGGTTGTATAGAATGCTGTTTGCAAACGTATTACGTTGACCATTCTGATCGTAACCATAACCGTCATATATATAAGCAGTACTCTTATTGCCCCAGTATGCGCCAACGTATAATCCTAAATGAAAGCCGCGTCCTGCAATAAAAACAGTGCCTTTACCGGTTGTATCCCTGGTATCAGGCTCTTCGTCCTGTGCAGTTGCAGGTATGCCGACTAAAAGGCACAGAAAAATTAACAGGTATTTAGGGCTCTTTATTATAGAATTCATCTGTGGATTATATTGTTTTTTGGTTGTCATATAAGTATACCTCTCATTTTAAATATTACCATAGGAATGATGAATATTTCATACTCAAAAATAGACTTAATTATTTATTTCTCACACTTTTACCAAAAAAGCCTTGATGGACATGTGTTTATGCCTATGGGAGTTTATTAATTCCCTATAAATAAGGGATAAACTGTTTTATACAAAAAGATCCGGGCTAATACAGTCGGATCTTTATTTTAATTAATTCATTGATTTATCGATAGCTACCATCAATTGTTTTCTGGCTAAAAAGATCCTGCTTTTCACGGTTCCCAATGGCAGTTGCATTTCCTTTGCTATCTCTTCATATTTAAAACCATTGTAATATCTGGTGAACGGTATTTTATACTGATCTTCCAGATTTTCTATCTTATTGATGATGTCTTTTGCCGCTAATCTCGATTCAGTAATGTCCTGATGATTGTTTTTAAAAGCACGCGCCATGGCCAGGTCGGCATTGGTTTGAATAATTTGCCTTGTTTTCACAGCACGTCGGTAAGAGTTGATAAATGTATTCTTCATGATCGTGAACAGCCATGCTCTGAGATTGGTGCTATCTTCAAATTTTTCACGGTAAGTGATTGCTTTTACATAAGTGTCCTGAAGAAGGTCTAAGGCATCATCACTGTTATGTGTCAAACTTAAGGCGAAATTTTTTAACGATTGCTTCTCGTTTAAAATGCGGGTGTTAAATTCAATAGCTGTCATAAAGCTTTATTTTTGATTGTGTGTGATGCTAACCATTTTCTGTAAAATTACAATTTGTTTAACTATTTATTTAATTTATTAAACAAAATACAATATATTGCGTTAAATTATTGGTTTTCAGTCAGTTGTTTTTTATAGTTTTACCTTTATTATATATACGTGAGTTAATTAAAAATGGATTATATACACATTAAAAAAGTGTGCCAGTAGAACTTGGGGAGAAAATCGATCAAGTGAAAAAGGGCGAATGGTATTAATAAATTGTGAATAGATAGGGCTTTTAGATTAAGTAGGAACCTTAGGATTTAGTTAACTTCGAAAAAAATTATTTGTATGTTTCAAGAACTGAGTGAACAAGAAGAATTAAGAAGAGAAAAATTAGCTGAACTAAAAAAGTTAGGCATCGATCCATATCCGGCCGAGGAGTTTAAAATAAATGTTACCGCTCACGACATTAAAGAAAATTATGAGCGGGATAAATTAAATTATAAAGATATCAGTTTGGCTGGTCGTATCATGAGTGTGCGTGATATGGGTAAAGCTGCCTTTGCTGTTATACAGGATAGTACAGATCGTATCCAGATCTATGTTCGCAGAGATGATATTTGTCCGAATGAAGAGGATAAGGTATTGTACGACATTGTATGGAAAAAATTAATTGATCTTGGAGATATCATTGGCATTGAAGGTTATGTGTTCACTACTAAAACAGGTGAAACATCTATTCACGTTACATCTTTCAAATTATTAAGTAAATCATTAAAGCCATTACCTGTTGTAAAAACAGATGCCGATGGAAATGCATTTGATGAAGTATCAGATCCTGAATTCCGTTACCGTCAACGTTATGTAGATCTGATCATTAATCCAAAAGTTAAAAAAACATTTGAGCAACGCACAAAGATCATTTCATCTATTCGTAATTTCTTAAACGATAATGGGGCTTTAGAAGTTGATACACCTGTATTACAATCCATTCCGGGAGGAGCAGCAGCACGTCCGTTCCTTACGCATCACAATGCATTGGATATTCCGTTATACTTGCGTATTGCTAATGAATTATATTTAAAACGTTTGATCGTTGGTGGTTTTGATTGGGTGTATGAGTTCAGCCGCAACTTCCGTAACGAAGGAATGGACAGAACACATAATCCTGAATTTACAGTATTGGAATTTTATGTGGCTTACAGAGACTATTTCTGGATGATGAATACCACAGAAAAATTATTAGAAAAAATAGCAATGGATCTGCACGGAACAACTGAACTAACCGTTGGTGATAAGACCATTAATTTTGCGCCACCGTTCAAACGCATTACGATCATGGATGCCATTAAAGAAAACACAGGCATTGACGTAAGTAAAATGGACGAAGCTGCTTTAAGAGATGTGTGTAAGCAATTACATTTAACGATCGATGAAACAATGGGTAAAGCCAAACTGATCGATACATTGTTCGGAGAGAAATGTGAAGGTAATTATATCCAGCCAACATTTATTACAGACTATCCGGTTGAGATGAGTCCTTTAACAAAAAAACACAGAACAGAAGCAGGATTGGTAGAACGTTTTGAGTTAATGATCAATGGGAAAGAAATTGCCAATGCGTATTCCGAATTAAATGACCCTATCGATCAGCGTGAGCGTTTTGAAGATCAGGTGAAATTAATGGAACGTGGTGATGATGAAGCGATGTTCATTGATTATGACTTCCTGCGTGCGTTGGAATATGGTATGCCTCCAACAGCTGGCATTGGTTTTGGTATCGACCGCTTGTGTATGTTGCTAACCAATCAACCATCTATACAGGATGTTTTATTGTTTCCACAAATGCGTCCCGAAGTTCAAACTGTTGCCACCGAAGAATTAGAAAAATAATTTATGCGTAAGATAATCTATTATAGTTTGCTTTTGTTTACTTTAGGTTTTTTCTCTTGTGGAGAAACACCTAAAGTAGAAGAGCCAAAAAAACCACGCATCTTTCCTGAGTACAGCGAAGCTCTGGATGAGATCATCCGTTCCAAGGATGGCGTTATTCGTGGCGTTGACTTGAACAGTAAAGCGGTATTAATCACAAAAACAGAAACCAAAGAACCGTCAGAGGTAGATCATGATTATTTATATTTTGAATACAAGATCGATAGCGTAACTAATTATTCGGTAGCATATAATTTACAAAAAGACAGCTTGGATGAAGTAGAAGTGCAAATTAACTGCAGCGACCTGGATCTGAGCTCTCGCTTATTTACCGACCTTAAAACATATTACGAAAAAAAATTGCCTAACCCAACCGAGGATAAAGGCTTTGTGGTTTATAATTGTTTTGAAGGTCAGCGTAAGCCTTTTGTGGTTTCTTTAACGGATAACAGTACGCCAAGCATGGGCATTATTAATCTGGTTATCTATAAGGATAAGTAATGCTTATTTTATGATAATACCTTTTGTATTATCTTTAATGTACTTCTTGAATTCTTCTAAGTTTTTATAAGGAAAATACATATCTCCTGAATGTTTATTATATTGTCTTTCTACAAGACTATCATTTTTAAAATAATAATCATAGGTCGTATTCTCGTAGGAATTGTTAAATGAATCTGTTTTGCATTGATAGTTGTATTCAATGAGTTCTAATGAATTGGGAAGTGTTTTGAATTCGAAAAATATGGATTGGTAATAGTCCTTAAATCTATTTGTTTTATCTATGATATAAACGTCTTCGGTTTTATAGAATTTATCTTTCTTAATATAATACCATCCTGTATCCAAATTCAATGTTTTGTTCCCAATAAAAAATAGTTTATTAATAGTTTTAGAGACAAGGCATACCGCGGCAGAAGTATCTTTTTGAAACTGTTTATAGAACCATTCCTTTGTAATGATGTCCTCCTTAATAACAGTCGATTCTTTTTGTTTATCAACTCCCTGGTTGCAACTTATAAAGCCTATGAAGAACAAATATATAAGTTGATGTTTCATTTGCTGTTAGTATTGATATAATAACTTCACGATCCTGATGGTTTTATTTGCGGGATCACGAATAATATAAGAGTTCACTTTTTTATTGGCATCAGTAACGTAGCTTATTTCTTTTAATAATACGCCGTTTTTAAAATGTCTTTCGGTTAGTAAACAGTCATTGTTGTCATACTCGTAGGTTCTTAACTGTTCTACATCGCCATTGCTGTTACTCTTATAAGAAGCTACTGTGAGCTGCCCTTTTTTGTTGTAAGTGAACAAGCTGTTCTGGGTGATCCATGCAACGGTATATTGTTCGTTGATAGACAAAGGTTGTTTCTCGTCATTCAATGTGTAAATGATTTCTTTGTAAGGTCTTCCCTCATCATTCTGACAGATCTTTTTGTATTGATTTTTTCCTGTAGATAAATAGTTGAATGTCTCCTCGCTGAGGATGAATTGCCCACCTAATTTAAAATCAGCTTTATTCTCAGCTACATTGGTTTCTTTACAACGTTTTTCTTTTTCTACTTTACCATCACCCGAGTAGTCATAGTAGTTGCTCTCGTAATACGGACCATCGTTGTAGCGTTTCAATTTCAATAAGTTATTCTCGTTATAAAAATAAGTAGTGGAAACGGTATCATACACATATTCGTTTTTGGTATAAGAACGACCTGCACTCACTAATCTTCGATGTCTGTAAACAGGCTCTGAATGATACTCTTTTTGGATGATCTTGATAATGGAGGTGTAATAAAAACGGGTCAGTAAGCCATTGGGGTTAAACTCGTAATAGTTCAATAAGCCTTTGTCTTCGGCCACCTGCATATCTTTTTTGTCGATAATGTCAAAGGTGATCGACTTTATTTTTTGAGATCTGATATACTCAGTATTAAACGGCAACTGACTTTCAAAAGCTGTTTCGGCAGTTGGGATAAGGGTTTGAGCTAAAAGGGATGAGCTATGAATTATGAGTGATAAGGTAAAAAACACATATAGTATCTTGTATCTTAAGTTCATTGTATTATGTAGTACCTTCTTCAATTTGCTTTAATGCTTCTTCAACAGTTTCGGTTGGTAATAAACAGCTGTTGTTTTTACAAACATAGATCAATGTTTGTCCTTCAACATACCGGCTTTTTAACAAGGGTAGATCTGATGCTTTTTCGCTTAAGGCAAATATCACATTTGGAGGTGATTGTTTATAAAGGGAGCTTATTTTTTCATTAACAGTTTTACCAACAATTACTACTTCGGTTTGAGGTTTAAGTAATTGTAGTAATAGGAGAGCCCAATTGCTGTATCCGGGCCCATAAGCCTCAATTTCTTTGATAACTGACCTTAAAAGGTTCTCAGAGATCTGTCTGTAGTTGGCGTCATCAAAATAAACAGATAGTTTATACAAATTGATGGCCATTTGTGAGCCGGAAGCCGGAATCACATTATCACTCCATTCGGCTTTACGCACTATTAACTTTTCCTGTGAAGAATCCGTAAAGAAAAACGTTTGTTGCGATTCATCATAAAAATAGGTGGTGGCGTACTGGGTCAGTTGCTTTGATTTTAAAAGCCAGGCTTCATCAGCGGTAATTAAATATACCAACATAAATGCATCAGCTACAAAAGCATAATCTTCTAAAAAACCTGAAATCGAAGTACTGGCATTGATCACCCTAAGTATTTGACCGTTTGCTTTACAATAGTTTGTTACCAGAAAATTGGCATTCGTTAAAGCCAGGTCTTTAAATTCTTGCTCATCAAAAATCAGGTAAGCCTCTGCCAAAGCCTTACACATGAGACCATTCCAGGAAGCTAGTACTTTATGGTCCAATCCGGGTTTCACTCTTTTCTCACGTTCTTTTAATAAAACAGCATTGCAGGTTTTTATCTTTTCCTTTAATTCAGCAACAGATAAATGATATTTCAGAGCGATCACTTTTTCGTCTGTGTCGCGCATCAATACATAGTTGTCGTCTTCCCAATAGCCAACATCGTTTACGCAATAATAATCAGCAAAAACATCAAAATCGTTTTTCAATAATTTGTGCAGTTCTTCTTTCTGCCACACATAATATTTTCCCTCTACGCCTTCACTATCCGCATCCAGTGCCGAAAAAAAGCCGCCCTCTTCATTCATCAATTCGCGTTTTACAAAGGCAATGGTTTCATATACAGTTTGTTTGTAAAGCTCATTTTTATTTTGTTTGTAAGCCTGGCTGTATAAACTAATGAGTTGCGCATTGTCATACAACATTTTTTCAAAGTGTGGCACTTTCCAGTAAAGGTCTGTACTGTATCTTGCAAAACCACCGCCAAGCTGATCATAAATACCACCCCAGGCCATTTTCGTTAGTGTAAGATCCAGATGTTTTTTGATCTGCGGGTCATGTGCATAAAAATTATAATTCAATAAAAACAAATAATTGTTGGGTAATGGAAATTTTGGCGCTCGGTTTGGTCCGCCATGTTCCATGTCAAAAGCCTGCTTCCATTTGTAAACTGAATTATTCAGGCTTTGAATATCAAAAGCATTCTCATTTTTTTCTTTCGGAATCTCCAGTTGTTCTAATCCATCTGTTAAATGCGAAGCATATTCATAAGCCTTATCAGGATTTGTTTTAAACAGATCAGCCAAATTGCTCAATACATTTAACCATTGATGTTTTTGAAAATAAGTGCCTCCGTAAATTGGTCTGCCATCAGGTAAGGCAAAGCAATTCAGTGGCCAGCCGCCTTGCCCTGTCATTAATTGCACGGCACCCATATATACCATATCAATATCAGGTCTTTCCTCTCTGTCAACTTTAATATTGATGAAATGTTCATTCATAACGTTTGCTACGGCTTCATCTTCAAAACTTTCATGTTCCATTACGTGGCACCAATGGCAGGCACTATAACCAATACTTACTAAGATCAATTTATTCTCTTTTTTTGCAAGAGCCAGCGTTTCATCATTCCAGGCATACCAATTCACAGGATTATTAGCGTGTTGGAGTAGGTAGGGACTGCTTTCTTTACTGAGTTGATTTAAGTGGTTCATGGTAAGATATCTTTAGCAATTGAGAAAAATAAAATTAGCAGAAAAAGGTGAGATAGAAGAATATCTAGTTTGCTTTTGACCTTTTTTGATATAAATACGAATTAGCGGTATTTATTTTAAGGGTAATTTCGGGTCCTCCGCTTGTTTTTGAAGCGTTTGCTAATTTGGATAAGTTGAGGTCGTAGCTTAACCCTAAAGAGAATTGTTCTCTTCTGTCGTAAGAAAACGAAACGATCAGCGCATCGTTAGATCTGTAAAAGCACCCAAAATTTACAGACGATCTTTTGATAATGCCGGTGTATACAGAATTTTCTTTGATATAATATTTAATAACAGTACCGGCTAATAATTCCTTTGATAGTCCCTGAAATTGCAATAAGTAGGAAGGCGCAATGCCAATGTTGGTATGTGGAACACCAAATAAAAAATCGCCATGTAAAACATATTTCATGTATAATTTTAAGCCATTGTTAGATACAAACGATTTGTGATTTGTGTTAATGTGATATATGGAAATTCCAATATTTGCTTTTGTTTGTTTATTTAAGCTGATCATTTTATCGGCGCGTTTATAGTTCCAGTTTAAACCACCCGCAAAATCAGTATGAATAAATGATTGAGAATTGATATTTTCTCCGTTTTGAATGCTTGAATTATATTCATAACCATCAAACTGATTTGAGAAAACCAGTTTTGAAAAGTCAATTTTGTATTGCGCTAAACTTCCCTGCAGACCAAGAGATAGTTGACTATTTTGACTAATGGGAACAAATGTTGCCAGCGAAACGTTGGCTTGGGTTACGGCCATATTCCCACTTCCTGCTTTATCTGAATATACGGAAAGGCCACCGGCAAAACGATTAAAGGAACTTTTAGTAAAGGTCATCGATTGGCCTTCTACTTTATCCCAGTTTGTAGTTTTAAATCTGCTCTCAACAGAAAGGCCATAAGTTTTGTAAGGGGTAGCTACGCTTCTCCACTGGTCCCGATAGCATAATGAAGCTCGTAAAACACTTGATTCGCCGGTTAAGGCTGGATTGATCAAAGAAGGATTTTCATTGAATTGAGAAAAATGAATATCCTGCGCTTTACAATTACCAAACTGTAAAAATAAAAATGCAATCAATATGTAACAACCCTGCTTCAATTTAGTTATCTAATTAATGTAATGTCTCCTTTTTTGGTTATTTTAGAATTGTTAACCATCTCTGCTTTTATATAATATACAAACACATCCGGTTCAAGTATTTTACCTTTGTATTTTCCATCCCAACAAAATCCCGAATTTGTTGATTCATAAATCTTCTCACCCCATCTGTCATAAATGGCAATATAAAATGTATTGACGCAGTCTTCCCAGCCACGTAAACAAAATTCATCATTTAAACCGTCTCCATTTGGCGATAAAGCGTTTGGCACACTATAGCTAATATCTTCTGAGCATAATTCTTTTATAAAAACCATAATACATGCCTGGGTTGTACAAGAACCTAAAGATGTTTGCGCACAATACGATGTATTTACCGCAGGAGCAACAGTTATACTTGTACAGGTTAAACAACTGATACCCTGATTTGGCAACCATGTAAAATTGGAACTGCCTTCAGAAAACAAGGTAGTTTGTTCGCCGGCAAATATTGTGACATTTGGACTCACCATTATTGTGGGTGTGTCTAATGCATCGAGCACTTGTGTTGTTGCTGTTGCTGTACAACCCTGTGAGTTTGTTACACTCAATGTGTAAATTCCCGGTTCGTTTACCGTTGGTTGATTTGTATTTCCTCCGCTTACTATCCCGGGCCCGCTCCAAGCGTAAGTGCCAATACCTGAGCCTGCTATTGTAACAGTGTTTATAAAACAACTTAATGTATCGTTGCTGTTAGCATTTGCTATTGGCATTAAAATTTGTTGTATAACAGTTGTGGTATCAGTAGATGAACAACCATTTGCAGGATTGGTTACTGTTAACGTGTAAACCCCCGGTGCGTTTACTATAGGATTGGGAGTATTGGATCCACTCATAATACCCGGGCCAGCCCATGCATAATTACCTGTTCCACTACCTGCAATTGGAACCTGAGTTACAATACAGGTTAGTGAACTATTGTTAGATGCATTTGCAAGAGGAACACTGGTGTTTTGTTCAATATGAATGGTGCTGGATGAAACACACCCATTTGAGGGATTAGTAACATATAATGTATAATTACCTCCGGTTGTTACAGTTATTGAATTCGTGTTCATGCTGCCTGGCATCCATGTATATGTTATTAAAGGTGTCTCAGAATAACTGGCTATATCAATTGTGGGATGTGAACAGGTAATGGTACCGGTTGAATTAGTAAGGATATCGGCAGTATTGGAACTTTGATATACAGCTATAGTAGAGGAAGCCGAACAGCCATTAGCATCAGTTACGGTTAATGAATATGTACCGGGTAAATTTACGCTTACTGATGGCGCGCTAGTTGTAGAAACTATTCCCGGCCCCGACCAGCTATAAGTAGATGCACCGCTGGCCCCTGTCAATGAAACAGTGGAAGGATTACATCTGATAGAATCACTGGCACTTATAGTTGCTACAAGGGTTTGAGTATTAACCAAATTAACCGACGCGATATATGTATTGCAATTGCTTGTTACAGTAACGTCATATATTCCGGGACAAAGATTATTTATACTACTGGTAGTTAAAGTGCTATTTAATAGGCTTGTACCATTGCTCCAATAATAATTAAACGGTGGGCAACCAACTACCGATACGTTGGCTGAGCCATTACATTGACAGCTTAAAGGGTTACTTTGTGTTACGTTATATGTTGGTAAAATAGGTGTAAATTTTGAAATGTATACATCGGATAATCCTGCGTGCGTTCCGTCGTAATACGATGACCAGGTTGGCATTAGTGGATAAGAAGTGTTGTTCATAAGACCTGAACAGGCTCCTGCTAAATATAAATTGTTTGATGCATCTACGGCAATATGAGCCCCTCTGTCATCACCATCGCCACCCAAATAACTTGCCCATAGTTGTTGACCGGAGTTAGCGAACTTTGTAATAAAATAATCATATACCCCATTTAAAGTAGTATCCCGGTAACCTCCATTGCAGTTTGCTTTTGTAATTATATCTGAAGATTGCGTATCAAAACCGCAGTATAAGTTCCCACAACCGTCAATAGCTAACATATTCTCAAAAGTGTAAACTCCAAAATTAAGTTCGGTACTCGTGCCTCCATAAAAGGTAGCCCAAAGACGGGTGCCGTTGTTATCAAATTTTAAAATGAAAGCGTCAGATGCTCCACCTATATTTCCCTGGAAATAGCTATTCGCACCCGGATTAAAAATAGGAAAATTAAGGGAATGCGTTCTGCCAGCTACAAAAACGTTTCCGGACTGATCGGTAACAATCGAATATCCTACCTCCTGGTTCGTGTCACCATAATAAGTTCCCCATAAGAGTGTCCCATTATTTGAAAACTTGGAGATGAACGCATCCGATTGAAATATACCTCCGGTAAATGCCTGGCTATAGGCCGTTCCGCCAGAATTTAGTAAAGGCATATCGGCAGACTCTGTAAAACCGGTAAGAAATACATTTCCCGAAATATCAGTGGTAATTGACATTCCCCATTCGTCGCCTTGCGCACCTCCGTAAAAAGTCGCCCAAAGCCTGTTACCGGCATTATCAAATTTTAATATAAAGGCATCCATAGTGGCGGCGCCTATCGTCTGGAAATAAGTTCCGGCATTTAAAACGGGAAAGCCAGGTGAGTTGGTGTAACCAGTTACAAAAACATTCCCGTTTAAATCTGCCTTGATTGAAAAAGCCATATCGTCAAATTCTCCTCCGTATAAAGTAGCCCAAAGCCGGTTACCAGCATTATTAAATTTTAAAATAAATACTTCCGAAAAGTTATTAATTACTCCCTGAAAATAAGTGCCAGCATTTAGTAAGGGAAAATTAGATGAACCAGTGGTTCCTGTTATAAAAATATTGCCATTTGAATCGGTTGTGATTGAATTTGCGTTATCTCCACTGTTTCCTCCGTAATAAGTAGACCATAACAGATTACCGTTAATATTAAATTTTGAAATAAAAAAATCGGTTTGACCACCAGGCAATGTCCCCTGAAAATACGGTCCGGTTTGAGTTGGAAAATTTACGGAATTCGTGCTGCCCGTCACGTAAAAATTACCTGATAGGTCGGTGGTTACAGACGTGGGATACTCAGAATTATAGCCGCCAAAAAAGGTGCCCCATACAAGCTGTGGATCTATTGTTAGATCGCTGGTTAAGCGGTTAACGCGTGAGTGTGGGAAATCAAATGAAATAGTTGATTCATAACCATCATCGTTATTTAATTTAATATTTTTATTTTGGGTTTGAACAAATCGCGTTTTAATTTCTTTTTGATCTAAGAAACTAACAGGTTTTTTTTCACTGAGGTTACCCAGTGTGTTCGAAATTTCCAGTTCACCTTGTTCATTTATGTCAATAGGTTTTTTAGAAACATATGCCATTTTAATTTTTTCGGGATCACCTCCCGGATGCACCACAAAATCATATTTGAAGCCCTTGTTGTTGCTGTTATATAAAACCCAATCAATGTGTGGGTAGATGTTTTTTATTATAACCTTTTCATAGCTATATACATCGGTGATACCATCTTTACAATGCCCTAAAAAATACTGACTGAAGTGGTTGCTTTTGTTCTCTGTTATAATATTTTCTTTTTTAATTGTAGCGCCCTTTAGGGTCATATCAAAACGGTTCCATTCTGTTTTAGCATCATCTTCTTTTATGGAATTTTTAACTAGAGTATAAGTTAACCCCTGTTCTGTCACGTACAAATTGACGCCAGGCGCTTGAACTGTATATAAAACAAACGGCACAGGCTTTCCATCAAAATCGGTTAACTGTCCTTTATTTTCAGTAAAGAGTACAGGTACTTTATTAAGAAAATCTTGCGTGTTATTGCTTTCTGTAGGTTTTATAGTTGTTGCGTGAAATGTAGAACACACAAAGACAAGCATCAGAAAGCTGAATTTAAAATAAAATTTATTTAAAAATAGAGGCATAAGCTTCTTTTTAATTTGGTAAAAAGTATTCTTTTATAAACCTAATTAAAAAAAACAGTTAAAATAGTATAAACTTAGTATCTGGTGGCTTTTGCCGAGTAACTGGTACTTTATGCTACTTATCTGGCTACTATTTTTAATAGGTACTACACTAAAAAAGGATTGTTCATTCTCTCAAATCCTATACTAGTTGGCATTCCGTGGCCACTATACACTTTCATATCGTCACCTAATGGCATTAATTTTTCCATGATAGAATTGATCAACGTTTGGTGATTGCCCATAGGTAGATCGGAACGGCCAATACTTCCATAAAATAACACGTCGCCTCCAATAATAAATTTATCTTCGAGATTATAAAATGAAACACTTCCGGGTGAGTGTCCTGGTGTATGTAAGGTTTGTAAGGACGAATTTCCAAAGCTGATCACATCTCCTTCTTTGATGAATGCTTTTGGCATAGGGCTTTGTTCCACTTGTAAACCATACATATTGGCTGTATCGGTATGTTTTTCTATAAAATACAGGTCGTCTTTGTGAACTTCGGGTAATAAGCCATAAGTATCAAATACATATTTATTGCCATTAATATGATCGATGTGCGCATGTGTTAAAATTAAACGTTTGATATTTAGGTTATTTTGTGAAATAAAGTCACTTAGTTTTTTGTTTTCCGAAGCCGTAGTGTTTCCAGGGTCTAAAACAATGCATTCTTTTGTTTCATCCCATAAAACATAGGTGTTTTCCTGAAAAGGGCCGAAGGCAAAATAGTGTACGTTTATCATAGCTTTTTTAATAATTTTTTGCTAAATTTAGGGCTTATTATTCAATTTAATGAAGCGGTTACTTTCTTTATTTTTTCTCGCACTATGTATCAAAACTACATACGCTCAGTTCTATTATGGATCTCAGTTAGAATTTGGCAAGAATCGTATGCAATACCAGTCCTTTAACTGGACCTATTTTGACTTTGAACGTTTCAGGGTTTACTTATACGAAGGCGGACAGGAAATTGCGCGTTATGCCGCAACGTCTGTCGACAGGCAATTGCCTATCATGGAAAAACGTTTGGATTTTCAGCTCGACGATAAGATCGATGTGATCGTTTATAATAATCAAAATGATTTCAAACAAAGCAATATTGGTTTAGCGAACGAAGACAATGGCAACATTGGCGGTGTGACCCGGATCATTGGCGATAAGATCTTTTTATATTTCACCGGTTCTCATGCTGATCTGGATAAACAGATCCGAGCAGCATTGGCAGAGCTGATGATCGATCAAATGATGTATGGCGGCAGGGCAAGAGATATTGTAAGAAACTCTACGTTGTTGGCATTGCCTGATTGGTATAAAAGCGGGTTGATCGCATACATGTCTGAAGGCTGGAATTCATCGATTGATAACAGAGTGATGGATGCTATTCAAAACGATCGCTTTACGAAGTTCAATCAGCTTACAGGTAAAGAGGCAACTATGGCAGGACATGCCATGTGGTATTACGTAGCCGAAGAATATGGCGAAGCTGTTATTCCTAATTTGTTATACATGACTAAAGTTAGTCGTAACCCCAACAATGCTTTTTTATATGTATTAGGGACATCGGTACAATATATGACCGGAGAGTTTACCAATAAAATGGCAAAACGCTATTTTGATTATAGAGACAGTACACGAAAAAATCCAGTAGCTGAATCGGTATTGAAAAAGCAAAAAAAAGCAAGGCATTATTATCAGTTAAAGGTTAGTCCGGATGGACAAAAGATCAGTTATGCCACAAATGAATTAGGGCAGTACAAAGTTTTTGTAAATACTATTGGTGAGAAAAAAAGTAAGCGCCTTTTAAAATTAAATCCAAAATTAGAACGCCTCGAAGATAATACTTATCCTTTGATCGCCTGGCATCCAAACAACACAATCATTTCAATGATCTATGAACGTAAGAATGTATTGAAGCTTTTTACATACGATACAGATAGTAAGGAAAGTAACAAAAGAAATATCACGGGTTTTGAAAAAATAAATAATTATGCTTTTTCGCACGACGGAAAACGTATCGTGATAAGTGCTGTTAAAAAAGGAAAAGGGCAATCGGATATTTTTATTTACACATTAAACTCTGGTGGAGTTGAACAAATTACCAATGATGCCTGGGATGATAATAATCCGGTATTTGTAGATAATTCAAAAGGTATTTTATTTGAATCCAACAGAACACATGATACCATAAAAGCCGGAGAAGATGCAAAATTGTATTTAAAATTTTCTAAAAACAATGATGTGTTTTGCTACAATGCAGCTACCAAATCTAATTTATTGTATCGTGTAACCAACACTCCTGATGTAAATGAAACAAGTCCACAGGAATACAGTAAAGGTGTGATCGCTTTTTTAAGTGAACAGAATGGTGTCTACAACCGCTATGTTGGTGTGCTGGATAGTTCCATTGCTTTTGTGGATACAACAGAGCATTACCGTTATTTTTATAACTCAAAACCAATTACCAATTACCAGAAAAACATTCAGGAACATCACATTAATGCACGCTACACGAGATATGCAGAGATAATCGTGGATAATTTTAAAGAAAAATTAATGGTATCACCATTAATTGCTCCAAATGATCTTCAGCCGGTAACACTAAATAATACCTGGTTCAAGTCAGTGCCTCGAACTAATCTGGCAGATCCCGACAAGATCATTATTACAAATCCCGTGAGACGTGATGAAGATCTTGGGCCTAAAAAAGATACAACAAAAGCAAATGAAGGGATCGACTTTGAAAATTATGATATCAATGGCGTAAGAAAAAAAGATCCTCCTCCTGCTCCTAAACCCCTTGATAGTAGTACTAATAATCTTGCTGTTAAAAACCCTCAGGAAGCAGGTGGTAATTCTTCAGGAGAATTACGGTTTCCAATTCAGCAAAATTATTACACAAGTTTTAAAACCGATCAGGTTGTATCGCAATTAGATAATTCATTTTTAGGAACCAATTACCAGCGATTTACCGGTGGCGGAAGTCCTGTGTATTTAAATCCGGGATTAAATGTATTATTTAAGGTTGGGCTGAGCGATCTGTTTGAAGATAAACGCATCGTTGCCGGTTTCCGTATCTCCGGAACTCTGGATAATGAATATTTATTGAGCTGGGAAAACAGGATCAAAAAAGTTGACAGGCAATTGGTATTGCACCGACAATCTTTTTTAAAGGTAAATAGTTTTGCAGGAGTTGCAAAAATTCAAACACATGATGCACGTTATACCTGGAAGATTCCTTTCAGTGAAGTATCAGCAACAAAATTATCTATCATGTATCGTAATGATAGAACTGTGTTTGCGTCTGTAAGTGATGCAAGTCTTCCAAGACCAAATGTATATGATAACTATGGTGGAGCTAAGATTGAATATATTTTTGATAATACCCGCAAAAGAGGCCTAAATTTATATAACGGAACACGTTTTAAAATGTGGGGAGAGTATTGGAGATTGATCAAAGAAGAAAGACATGACCTGATCACTTTTGGATTTGATTTTCGTAACTATAAAAAAATACACAGGGATCTTATCTGGTGTAATCGCATAGCCGGATCCTCATCCTGGGGTACAGATCGCTTGATCTATTATTTAGGAGGTGTGGATAACTGGCTAAATCCTCAGTTCGACAGGAGCATAAACATTGTAAAACCTGAGCAATACCAATTCCAGACATTAGCTACCAACGTAAGAGGTTTTAAACAAAATACCCGTAACGGAAATAATTTTGTAGTATGGAACAGCGAAATACGCTGGCCCATATTTAAATATTTATTAAATCGTCCTATCCGTTCCGATTTTGTTCAAAATTTCCAGATCATTGGCTTTGGCGATATGGGCATGGCCTGGTATGATAAAAATCCTTACAGCGAAGAAAACGTTTTAAATAAGAACGTATATCCTGGAAATCCCGTAACCCTAACGATCTATAATCAAAAAGAGCCTATTATTGGCGGCTATGGTTTTGGATTACGTTCACGGTTATTGGGTTATTTTATCCGTGTTGATTTTGCCTGGGGCGTCGATGATAGAAAAATTCAGAAAGGAATGACCTATTTATCTTTAACTACCGATTTTTAATATTCTATAAACTTAATCTTTTATCCTGTAAATTTTATTATGAAAAATAACATTGCCGTATTTCTACTATTATTTAATTTCATTGCAACAGCTCAAAAATTCAATGTGCAACAAGGAGACGAGTTTGGAACAGCAAGGGTTCTTTGGTATAAAAAATCTATTGAATCTGATAATACCGGTTTTTATTTTCTTCGAAATAAAAACGGACTTGCAGGAACATATATACTTCACAAGGTGGATAGAAAAACGGGTAAGACCATTTATCTAAAAGAAATCAGCCCAAAATTCGGTATTTACAAAATATTTAATGTTGATGGTAGATTATTAGTATTTTCTTACGATGCAAACTCAAACCTTGTAAAGCACGGAATCAAACTTTTGCTTACTCAGTATGATAGTGTTACAGGTGAAGTGATAGGAGAAACATTGGAGATTGATAAACTTATGTCTAAAAAGGATAACCAATTCCTGGATATTGATATTTCTTTCTCGCCGGATAGAAAAAAAATGCTGGTAACAACGGAAATAAAAGAGAATACAAAAAGACAGGAAGTAATTTGTAAACTCTATGATGTAAACGGATTTAAAAAGGTATGGGAAAAATCGCCTATTACAACTTATAAAAATTCAACAGTTTCAAGTTCGGAATATATTGTAGATAACCAGGGTAACCTATGCTATATTTTTGGTTATATTCGGAGCGAGCATAAAGACATTATAGGTAATTATGATGATATCAATTATGGCATAGGACTCGCTTCATCTCAAAATGCACACACAGTAACTTTTGAAATTGACACCAAAGGCAAAACCATTGAAACAATTAAGTGCGATTTGATCAATAATGAGTTTTTATGTTCGGGACAGTTTTCTGATGGGGAAATAACAATTGATGATAATGCCAGACGAGGATTTTTTTTAACGGTGGTTGATTCTAAAGCGCTTGAATTAAAAAAGCAAACAATACAATACATAGATGTATCTGTCGAGGATAAATTGTTGAAAAACAAATTAAAGTCGGGTAACTATCTTAAATGGGGCGAACCAAAATGTTTTTTAATAAATGGTTGTTATTATATTGTTTATCAACATCAGTATAAAATAAATGGGTATAATAATTATCCTGCATCTATTTATAAAGATGAGATATTGGTTGTTAAGTACACAAAAGATTACCAGTTTGAGTGGATGAAACTCATTCCTAAAATCTCTGCTTATCCTGAAGCAAATCCTGTTAATTATGCAGTAACAAATAAACTTAATATGATCTATTATGATAAACCCGAAAACCTGACAAATTTCCCGGATCCTAATGTCTTCACCCGTGAAGCCTATGAAGCTTGCGATCCTAATAAATCTGTTTTAATTGCCACAAGTATTGATGATAAGGGGGTAATAAACAGAACGGTGGTTGACATAAAAGATAAAATAGTTTTAGAGGATCAGGTCATAAGAGATTTTCAATCCAACAATTTAAAATCACTGGTTATTCCAATCAAAATCTCAAAATCTGATAAAAGATTTGACATTATTAATTTTGAATAACACTAGAATAGTAAACCCATGCAAAATAAAAAGCCAATGACACTACAAATTCTTTTGATCTTATTAGCTGTAGGGTTAGCAGCCGGATTTTTAAGTGGCATGGTTGGTATTGGTGGTGGAATTATCATCGTGCCTGTATTGGTTTATTTTCTGGGCTTTACACAACACCAGGCGCAAGGCACAACCCTGTTCATGTTCTTATTACCCATAGGCATTTTAGGGGTGATGAATTATCATAAAGCAGGACATGTTGATTTTAAAACTGCCTTTATCATTGCCACTACGTTTGTTGCTGGAAGCTATTTTGGAAGTAAAGTAGCTATATCACTGGATCAAAAAATGGTGAAACAGATCTTTGGCGCTATCATTATTATTTTGGGAGCAAAAATGTTATTCTGGAAATAGAACTGTCAGACTAGCGGAATCAAAGTCTATTTAGCAGCACCAATTGAGAACAACCGGCTAATGGCTGAAGTTTTGCCGGTATCAGTAAATACGCCACGTTCTGAGCCCTTTACATCTTCTATCGAATAAAAAGCTTTTGGGGCGTACAAATGAATCAGTTCTATCACATCTGCCTTATTGGTTCGTTTTACGATGGTAAAGATCAATTTCACCGGACCAACAGCGCCGTGCCCGTCAACGATCGTTATTCCCTGATTTCTTTTTTTTAAGTGATCAACAAATACTGAAATGTCTTCCGCTGTAATGATACGGATGATCTGCGTGCCGATAGCCAATCGTTCCTCTATATACATTCCAAGATACGTTCCCGCACTAAAACCTGCCGCCCAGGCAATAAAACAAGCAACATTATCCAAATGACTAAATACCTGCCGCATGGCTACCAACCAGATCAACACTTCAAAAAAACCAAGTATGGGTACGATCTTTTTTAATCCCTTTGAAATAAATATATGACGCAATGTAGCCATGGTCACATCTCCCAAACGTGATATAAAAATGAGAAGCGGTAATATGATCCAGCTGAAATAATCGAACTCCATTTTTTGGGATTTTAAAAGGCATTACAAAATTAACTGTACTTTATCCCGATAAGCTGCGTTATGCGTTTAATTATTAATACCCGGTTGTTTAAACATAGCTATTTTGTTGGCTAAAATTAACAATCATAACACCCAAATTTAGAGTATCGAAACTTTGAAGCAAAATACAGAACAAGAGATCCCCAAAAAGAAAAAAAGTATTTGGAGATTTATCAGGCGTTTAATAGTTACGCTTATCATTTCTGTAATTTCCATCATTAGCATTAGTGTGTCGTTGGTTTTTATTTACGAAGAAGAAGTGGTGAATCTGATCATTAAAGAAGTTAACAAACATTTAAAAACAGAAGTTCGTATAGATCCCAAGAATATTGATCTCACGATCATCCGGTCTTTTCCTGATTGCGCTATAGAATTTAAAGAGCTTACTGCGATGGACGCCCAGGGCTTTAAAACAAACGATACATTGCTTTACGCCAAAAGTTTGTCGCTTGGCTTTAATATCAAAGATCTGTTCAATAAAAATTATACGATCAAAAAAATAGTACTGGAACATGCAAGGTGTCATTTAAAAGTAGATAAAAAAGGCAATGCCAATTACATGGTATGGAAGTCGGATACTACTTCGCATAGCAGCGACAGTTTGACCTTTGCTTTGGAAAATATAAGTTTGTTGGATGTTGAGTTAACTTACAAGAATAGTAAACATAAGATCAAGCTTAATACTTCTATCAAAGAATTGCATTTCAAGGGTAATTTTAATGAGAATGATTATACATTGGTTTCTGATGGTAATGCTTATGTTGACCTGTTTCAGGTTGAAAGTGTAAAATACCTGAACGATAAAAAGTTGAGATTTGATATTGAGTTCGATGTAAAAGGACAAACCTATGCTATTAAGAGATCGGAAACTTTGATCAATGAAACCAAGCTGGTAAGTAACGGTGCTTTTGTTATTCGCGATAGCCTGCAATCGCTGGATATTAATTTCAATGGGAAAAATCTGGATATATCTACCACGCTTTCCTTATTGCCCGAGAAATTCAAAGATCAGATCAATGATTATGAAAGCGATGGCGAATTCTACGCTTCGGGTGAAGCTCATTATAAGAATGGAAGTCCTTTTGTGATGAATGCCGATTTTGGAATTAAAAAAGCTACTGTTACATACAAAGAAAAAAATACCACCCTCACTAATCTGAACTTAAAAGGTAGCATTGCGGTAAATGAGAACAGAAGCAAACTGGCACTAAAAGAGATCTCAGCTCAATTAAATAATAATACGTTTACAGGTGATGTAGAATTGACCAATTTCAAAGATCCTTACCTTAAATTAAAATTAGCTGCCAATACCAAACTGCAGGATCTGATATCGTTTTACCCGATAGATACTTTAGAGAACTTAAGCGGAAGTATTAATATCAATGCTGAGCTGGAAGGCTTGATCAGTGACATGAGGTCTCATGCCTCAAGTAAAGGCATTGTAGCCAATGGCAATGCAGTGATAACCGACCTGAAAGCGAAATTCAAACATTCCGAAAAGGAGATCAATATTCCGGGCGGTGAACTTAAATTGAACAATCGCCATTTGAATGTCTACGGTCTTAAGATCATAAAAGGCAATTCGGATATCATGCTGGTGGGGGAGCTGCCCAATTTTTTAACTTATGTGTTTGACCCTAAAGAACCATTAACCGTTATAGCACAGGTAACCAGCAACAAGCTTGAGCTTGAGGACTTTATTTTTGGAAAGGGCTCCACGGATGGAGGTTCTCCTATATCTATTGCCAACAATCTTGATTTTAATGTAAAGGTAGAAGTGAAACAATTAAGCTTTGGAAAATTTTTTGCAGACAATATGAATGGCAGTTTATTATTGAAAGATCAGAAAATTGCTTTGAGGGATATTGTTTTAAATGCCACTGATGGCGAAATAAAATTAAATGCTTTTGCTGATGCCAGTGGCGACAAATTAAAAGTGTCGGCCGAATGCGAATTGAATAAACTCAATATTCAAAAATTATTTACCCAATTGAATAATTTTGGCCAAACAACCATACAGGACAGTAACCTGAAAGGTTTTGTAACAGCAGGCATTGATTTTTCGGCAACCTGGGATAAACAGCTGACTGCAGATCTCAATAGTATTAATGTAACCAGCAGCATTTTAATTGAACGGGGTGAATTGATCGGTTTTAAACCCCTGGAAAGCTTGGCTAAATACATTGATGTGAATGAACTGAAACATATTAAGTTTTCGACACTGCAAAGTGCAGTGGAGATCAGAAATAAAGTGATCACTATACCAAAAACATCCATTAAATCAAATGCCATTAATTTGGAGTTGTGGGGGAAACATACTTTTGATAACATGATCGATTATCATATTCAGTTATTACTCAGCGAAATTATTGCCAAACGTCCTAAGAAGAATAAAGATTTTGATGAAGAATTATCTTTGGTTGAAAATGATCCTGAGAACAGACGCTCGGTCTTTATATTAATGACTGGACCTATTGATAACCCAACTATAAAGTACGATCGTAAAAGTGCTAAAGAAAAGATCAGGGAAGATATTAAACAGGAAAAGCAAAATCTGAAGCAACTATTGAAAGAAGAATTTGGTTTCTTTAAAAAAGACACCACAAAAGCAAAAGAAACGATAAAAGCTAGTCAAAATTTCCAGATCCAGGTGGGTGAGGAGAAGTCAAAGGTTAATAAACCGCTTCAACCAAAGAAAAGGGAAGAAGACGATGATGATTTTTAATTTTCTATTTGATAATTAGGGCGCGTTCGGCGGGAGCCGAACCGGGCTGTCACTTCAATCTTTTTTTGCAAAGCAAAAAAAGGATTTCCGTTTGCTTCCCTCGCGCGGGTCTTGCGGTAAGATCGAAGTGTAAACTACGAACATTGAAACGTAAAACCCGCGTGAGGGATTGCTGCTATTTTCTTATTTTACAATTGGTGACAGCGAATAAAGTATTTGAGGCATTGTTTGAGCTCTTTTTATTTGTTCCGCAGGGCAAATAAAAAAGCGAGTGCTGAAAGCCCAACCCGACGATAGGAGGGACACGCCCAAATCAAAAAAATCTTACTTATAACTTCTCGTATTCGCTTCTCACAAAATCAGCCAGTTCTTTTACATAAGCAGGCGAGAAATCAAATTTAATTCCGGCAGCTTCGTATAATTGAGGGATGGTTTTAGTGTAACCCAATGCTAAGGCTTTTTTGTAATTCTCTAATGCCGGTTTAGGGTTTTGTTTATAGTTACGCCAAACAGCAATAGCACCTAATTGTGCCATACCGTATTCAATGTAATAAAACGGCACTTCGTATAAATGCAATTGTGCCTGCCATGAGCGCTGTAAATTATTTTCCAGTCCTGTATAGTCAACCACGCCTGTTCCAAAATCTTTACTGATCTTCATCCATTCGGCATAACGTTCATCCAACGTATGTTTAGGATTGGTGTAGATCCAGTGCTGGAATTTATCAATGGAGGCGATCCATGGTAAACCTTTTAAGACATCATTCAATTGTTCTTTTTTAGCTCGTTTAAAATCATCGGCATTTGGAAAGAAAGCTTCCCAATGTTCCATGCTAATCAGTTCCATGCTCATACTGGCTAATTCGGCCACTTCGCTTGGGGTACTTTTAAATTCGGTCAATTCTAAATTGGCCACTAAAAAAGCGTGCACAGCGTGGCCGCCTTCATGCACCATTGTTACCATATCGCGGTGTAAGCCAACAGCATTCATGAAAATAAAAGGAACATCGGTTTCCATTAAAGGATAATTGTAACCACCCGGGGCTTTACCAATGCGGGATTCCAGATCAAGACGCTTGATATCGCGCATCACTGTTATACATTCTGCAAAGTATGGATCGATGGTATTAAAACATTCAATGGTTTTTTCTGCAAGATCGGCTCCTGTTGTAAATGGTTTTAAAGGTTCTTTACCTTCTGCATCTACTTCTTTATCCCAGGGTCTGTAAGTTTCTAATTTCAAAGCATCCTTACGTGCCTGTTCGTTTTGTTTTACCAAAGGAACAATGTGTTGCTGTATGGCATCCTGAAAATTATAGCAATCCTGCACGCTGTAATCAAAACGCCCAAGTTCTTCGTGCTTGTAATCTCTGTAATTGCTAAAACCAGTATTTAATGCAACCTGGTGACGTAAAGCAATCAATTCATCATATAGCTTATTTAATTCCGCTTCATCGTCTGCACGACGGGCTTGTATTTGATGGTAAATGCTTTCACGCAATGCTCTGTCATTACTCTTAAAATAGGTAGCTGCTTTTTGAAGAGTAATTTCTTCTTTATTATAGGTAATGGTTTGTGCAGCAGAAATGTTTCCGTACTCCTGTTCTTTCTGGCGAAGTTCAGTGTTAAGGTCGATATTTTCTTTACGGTATAGGTCAATACTTTTCTTTACACCGCGTACATATACAAAATAAGTGTCTTTTTCCAGTTCATCAATAAAAGGACAATCGATCAGTTTTTTATTAAGGTCGTTGCTGTAAGGAGATAAATTTGGCTCTATCTCTGTCACAAAATAATTAAAGGATTCCTGCAATTCTTCGTTTTGTGTGTTGCATGTCATTTTAATATAACGCCACGCACCATCTTCATTCAATACGGCCTCCAGTTCGCTGTGATCTTTCATCCATTGTTTTAATTCGGCAACCGAATTGATCTTCCGGTTTTTTAGTTCTTCTAAAAAGGGTTCTAATCTTTCCCAGTTGCTAATTCTAAAATCTTCTGAAAGGTAATGGCGGTTCATAGGCTTGTGTTTTATGGATTGAAGGTAAGTGTTTATTAAGAATTTGCAAATTGATAATAAATATTTGGGCATGCTTGGGCTGTCGGTGGCTTCGAGAGCCTCAGCCACTGATTACGGACACTGAGGTTCTCGAAGTGTTCGTTTGCATCCCTCACGCGGCTTTACGTTTCATTGTTTGGAGTTTACACTTCGATCTTATCGCAAGCCCCGCGTGAGGGATGCGAGCGAAAATCCTTTTGCCTGTCTCTTGCAAAAGATTGAAGCGGGTCAGCCCGACGGCGCCTTGGTTACTGAGCGGAGCCGAAGTACGTTGCGCCGGCACGCCCAAAACATCAACTTTACATTTCCCAAAATAAAAAAAGCCCTCTCTTTCGAAAGGGCTTTCATTAATATATAGCAAGCTAATTAAGCTACACCTGTTTTTCTAACACCCGCTGTTTTTTTAACACCTGTGCTTGTTTTTGCTTTGGTAGTATCTTTAGTAGCTGTTTTTTTAGCGGCTGCTTTTTTCTCAGTTGCTGCCTTTACAATTTTCTTTTCAGCAGATTCTTCTTTAGATTCAGCTTCTTTCTCCTTTAAGTTACCTGTACTTTGTAAACCATTATACCAGGTAAACAATTTACGCATGTTACTGGTGTAAACACGTTCTTTATCGTAATCAGGTAAAACCGACTCAAAATAAGCTGTAACTGCTTTATCATCTGCTTTAGCATCAATAGCTGCACCACCTTTTTCTTTATCAAAAATAGATTTCATGATCTCAGAAACCGGTTTATCTTCGCCTGTAGTAAACATGCTGATATCTTCTAAAGAGCTTACTTTAGCTGTAGAGCTGATAGAGGTACGTTTTTTATCCGCTAATCCTTCTACAATAATTCCGTTCTTGGATTGTGCAACCACTTTATATAATCCTGGTTGTCCGCTTATGGCAATAATTCCTGTTAAATCGATCATCGTTCTTTTTTAAAAATTAGATAACAAAAATAGTGATTTTTTAGAATTCACGCTATTTTATGCGTTCTTTTTTGATATTCTGCACATTCAGACCTTTCTTTTTTGAGTTTAAAGTTTTTTTAGATCCAAAAGATATTTTGTTTTTGGTTAATTTTTTAAAATTTGGATTTTTTGTGACAGAGGTTCATCAAAAAAGTCTGAAATTGCCCATGAAATCAACGATCTAGAATCACATTTTTCATATTTCTTACATCTCTTAACAAAAAAATAAATACAACCTACAATTATTTTTCACTTTTTTTTATAATTTGTTCAATTGCTTGATATATAAGGAAATCATAGGGTTTTCAACGTTCGTTGTTAATTTCGCAATGTTAAAAAAACTGCCGGAATGTTAATTTCATTTTCTGAAAATGCGATCATTTTTAATCAGATTTGTAGAACGAAGATTTAAACTAAAACGAGCTTGATTTTTTCGATTAAGCTATAATATATAAAGACCGAATTATGAATGAACCGATACTAGCAGATAACAAAGACCGTTTTGTTATTTTCCCTATCAAACACAATGATATATGGGAATATTATAAAAAATCAGAAGCAAGTTTCTGGACCGCCGAAGAAATTGACTTATCCAACGACACTGCCGATTGGAATAATAAGTTAAATGACAACGAACGTCATTTTATAAAGCATGTATTGGCATTTTTTGCTGCCAGTGATGGGATCGTTAATGAAAATTTAGCGATCAATTTCTTAAATGAGGTTCAGTACCCTGAAGCCCGTTTCTTTTACGGTTTCCAGGTGATGATGGAGAATATTCACTCCGAGACCTATTCTCTATTAATAGATACGTATATTAAAGATCCTGTAGAAAAGGATAAATTATTACATGCAGTTGAAACCGTGCCTTGCGTTGGTAAAAAAGCCGACTGGGCTTTAACCTGGATCAATAACGGAACATTTGCAGAGCGTTTAATTGCTTTTGCAGCAGTAGAAGGCATCTTCTTTTCTGGTTCTTTCTGTTCAATTTTTTGGTTAAAAAAACGTGGTTTAATGCCGGGCTTAAGTTTCAGTAACGAGTTAATTTCCCGTGATGAAGGCTTGCATTGCGATTTTGCCTGCATGTTATATGCAGATCACATACAGAATAAATTGCCAAAAGAAAAAGTAACGCAGATCATTACAGATGCTGTTGTTATTGAAAAAGAATTTGTATCAGATGCTATTCCTGTACGTTTAATAGGAATGAATTCTGATCTGATGTGCCAGTATATTGAGTTTTGCGCCGATAGATTATTGTTAGCATTAGGTTGCGACAAATTCTATAATGCAACCAATCCTTTCGATTTTATGGAAATGATCTCGTTGCAGGGTAAGACCAATTTCTTCGAAAAACGTGTTGCTGAATACCAAAAATCGGGTGTGATGAACAATAAAGAGGAAAATAACGTGTTTAACCTGGATGAAGATTTTTAGTTAAAAAATCTTATCGGTTAAAATTCCCTATTCGTATCTCATTGAAAATCATTGAACAAAGGCGTAACTTTGTAAGGGAATACTAGCCTCCGGAAACACGTTCTAAAATTGTTAAATTTTTGATCAGCCCCTTGAGGGCCGATAGAATAAGGAAAAAATTAATTAACCACTACTTTGTTAATATCAAGTTGTGGCTAACCAAAAAAAAGAAAATTATAGTTATAACTTGTTGTAACGAAAGGATACTCAAAAACTAAGTAAAACCACTAAAAACCAAAGGCAAATGTTTGTAATAAAAAGAGATGGCACTCAAGAGTCTGTGAAGTTTGACAAGATCACAGCGCGCGTTCAAAAATTAAGCTACGGCTTGGATCCAAGTTTTGTTGATCCTATTCAGGTAGCTAAAAAAGTAATTGATGGTGTTTATGATGGCGTAAGCACTGTTGACTTAGATAACCTAGCAGCAGAAACAGCGGCGTCGTTAACTACCAAGCACCCTGATTATGCTCAGTTAGCATCGCGTATTGCTGTAAGTAACTTACACAAGAATACAATTAAATCGTTCTCAAAAACAGTTGAGATATTATATACATATGTTGATCCTAAAACAAATCAAAAAGCGTCGTTAATTGCCGATGACGTTTATGAGATCGTGATGAAAAATGCACAATTGTTGGATTCATCTATTATATACGACAGAGATTTTGGTTACGATTATTTTGGTTTTAAAACATTAGAACGTTCTTACTTATTAAGAACTCACGGTAAAGTTACTGAGCGCCCTCAACACATGTTAATGCGTGTATCAATTGGTATACATAAAGAAGATATTGCAGCTGCCATCGAAACTTATAATTTAATGAGCGAGCGTTGGTTTACACACGCAACTCCAACTTTATTCAATGCCGGTACGCCAAAACCACAAATGAGCTCTTGCTTTTTATTACAAGCCAAAGACGATAGTATTGACGGAATTTACGACACCTTGAAACAATGTGCGCGTATCTCTCAATCTGCCGGCGGTATTGGTTTAGCTATTCATAAAGTACGTGCTACAGGTTCTTATATTAAAGGAACTAACGGTACATCAAATGGTATTTTACCAATGCTGAAAGTGTTCAACGAAACAGCTCGTTACGTTGATCAGGGTGGTGGAAAACGTAAAGGTTCTATCGCTATTTATTTAGAGCCTTGGCATGCAGATATCATTGAGTTCTTAGACATCCGTAAGAACCATGGTAAAGAAGAAATGCGTGCACGTGATTTATTTACAGCTTTATGGATCCCTGATCTGTTCATGAAACGTGTAGAGGCAGAAGGAGAATGGAGCTTAATGTGCCCTAACGAATGCCCTGGTTTACATACATCTCATGGTGCAGAGTTTGAAGCATTATATACTAAATACGAAGCAGAAGGAAAATTCCGTAAGCAAGTTAAAGCACGTGAATTATGGGCAGCTATCATCGATTCTCAAATTGAGACAGGTAACCCATACATGTTATTTAAAGATGCCTGTAATTTAAAATCAAACCAAACACATTTAGGAACTATTCAATCTTCTAACTTATGTACTGAGATCGTTGAATACACAAGCCCTGATGAAGTAGCGGTTTGTAACTTAGCATCTATTGCTTTACCTCGTTTTGTTGACGAGAAAACCGGAACATTTGATCACCAACGCTTATTTGATGTTACTTATATCATCACTAAGAATTTAAATAAAGTAATTGACCGTAACTACTACCCAATTCCTGAGGCGCGTAACTCAAACATGCGTCACCGCCCAATTGGTTTAGGTGTACAAGGTTTAGCAGATGCATTTATCTTAATGCGTTTCCCTTTTGAAAGCGAAGAAGCTAAAAAAATGAATGCTGAGATCTTCGAAACTATTTATTACGCTGCAATGACAGCTTCTAAAGATCTGGCTATCAAAGATGGCGCTTACGAGTCTTATCCGGGTTCTCCATTATCAAAAGGCATCATGCAGTTTGATATGTGGGGAGTAACACCAAGCCCGCGTTGGGAATGGAACATCTTAAAAGAAGAAGTAGCAAAATACGGTGTGCGTAACTCTTTATTAGTTGCTCCAATGCCAACGGCTTCTACATCACAAATTTTAGGAAACAACGAATGCTTTGAACCATATACGTCTAACATTTACAGCCGCCGTGTATTATCAGGTGAGTTTGCAGTAGTAAACAAACATTTATTACGCGATTTAGTGAAATTAGGATTATGGAGTGATGGCTTGAAAAACAAGATCATCGCCTCTAACGGTTCAGTACAAAGTATTCCTGAGATCCCTCAAAACATCAAAGACATTTACAAAACAGTTTGGGAAATTAAACAACGTACAATTATTGATATGGCTGCCGATCGTGGCGCTTACATTTGCCAATCTCAATCATTGAATTTGTTTATCCAGGATGCGAACTTTGCTAAATTATCTTCGGCACATTTTTATGCATGGAAAAAAGGATTAAAAACAGGTATGTACTACTTACGTACGAAAGCTGCAGCTGATGCTATTAAGTTTACAGTTGACCAGGCTGCATTATCTGTACCGGTATTAGGAAACGAAGATGCATTACTAGTAGAACGCGGACAAACGCAACTATTAAGCTTCGAAGAACAACAAGCGCAATTAAGCTGCTCTTTAGATAATCCTGAAGGCTGCGAAGCTTGCGGATCATAATACATATCAAATTTGTCAGTTCGAGCGAAGTCGAGAACAAAACATTTGATACAAAATAATAAAGTTTAACCCTAAGAAAAAGCCTCTCTGAAATTTTTGGAGAGGCTTTTTTTTTGAAAATGAAAAATAGATGCATATTTCAAAATTCCGAATACATAATTACAAAAGTTATTTAGATTCTAATGATGTTAATTTAGAATCTGGAATTAATATTATCACTGGGCAGAATAATGCGGGCAAAACTGCATTATTACAAGCTTTAAGCTTGCACTTTGTTGACAGTCCACATAGAAGTACTAAAACGATTTCAACTCAACTTGAAAAAGTAAAATCAGAGTCATCAATATATCTGGAGTTTAACATCTCTAAGGAAGATTTTGTTAACTATATTTTTAATGATTTTACTCAATTTCTTATACCACATTCAGATCATGTAGAGCAACGTTATTATAATAACAGGGGTTTTATTGACACATATTTACAGGGTAATAATATTCTGCAAGTAACATTTCCAAGACATGGAGCCGGAATTAAAAGTGCAGTATTAAAACAATTGCCCCAAGGTCATCCTACCATGTGTTATAAGTTTAATCTAAATAAGGATCTTAAAAGTTTTCAGTATGTAAATAGTTTCAATGCACCATCTTCGTTCCATACAATAGCGGATCTCTTAAAGCAAAGAGTTTATTTTTTTCACGCCGAAAGATTAAGTCTTGGAAGTTGTGCTCATGGTGTAAACAATGTTTTGAGCCCAACCGCATCTAATTTACCAGAAGTATTAAATATTCTTCAAAGTGACCTAAATCGATTCGAAAGATATAATCGTTATATAAGAAAAATATTTCCCCAGATTTTCAGGGTATCAGTGATTCCAAGGGAAAATAATAGAGTGGAGGTAGTCGTATGGAACGAAGATCCTGAGTTGGAAAGAAATGATCTTGTTGTTCCATTAGACCAATGTGGAACGGGATTAGGACAGGTTTTAGCAATCTTGTATGTAGTGTTAACTTCTGATATTCCTAAAATTATTATTATTGATGAGCCAAATAGTTTTCTTCATCCAGGTGCCGCGAGAAAATTGATAGAAATATTAAAAGAGCATTCACAACACCAGTTTATAATTTCAACACATTCTCCATCAACTATTGCTGCAGCAAATCCAAAAACCATTAATATAATTAAAAATAGGGAAGCCCAAAGCTATATAGAAGCAATTGATGTGGAAGAAACAAACCAACAGCAATTATATTTAGCAGAGATTGGAGCGAAGTTGTCTGATGTATTTGGTGCGGATAATATTTTATGGGTTGAGGGTAAAACAGAAGAAATCTGTTTTCCGAAAATTATTGAAACCACTTCTAATCTTTCATTGATGGGAACATCAATTTTAGGAGTAAAAAACACTGGTGATTTTCAAAGTAAAAATTCAGGATTAGTTTTCGATATATATAAAAAACTTAGCGTAGGTAAAGGACTGATGCCAGCAGCCGTGGGATTTGTTTTCGATAAAGAAGAACTCACGGAGCGACAAATAAAAGACTTAGAAAGAAAGAGTGGAAAGAAAGTTCATTTTATTGGGCGTCGTCTATATGAAAACTACCTGCTTAATCCACAGGCAATCTTTGAAGTATTGAATGAGATAGATATGATAAACATATCTCAAGAAGACGTTGATAATTGGATTGAACAAAATAAATGGAAAAGAAAATTTATTTCTCAGGAAAATGCTAAAATCAAAACTCAGGATAACTGGCTAGAAAAAGTTGATGGAGCAAATTTTTTAAGCGCATTGTTTTCTGAATTAACAAAAAGTAAAGTGTGTTTCGATAAAATTAAACATTCAGTTGCTTTAACGGAATGGATTATTGAAAATTCGATAGAAGACTTAAAAGAGTTGCAGGATTTGCTTACTCAAATATTAAAACCTAGTACTAGTAATTAAATATCGGGTATTCCAAAATGCTACGTAGCAAAACCTCATTATAAAATTGTTTTTCTTTGCTTTATATTTTATAGAGGGTGTATGTTATGGCAAAGAAAGAGAGTTTAGTTGTAGTTCCAGATGAGGTAGTAATGAATAAAATTTACATCATCCGCAATCAAAAAGTAATGCTGGATAGGGATTTGGCGGAGTTGTATGAGTTAAAAGTATTAGGTGAGAGAGCAAGTTAAACGCAATCTTCCAAAATTCCCTACCCATTTTATGTTTCAATTGACTGATATTGAAGTTGAAATCATGGTATCGCAAAATGCGATACCCTCAAAATCTCATTTGGGAGGTACTTTACCATACGTATTTACGGAACATGGCGTTTTAATGCTTGCAAATGTGTTAAAAAGTGAACGAGCTATTCAGGTTAGTATCCGAATCATAGAGTTATTTGTTAAGCTGCGAGAAATGTTGTTAGCAAATGCGGAATTGAGGTATGAAATAGAAAAGATCAAAAAGAAACTCGATAACCAGGATAAGAATATGGAAATTGTATTCAGGTATTTGGATGAACTGTTAGAAAAGAAGGAGAATCCAAAACCAAGAACAAAGATCGGTTATAAAACGCCTGAATAAAATCAGTGCTTTTTTTCTATATTTATAAAACAAAACCCAAACCATGCCCATCGATCACGAAAATCTCCCAAACCCTATTTTAATTATTGGGGTATTTGCTTTGAGTCTGGCTGTTGTAAGAGTACTAACAACAACCATTCATGAAATGGGTCATGCGTTGATGGGTTTAGTATTTTTAAAAGGAGATTTTGATGTATATGTTGGTTCTTATGGCGATCCCGAAAAAGGCCAGCATTTTAAGATAGGCAGGATTCGTTTTCATTTTATTTATGCACCGTTTTCTATAGAGAAAGGTGTGTTCAGATCAGCAGAACAGGATACCACACATTTGCGTAATTTTTTAGTGACCCTGGGCGGCCCTTTGGCTTCATTGATCAGCGCTATGTTATATATTGGCATCATTATATTTTACCCCGTTCCTGAAGTAGTGATGATAGGCCTATATATATTGATCGGTTCATCTGTTTATGATTTTTGGTATAATATAAAACCCAGCACTACCCCAATAGAGTTACATGATAGAGTTATTGTATACAACGATGGTTACTTATTAAAATATACCTGGAAGCAAATGTTTGGTAAACAACAACAAAACAATTCCGAAGAAACAACCGATATGGTTGAAAAATAAATTGCTACGATCCTTAGCAAAGCCCCATTCTAAAATTACTTTTCTTTGCTTTATATTTTATAGAGAGTTTATGTTATGGCAAAGAAAGAGAGTTTAGTTGTAGTTCCTGATGAGGTTTGATGAACAAAATTTACGTGATTCGTAATCAAAAAGTAATGCTGGATAGTCCCGATAGCTATCGGGATGGCAGGGCTTTATCAGGTTGAAACCAAAGTATTGAATCAACAGGTGAAGCGTAATTTAAAGCGTTTTCCCGATGATTTTATGTTCCAGTTAACTCAGTCAGAGTTCGAAAACTTGAAGTCACAATTTGTGACTTCAAGTTGGGGAGGTACCAGGAAACTACCTTTTGTGTTTACCGAGCAAGGTGTGGCCATGCTTTCGGGGATCTTAAACAGCGATCGGGCCATTGCGGTCAATATCCAGATCATGCGAATCTTTACACGCGTCAGGCAAATGCTAACCGATAACACCGAGTTGAGGTTAGATGTTGAAAAGATCAAAAGGAAACCAGGATAAGAACATGGAGATCGTATTCAGGTACTTAGATGAGCTACTGGAGAAGAAGGAGAACACTAAACCCAGAACAAAGATCGGGTATAAAACGCAATAGTATATAGGATTATTTCTATATTTATAACACCTACTTTTATCAAATGAAATCATTAAAGGCGTTTCTTTTAGCGGTACTGTTTTCTTTTTTTTCGACATTATCTTATGCGTATAGCATAGATTCGCTTAAACAAAAGTTATCTCCGGTTGAGGATACTGTTCAGCTATGGATATTAAATAAGCTGGCAGTTTCTTATCAGGCCGAACAGGTATATGATACTTCGGATGTTTATGCTAACATGGCACTGAACCTGGCTCAAAAACTGCATAACAAAAAAGAAGAATCAGAGGCTTTATATATATTAGCTATTAACCGTTATAGATTGGATGATTTTAAAGTTTCCAAACAATTATTTATAAGATCGGCCAGAATACTTTTCACGCTAAAAAACATGAGTCGTTTAAACAGTATTGCTTCATTTATGGGATTATGTGACGATTCGAATGGGGATTATATTAATGCTCTCAAATTATATCAGATTCATTATAAAATGAGTGAGTTTTTAAAAGAAGAAAAAAAGCAGGCGAACGCTCTTAATAATATTGGTAATATTTATGAAACACTGGGAGATTACAGTAAAAGTTTGGAATACCATTATAAATCATTGGCTATTGCTACAAAATTGAAATTTAACCTGGGTGCCGCAAGGTCCTATAACAATATTGCTAATTTATATGCTGATCAAAAAAATCATACAAAAGCTATTGAGTTTTATTTGAAATCAATAGAATTAAAAGACCCGCAGGAACAAGTTGAGTCGATCATTGAAAGCTTATGTAATTTGGGAACTGCTTACGCTGAAGTAAAAGAATATCAAAAATCTCTGGAGTATTATAATCAGGCCCTAAAAAAAGCAGAGGGAGGATCTTTTATAGTAGAATTGGCTAATGTTTATCTGAATAAAGGTTTATTGCACACTTTAATGCAAGACGAAGCCTCTGCTGTAAAATGTTTTGACGAAAGCATCCGTTTAGCAAAACTGACCGGGGATGATGTGGAAGTTGCATACGTAGAGTTTGCTTATGCTAAATTAAAAGTCGATAAAAAAAAATATAGCGAGGCCGAGACCATGTATCTTCGTGCGCTTGAAATAGCAAAGGCATCGGCGGTTTCAGAATTAATGATCCAGATTCATCAAAGTTTAAGCGACCTCTATCTTACTCTGAAACAACCCGACAAATCTCTCACGCATTATAAAAGCTATATAGAAGAAAGAGATCGACAAAATATTGATGATGCTAAGCGAACGGCAGATAAACAGGAATTGAAATTTGAATTCGACAAAGAGAAGATCGGGTACGAGAAAGAGCAGGAAAAGAAAAATCTGATCATGGAAGATGAGAAAAAAATGCAAAAAATATTTTCGTATTCTATCGTAACTATTTTAATTTTAACCCTCATCTTTTTTACTTTTTTATACAATCGTTATAAACTTACACAACGCCAAAAGGTGCTGATCTCAGAACAAAAGCAGGAAGTTGAACATCAAAAACATATAGTAGAAGAAAAGCAAAAAGAAATTGTTGATAGTATCAATTATGCACAACGCATTCAATACGCATTATTAGCTAACAAAAAATTATTGGATAAAAATCTGCCAGATTATTTTTTACTGTTCAAACCCAAAGATGTGGTAAGCGGCGATTTTTACTGGGCACAAAATTTAAGTAATGGTACTTTTGCGGTAGTAACAGCAGATAGTACCGGGCACGGTGTTCCAGGCGCTATTATGAGCATATTGAATATTGCCTGTTTGAACGAATCTATTAAAGCAGATAAGTTAACCGGACCTGCAGATATTTTAAATGCAACCCGTGCTAAGGTTATCGATCACCTAATGCATGATGGCAGTACCGAAGGAGGAAAAGACGGGATGGATTGTAGTTTGATCTCGTTTGATCTTAAACAATTCAAATTGGTTTATGCAGCCGCTAATAATCCTGTATGGATCGTTAGGGAGAATAAATTAATTTCATTGCCAGCCGATAAAATGCCTATTGGCAAGCATGATAAAGATGCTGTTCCATTCAAACAAACTCAGGTGGAACTTCAAAAAGGAGATGTGGTGTATGCTTTTACTGACGGGTATGCCGATCAGTTTGGCGGAGCCAAAGGTAAAAAATTCAAATACAAGCAATTGGAAGAGTTGCTGTTATCTATTCAGGATAAACCAATGATACAACAACATGACGCATTAGATGAGGCATTTGAAAAATGGAAAGGTAATTTAGAGCAGGTGGATGATGTGTGTGTGATTGGTGTTAGGATCTAAGGACTCTTTAAATTCAATTGTTTTCCATATACAAGCCACACCCGCCAGGTTTAAAAATTAGCAGGTGTGGATGTAAGTTTAGATCACAACACCTTTAAAAGTTAAGACTACAGACGCTTCTTCATTAGCAATTTTTACGGTTACTGTTTTGGTGAAATTACCTTTATTGGCCGCGTTAAAGGTTGCCGTAATTTTAGTAGAGGTTCCCGGTAAAACTGGTGTTTTAGGAAAGTCGGTACTGGTGCAGCCACATGAACCTTGTGCGCTTAAAACTACAATAGCTTCTTTGCTTACGTTCTTAAATTCAAATTCAATGGGTTTTGGAATTCCCTGGGGAATTTCTCCTACGTCAACTGTTTCGCTTTTCCACTTAATGGAAGCAGGGGTGTTTGTGGTGACTGAGGTTCTCGAAGTCACTTTTTTTACAATCGGTTCGGTTTTAGGACTGAATGACATCAGGCTGAGCGTTAATGCCATTAATGTGATGGTAATTGTTTGCATGAGTGTTGATTTTTTTTAAGATGGATAAATAAAATGATTGTCAAATTTGAACATTACAAAATTAGGTTGAATGTCCCTGAGCCCCTGTTAACCAATTCCTAACGTTTGTTAATGATATGTTAACGGGCAGTAAAAACAATCAAATTTGGCTATTTTTGAATAGCATGTTAAAGACAAAAAAGATAAATTTTATCATCATCCTGGGCCTGATTGCCATTGTTGGTATTTTGGTGGCACAGTTAGTCTGGACAAAACAAGCTTTTAACCTGGAAGAAAAAAAATTCTCACAAAAGGTGCATGTGGCTTTACTGGAAGTTGTAAAAAAACTATATGAAAGTACCAATAACGATCTGCCTTCCGAAAACCCGGTAGAAAAGATCTCGAACGATTATTACTATGTAAACATTGCCAATGATTTTGATCCCATTATTTTAGAACATTATTTAAAATCAGAATTTAAGAAAGCAGGAGTTACTACTGATTTTGAGTATGCCATGTATAACTGCCAGAGCGACGTGATGGTATATGGTAATTATATTTCGTTGTCAGACGAATCGAGATCAAAACCAACCTTTAATTTCCCTAAGAACAGGAATTTAGTTTATTACTTTGCTATTCGTTTTCCAAATGAAACAGGGTATTTATTTAGCTCCCTGCGTTTTTGGTTCATTTTATCCTTTGCCCTGGTTATTATTTTGTTGGTGTATGTATATTCTATTTTTACCATTATTCAGCAAAAAAAATATTCGGAACTGCAGCGCGATTTCATTAATAATATGACACACGAATTTAAAACACCACTTTCTTCTATCTTAATTGCCTCTAATTATTTATTGAAACAGGAAAGGATACATGAAGACGAAAAATTGGAAAAATATACACAGATCATTATCGATCAAAGCAATAAATTAAATCTTCATATCGAAAAAATACTCAATATTGCTAAACACGATAATTCTCCTACCGATTTAAATAAGGCTGAACTATCAGTAATACCGATCATAAATAACGTAATTGAAAATGTACAATTGAAGTACGAAAGCACAAACATTTCTATTGAAACTCAGTTCAATAACTATACAATAGTAGGCGATGAATTTCATTTCGTTAATCTGGTGTATAATTTATTGGATAATTCCATCAAGTATTGTGACGGAAGGCCGATCATTACTATCAGGCTTTTGAAAGAAGAAGATCACAAGAAAATAGAATTTACTGATAACGGCATTGGCATTTCAGCTAAAGAGCTTTCTCTGATATTTGATAAATTTTACAGAAGTCCTAATTCCAAAGACAGTCAGGTAAACGGCTTGGGCTTAGGCTTGTATTATATTAAAAAAATAACTGACTTGCACAAATGGAAGATACAGGCAACCAACAATAACACAAAAGGAATGACCTTCACCATTTTAATCCCACATAATGACAAAGTATAAGATCTTATATGCCGAAGATGATCAGACCTTAGCTTATCTCACCAAAGATAACCTGGAGCAGCAAAATTATGAAGTATTGCACGTCGCAGATGGGAAGTTATGCCTGGATGAATTTAAAAATGGAACGTATGATGTGTGTGTATTGGATATTATGTTACCAAAAATGGACGGATTTGAGCTGGCTACAGAGATCAGGAAAATGAATTCCGAGATCCCAATTATATTTTTATCAGCTAAAACTTTAAAAGAAGACCGGATCAAAGGCCTACGCCTGGGCGCTGATGATTATTTAGTGAAGCCCTTCAGCATTGAAGAACTCATATTAAAGATCGAAATATTTTTGAAACGCTCATCAAAAAGAACTATTGGAAATGAAAAAACGTATACCATAGGCGCCTACAATTTTGATACTGTAAATTATACCTTGACCAAAGGCCTTAAAAAAGTAACCCTAACAAAACGCGAGGCCGATCTGTTAAGGTTATTAATTGAAAATGCCAATGTTGTGTTAAAAAGAGAAGACATCCTAAAAACATTGTGGGGTGACGATGATTATTTCATGGGACGAAGCCTGGATGTTTTTATTTCGAGATTACGGAAGATCCTTGCTGATGAAAAGCATATTTCTATAGAGAATATTCACGGGATAGGATTTAAATTTTCAGTTTAGTTTTTATTTGGATCTTTAATAGGGATAGCTGTTCCTTCAAATTCAAGTATCCCACTATTGGTATTTACCAGTTCAGATAGCTCATAAATATGACGGTAACCATAGCCATATAAATTAATATAGGTTGGAATATTAAGTGCCAGCGTAATTGGTTTTGCAGTAACAGGTAGTGCTTCCACTACTGCTTCGTCCATATCATTTGGCCCGGATTTGGCTTTGGTTTTCGGTTTTGTTTTATGTTTGGGCTTCGTAATAGCTTTGCTATCAAATAACACGGGATTAAACACCATTGGTTTTGAAACCTTGGTCACAAAATAGGGTTCAAGGTTTAAGTTATTTATAGACAAGGCTGATGGTTTGCTTTCAAAATTATTATTGCAGTATATCAATATTTTATAATCCGGTGATGGGATTATTTTTGCCAGGTTAGCCTGCGTGAAATCCGAAAAATTTAAATGGATGGCGCCTTTTACGTGCGCAGCTGTATACATCGAATCGGAGCGGGTATCGAGAATAATTACTTTTTCTTCTTTACCAGTGGTTTTAAATTCTTCAGCATTTAGCATGTGGCTTTTGCGGTGTTCTTTCACTTCGCTCACTAAAGTTTCATAGGCGTCAAAGTCTACGAGCGATGGGTTTATTTGAGAGAAACCGGTTAACGACTGAAGATATAATAAGGTTGTTGCTGCATAAGCAACAGGGCTTTGGGTAATTTTAAAGGATTTCATGAGTATTGGGTTTAATGGATTACAAGGCAAAACTACAGTGTTAATTACCAGGATAAATAGACACTTGGTGAAAGGGCTTGTTGACTTGGTGAAAATAGAAACGAATATTTGTCATAGTAAAGCCCTGCTGATTTAATGTTACAACCTTGATGTTTTATTGAAAGTTGTGTATATTTATCTACTACTATTGATCTCAGTATGAATTATTTCGCCAGGTTTTTTATAATTGTTTTACTATTTATATCTTCCCCGACATATTATGCCTACAATCTTGATTCATTGCTGCATCATGTATCGCCAACAGTAAAGGATACTGATCAAATAAAGATCTTAGTTAAAATTTGTGATGCCTATCAAAAGAAAAATGAGTTCGATTCATCGCTTATATATGCGCATAGGGCGATCGCTCTCTCTGAAACACTAAATAGCGAAAAAGGCCTGGCAGAATCCTATTATATGCTGGGAACCTGTTTATACAAAAAACAGGACTATGATGAAGCCAGAAAAGTGTTTCAGAAAAGCTTTACTAAATTTGTTAAGTTAAAAAATTTACAAAAAATGGCAGCCATTGCTACCCACATGGGTTTTTGTGCTGAAATAAAAGGCCAGTTTGCACTAGCTCTGAAATTTTATTCACTTAATTATCAAACCAATGTTTTTCTAAATAATAAGTCCAAGCAATGTAACAGCTTAAATAATATTGGAACGATTTACGAAGTATTAGGTCAGTATAGTAAGGCCCTCGAAACTCAATATAAATCATTGGCAATAGCTACGGAACTTAACAATACCAACGCTATTTCTCAATCCAATAATAATATTGCTAATATTTATTCATTGCAAAAAGATTATTCAAAGGCCATAGAATTTTATAATAAAGCCCTTGAAATTGATAAAATAGAAAACAATCCGGCCTCTATGTTGGAAAGTCTTACCAATATAGCTATTGTGTATAGTGCAGCCGCTGATTTTAAAAAAGCGGAAGATTACTTTAAGCAGGCATTGCAGCGAATTGTCAAGGATGATTATGAATATGAACATTCGGTTATTTTGTATAATATGGGTGCACTATACATACAAATGAAGGATTACGAAAAAGCGCGGGATTGCTTTAAAACCAGCATCTCTTTTTCAGAAAGTTTGGGAGATGCAATTCAGGTAGCTTATTCTTTTTCAAGCTATGGAAAACTTAATTATTACGAAAAAAAATACCCTGATGCCGAAGAAATGTATTTAAAATCGCTTAAAGTGGCCGAGGAATCAGAGGTAGGCGAATTAAAGGTACAGATATATCAGGATCTAAGCGATTTGTATACAACTATCAAAGAGCATGATAAGGCTTTAGAAATGTATAAAAAATACATTGTCGAAAGAGATATACAAAACCTGGATGATTCTAAACGTGTTGCCGAGTTACAGGAAGTTAAATTTTCATTTGATCGTGAAAAAATTCAGTACGAAAAAGAGCAGGAAAAGAAAACCCTGCTGATAGAAGAAGAGAAGAAAATGCAAAAAATTTTCTCGTATTCAGTCGCAACAATTTTAGTATTGACACTCATCTTTTTTGTTTTTCTGTATAATCGTTATAAACTGACACAAAAACAAAAGGCCATTATTTCACAACAAAAACATGAAGTTGAACTTCAAAAACATATTGTTGACGAAAAACAGAAAGAAATTGTTGATAGTATCAATTATGCGCAACGCATACAGTATGCGTTATTGGCTAACAAAAAACTGTTGGATGATAATTTGCCTGAGTATTTCTTATACTTTCAACCAAAGGACGTAGTAAGTGGCGATTTTTACTGGGCACAAAAGTTAAGTAATGGTACTTTTGCTGTTGTAACAGCAGACAGTACAGGGCATGGCGTGCCAGGGGCTATTATGAGTATCTTGAATATTGCTTGTTTGAACGAATCTATTAAAGCAGATAAGTTAACCAAACCGGCAGATATTTTAAACGCAACCCGTGTTAAGGTTATCAATCACCTGATGCATGATGGTAGTACCGAAGGAGGAAAAGATGGGATGGATTGTAGTTTGATATCGTTTGATTTCAAACATTTGAAATTAGTTTATGCAGCCGCTAATAATCCGGTTTGGATCGTTAGAGACAATAAATTAATTGCATTGCCAGCCGATAAAATGCCTATTGGCAAGCATGATAAAGATGCGGTTCCATTCAAACAAACTGAGGTAGAACTTCAAAAAGGTGATGTGGTGTATGCTTTTACTGACGGCTACGCTGATCAGTTTGGCGGAATAAAAGGTAAAAAATTCAAGTACAAACAATTGGAAGAATTGTTATTGTCTATATACACAAAGCCAATGCTGGTACAACATGATTTCTTGCGCCAGTCTTTTAATGATTGGAAAGGCAATTTGGAACAAGTGGATGATGTATGTGTGATAGGCGTTAGAGTATAATTAGCCACTTATCTGCTAAAACATGCCAGATATAAAGTGGCAATTTTCCGAACAATTAAATCAGTTATTTTTATATAAATTCAGTTTATATGAAAGTTGCCTTTGTATTTATTTTGGTTTTATTTCAAGATTTTTTATTGGCTCAGGATCATCAGCCGATCATTAACTCAAAATATACGTTTTCTTATATGTCCGGGCAATATATCCCTGATTTGATGCCAGGCAATTATCTTTTAAGAACTGATGCAGATTATTTTAATATACTCAATCCTGATGTATTTCACCCTAGTCAAATGCCCGTTACATCTTTATATAATGATTTCGGTATGGTTCTAAAAAGAGACCACGGCGCCTTAGTTATTGATTCTATTGTAGAAACAAAGTATCATGTTATCATTTATACAAAAATAATAACTTCAAATTATTCTTTCGGATCAATGAATGACTGTGCTGTTTTTATCAGACTGAGAAAAACCCGAAAAGAGATATTTGTCAGTGAAACACCGGTTGAAGAAGTTGTTGAAGATAAGCCCGACGTTGTTAGAATAAAATTGAATTAGAAAGATGAAAACTGTAGCGATAATCTCTCTATTTATGTTGCAATACTGCTCGTCATTTGCACAACAACGCCAGAGTGGCATTAAGGTGTTAGTGAAGGATAAAGAAACCGGCTTCCCGTTTATGAATGATAGTATGACTGTTATTTTTAATGATTCAATTAAACAACAATTTGTAAGTGATAAAGACGGATATGCCTTTTTTGAACTGGTTCAGGGACGCTATTTGGTTCAGGTTGGACACATTGGTTACCAAAGCCAATTGATAAGTGGGGTCATGGTAGGGCAAGCTAAAACTGCTTACATAACTATTGAACTGTCAAATGGAAAAGGTGAAAAAATCAAGCGGAAAAAGAAAAAGGGAGGAGTGAAGTTAAAAATGGTGGAAAATTAAATTGTCTTAAATTTCTGCCTTTAAAAGTAGCCTCCCAAAGCAAGAAAACTTATATTTATAGCCTAATTCAACTACCATGAACGACGCTATCAGAAAACTAGAACCCACAGCTATGTGGAATAATTTTGCAGACCTTAATGCCGTACCTCGCCCTTCAAAAAAAGAAGAACGTGTCATTGCTTTTGCAAAAGCCTTTGGAGAAAAACTCAACCTTTCAACGTATGTTGATGAAGTAGGAAATGTGATCATTAAAAAGCCCGCTACAAAAGGGATGGAAGACAGAGTAACGGTTGTGTTGCAAAGTCACCTGGATATGGTTCACCAAAAAAATGCAGCAACTAATTTTGATTTTAATACTCAGGGTATTGAAATGATAGTTGATGGGGATTGGGTAAAAGCAAACGGAACGACCCTGGGAGCTGATAATGGCATTGGTGTAGCTTCTATCATGACTTTACTGGAGTCTAAAGATATTCCTCATCCTGCTTTAGAAGCATTGTTTACCATTGATGAAGAAACTGGTATGACAGGTGCCCTGGCCTTAAAAGGTGGTTTGCTGGATGGAGACATTATGTTGAATTTAGATACAGAAGATGATAACGAGTTAACCATTGGCTGTGCCGGTGGAGTAGATGTAACAGCTTCCGGAAAATACGAGCAGGAAGTATCAAAAAACAGTACGGCTTTTAAATTAATCATAAAAGGGTTAACTGGTGGCCATTCCGGAATGGACATTCATAAAGGCAGAGGAAATGCTAATAAGTTAATGAACCGTTTGTTATTTTCTTTAAGTAACGATCTTCAGATTGAGATAGCGTCGGTTGATGGCGGAAGCTTGAGAAATGCAATTCCACGCGAATCAGTTTCCGTGATTACTGTTTCGGATGAAAACAAAGATACATTGAAAAAGCAGGTTCAGAATTTCGAGAAGCTCTTAAAAGAAGAATATAATACTACGGATCCTAAATTAGTTGTAACCCTGGAGGATGCAGAAATACCGGCGCAGGTTTTCAGTAAAGATTTTCAATCCAAATTAGTACGTAGTATCTATGCGTGCCCTTATGGTATTTACCGCATGAGTCCGGATATTACAGGATTGGTTCAAACATCTAACAATGTGGCCCGTGTTATTGTAAAAGAGGGGGCTTTCCAGATACAATGTTTAACGCGTAGTTCAGTTGATTCTGAAAAAACAGATCTTCAACAGGCCATTACTTCTGCTTTTGAATTGTTAGGGGCAAGTGTAACAGCAGCCGGTTCTTATCCGGGCTGGACTCCTAAACCATCTTCTCCAATTGTGAAGCTCATGAGTGACCTGTATAAAGAAAGATACAAGGAAGAGGCTAAAGTAAGTGCCTGTCACGCCGGATTGGAGTGCGGTATACTTGGAACCAATTATCCTGATATGCAAATGATCTCTTTTGGACCAAATATTCGTGGAGCACATTCGCCGGATGAGACCGTACAGATCAGTTCAGTACAAAAATACTGGGGCTTTTTATTGGAAACATTGGTAAGGATCCCGAAAAAATAGGTTGCGTCTTTTTTATTTTATCGCGTCTATAGTTCATGACTACAACTGAAACTATTTGGAAAGGGTTCCATAGCGAACTGTTTAATTTTATCAATAAACGCGTTAAGGATCGGGATGTTTCAAAAGATATCTTGCAGGATGTTTTTATTAAAATTCATCTAAAATTGAAGACCTTGAACGACAAGGATAAACTGGCTTCCTGGGTATACCAGATAACACGCAACAGTATCCTGGATCATTTCAAAAAACAAAAATTGCAGGTTTCTTTGCCTGAAAGTTTGATAGAATTGAAAGAGGAAAAGGTCTTTAATGAAGAGCTCGCTAATTGTTTGAAACCTATGATCGAACAGTTACCGGATAATTACAAAGAAGCTATTCTACAAACCGAGATAGGGACTTTATCTCAAAAGGAATATGCCGAAAAACTGGGCATTTCATATTCAGGAGCCAAATCTCGGATACAAAGAGCTCGTCAGCAATTACATAGTTTATTTAATGAGTGTTGTTCTATTGAATCAGACAAATATGGAAATATTATGGAACATATTTGTAAAAAAGATTGTGGTTGTCAATCCTGATCTGCGTCTTTTTTTAAATGATGGAGTCTATAGGTTATAAATCAATAAATGTATAACCTTTAAAACCAAAACATCATGGAAAATCAAAATGATTCTTGTTCATGCAACATCGAAAAAAACCAAACAACCTGTACATGTAATTGCCAGTGCAATTGCTCATGCAGCTGTGATTGTGATTGTAACCCAAAAAAGTGTTGCTAGTTGCTTAACAAAAAAGGAGAATTTTAATTCTCCTTTTTTGTTTTTATGATCTATGCAGCTAAATTTTTATACAATAAACGTTTAGCTATCGGTAAAAATGTTTCATCTTTTGGTAGTTCTGCATTAGCTTTAAATAGATATACGGCAGGATTTGGCAACTCAGGATTTTGGTCGATAATATCAAGTTTAAACTTATCAATAGGTTTGGATAAAGATAATGTGTAAGTAGAAAAATACGAACAGTTTAATCCGTAAACTTCTTGTTGCAGCAAATTAACTTTACAGAAACTGTAAGTATAAACAGATACTTGTTTTGATTGGTAAGGGTGAAGCATAAAGTACCCTTCTTTTTTGTATAGAGGCAATATGCCTATATGATCAACCAGGATGTGTTGTTCTGCAAAATCAAAAATAGTTTTTCCTTTGCTTAAACCGTTTTGGAATAAGGGTTCGCAAAAAGCAATGATCTGTTTTAACTCATAAAGTGATTCATCATCAATGGTTGAGTTATACTGTAATTTTAAATTTACTGGATCAATGCCGGTAAGCGTTTTTTTGAAATTGTTCTCAAGACTGAGTGCATTGTTCTTTAAAAGGATCATTTTTTTATAATGCGCGATCAGCTCAGCAAAGTCCGGATATAATTTTTGTTCTTTAAAATGTGTTTCCACATGTTGTAAATAACCCAGTATCCTGTATTTTTTATATTCAAAATCCATCAGGCCTTCAGTCAGCCAGTTTTCAGATAGCGTTTCCATATCTTTTGTACGAAGCACTGTTTAAAATGGTTACGACTTACTATACAGGCACAAAAAAACAGAATACATTCGTATCCTGTTAATTAAGGAATAGTGATATTAAGATTTTTTTAAGAACTCAGTCCTCAAAACAATGCCGCTGCCGTTAATTCTGCAATCTACTTCATTAGCATCATCGGTTAATTTTATTTTTTTAACCACTGTTCCTCTTTTTAATACAAGCGATGAACCTTTTACTTTCAGATCTTTAATTAAGGTTACATTATCTCCGTCATTTAAAATGGCGCCGTTACTGTCTTTTACTTCCATGATGTTTGTTTATTGATCGTATAAAGATAGTTTATTTAAATAGTTCGACAATTAAAAATTAAGATTTGGCAGCTGTGTACAAACACGTTCAAGCATCATGGTGATGGTGCGTTTTACGACCTCTTTTTTATTTAAATGATAGAATTCCATTTCTTCTTCAGTAAAAAGAGCAATGGTAATACCTGTGAGCAACTGTTTTATTTGCAGATTTCCTTTAACGATTTCATGAATACGTTCGGCCTTTTTATTATCAGTCAGGTTTTTGACGATTATCTTATTTTCTGATAAATGCTGGTTGATCAAAGTGAGTATCAGATCGTTCTGAAACTTAAGAATTGGTCTTAAGGTATTGGTTTGGAAAGTTTCCAGGTCGGTTGATTTTGAGTTGTCTACATTTATAAGTGGACGGAGATTCTTAAGTTGTTCTGAGCGATTATTCATATAACGAAGATACCGATTATAATTAAGAATCGGTTAATTTATAGCTCGTTTAAATTAGTAAATGAATACTAATAAGATTACTTTTACTGTATGGTTTTTGAGCTCTTAAAACAAAAAAGATACCCTTCTGATCTTAAATTCGACACCATTTATCCTAAAGTATACCAGGAACATTCTGCCCGCCACTTCACGCCGGTTCACATTGCAGTTAAGGCTGCTAAATTACTTGCAGATGGGCCAACAGATAAAATACTTGATATTGGTTCGGGCGTTGGAAAATTCTGTTGTATTGGATCAAGTGTTACCGACGCTCATTTTTATGGCGTAGAGAAGCGTAAAACACTTACTAACCTTTCCAATAAGATAAAGCGAAACTATAAACTAAAGACAGCGCATTTTATCAATGATGATTTCACGAAACTGGATTTTAAAAAATTCACCGGTATTTATTTTTTCAATTCATTTCATGAACATTTTGATGAAACCTGCGTGCTAGACGAAACATCCAGGGTTTCACTATCTGCATACAAAAAATACCACGAAGATCTGGTGATGAAATTAAATGAATGTGAGAAAGGAACACGATTGGTGACTTATTATACATTTAAAAACAAGATCCCATCTTCATATCGGTTTATTGATGCCAACGAGACAGGATTGCTAAAGTTTTATATCAAAAAATAGGAATATGAAGTTGCAACACCCAAAATTAGTGGATTTGATACAAATGGCTTATTCTGCCGAAAAGGCTGCTGCTTTTGCTTACCAGGGACATGCAGCTTCTGTGAAAAGTGTGATAGAAAAAGTGGCGATCAAACAGATAGAGATCGACGAGTGGAATCACCGTGCAGAAGTATTTAGTATCATGAAGCAATATGATATTCCGGTTTCTAAATGGTATGAATTCCGTTTTCATGTGATCGGTAAGATCATTTCAGGAAGTTGTTTTGTCATAGGCTGGTTCATGCCCTTTTATTTTGCAGGCAGATTGGAAAGTGGAAATGTATGTGAATATTTTCGAATGAAACAATACTTTAATTCTTTAGGGATTAAAGATCACGATGTGATGCTTTACGAAATGGGTATTAAAGAAAAAGAACATGAAGTGTATTTTTTGGAGCAAATAAAAGGGAGCAAACTCTTACCCTTTTTCGAGAAATTATTTTTCTGGGGTAAAAGCAGTTTCAATAACATCGATCTTGAAAAAAAGTATCCGGTTGAAGAGTCAGATATGTATTGTAAGAAATAAATTTTCTTTCACTTCTTTTTACTATCAACCATAAACGGTTCATAAATTAGTTTCCAAAAAAACGAACCTTCTTGTTATTTATCTCGTACAAGAAATCAGTTACTAAACTTAATCCTACCCGAAACCCAAGCCGATCAGTTATTGGCAAGGGCTGGTGAAAACGTAAAAGATAAACTCTCTCCAATTATTTATTCAAAAATCAAATTATCATTCAAATGAAACACATAAACCTATTAAAATCTTTGACCCATGAAAACTTTAACCTACCTACCAACATTGTTGGCTCTTACTATTCAGGTAATGGTAAGCGGCCAAACACAAGGCAACCAGGACCGTAAAATCCGCGTAGATATTATGGGACTAAAAGAGCCTGTTAAAATGAATTACTCTAATAGTAATATTACGATCAGTATGACAGAGTACATCCAGTTACTGGAAGAAGCCAATAGTTTAAAAATTGAATCTAAAAAGCTTAAGGAAGAAGCAATCAATATAGAAGTAAGATCCCTCCTCAAACAAATAGAAGTCTCGGAGGTTTCAGAAAAAATATCCATCCAAAAATTTGAGCAGAATAAAATCCTTATCCTTGATCTGTTCACAAAAGTTCCAAAAAATAATATTACTTACACAAAAGCACAAGCACCGTATTCTGAATCTGAGCGTTTTATGAAAATTGCCAGAGAAATGCGTGAAGAGGCAAACGCACAGCTTACCCTACAGGCTAGGTATGGCGATATGAGCAATGCCGAAGAAAAAGAAGCGTTGGCATTAGATAAACAAAAAGAAGTGTTGCAATTATTTGAAAGCAACTACCCTCAATTAGTACAAACCCTACAAAAATTAGTAGTCGAAAATAAAAAAGCAGAGCAAGCCTCAGAAATGGGTAATCAACTAGTAATGGCATCAAACACTACTGAAAGTTTGCTTGCAAATGCTTTGCAGCAAGCTGAAGATATAAAAATAACCGCACAACAATTAAGATTGAATGCTCTAACATCAGGCCCTAATCAAAAAATGGTCTTAACAGATGAAGCCATAGGTTTAGAGAATGATTATATGCTGAAACAATTGGAGATCTCATCTCTCAGATCTAAAAAGCATCATGAGCAATTTGATCTGAATAGAAAAACAATTGCCTTGTTAATGGAACAGGTTAAAGACGAAAACATATTAAGTAAAGCTGAATATATAAATTCAGAAGCAGAACGTTTAATGAAAATTGGCAAAGAAATGAGGGAAGAAGCAAACGCACAGTTAACAGTTTTTGCCAAAATTGGTTCCATGAGCAATGCCGAAGAAACCGAAACCTTTGCTTTGGGAAAACAAAAAGAATCTATGGAAGTATTAGATAAAGGAAGTCTAAAAGCAGTTGTAGCAAGTAGGTAGGACGAAGCCACAATTGTATCAAAAGCCTCTGCATTTGTAGAGGCTTTTTTGTATCTTTACGGCACTCATGAAAGTCCTTTTAACCACACTTAATGCCAAATACATTCATACGAATTTAGCGATTCGTTTATTGTATGAACTGAACTATGAAAAATATGATGGTTTAGGGTGGAAAGAATTTAATATCAAAGAGAACAGGGATGAAGTTGCTGAAAAATGCGCGGCTTTTGAGGTAGTTGCATTTAGTTGCTATATATGGAATATTACTCAAACACTGGAGGTTTGCCAAAAGATAAAGCAGCTTAATCCTGCGATTAAAATTTTGTTAGGTGGGCCCGAAGTAAGTTATGAATACGAAGAGATCATTGCATTGGATTGTGTTGATTACATTGTCCTGGGAGAAGGTGAAACTGCCTTTGAGGAGTTCCTGGAGTTTTATCCAAACCCTGAATTGGTTTCCAGTTTGGTATGGAAGAATGGAACGGAAGTAAAAACAAATAAAATGGCTCCTATGTTCGATCTGAAACGTTTTCAGAATAGTATGCCATACAGATTTGATAACCCTGAAGAGTTGGGAAACAAAGTATTGTATATTGAGACATCACGTGGTTGTCCGTATAAATGCGAGTTTTGTTTAGCCAGTTTGGATAACAAAGTGCGTTACCTGCCAAATGATAGCATCAAAGCCACTTTGTTGTATATGATGCAGCATGGGAAAGTGATCAAGTTTTTAGACAGGACATTTAATATCAAAAAAGATTTTACGATCGATATTTTTAAATTTATTTTAGAAAATTATCGTCCGGGTAATGTATTCCAGTTTGAAATCACAGCGGATATTTTGCATCCTGACATTATCAAGTTCATTCACGAAAACGTGCCGGATAATTTGTTCCGTTTCGAAATCGGGATTCAAACGGTTAATCAAAAGGCAAACCTGGAAGTTAGCCGGAAACAAAGTTTCGAAAAAACAACCAGTATCATTAAACAATTGGATTATAAAGTTGAAATGCACCTGGATCTGATCGTTGGAATGGCTTTGGATTACTGGGAAGATACCAAATACAGTTTTGAGGAAGTATTCAAACTATTTGCACCAGAGATGCAATTGGGCTTTTTAAAATTCTTGAAAGGCACCCCCGTTAGACATAAAGCTGAGCAGTACGGATTTAAATATGATCCAAACCCCCCTTACCAGATCATTGAAAGTAATTACCTGAGTAAAGAGCAACTTCATCAGATCGTTGAGCTGGAGCACGCTTTAGAGATCTATTGGAATGGTAAAAAAGCGACTAATACCTTGCGCTATGTCACAAATCATTATAGTATTTTTGAATTTCTATTGGGATTAGGACATTTTTTCGGCACTCAAAAAGATTTTCATAAATATTCCCTGACTGACGTGTTTGATATTATGACGGCATACGCGAAGCATACACATCCGCAGGACGTGATCTTAAAGCAAATGATTGCTATTGATTATTATTTACATTTCAAAGTAAAACCAAAAAGTCTGTTCTTAGAGGAGATAGATTTTGCTGAGAAGAATAAAATGATCGATAGTTTAAAATTAAATCATCATAAATATCGCTATGTGGTATTGCCTCTTGACTTTGATTTCAAGGCCTTTTCAAATGAGCAAACTATTGTGAATGAGAATAAGCATCTGATCATTCAGTATAATGGGACTACCAAAGCCGAAGTTATTAATGCTTAATATCAAAACAATTTTCGGGGCAGGTTGTTTTACTTAAAACACTTTTGAAATGGATTTTACACATAATATAGAAACACGAAAAAGATCCTTACAAAAATTACTTGCTAACGTTATAAAATTCGAAGAGGAAATTATCAAAGCCCTTTATGATGATTTTAAAAAGCCTGATTTTGAGACGGTGGCTACAGAAACGTCTTACATCATTTCCGATCTTAAAGATACTATCAAAAATATTCGTGCTTTTTCAAAACCCAAAAGAGTTAGCTCAAGCCTTTTAAATTTCCCTTCAAGTGATTACATCTACTATGAACCTTATGGTAAAGTATTGATCATTGCTCCCTGGAATTACCCTTTTCAATTAGCCATTTGTCCTTTAGTAGCAGCTGTAGCTGCCGGAAACAGTGTAGTACTCAAGCCATCTGAACTAACACCACATACATCAGCCATCATTGCAAAAATTATTGCACAGTCATTTGAAAAAGATCATGTATCGGTAGAACAGGGTGATGCCGGGAAATCTAAGGAATTACTGGCAAAGCGCTGGGATTATATTTTTTTCACAGGCAGCGTAGCTGTGGGTAAAGAAGTGGCAAAAGCTGCTGCTGTAAATTTAACCCCGGTAACGCTTGAACTTGGAGGTAAAAGTCCTTGTATTGTGGATCAGACAGCAAAAATAGAATTATCAGCCAGGCGTATTGTGTGGGGTAAATTTGTCAATGCAGGCCAAACCTGTATTGCACCTGATTATATTTTAGTGCATGCAGGTATTAAACAAAAACTGATTGATGCTTTGAAACATGAGATCATCAAGGCTTATGGCAATGATATAAAAAGTTCACCAGATTTCGCCCGTATCATTAATTTAAAAAATTGGGAAAGATTAATTGGTTACATGACCTCTCAAAAGGTTGTATTCGGTGGATCTTCCAACAAAGTAAACTTATTTATCGAACCAACCCTCATGGATCAGCCAGATCTAAAAAGCGATATCATGCAAAACGAGATCTTCGGACCTTTGTTGCCGATCATCTCTTATCAAAGTGAAGAAGAACTACATCATATTATTAAAAGCTATGAAAAGCCTTTATCACTTTATGTTTTTACAGAACAGGCAGAGTTTGCTGAAAAGATCATTGCTGAACTGTCATTTGGAGGAGGTTGCGTGAACGATACTTTAATGCATATTGCCAATAAAAAATTACCTTTTGGAGGAGTAGGGCATAGTGGTATGGGTGCTTATCATGGCAAAACAAGTTTCGAGACCTTTTCTCATAAAAAATCGATTTCCAAAAAAGGCACCTGGTTGGATATACCTTTGCGATATGCTCCTTACAAGGATAAGATCACCACTTTGCGAAAATTGTTAAAGTGGATATAATTATTTATGATTGATCAATTCAAAAAATGCTTTCTTATAGGTTTCAGAGATCGGGATCATTAGATCCTTGATCTTGATCCTGTCTCGTTCGATCGATTCTATTTTGTTAACTGCTACCATAAATGATTTATGAACCCTGCTTATAATGTTTGCAGGAATTTCCTGTTCTAAATCTTTAAAGGTTTGCAGGGTCATTATTTTCTTTTGAATTGTATGAATTCTTCGGTAATCTCGCATTCCTTCTATATAGAGGATGTCGTTTAATGCAATCTTCTCCAGGCGGTATTCAGTTTTAATAAAAATAAAATCTTTTTGGTTTCCTGTAGTTTTAGATAAATTATCCTGAGCCCTGGTTACCGCTTGTAAAAAGCGATCAAACGTATAAGGCTTCATTAAATAGTCGGTCACGTTTAATTCAAAGCCTTTTAAAGCATGCTCCTGATAGGCAGTTATGATAATAACTTCACAACTCATATTGCCGGTTTCTAAAAGCTGAATACCTGATAGTTCACCCAAATTAATATCCAAAAAAATCAGGTCAACTTTATTTGATTTTAAATGCACTAAAGCATCAATACCATTATCAAATGTTGCAAGTAAGTTCAGAAACGGAAGCTTTAGCACATAGCTTTTTGTTCGCTCTAAAGCTAAAGGTTCGTCTTCTATGATGATACAGTTAATTGACATTATTAAGCGTTAAATTTACTTTATATACATGATTATCTGTTGTTATATTTAACTGATGTTTATTTGGATATAATAACATTAATCGTTTTTCAATAAGTCCATTCCCCAGGCCATTATGATCTGATATATTTTGTGATTTACCAGAAAATTTATTTTCACACTCAAATATGATCATTTCTTTATTGACAGTAATTTTTATATAAATAGCATTCTCCAGATTTTTATTTTCTGTATGTTTAAAAGCGTTTTCGATAAATGGGATAAACAACATAGGTTCAATGAGTAACCCATCGGTAATTCCTTCAATACTATAATTTACATAACTTGGATTTGAAGAGCGAATCTTCTGTAGTTCAATATATTTTTCAATATAGGTTAATTCGGTAGCAAGTACAATTTTATCAGCTTTGGTTTCATACAGCATAAAGCGCATGATATCTGATAACTTGTTTAAATAATCAGAAGCTTTAATTGGATCTTTTTGTATCAGTACATCAATATTATTAAGGGTATTGAATAAGAAATGAGGATTAATTTGGTTTTTGACTAGCGCTAATTCCATCTCATAATTTTTTTTATTGAGATCTTCCTTTAATTTAATGTCATTATAGGAAACGATAAATCCTTTCATGACCAAGCCAATGATTCCATTTAACAATGATACAAAAGATGTAACAATAATTATTTGTATTGCAGAAGTGTATCCATCATTAAATAGCCCTGTTACATGGTAATACCAGCTTATCAGATTTATATTGAAAGCGCCTATCAGTCCTGAAACTGTTGCTGTAACGAAACCGTATATAAATAAATTGAGTGTTTTTTTTGTAATGAAAAACCTGGAGTACAATAATGTATAAAATGAATAGAAAGAAAACATACCGGGTATAATAGCAAATGCCGTAAAAAACAGTAAAGGTCTGGCAAAATGAATGGTGTGCTCTTTATTTAATTGCTCAATAGAAAATGCAAAAATAATAAAGAAAATAAGTAATAAAAAGATCATCCAATACCCTACATGTAGCAAAATAACAACCGGCTTTTTCATAATAATTTAAATTTAAGATTAATACTGATTCAAAAGTATAGTAATAGCCGATGCCTTAAAATTCTATTATGCTAATTAGAGTTGTTTGTCTGCAAAACAGCAATAATGATCTGCAAGTTAAAAATGCTACAATTTATAGCAATCAATTGCTATAAGATGAACGTAACTTTATACTAAAGAAAAAGGCCATGGAAAACAGCATCATTAATTATTTCAAGGGACGAGGTGCACAGATCAATACTGATAATAAATTCCAGCAACAACGCTATGTTCAGGAACATGTAGAGGGTTTGGATGAAGAGTTTTTGCAAAAAGAAAAAACGGAGATCATTTATACTTATCCTAAAACTATCATTAATAAGGTTGATAGTTCAGATCTTGGTTTTGGTTATTCCATGAATCCATATCAGGGTTGCGAACATGGTTGTATTTATTGTTATGCGCGTAATTCACATGAATTTTGGGGTTATAGTGCGGGCCTGGATTTTGAAAGAAAGATCGTAGTTAAAAAAAATGCGGTTGAGTTGTTGGAAACTCAATTCAGTAATAAGAACTGGAAACCCAAACCTATCATGCTTTCGGGTAATACAGACTGTTACCAGCCTATTGAAAGAGAATTAGAAATTACCCGTAATATCTTAAAGACCTGTTTAAAGTTCAAACATCCCGTTTCCATTATTACAAAAAATTCCTTAATAACCAGGGATATTGATATTTTAACAGAATTAGCCGAACATAACTTGGTACATGTGATGATCTCCATTACCGGCACCGATGAAAAAATGCGTCAGTTATTAGAGCCACGCACTGCTAGCTATAAGAACAGAATGACGGTTTTGGAAACTTTGTCAAAACATGGTATTCCTTGTGGAGTGATGGTTGCACCTATTATTCCGGGCATCAATAATCATGAAATTCCGGGTGTTTTAGAGCTGGCTGCTAATGCTGGAGCAAGGTCGGCAGGCATCACTATTGTAAGATTAAATGGATCTGTGGAGCATATTTTTAAAGATTGGTTAGTGAAGAATTTCCCCGACAGGGCAGATAAGGTTTGGCACCAGATCATGGATTGTCACGGCGGTAAAGTAAGCGATTCAAGGAAAAGTATTCGCATGAAAGGCGAAGGTAAAATAGCAGAATCTATTATGCAGTTATTTAAAATTTCCAGAGATCGTTTTATGCCCAATCCGTCAGGTTTTGAATATAATGTTTCGGATTTTAACTATAAAGCCGGCGATAAACAGTTGAGTTTGTTTTAGCAGCATATTTTACCACATAGAAACATAGAATGATTACTCAAAAATATTTGGATGAACTTACTTATGAAGTTGTTGGAGCATCTATTGAAGTTCACAAAATAATGGGAAGGGGTTTATTAGAAAACGTCTACCAAAAGTGTATAATAGAAGAGTTGAAGCATAGAAAAATAAATTTTTTGACAGAGGTAAAAATACCCGTTATTTATAAAGATAAAAAACTTGATGTGGACTTTAGATGTGATGTGTTTATAGAAAAGTGCCTGGTTGTTGAATTAAAGTCTGTATTAACAATATCTAATGTGCATGAAGCGCAGCTTCTGAACTATATGAAACTCCTAAAATCACCTAAGGGAATTTTGATAAATTTCAATTGTTTCAATATTTTCAGAGAAGGACAAAAAACTCTGGTAAATGAATATTTTAATAGCTTGCCTCGCCAATAATCTATGTTTCTATGTGGTTAAATTTTTTGCCTTTGAGTACGAACTGCTGATCAATCAATAAACAGTTGTTTTTAGACTAATTTCATCTATTTTTTGAAAATTTACTTATCTTTATTCAGATCGAATAATGTGATGAGCAAACTAACAAAATTTACCGAAACTATCTCAACCTTGAATGTTCTTCCAAAGGCTTCCTTACGGGAAGATTATGAAAAATGTGAGTTTGTTAATTGTACGTTTTCGGACATATCGAATATTAATTTTATTAGCTGCTTATTTACAAACTGTAATTTAAGTAACTGTAAGATCAATAATGCCAAATTACAGGGAGTAGAGTTTATAGATTGTAAATTATTAGGACTCAATTTTTTTCAGGCTAAAGATTTTGCTTTTGAAGTGTATTTTGAAAAATGCCTTTTGGATTACGCTTCGTTTGATAGTAAAAAAATGAATAAGAGTGAATTTAAGTCATGCAAAATGCATGAAGTTAATTTTACAAATTCGGATCTGTCTAAGGCATCATTCATTGATTGTGATTTATATGAGGCAATTTTTGCTAAAACAAATCTTGCAGGCATTGACTTTACAAGTTCCAGCAATTTTGCTATTGACCCGGAGATCAACAATGTAAAAAAAGCAAAGTTTTTATCTCAGGATCTCTTCCGGCTTTTAACAAGACATGACATTGTAATAGAATAAAAACATGAAAAAATTAATTCTTATTTTAAGCATCGGCCTATTAATGCCAATTGTATCAAGGGCTCAAAAACCAACCTACGATTCAACTTTAGCTAAAAAATTGCAAGCCGATGATTATGGTATGAAGATGTATGTATTTGTGATGTTGAAAACAGGAAGTAATACATCTACAGATAAAGCTGCAAAAGACAAAGCCTTTGCCGGTCATATGAAGAATATTCAATGGATGACTGATAATGGGAAGTTAGCAGTAGCAGGTCCGTTCGAAAAAGGCGGAACTCATCGTGGATTATTTATTTTAAATGTAGCCACTTTTGAAGAGGCTAATAAACTATTAGACGGAGATACTGCTATTAAGGAAAAATACCTGGAGCCGGAACTAATTCAGTGGTATGGTTCTGCTTCTTTAATGGAAACACCTGAAATTCATAAAAAACTGCAAAAGAAAAATTTCTAGGACATGAACTATTTACGGTTGTTCATATTTTCTGTACTTGCTTTGAATGCAACAGCTCAGCTTACTGAACAAAATTATCGCATCTATTCGGTAAAACAGGCTAGGGAAGTGGCTATAAGTGATATTGTAAGTGACATGAACACTCATGATGTGTTATTTTATGGTGAAGAGCACAATGATTCGGTAACACATTATTTAGAGTTTAAGATTTTAGAAGCATTACATCAAAAATTCAATTCAAGTGTAACACTTTCGATGGAAATGTTTGAACGTGATGTGCAGCCTGTGATGAATGAATATTTAACATCGGATATCAGGGAAAAGAATTTCAAGAAAGATGCCCGTGCCTGGAGCAACTATAAAGATTATCGCTCCATGGTTGAACTTTGTAAAACAAATAAACTGGATGTCGTTTGTGCCAATGCAGCAGGACGTTATTCTAACCTGGCAGGTCGTAAAGGACAGAAAGCATTAATGGCCTTACCTGATGAGTCAAAAAAATATTTTGCGCCTTTGCCCTATGATACAACTTCAGGAAAATACTACGAAAAACTGGTAGGCTTGTTTGATGATGGTAATTCAAAAAAGAAAAAGCAGCCATCTATGGGTGAATCATTTAGTTTGATCATGGCCCAATCGCTGTGGGACGCTACAATGGCTTATTCTATCGCCGATTATTTGAGATCACATCCCGGCAAAAAAGTGTTTCAGGTCAATGGACGTTTCCATAGCGACGAGCATTTTGCTGCAGTTACACAGTTAAAAAGATATAACTCGGGCATTAAGTATTTGGTTATTTCTTCGGGTTCTGATGAAAAATTCCCTAATATTGATTGGAAGAAATACGAACACCTGGGAGATTATATCATTATAACTGATCCTAAAGTACCCAAAACCTATAAAGACTAAAACATGAAAACATCAATTCTAACTTTCGCAATTCTAGGCATATTATCAATCTCAGTAATTGCTCAAAATAAAGGTATAGCCTTTGAGCATGGCACCTTTGCGGAAATTAAGGCAAAAGCATTAAAGGAGAATAAACTCATTTTCATAGATGCTTATACAACATGGTGTGGGCCTTGTAAACAAATGTCAAAAAATGTGTTTACAGATGCTGCCGTAGCTGAACATTATAATAAGAACTTTGTGAATGCCAAAATTGATATGGAAAAAGGCGAGGGCATTGAAATCGCCAAACAATACCAGGTACAGTGCTACCCTAATTTGTTATTTATTGACGGTACCGGAAATTTGGTGCATCGCGTAGCTGGTTCTATGACCGCTAAAGATTTTATTGCTTTAGGAGAAAATGCTAAAATTCCAGAAAAGCAATTTTCGTACTATTCTAAGAATTATGAAGCTAATAAAAATAATACAGAATTTTTACTAAAGTACATTGAGGCAAGAGAAGGAACTTGTCTCGAATCAGATGAGATCGTTGCCACTTATTTTTCACAACAAAAAGAAGCTGACCTTACCAATAAAGCTAATTGGGATATGATCATGTATCACGTTAATGATCCGGAGTCGAAAGAGTTTAATTATTTAATGGCTAATAAACAAAAGTATGCTGAGCTATATTCCGAGAAAGTAGTTAATGGTAAAATTGATGCGGTTAATCAAAGCCATTTATTCTCTATTATCAAAACAAAGCCATTTGATGAAAAATTGTATAATGATACGAAAGCTAAGATCGAAGCATTAAATACACCTAATACAAAATTAATATTCTTTGAAGCGGATTTGAAACTGGCAGAAAGAACTCAAAACTGGAGCAATTACGCTAAGCTTGCGGTTGCTAACGTTGATCTGTATTATTTGAAAGACGCTAATACACTTAATTCCATTTCCTGGAATTTTTATGAAAAGGTGGAAGATAAGGAAGCGTTGTTGAAGGCAGAATACTGGGCCAAAACTGCTTGTGAGCTTGATAAAAATTACGCTAATTTAGATACTTATGCGGCTGTGTTATATAAGTCGGGCAAAAAAGACCTTGCTTTGAAAACTGCTAATGAAGCCATTGAACTGGCTAAAAAAGAAAAATATACTTCTGATGAGTATAAAGGAACAAGCGAACTGGTTCAAAAAATTAAAGAAGGAAAGTAATTAAAGGTTCATGTATTTCCAGAACGCTTTAAACTTCTGCAAATGCTTGATCCAGGGCTGTTCTGTTTTAGCCGATTTTAGCTGAATAAATAATTCAATATCCTTCTTATGTTTGTCTTGCCATTCTCTGCAATTTGGCTGAATACTGAATAGAATAGCTATTTGTTTGGCATATTCAATGTCTTCTGCTTTCCAGCTTTTGGTATCTATTCCTGTATTTTGTTTTAATTGCTTAAAGCAAACAGCTACAGCTTTTTGTCGATCACCATTAAAAAAGTGGTTAATGTAATTCGTAATACGCTGGCTCAACTTTTCAGGATCATAGTTTGGATAGCTCGTTTCAGTTAGTGTTAAAGCTAAATTACTTTTGGTGTATTTCTTTAATGTTGCAACTTCACTTTTATATTTAGGGTCAACCAATTTTTGTTTTTCTTCCTTTAGAGCCAGTTCCCTTAATTTCTCATCCTCAGGCCTGAAACCGAGTTTGTAATAAAACCAGAATGCCCCTGTTTTAATGGCTTCCATATTATGTAAGCCAAACTGATAAGGTTTCACTACAAAACGCGTTGCACCAAAATACTGGTGATAAACCCGTAGTAACTCACATATTATTAATCCTGATTCCCCGCCTCTGAATGATTCTAAAATGTTAATGCCAAACTGACTTCGTTCTCCAAAGATCCAACCGCCGCCATAAGAAGCAGGAACATTATTTTTAAATACCATGTAGCCAATATAGGATTCCAATGAATAGCGTTTGTCAACAGTGCTTCCAAATAAGGCAATGGAAATCCCTTTGTCTAATTGAAATAGGGTGATATCATCTTTATTGGCATTGGTAAAGGGTTCTGTTTCTCTGTACAAATAAAACAAGGTCATTTTTGCGGCGTCTATAATGCGCGCTTTGTCTTTATCAGTAAGCTTTACGGGTTGAGGTAATTTTTGTTGAATGATCTCCGGTAAACTTGTTTTCTTTTCTAATGGTTTAGTGTGGTAATAGATTGGAAGATCCGTTCCTCTTAAAAAACTAACCGAATTATCCTGATCAGAAACTTTCCACTGTACAAAAATACCCAGTTGATTATAGATGATGTTTTGTGTTTTTGAATCAAAATCCGATTGTTTAATCAATTGCAACAACCATTCAAGATCAGTTATCGTTTTTGAAGTGTTGAATTGTGATAGCCTGTTTTTCAGATCCTTTTCTCCTTCATGTATCTTAGAGTATTCTACATAGGGTAGTAATAATTTCAAGACCGATTTTTGTGTTTCAATAGAGGAAGAAGCACTGTGTATAGACACCTGTCCGGGAAATTTTTGCGTGATGTAACTGACTTTGGTAAATGAAAAGTTACATTCAACAGCTGTATGCAATAAGCCTGTTCCGCTTAATTTATCCGGTAAAGTTGATCTCTTTTCTAATTGAACCAGCAATTTTTGCAGTGTATTTTTTGTTAGTTCAAACAGATCTTTATTGGAAGGATAAGCCATCATGGCCATTAACACCTGGTGAAACTGCTGAAAAGTTTGTGGTTTATATAAAGAGAGCGGAGAGAGCTCTTTTAACAATTGATGTTTTTCTTCATCAAAATTTTTGTCAAACTGGAAAACAAGCGATCTTAATTTAGTTAACTTTTCTATGAAATCTACTTCTGTAATATTCGCCATAAATGGAATGTGTATTCATAAATTTACAAATTTTATTTTAATAGATATTATGTGATAATTTTGTCACCCTGAACTTGTTTCAGGGTCTCATGAGATGCTGAATCAAGTTCAGCATGAAAGAACTCTATGGCGTGTACTTAAACTTAAGCAGCGTTGGTTGATTTGTCTGCCCTTCATTTGAAATTAGCATATCGCCATTTGGATAAAAAGACAAACCTTCTGCTTTATTAAATACAAAATGGTTTAACTGTTCTATGTGTTCCAGCTCGCCTTTAAGATTACACATGAACAAACAATGATCATTGGCAGATAAAATGTAAAGTTGTTTAGTAACCGGATGAATAGCAATTTCAGAGGTGTTGAATTTTAAACCAACTTCTACCTTTTTACCATTTTTTGTTGTTCGGTGAGCTAATTGTATGCCATTCAATTTGGCAAATAAATTAATGTCGATCGTATTAAAAGTATATGCCGGTTTTTGATTGAGCGTTTTTGTTTTCAGATCAAATTCATAAATACAACGAAGATCTTTATTTAACGGGTCTTTATTTATTCTGCCTTTTGCGCCTATCAATAAACGATTATTAATAGAGTCATAACAAAGGCCTTCGTTATTTAATGCAGGAATTCTTGTTGGATAAGTTTTTACTTTTAGCTTTCCGGTATGGTGATCTTTAATTTCGAATAAAACGCCATCACTTCTTAAAACATATAATAACGATCCAACACGGGTTATGCCTTCATAATCACCATTTAAACCAAAGGTATATTGTTGTTTTATTATATGCGTTTTAGTGTCATACAAAAATAAGATCCCATCCTCATCCTGTATGCAGGCAATAGTTGTAGAATCTATGATTGTTAAGCCCGAAATCTCATGTAATGAAGCAGGAAGAACGTCATTTAATACAGGTTTGTTAAAATTATAGCCCAACACCAGCGTAGCACTTGCAATGCCAATAATGGTAATAAAAAATATGTAGATCAATTTAAGCATGTTATTATTTTCCGATCCAGATCTTTTTCCCTAAAAACTTAGGCGAGGTATATAAAACATATATATCCAAAATGCATTTTACACGTGCAAAATATTCCCTGACACGTGTTTTAAAAGAATAATTTTTATTCACTTCCTTTGCGTTAAAGGCAATAGCATTGATATCATTTTTATTGGCAATAAATAGTGCTCGTTGATTATGAAATTCCTGTGAAACAATGGTAATGGAATCTTCTCCAAAAACTTCATTACAACGAACTACACTATCCAATGTTCTGAATCCGGCATAATCCAAAATGATGCAGGAATCGGGTACGCCTAATGCCATTAAGGCTTCACGCATATCGGATGGTTCATCATATCCTTTTGTGTGATTATCACCGCTTACTAAAAGATACTGAACTTTATTGGACTTGAATAATTGGTATGCTGCCATCATCCTATAAGTAAAATACATATTATTGGTACCGCGTATGGTTTTTTTGCTGGCGCCTAATACCAATCCAACTTTCCTAAATGGGATCTTATTAACGTCGGTATATAATTGCGACTTAGTGCTGGAGTTGATCCAATAATTTGAAACAAGCAAAGAAATAAGGCAAGTTGCTAAAATTGATAGTAGCCACTTCAGGAACCTTTTTGACTTAATGAATGCAAACATTTATATAAAAAATGAAACGATCGTAAAAGTTGCAAAAACCACACTCGCAATACCATTAGTTGTTCCAAAGGCAATATTTACTCTTGATAGATCATTGGGTTTTACAATGGTGTGCTGATAGATCACTAACCCTGTAAATAAGAACGTACCGATCCAGTATAAGAAATTAAAATGACCAATGTATCCTGCTAACACAACAAAGGCAATAGCAAATACATGTAATATTTCCGAAAAACGTAAAGCACCTTTTGTTCCTAATAAAACCGGAATAGAATTTAATTTGTTTTCCCTGTCAAAAGTTTCATCCTGGAGCGCATAAATAATATCAAACCCACTTACCCAGCAAAATACGGTAAATGAAAATAACAAGGGGAGCCAGGCGAAATGCCCGGTAACGGCTAAATAGGCACCAATGGGAGCAAGACCTAGTCCGCAACCTAATACTAAGTGACAAAGAGGTGTAAAGCGTTTGGTGTAGCTATAAAATAATACAACAAATAGTGCTATAGGAGATAAATAAAAACAAATGGCGTTTATAAAATAAGTTGCTGTTATAAATAACAGGCAATTGATAATAATAAAAAACAATGCATTTTTTGGATTGATAATTCCTGCAGGGATTTCGCGGACAGCGGTACGTGGATTCAATGCATCAAATTTTCGATCGATGAAACGATTGAATGCCATGGCCGAATTACGCGCGGTAACCATACAGGCCAACACTAACAAAAATAATTTCAGCGAAAATGTAAAACCTTCCTGCAATGCCAGTGTAAAACCAATGCAGGCAAATGGCAATGCAAAGATCGTGTGACTGAATTTTACAAGAGATAAATAATTTTTAATTTCTGACATCTTAATTTCTAGCAATTAGAACCATTAAAAAAATAACAGGGAATGATGATAAGATCATTCCAATGTAACCAATACTAAATGCACCTTTTGTGATCTCAAATTTCGCATTCAAATATACGTTGATGGTTGCACAGGTAAATCCTATAACTGCTGATAATAGAGAGAACATTAATAAAAAAGGTTTTATCAATATAAGGCAACTGATTGTGCCAAATACTACGGATAAAAGGCCTGTTAGTTTAAATAAATTCATGTTACAGCACGTTATTGGTTTGTTCTTTTATTTTCTCTAATTCATCTTTCATTAATACTACCAATTTTTGCATTTCTGCATCATTGGCTTTAGAACCTATTGTATTAACTTCTCTTCCTATTTCCTGACCGATGAAGTTTAACTTTCTGCCACCTGCAGGTTCTTTCATGGTTTTGATAAAATAATCCAAATGCGTTTTCAAACGCACTTTTTCCTCATTGATGTCCAGTTTCTCGATATAGTAGATCAACTCCTGTTCAAAACGATTATTATCTACTTTTTCTTTCCCAACCATTTCATCCAGGTTCTTTTTAATGCGATCCCTGATATTTTGAATGCGGCTGGCATCATGCGCTTTTATTTTTTCTAAAGAATCGGCGATAATACCCAGGCGTGTTTCAAAATCTTGTTCGATCGATTTTCCTTCATCTTCCCTGAATTTATTTAAACCATCAACCGCTGCTAAAATAACACTTTGAATATCTTTCCAGTCCTGCTCGTTTGGTTCTTTGCGTTCAGATTTTAAAACATCCGGCATTTTCAATACATGCGACATTAAATTGGTCGTAGGTTCATTCAATTCAGCAGCTAATTGTTTTAGTTGATTGTAATAAGATTTCGCCAGATCAGTATTGATCTGAACAGGGGTTTCTTCTATTTTGGACTCTACATAGATCGACAGGTCAACTTTACCGCGTTCCAATAATTTTGTGATCTCACTTTTCAATTCATGTTCTTTATCACGATATGTTGATGACAAACGCAAACTAAGGTCCATGTTCTTACTATTTAAAGAACGGATCTCTACATTCACGGTTTTATTCTCAAATTCTTTTGTGGCTTTTCCAAAGCCCGTCATTGATTTTAGCATGCCTTAAAATTAAGCAATTTAAAGAGTAAATAACAATAAGATTTTAATAGAAAATGGAGTGAGATTGTCGGTTCAATCAAATCATTGCTTAATATTGTAGATAGAATAAAATTGTCTATCAAAACACACGAAACACACATGCAGCGTTGCCTGGAACTGGCAGTTAAAGGACTTGGGAAAGTATCTCCAAATCCTATGGTTGGTTGTGTGATCGTGTGCAATGAACAGATCATTGCAGAAGGCTATCATGAATACTATGGAGGCTTTCACGCTGAACCGAATGCGATTAAACAGGTATCTGATGAGTTATTTCATAAATGTACCCTTTATGTGAACCTGGAGCCATGCTCTCATCATGGAAAAACTCCACCCTGTGCCGATCTTATCATTAGCAAAGGTATTAAAAAGGTAGTCGTTGGTAATTTAGATTCCAATCCGTTGGTTGCCGGAAAAGGCATTCAAAAATTAAAAGATGCTGGGATAGAAGTAGTGCATGGGATTTTAGATAAAGAATGCAGAGAACTGAATAAGCGTTTTTTTACATTTCATAAAAAAAAACGCCCGTATATTATTTTAAAATGGGCTCAGACTGCCGATGGTTTTATTAGTCACTGGCCTCTTCCTGAAAATAGAGAGGATAACTGGATCACAGGAAAAGAAAGTAAAGTGCTTGTTCATCAATGGAGAAGTGAGGAACAGGCTATTTTGGTAGGGTATAATACCTTAATGGCAGATGATCCAAGATTGACCACGCGTTTAGTACAGGGAAAAAATCCAGTGCGCTTGGTAATGGCGCGTCATGCTGGTCTGCCCGCAAATTTACATATATTTAATAAAGAAGCTGAAACGATCATATTTAATGATAACTCAAGCGACAAAAAAAGCAATGTAGAATTTGTAAAGATCGATTGGACCAATAAAGCACAGCAAGTATTGGATTACTGTTTTAAAAACAATATTGCCAGCATTATTGTTGAAGGAGGCACTAATACTATTTATAATTTCATGAACCTTAATGCCTGGGATGAAGCCCGTGTATTTGTAAATCCTGATAAAAAATTTGAGCACGGCATTTCTGCGCCTGAAGTACAATTGAACTTGTTAGCCCCTCAAAAAGTAGGTAACGACCTGCTTTATACATTCTTAAATAAATAACATGATCTTTTTAATACTTTCTATTTTAGTTTCCACTCTATTTGGTATTTCCTTTAAAATTATTGCTGTAAAAAATATCAAAGCATTTCAGGCAATAATTGTCAATTATGTAGTAGCTGGTACTTTAGGTTTTATTACAACCAAATCAAACGTTACCCCTTTAACCGTTTTTGGGCAGCCCTGGATCTATGTAGCCGTAGGCTTGGGAATTGTATTTGTAAGTAGTTTGTTTGTGATCGCTGAGGTAACGGCCAGGTCGGGGATCTCAGTCGCCCAGGTAGCTAACCGTATGGCAGTGGTCATCCCGATTTCTATTGCAATTTTATGTTATGGAGATAATTTGTCCTTAGCTAAGATCATTGGGATCATGTTGGCAATAGCTTCCGTGTATTTAGTGTCGCATAAAGAAACTGAAGGAAAACCGGCACAAAAATTATGGTGGTTATTTCCATTGATCATTTTTATTTGCAGTGGTATCATTGATTCGTCTATCAATTATGCACAACGTTATTTGTTAAACGAAAATGATTTTGACGCTTTCCTCTCAACTATTTTTGCTACAGCGTTTGTGTTTGGATCTATGGCACTGCTTTATCAGTTAACCGTAAAGAAAGAAAAATTCCAGTTAATGGCCATACCTGCCGGAATTATACTAGGCGCCATCAATTTCGCAACCATGTATTTTATTGTACTGGCATTAAATAGCAATATTTTAGAGCCTTCTGTATTATTTCCTGTCAATAATTTAAGTGTACTCACACTTTCTACATTTGTTTCTGTTTTGGTTTACAAAGAAAAATTATCTTCTAAGAACTGGATAGGAATTGTTTTAAGTATCCTCGCTATTTTAATTCTTGGCTTCCTGCCTCAGTTAATGAAATAAAATGCATGTTATTTTCTGATACATATCTGACGATCGAAAATAGGGAAGAAATTATTTTCAAAGACAAGGGAAGTAAATTCATTGGCTTTGCTTTTCCTGTTGAAAACGATACTCAGGTAAAGGAAGCTTTAACGCAATTAAAAAAGGCACATCCTAGCGCTAATCACCATTGCTATGCTTATCGCCTGGGAGCCGATAAATTAAATTTCAGAGCCAATGACGATGGCGAGCCTTCCAACACAGCGGGTAAGCCAATACTAGGGCAAATTCAATCCAACGATCTTACTAATATTTTGATCGTAGTTGTTCGTTATTTTGGTGGCACTCTATTAGGCGTGAGTGGTTTAATTAATGCGTACAAAACTTCCGCTGCCGATGTGATCAAAGAATGTAAGATCATTGAAAAATATATTTCATTTAATTACACTATTAATTTTCCATTCGAGCAATTAAATGATGTGATGAAATTAATGAAGCAAATAGATTGTAAGATCATCACTCAAAAATTTGATACAGATTGTGAGATTCATTTTAGTGTGCGCAAGGCCGATAGTGAACAATGTGAAGAGAAGTTGAAAAAATTAGCCGGACTCAAATTAGCGTTTCATTAAATTCGTGCCTATATTTAATTAATAATAATCTCTAAAAATATAAAAATGAAATTCAAACATGTAGTAATGGCATTTGTAGCTTGTCTGTTTATAAACGCAGCAACTGCACAAGATCTTAGAAAAGGCGGATCATCTTATGGTAAGATCGAATCAAATGGCGATGTGCGTCTTAACGGAAGCGTAAAAGGTAAGTTTGAGTCAAACGGCGATATCCGTGTTAATGGCAGCGTAAAAGGTAAGATCGAATCGAACGGAGATATTCGTAAAAATGGTTCAGTAGTAGGTAAAGTTGAATCGAACGGTGATGTCCGTATTAACGGAAGTGTGGTGGGTAAAATTGAAAGTAATGGCGACGTTAGAAAAAACGGAAGTGTTGTTGGTTCAGCAAGTGGTGTTAAAAAGGAGCAGGCTGCGGTAATGTTCTTTTTCGATTTTTTTAATTAATTTTAAAAACAGACCTGTCAGGTTTTTAAAGCCAGACAGGTCTATATATCCAAATGCAAATTTCCAACCGACAGTTATTTTTAAATCATATAGCACAGGTGTCTCCGAAACCTATGGACCTGGAGATAGTTAGGGCTAAAGGTGTGTATCTGCATGATGCGCAGGGAAGATCTTACATTGATTTTATCTCAGGAATCTCTGTTAGTAATGTTGGGCATTGTCATCCTAACGTTGTAATGGCCATTCAGCAGCAGGCGGAAACTTACATGCATTTGATGGTGTATGGCGAATATGTGCAGGCGCCACAAATACAGCTGGCAAAAGCAATAACGGATCTGTTGCCGGTAAACTTAGACTCTGTTTTTTATACAAATTCCGGAACCGAAGCAACTGAAGGCGCTTTAAAATTAGCAAAGCGCGTCACCGGAAGAACAGAGATCATTTGTTTCAAAAATTCTTATCACGGTAGTACCCACGGTGCGTTAAGTGTAATGGGTAACGAAGAATTCAAGCAAGCTTTCCGGCCATTGTTACCCGATGTTAAAATTTTGGAATATAATTCTGTTGAAGCAGTCAATAAACATATTACTTCAAGAACAGCTGCAGTTATTTTGGAGCCAGTGCAAAGTGAAACAGGATATACTATTGCTAACGACGAGTTTTTAACTGCTATCCGAACAAAATGCACTGAACTTGGTGCTTTATTAATATTAGATGAGATACAAAATGGTTTTGGTCGCAGCGGAACTTTTTTTGCTTTTGAACAAACCAATATAATTCCTGATATTTTGTTATTGGCAAAAGGTATGGGTGGCGGTTTGCCAATTGGTTGTTTCATCAGCTCTCAAAAGTTATTGAATGAATTTACCCATGATCCGGTATTGGGAAACATCAATACATTTGGAGGTAATGCCGTTTGTTGCGCAGCTTCTTTAGCTTGTTTGCAAACTATCCAGTCTGAAAAATTAATGGATGATATAGAACGTAAATCAAACTTGATCCGTTCTTTATTAATTCATCCGGCTATAAAAAGAATCAAAGGAAAAGGCTTTATGTTGTCTTTAGATTTTGAAGATACAGACTTAAATTTTAAAATTATTGAAACCTGTGTAAAGAATGGATTGATCATTGATTGGTTTCTCTTTAATTCTCACAGTATGAGAATAGCGCCACCATTGATCATCACAGATGAGGAAATAAAACAGGCCTGTGAAATTATTTTAAGATCGATTAACGACATCGTTTCCTGATTTCGTCACCCTGAACTTGTTTCAGGGTCTCAAGAGATGCTGAAACAAGTTCAGCATGACCTCACTTTTACAATTCTACCAAGGCCACCAACAATTTCTCTATCTTTAATTTCATTTCTTTCGGAGAGCAATCGTAGTTATTAAACAACACTGAAAATGCTAACTCTTTCCCTGATTTTGTTTTTACATAGCCGCAATATCCTCTTGCACGATTAATATAACCTGTTTTGGCACGCATATTATTCTCTGCAAATGTTCCTTTGCATAAACTGGTCATACTGCCATTTTTTCCCGCAATGGGTAATGAAGCATTAAAGGCGGGATACATTAAACTATCCCTGTATATTTTTGATAGAACAGTCGCTTGTATTTTTGTAGTAATGCTGTTAGCTCTTGATAAACCGCTTCCATCAGCCATGTGCAATCCTGAAACATCTACACCTCTGGTTTCCCAATAATTTTTCACAGCATTAATGCCATTAGACGTTGTTCCTTTGCTTTTTGACTTTGAAGCACCGATTGTGTTTAATAAACTCTCAGCGTAATGGTTATTACTTTTTGTATTTGTGTAGTAAACTATTTTTTCGAGCTTGGGTGATTGATGGGTATAAACTAATTGTTCTGAATATTGATTTGTCTCGCTTACTTCTAATTTAACAGTTGAGGAGGCAAGGCCATTTTTTTGCAATTCGGTTTGTAACTGATTAATGAAATATAGAGCAGGCTCAGGCATCTCAGCTTCTACTTCGTAATGCTTTTTGTTGGGAGGAATAGTGCCCTTGACAATTCTTGAATAACCATTTGGGTCGCCAAATACAAAAGCATCATCTTCTGTTCCCGAAGAGATGACGGAAGATTTGATATTCATTTTTTTGGCAAAATAACTAGGAGAAATACTTTCCAGCTCGGCAGTGCTATTTAAAACGCCACTATTGTAGAACAAAGAGAATTTATTATCATGATACGAAAGTCCGTTTGCTCCGGCACCAAAATAATTGCCTATATCGCCCCAGATCCAGGTACTTGGAATAGTGTTATCAAAATAAGAGCCATCGGCAATAATAGATCCGTTGATCTTTTTAATACCTTTTGCTTTTAATTTTTGAATGAGGGGATTTAAAAAGGCAGAATCAGTATTGTAAAAATAGGATGAATTAAAAGTAGGATCGCCGCTTCCTTTGATCAATAAATTAACAGAGTTTGATCCTGAAACAGAATCTGTTTTTTGGAACGTGTAAAAATTGGTCTTATATGTGTAGTCTTTTCCCAAAATGCCTAAAGCCGCCGATGTGGTCATGATCTTCATGGTACTGGCAGGTATCAAAGCAATTTCCGAATTATATTCTTTAATGGTTTTTCCGGTTTGTGCGTCGATCACACAAAAACTATAAGTGGCATGTTGCAGGTCTTTATCCTTTTTATAGGATTCTAATATCGATTCCAGTGTAGTTTGAGAGTACGATACAAGCGTAAATAGGAGCAAAATTATATAGGAAGCTATTTTTATCATGTTTACTGCCAATTTTCCCTAAAATTAATTTCTTAATTTAAATAAACTTTATACTTTCATTTTTGTTTTTAACTTTATACAACTCAAAACGGTAAACATGGTTTATGCCCAATACATCATTCGCTTTTAAGCAGTTTATTATTAACCAAGATAAGTGTGCTATGAAAGTAGGCACGGATGCTGTTTTGCTGGGAGCCTGGATACTGCCTAATGGCAGCAAACATATTTTGGATATTGGAACAGGAACCGGAGTTATAGCTTTGATGCTGGCTCAAAAAACAATTGCACACATTGATGCTATTGATATAGATGAACACGCCTGTTTGCAGGCAACCCAAAACGTACAGGAAAGCAGGTTTCCTGATCGGATCTCGGTAAAACATGTTTCTCTGCAGGATTATTCGAAAACGGCTAACATAATGTATGACCTGATCGTTACCAATCCCCCTTATTTTGAACAATCTCTGAAATCTTCTGATGAACAACGTTCGCATGCCCGTCATGCCGATGTGTTACCTTTTGAAGAACTGTTGGATGGTGTGTTAAAATTATTGAACGAGAAAGGTAAATTCTGCCTGATCCTTCCAACACTAGAGGCCGAAAGATTCAGAGCCCTGGCAGAGAAAAAGGGTTTGCATCTTTCCAAATTGTTAAGGGTAAAATCACGAGTAGATAAACATACAGACAAACGTCATTTGATGCAATTTGAGGTAAAACCAACCGAATTTTCTGAAAAAACCATAGCCATTGAAGAAGAGGTTAGACACCAGTATACAGATGATTATAAGGATCTTACAAAGGATTATTATACTAATTTTTAACAAAAATTTCGGTTTTTCATTTAATTTCCTATCTTTAAAAACGTAACAATCATCCTATGCAAAAAATTGTATTAGTATGTCTTGGCCTGTTATGTTTAAATGCATCGGCTCAAGACACTGTAAAAGTAAAAACCGCTTTAACTCCTGATCAGGAAGCTGAAAATGCCTACAATGCGGGGTTAGAATTTATGGGTAAAAAAGATTATAACATGGCTATAGAACAGTTTTCCAAGGCTGTTTCTTTTAAACCAGCTTTTGATAAAGCAATCGCCAACAGGGGTTTTGCAAGATATGAGGCAAAGGCATACGAGGCTTCTTTAGAGGACTTTAATAAGGCATTAACTATCAATCCTATTAGCGTAGATGCCTTGTTTGGAAAAGCACAAAGCTTTTATGCGATGAAGAAAAAGGATTCCTGTGTGACCTATTTGAGTAAAGCTATTTTCATTGACGACAGATATAGTAAGGCTTCTTACTTAAGTGGCCAGGTTAATTTTGAGGCTGGTGATTATAAACCTGCAATTGCTGATTACGACAGAGCGATTGCTGCTAAGGCAGATTACGCATATGCTTATAACGACAGAGCCTCTGCTAAAAAAATGATGGGTGATGAGACAGGGGCAATTGCGGACTATGAAAAAGCATTAGCTATCGATAGCAAATTATTTTTTGCATACAATAATCTCGGTTCTTGTAAGCGTAACAAAGGGGATAATGCAGGTGCGATTGATGCATATAACAAAGCTATTGCTTTAAAACCGGACTATTACATTGCTTTAAATAACAGAGGAACCGCAAAATTGAATACGAATGATTACGCAGGTGCCATTGCTGATTTTGACGCTGCATTGAAGCAAAAAGCAAATTACACACTTGCTATTAATAATATGGCTTCTGCCTATATTAAAAAGAAAGATTATAAGGCAGCTGCGGAGTGGGCAAATAAAGCTATACAAGCTGATGCTAAATTAGCAGCAGCATACGTGAACAGAGGTATTGCCAAACAAATGCTGAAAGATGAAGAAGGGGCCTGCGCCGATTGGAAGAAGGCAGCAGAGTATGGGGCAGCCGAAGGCAAACGTTATACATCAGGGTACTGTGATTAATCATTAAGTTCAAAAAAACTAAACACAACGTTTTAATATTTCAGTATGAACAAAATATATAAAATTGTAGCGATCTTTTTTTTCACAGCATCAATTGCAGCAGCACAGAATGTTGAGTTCGAGAAATCTAACTTTCCTGATAAGAAGGATCAGTTGAAAGAAGCCAAAAAAAGCCTGGAAGATGGGAAAGACGCTTTTGACCTGGGTAAAAAGGAATATGACTTTGTATTAGAAGGTTATGTAGCAAAAAACAAGTATTATCCAGTGAGTCGTAAAGATTATCAACGTGCAGGTGACATCTATTTTAAACAAGCTCAGCCTCTTTTAGCAAGAGCTCAGGATTTTAATCCTAATAATGCCCTACTAAATTACATGATGGGAATCGTTAGTTTTAACCTGAATCCACAATCTGATAACGCAACAAAATATTTAGAGAAAGCTATTTCTTTAAACGGCAAGATACCCGCAGATGCAGCTTACTTTTTAGGTTGGGCATATCAATTCCAGCTAAAATGGGATGAGGCGATCAGATATTATCAGTTGCATATAAATGTTTTAAATGCGGATCCTAAAGAAAATGCGTTTGCCATCGAGGATGCTAATAAAAAGATCGCTGAATGTAAGATCGGAAAAAAAGAATCTGCCAATCCACAACGTGTATTTGTAGATAATTTGGGAACCAACATCAATACATCTTATCCTGAGTATAGTGCTTTTATTTCTGCGGATGAATCGATGATGGTTTTAACAGCGCGCAGAGAAAATTCGACAGGTGGTAAGATCGATGAAAGTGATAGCTGGCCCTTTGAAGATCTTTACCAGTCTTTTAAAGTAAATGGCAAATGGACCCCGGCACAAAATTTTGGGCCGTTGGTAAACAGTGTGGAGCATGATGCTACAGCGGGTTTATCCGGTGATGGTACAACCATGTTCATCTTTAAATATAAAGAGAAAGACGGAGGTGATATTTATACCAGTAATTTAGTTGGAAACGGTTGGACAAAACCGGAACACTTGAATAAGAACATTAACTCTAAATGGCATGAGTCATCAGTGAGTTTATCTTATGATGGAAAGCGCTTGTATTTTATCAGCGACCGTGAAGGAAACATGGGAGCTGGTGATATTTATTATTCTGATAAAGATGTAAAAGGCGAATGGGGGCCTGCAGTTAATGCCGGCCCACAGTTGAATACTAAATATGGGGAAGAAGGTGTATTTGTACACCCGGATGGAAAGACCATTTATTTCAGTTCAAAGGATCACAACACAATGGGTGGTTATGATATTTTTAAATCAACATTTGAAAATGGTAAATGGGGTGAGCCTGTTAATTTAGGTTACCCTATCAACGGACCCGATGATGACGTCTTTTTTGTAATTAGCGGTAGCGGTAATCACGGGTATTTTGCCTCTTCCAAACAAGGCGGTTACGGTGATAAAGATATTTATAAGATCACTTTCCTTGGGCCTGAAAAACCACCGGTTGTTATGAACGAAGATAATTTATTGGCAAGTGTTGCAGCTCCGGTTAGCGAATTTAAAGCAGAAAAAATTGTAAGCAGTGGCCCTAAGATGACCATCTTAAAAGGTGTTATCTCTGATGCTAAAACATATAATTTATTAGAAGCAACGATCGAGTTAATTGATAATACCTTGAATGACGTGATTGCTACTTTCAAATCCAATAGTACCACAGGTAAATACCTGGTGTCGTTACCGGGAGGAAAAAACTATGGTATTGCGGTTAAAAAAGACGGTTACTTATTTCACTCTGAAAATTTTGACTTAAAACTAACAGAAGAGTACCAGGAGGTAGAAAAAAATATTGCCTTAAAACCAATAGAAGTTGGTCAGTCGATCATTTTGAAAAATATTTTCTTTGATTTTGATAAAGCAACCATTCGTTCTGAATCAGCCAATGAGTTGGACCGTTTAATTAAATTACTGACGGAGAATCCAACTTTAAAGATCGAGTTAGGCAGTCATACAGATAGCAAAGGTAGTGATGATTATAACCAAAAATTATCGCAGTCGCGTTCACAATCAGTTGTTACCTATTTGATAGGAAAAGGAATTTCAGCAGACCGTTTGGTGGCGAAAGGATATGGTGAGAGTGTTCCGGTAGCAACCAACGACACTGATGCAGGGAGGCAGGAAAACAGGAGAACTGAATTTAAAATCCTGAGCAAATAACGCTTTATGCTTCGCAAAGCATGGGCTCATATTTCTTCTATTGGTATCAAACCAGAATATAATGATGTATTAGTTAAGCGAATCACATTAACAAACCAGTTTAGCATTGTCGCTATGCTTGTTTTTTTATTCAGTGGGATTATTAACTACTCTCTGGGAGATAAGTTTTCAGCGGTATTAATCGAATGTTTGGTAATTACTTGTTTTATTGGTTTTTACTTAAATAAAATTCATTTGCATGGGGTTGCTATTTCCCTTGTATATACTATTATAAGTCTCGCTGCCTTTTATTTTGATTCTTATTCAGGATTTCTTTCAGGAACCTATCTATATTATTTTCCTCTTATTTTATCAATTGCCTTCACATTTGATATAAAGAAGGATAGAAAAAGGATGTTCATACATTTTTTTATCATTATCCTTTCTTTAGGAATTAATATAGCAACCGATCGGGAATTATTTAGAAGCGATTTTTTGACGGATGATAAGCGTTCGCAAATGTTCGTATTTAACCTGCTGTTTAGCGCCCTGGCGCTTGGATTTTTCGTTTACATTATGATTCAAAATAATTTAAATGAGAATCAGCGTTATGAAATCCGTATCGCAGAACGAAAACAATCCGAAAAAGCCATTCAGGAAGCTCTGGCAGAAAAAAATATTCTTATTGCCGAATTACATCACCGGGTTAAAAATAATTTGGCTATCATTTCCGGGCTTTTTAGTTTAAAGTTGAATGATGACTTGCATGAAGATGCAAAAAATGTATTACTGGAAAGCCGGAACCGTGTACGTTCCATGGCTTTGATCCATAATCGCTTATATAACAGCGATAATTTAACCGATGTGAATTTTGAGGAGTACGCCCGCGAACTGATCACAGAGATCAATTCTTCTTATCCTGCCATTGCTAATTCGGTGGTTATCAATACCAATATCAATGATGTTTCTATCAATGTAAATGCAGCTATTCCATGCGGCTTAATTTTAAATGAATTGCTTACCAATTGTTACAAGCATGCCTTTACAGGAAAAAAAGAAGGGCAGGTTGAAGTTTCTTTTGTGAAAGAAAACGATGAGTATAAATTGATCGTTAAAGACAATGGAAGTGGCTTACCACTTGATTATAATAGGAAGCAATCATTGGGCGTTACAGTAATTGAAGCCCTGAGCGAGCAATTGGATGGCACCTATAATTATTTAAGCCATAATGGCACCTGCTTTGAGTTGAAATTCAAATCTTCTTAAGATAGGATTATTTAACAGTATTTTAAAATAAAACCAAATTAATATACCAACCGATTAAACAGTTTCTTCTTATATTCGTTAATACAAATACCATATCATAAAACTATGAGCACAGAACAACCTAAAAAAAAGAAAAGCCTTTTTAAAAGAATATTAAAATGGAGCGGAATAACATTTTTAGTATTACTGATCTTGGTGATCGCAGCACCTTTTATCTTTAAAGATAAATTGGTTCAATTGGTAAAAGACGAAGCCAATAAGAGCTTAAATGCAAAAGTTGATTTTGGCGATTTCGACCTCACCTTATTTAGCTCATTCCCTGACTTCAGATTTAAAATTCAAAATGTAAGCGTTATCAATATAGAGCCTTTCAAAGGAGATACCTTAGCTTATATTAAAGAATTATCCTTTGATCTTAATATTAAAAGTGTGATCAGTGGCGATAAATACCAGGTAAACTCTTTAGTGATAGACGAACCAAAGATAAATGGTATTGTAATGGTTGATGGAAAAGCAAACTGGGATATTGCCAAAGCAAGTACAGACACTACAGTTGTTGAACCGACAGATACTAGCGCTACTAAATTTGCGTTAAAGCTAAAATCGCTTGAAATCAAGCATGCTAATATTACTTATAATGATATGCAGGGAAATATGTCGGCCGTTTTAAAAGACATGAACTATACAATGAGTGGTGATTTCACCCAGGATATTTTCACATTAAGTAATTTATTGGAGATTGCAGAACTATCTTACAAAATGGATGGCGTTGGTTATTTGACCAAAGCAAAAACCCGTTTTAAGGCTGACCTGGATATGGATATGCCAAATATGAAATTTACGTTCAAAGAAAATGAATTTGATCTGAATGATCTTGGATTATCATTTGATGGATTTGTATCGATGCCTAAGGAAGATATTACCATGGATCTGAAATTTGCAGCTAAACAAACCGAATTCAAATCTATTTTGTCTTTAATTCCAAGCGTATATTCAAAAGATTTTAAAGATGTGAAAACTGCAGGTAAATTAAAACTGGATGGTTTTGCAAAAGGAACTTTGCATAGCGAGAAAGACAGTACTAAAAACACTTACCCTAGCTTTGACCTGAAATTAGCTATTGCTGATGCGATGTTCAAATACCCGTCTTTACCAAAATCCGTTAATAATATTAATATAGATGTGCATGTTGCAAATACCAAAGATTATTTAGATGCAACAGTGATTGATGTTAATAAGTTTCATTTAGAAATGGCGGGAAACCCTATCAATATGTGGGCACACGTAAAAACACCAATTTCAGATCCGGATCTGGCCGCTGAAATTAAAGGTACGATCAACCTGGCTTCTGTAAAAGAATTTATTCCAATGGAAAAAGGAGATGAAATGAGTGGTATTGTGAATGCTAATATTGAGGCTGCAGGCCGTATGAGCAGTATCGATCGAAAAGAATACGACAAATTTAAACTGGCCGGTGTTTTGGAAATAGATAAAATGAATTACAAAACAGCAACATTGCCTTATGATGTAATGTTGAATACATTAAAGCTGAATTTCACAAATCAATTCGTTGAGTTAGCTGCTTTTGATGCCCTAATGGGTAAGTCGGATATTAAAGCTAGTGGTAAGATAGATAATTTCATGCAGTATATTTTTAAAGATTCTTTGATCGTAGGTCATTTCAATATGCAATCAAATTTAATAGATCTGAACCAGTTGATGAGTTCTTCATCTACCGAAACTGCCACTGCTCAGGCAGCTCCAGATACAGCTGCTGCCGGAGTTGTGGAAGTGCCCGGCAACATTGATTTTATTATGAATGCAAACATCACTAAGATGTTATACGATAATTTAGTGATTGATAATCTGAATGGAAATATTGAGATCAAGAAGAGGAAAGTAGATATGACTGATCTTAAATTAGGTGTATTGGGTGGTAATGTATTGATGAATGGTTATTACGAAACAACTAATCCAAAAAAACCAACCGTTGATCTGAGCTTTAAGGTAGATAACTTTGATATTCAAAAAACATTTGCGGCCTTTAACACGGTTCAAAAACTAGCACCAATAGGACAATATGCTAAAGGTATGTTCACAGCTACATTAGAGAATTTTAAGGCCGATCTTGATGGCAAAATGGAACCGATCCTTTCTTCTTTGCATGGGAACGGTGTATTTAAAACCAGTAGCGTATCCATTGGAGGTTTTCCTGCTTTTGTTAAGTTGGGAGAAGCTTTGAAGATCGAGCAGTTAAAAAATCTCAACATTCAAAATGTAATGGCAGAATACGAGTTTAAAGACGGGCGCGTGAATCTGCGTAAACCGGTAAATGTAAAAATTGATAAGATCAATGCAGAGATCACAGGCTCAACAGGCTTTGACCAAACCATTGATTATAATTGGAAAATGGATGTGCCAACCGAAATGTTCGGAGCTCAAGCAAATAGCATGGTTGGAAATTTATTGGGACAAGCCAATGCAGCTGCCGGAACAAATGTTTCGATGCCTAAGAACATAAAAGTAAATGTTGGGTTTGGAGGCACAGTGATGAAACCTACAGTTAAAACCGGCACAAAAGCTGATGGTAAATCAACTACAGAAGCTGTTAAAGAGCAAGTGGTTACTGCAGTAAAAGATAAAGCAAATGAAGAAGCTCAAAAAATCCTTGCAGATGCTCAGGCACAAGTTGATAAATTAAAAGCAGATGCACAGGCAGCTTCTGATAAGCTAAAAACCGAAGGTTATGCAGCTGCAGACAAACAAGTAGAAGATGTAAAAAATCCAATTGCAAAAATAGCCGCTAAAAAGGCAGCTGAAGTTGCTAAAAAAGAAGTTGACAAGCAGGCACAAAAAGTATTGGATGAAGCTGAAGTAAAAAGCCATAAAATACTGGAAGATGCTAAGGTTAAAAGCGCAGCTGCCGCAGGGAAATAATTAAAAACTATTTTTAAGATCGCCATGAATATTATTCATGGCGATTTTTTTTATTGCCATTTTTTTTCTATCTTACGAATAGTATAAGTTTTTTGTTTATGAATAAATTTTTGACCCGTATTATTATTCAAACCGTTCTTAATTACAAGAATAAGAATGATGTTCAAAAAGAACACTCACGCTTTGAAATTGCCAAAGGCTTTCGCGAACTAAAGATCGTTAGTTTTCGTTTAGTTAAGGACATACTTTTAATAATACTTGGTATTTTTTCTGCAGCTTTTGGATTAGAGAGTTTTTTATTGCCCAGCAAGTTCATTGATGGGGGAGCCACGGGTATTTCGCTCTTAATAGCAGAGCTAACAACCGTTCCCATTTATGTATTGATCATAGCGATCAATATTCCTTTTGTTATTTTGGGATATAAGCTGATAGGGAAACAATTCGCTATTAAAACAATGGCTGGAATTACAGGCCTTGCTATTTGTATTGCCTTCGTTCATTTTCCAGAAGTAACCCACGATAAATTACTGGTTTCTGTTTTTGGAGGATTTTTCCTGGGCTCTGGTATTGGTTTATCGGTAAGGGGTGGTGCGGTACTTGATGGTACTGAAGTACTGGCAATTTTCTTAAGCAGAAAGTTTGGCACCACTATGGGAGATATTATTATAGGGATCAATATTATAATTTTCTCTACAGCCGCCTATTTTTTATCCATTGAAGCGGCACTTTATTCATTGATCACTTATCTCGCTGCATCCAAAACGCTTGATTTTGTAATTGAAGGAATCGAAGAATATACAGGTGTTACTATTATATCTTCTCATAGTGAAGAAGTAAGAAGCATGATTATTAATGTGATGGGTAGGGGAGTAACCGTTTATAGTGGTAAACGTGGGTATGGTAAACGAGGAGAAGGACAGAATATTGATATTATATATACGGTAACCACCCGTCTTGAATTGAATAAATTGAAAACGGAATTAGAAAAAATAGATCCTAATGCTTTTGTAGTAATGAATAGCATTAAGGATACCAAAGGAGGCATGATCAAAAAACGCCCGCTGCAACACTAGTTCTCAAAACAATTTATTGATGGTTTTTTAATGTAAGGAACACATTTGGATAATAATGTGCCAATACATTTGTAAAAACTAATAATGTATAGCAAACGGGAATTGCAACTTATAGTCATCAGCGATGTACATTTAGGAACATTTGGCTGTCATGCAAAGGAATTACTACATTACCTTAAAACAGTTAACCCACAAACTTTAATACTCAATGGAGATATTATTGATATGTGGAACTTTAGTAAAAATTATTTCCCTTCTTCTCATATGGATGTATTGCGTCATATAATGAAGATGGCCAGTCATGGTACTAAGGTTTATTACATTACCGGTAATCATGACGAAATGCTACGAAAGTACACTGATCTGCAATTAGGTAATTTGGAAATAGTTGATAAACTATTATTGACGATTGATGGTAAAAAGACATGGATATTCCATGGCGACGTGTTTGATGCAACTACTAAAGGTTACGCTAAACTCTTGGCAAAACTAGGAGGCAAGGGATATGATCTGCTTATTCTTATCAATCGTTTTGTGAATTGGTTACTGAGATTATTTGGCAGGGATAAAATGAGTATTTCTAAAAAAGTAAAAGATGGTGTTAAAAAGGCTGTTGCTTTTGTCGGAGATTTTGAAGCCACTGCCGCCGAGATAGCTATAGAAAAAGGTTATGATTATGTGTTGTGTGGCCATATTCATATGCCACAGATCAAAGAAGTTAAAAATGAGAAAGGATCCGTTATATATATGAATAGCGGCGATTGGGTTGAAAATTTAACCGCGTTGGAGTATAACAACGGAGCATGGGAAATTTTTAATTACGATAAAAATTATTTGGATCTTATTTATCCTAAGGAACACATAGAACAACAGGACATTGTAACTAAAATTTTGGCTTCTTAAGAAATGAAAAAAAGTAAAATATTCTACGCTGTTCAGGCAACAGGAAATGGTCATATCAGCAGAGCACAACAACTTTATCCTTATTTGAAACAATTTGGGGAGGTCGATTTTTTTATCAGTGGCAATAATGCTAACCTTGATTTTAAATTGCCAGTAAAATACCGAAGTAAAGGATGTAGCCTGCATTACAGTAAATGTGGCGGCCTTAATTACTTTGATGTTGTAAGAAATATCAAACCTTATATGATGTATAAAGACGCAAGGTCATTGCCTCTTGAAAAGTATGATTTCATTATTAACGATTTTGATTTTGTAACATCCTTGGCTTGTAAATTAAAGAAAATGCCTTCAGTTCAGTTAGGCCATCAAGCCAGTTTTCAGTATGATGCTACACCTCGTCCCGATAAAAAAAATCTCGTTGGAGAAACAATTTTAAAACATTACGCTCATGCTACCAACCATATTGGTTTTCATTTTCAATCTTACGACAGCTTTATTCTCCCGCCGGTTATTAAAGAGGAATTCATTGATGTCCAAACAACTGATCTCAATCATGTAAGTGTTTATTTGCCTTCATTTCAAAAACATTGTTTGCTGGAGGCATTCTCTAAATTACCACATATTGAGTTTCACTGGTTTTTGGATAGTATAGAGTCTATTCGTACAGAAAAGAATATTACTTATTATCCCATTAACCAAATGTTGTTTAACAGAAGTTTATTAAGTTGTCATGGCTTAATTACAGGTGGTGGGTTCGAAACACCTTCTGAAGCATTATATCTTGGTAAAAAATTGATCAGTATCCCCATCAAAAACCATTATGAGCAACAGTGTAATGCAGCTGCTTTAAAGAAGCTGGGCGTGAAGGTATTGCAGGGTATTAATGAAGATTTTTCAGATATTATTGAAAAGTGGTACTTTGAAAATAATAACAATCCACAAATTCATGCTAATAATATCCATCAAACTCTGGAATTACTGTTTGATACTTATCCCTCCAGAACGAAAACCGTGAAAGAAGAAGCTGTGCTGTTTATTTAATGTATATCCTTCGTTAATTTTTTCATTCAAAGTAAATCTTTTTTTATGTTTTGCTTTTTATTCTTAATATTTTCTTGTTTATGAATTAATGTACGACTGTAGTTGATGCTATAATTTAGCGACATGAAAAATTTGCATATTCTTTTTTTGATTTCGTTTTATGGCACTTTCGCGCAAACTCTAACCAGGGGACCGTATTTACAGCAGGCAACCCCAACAAGTGTTATCGTTAAATGGAAAACAAATACCTCTACTAATACAAAAGTAAATTATGGCATTTCTCAGGCCAATCTTAATATGACTGCCACAAATACCATTTCTTCTACCAATCATGAAATTAAGATAACAGGTTTATTGCCTTATACTAAATACTATTATACAATTGGAAGTACAACTGCAACTTTAGTAGCCGCTGCTTCTGATTTGTTTTTTAGAACAGCGCCTAATTATGGTCAAAAAGGCGACTATCGTTTTTGGGTTGTTGGCGATGCTGGAACCGGTGGTAATAGTCAGCGTGATACCCGAACCTCTTTTTTAAATTACAGCAGTAATAAAAATATTGATGGCTGGATATGGTTGGGAGACAATGCTTACGATGGAGGATTTGACAGTGAGTACCAGGCAAATGTATTTTCTAATAATACTTTCGAAGCCCCATTAAAAAACATAGTAGTATGGCCTGCGATCGGAAATCATGACTACAATCATAATATTCCGTTCTCACCTTCTCCTGCTTATTTTGACATATTCACACTTCCTGCAAATGCAGAGTGTGGTGGCTTAGCTTCCGGAACCGAAAAATATTATTCCTATAATTATGGGAACATTCACTTCGTTGTTCTCGATTCATATGATGTAAGCAGGTCTGCAACAGGTGCTATGGCAAACTGGATCCAGAATGATCTGAATGCAAATACACAGCCATGGATCATAGCTTATTGGCATCATCCCCCTTATACTAAAGGAAGCCATAATTCAGATAACTCCAATTTTTTGGATGGTGAGCTTGTTGATATGCGACAGAATATTATTCCTATTCTTGAAGCAAAGGGCGTTGACCTTGTTTTGAATGGGCATAGTCATGTATATGAGCGCTCTTATTTATTAGACGGGCATTACGGTTATTCAAATTCGTTGACACCTGCTATGAAAAAGGACAATACTTCAGGAAGTTATCCGGTTAATTGCGCTTACCATAAACAAACTCAGACTACTAGTTCACATAAGGGTACGGTATATGTTGTTTGTGGTTGTTCAGGTAAAAATGATTCTAGCCCGGCATCAGGATGGCCGCATCCTGCTATGTATAAATCCGATAATACCATTTATGGTTCAATGGCTATTGATATTAAGGATAATAAACTGGAAGGGAAATTTATAACATCAACTGGTACTGTGTTCGATTCGTTTACAATTATTAAAAATGCGGGAGGTAGTAAAAGTTACACGGTTTGTCCGAATGAAACTGTAACATTAAAGTCTACTTTTCCTGATAAAGTAAATTGGTTTCCTGCAGGACAACAAGCAGATTCTATATCTATTAATACTCCCGTGAGTACCGTTGTATATGCCACCGATCTGGCAGGCTGCATAAAAGATACGTTCAATATTTCTGTGATCTTAAATTCATCGTGCTCTGTAACAGATTTGGATGAGCTTAACATTAATTCTTTCTCTGTGTATCCTAGTTATATAAATGCAGGGAATAACACTGTTACTATTGAGAGCATATATGCGATGTCTTCCCAATTAAGATTAATAGATATAAATGGTAAAGAATTGTTGAATGTTCAGATCGAACTTGAATTCGGAAAAAACATTTTGACTATTCCTTCCACACTTGCAACCGGAATTTATTTTCTAAAAATGATAACTGATACTCATGAAAAAAACTTCAAACTATATGTTGAATAAATTATTAACTGCGGTTTTACTATTTGCTGGTATAAATAGATCTCAGGCACAATGCAGCAGTACTAATATTCCGGGAGATTTCATTATTAACTCCAGTATTATTTTGTCGGGAACCTATAATGTTGGTGGTACATTTAGAGTTGCTCCATTTGTAACTGTATATGTAAAAGCATACTCTTCAGGCGGATGCGGTAAATTGATCATCAATGCGCAAAAAATAAGTGTTGAAGGACTGATCGATGGAAATTATTCAGGAAATATTGGCGGTTCCGGCGGATTGGGCGGAACTATTGTTAGTAGTTTAACAGGAGACCAGGTTGCGATCAATACATGCAGCAATAAAGATAACACGGGAATTATTGTTGTTGAAGGAGGCCAGCATGGAAATAATGGTTCAGGATCTGGTTTTGGTTTGCATGGACAAAACGGGCAAAACGGTTCAGGTCCAAAACAACAATGTTTAAGTAATGATGATGAATGTGGAATGATCGGTAGTTCAGCAGGTGCTGGTGGCGGCGGGGGAGCAGGTTATGGAAGCATCGGCACAACAGGATCAACCGGTGGAAATGGTACAAGTAGTTATACTGCAACTGGTGTAAGTGTATCAACAGGTTATATAGTTTTTGCTGGAAGCGGTGGCGCAGGAGGAAGTGCAGGAAGTTCGTATGGTACAGTATCAGGAAACGATATTGATCTGGGTTCTGGTGGTGCAGGTGGTGGCGGCGGTGGCCGATCTCACGATGTTGGATTAACCGGAGGAAAAGGTGGAAATGGAGGTGGACTTGTGCAATTGATTGCAAACGACTCAATAAAAATATCCGGAAAAATTTTAGTGAATGGAGAAAATGGAAGCAATGGCGGCGATGCCGGAAACGGTGGTATATCAACGAATTGTTGTTCGGACGGGTGCGATGATTCAGGTGAAGCAACTTTATCTTGTGGAGCGGGTGCAGGAAGTGGCGGCGGCGGCGGATCCGGCGGTGGAATTTATATTGAAACACAAACAATAGCTACGATCACAGGAACTTTGCAAAGCAATGGTGGAAATGGCGGAAACAGTGGCGCAAAAGGCAATGGAACAACCGCTACTTATTCCGGCGGGCCGTTTTGTGGTAATCAAACTATCATTAGTAGCAGTGGAAATATTGGAAACAAAGGCGGCGCAGCAGGTGGAGGACGGATCAAGATTTTTGTACCGGGTTGTTCTTCTTCAACTGTTAATCCAATTTATAGTATAAATGGTGGCGCTGGTTTTACAAACGCCTCCGGTGGAAGTTACCAAATTATATGTGGAGTTACCAATATTCATGAAGCAGTAAAACAGCAATACGATCTATCTGTTTTCCCAAATCCTTTTCTGCAAACCATTACTGTAAAATTCAAGTACGATGAACTGCCTGATAGCATTGAGGATATTCAAGTGTCAAATGCTTTAGGAATGATCCTGAAGACCACTTCATCAAACGAACTTAAAAGCAATGGAAGCACACAGATCGATCTATCAGATCTTTCGTCAGGTATTTATTTTATAAAAACAACCATTAACAAAATAAGCTATGATTACAAAGTTATTAAGCAATAGATATGTTTTCGCTGTTTTACTCTTTTTATTTTGTTGCACCACATTCAAATTAAACGCACAAAATCTAAGAACAACTTCTTTAGAACCCTGCCTGGCTCCTTTCTATCACGGTGTTGCCTCTGGTGATCCCATGCCTGATAGAGTTATTATATGGACAAGATTAACACCCGACACAATTTCTTCAAGTCCTGAATTGGTTTCATGGCAGATGGCCACTGATACCGGCATGACTAATATTGTTCAGGGAGGCACTTTGTTGACAGATAATGCAATTGACTATACGATTAAAATTGATGTTACAGGTCTTAATCCAAACACATGGTATTACTATGAATTTACATCTAATGGAAAAAAATCGCCAAGAGGAAGAACAAGAACAACGCCATTAAATGGTGCAGATAGTTTGAGGTTTGCAATTGTGTCTTGTGCAAATTTGGAAGCCGGATATTTTAATGCCTATAAAGTTTTATTGAATAGGGCAGATTTTGATGCGGTTATTTGTTTGGGAGATTATATTTATGAATATGCAACTGGGGGTTATTCTCCAAACGGTACTGCAAATCGCCAATGGTTACCAGCAAATGAGATCTTATCGTTGTCTGATTACAGACAACGTTATTCAACGTATCATCTGGATGATGACCTGAGAAGATTACATCAACAATTTCCATTCATAACAATTTGGGATGATCATGAGTCGGCTAACGATTCGTGGGTGAATGGTGCAGAGAATCACACTACTTCTAGCGAAGGTCCGTTTGCTGTTCGAAAATCCAATGCTAAGCAAGCTTATTTTGAATGGTTACCTATAAGACAACAAACAGGGACAACAGATCCATATCAACTGTTTAGGAAATTAAGCTATGGAAATCTGGTAGATTTTATTATGCTTGACACAAGGCTTCATGGGCGTGACCTGCAGGCCGGAACAACCGGTGCAACAGTAACCTCCAACGCCAGACAATTATTAGGAACAGATCAGTTTACATGGTTGGGAAACCGTTTGGATTCTTCCACGGCCCAATGGAAAGTATTAACCCAGCAGGTTATGATAGCACCACTAAAAGTATTTGGGCAAGCTGTTAATGGTGATCAATGGGACGGCTATCCTGCTGAAAGAACCCGGGTATTTAATCATATCTTAAATCATAATATCACAGATGTTGTTGCCATAACAGGTGATATTCATTCTTCCTGGGCTAACGACCTGCCTACCGGAACCTATAACGGGTCAACGGGGTCAGGGTCGGCCGGGGTTGAATTTGTTGGACCAAGTGTTACGTCGCCGGGAATGAGTATTCCATTGGGAGCCGCAGCAATTCAGGCATCTAATTCTCATATTAAGTATGCGGATCTGTCTCAACATGGATTTATGATACTGGATATTAATTCAACCAGAACTCAAACCGATTGGTATTATATAAATACAATAGATCAACCTTCAACAACTTATAGTCATGCAAAATCAATGTATGTAAATCATCTGGAACGATTTTTAAGACCATTAAATTCAGCCAGTATGCCTCGTAATTCTATATATAGTATTATGGCGCCGGTATGTCCACGAGTTTTAAATATTTCCACAAGTCTTTATAGCATTAATTCAACTGTAAAATTATTAAATGTATTCCCTAATCCGGCGCAAAGAGAATTGGTAATTAGTTTTTTAGGTCAACAGGTAAAAACCGGAAAAGTGATCATATATAATGCGGTTGGACAAGGTGTATATGAGTACAATTTTTCAGAGAGTGATATTTATAATAATCAGTTGCCGCTAAAAATTAGTTCATTGGTCAAAGGGTTATATAATGGTTTAATAGAAATTGATCATCAATCAACATTTTTTAAATTTGTTAAAGAATCAGATTAGTGTTGTTTTATAATCTCATTGGAAATAGATTAAAGGCAGTTTGCCTGTCTTTGGTAATTATAATCAGTTGTTGTTTTTTCAGGTATGATGAATCTCTTTCCGAAAAATACAGTTATGTTAATTCTGAAACCGAAAAACTGCTTGCAGTTATTGAGCGGTCTATCGATCTCACAGATTCAGCTTCTCTCTCTGATCGTTTTCAGCAATTAAGATCAAATTACTTTCTTTCAAGAACTTATTATAAACACATAGAGTGTTTTATTGAGTATTGTGCTCCATTTGATGTTAAGTATTTTATAAATGGTCCATTAGTAAAAAAAACAGATCTGGAGATCGGCTCAAGAATTGTTGATCCACATGGGTTTCAGGTAGTTGAAGAACAATTGTTTGGAGCCGATTCTATAGATCTGAAATTATTGAAAGCCGAATTGCAGATCTTAAAGGGATCATTTATTGTCTTTAAAAGAAAGTTGCATGACATTACAGTATCAGATTCTCAACAACTGGAGGCAATGCAGTTTGAATTGATAAGAATGTGCAGCTTGTCTTTAAATGGTTCAGATGCCACCTATACTAAAACCAACACTACCGAATGTGTATCTGTTTTTCAAGGATTTCGATCAATGCTCAATATAATTAGGAAAAAGTATGGTGAGAATGCTTATCCCAGTAATACGCATGCTCAATTGATCTCTAGGATCAAATTAGCTGAAAATTATTGTACTCTTCATAAAGATTATGATTCATTTAACCGATTGTATTTTATAACACACTATGTAAAGCCGGTTTATGCGCTATTGGTAAAAGTTCATCGATCCAATCTGTTTCCTTTTACACCCGTAAACTACGCCATCAATTTAAGAGACGAAAGATTATTTGAACGCAGTTCTTATAATTTAAATTATTTTACGGTAAAAGCAATTGATACTATTGGAAATTCTTTGCAGGCCAAATTAGGCGAGCTTCTTTTTTTTGATCCGGTTTTGTCAGGAAATAATCAACGGGCATGTGCATCATGTCATAAACCCGACATGGCTTTTTGTGATGGATTAGAAAAGGGATTGACTTTTGAAAATAAAAACACTTTGGATAGAAATACGCCTTCGTTACTGAATGCCATTTTTCAAAAGCAATTCTTTTATGATGGAAGGGCCAGACAGTTGGAACAGCAGGCAAGCGATGTGTTGCATAATCAAAAGGAAATGAACGCTACGGTAGATGAAATGATAAGTAGGTTAAATCAAAGCGAAGAGTATAAGCTATTATTTAAAAATGCTTATAACGGAACAAGTGATACTATAGTTAGTTATTACGGTATTTTAAAAGCTATTACTGAATACGAAAAAACACTTATATCAATGAATAGCAGGTTTGACAAGTATATAAAAGGAGATTATAAACAGCTGTCAATACATGAGATAAATGGTTATACTATTTTTTCGGGGAAGGCACTATGTGGCAGTTGTCATTTCTTCCCTTTGTTTAATGGGTTAGTTCCACCCGTATATAATGATACTGAATATGAAGTAATAGGAGTTCCTGAAACTGCGAGGGGTAAGTATATAGATAAGGATGAAGGTAGGAGGCTAGTCTCCAGAGCATATATTCACCAGTATGCGTTTAAAACCACTACTATCAGAAACAGTGCTTTAACATCACCTTATATGCATAATGGCATCTATAAAACTCTGGATGAAGTAATAGAATTTTATAATAAAGGAGGAGGACAAGGTCTGGGAATTAATATTCCACATCAAACTTTGCCTTTTGATTCACTTAGCTTAAGCAAAAAAGAAATGTCAGATGTAAAAGCTTTTCTATTATCTCTGACAGATACCGTTGGCCTAACTCATAAGCCAAATAAACTACCGGTTTTTAACGACCCTATACTGAATAAGCGCACAATTGGAGGTACTTATTAAAAATTTATCGACTCTTTTTTTGTGTTTGTCTAAATAGTATTTTCCTAACATTAGATTTATATCTGCGTAAGATTGCAAGTGCATTTTTATACAAAATTTAAACAGTAATAATCTAATATGAAATATATTTATGCATTAGTTTCTCTTTCAGTTATCGTAATTTCCTGCAAAGAGCCAAAAAAACAAGATCCGGAATTAACAGAGATCATCAGGCGGAATACAATTATCATTAAAGGTTCGGATACAGAATTGCCAATGGTGAAAGATCTTGCCAGAGCGTTTAGAAGAGAGAATTCAGAGGTAACAATCGATTTGTCGGGCGGAGGCAGTAGTATTGGTATAGAAGCTCTGATCAATAACGAAACGGATATTGCAAATTCTTCAAGAGAAATGAAGCCAGTGGAGATCTTACGGGCAAAAAAAAATGGGGTAAATCCTATCCCAATTATGTTTTCTGTAGATGCACTGGCAATTGTTACTAATTCCAAATTAGGAGTTGACAGTTTATCTACTGAGCAGCTAATGCAGATATTCTCGGGGCAGATCGCTAACTGGAAAGATGTTGGAGGCCCTGATCTTCCTATTATTGTTTATGGAAGAGATAGCCTGTCGGGAACTTATTCCTATTTAAAAGATAAATTTATCAGGTCACCTTACAGTGCTAGGGTAAAGCAGTTGCATGGGAATGCCGAAATTGTGTCGGCCATACAAGGTAATATGGCGGCTATTGGTTATGCCGGTGTGGGCTTTTTAATGGACGAAAATGGAAAACCGAATGGAAGTATATGGGCTATGCCTATCTATATAAAAGGTTCGCGTGCATATTCGCCTTACGAAGTTGCTGCTGTAAAAAAAGGGGATTATGTTTTAACAAGACCGCTTTATCAATATATTAACGGAAAGCCTAAAACGCAGATCTATGATTTTATTATGTCTGAATTAACGTTAAGGGGCCAGGATATCATTAAAATGCATGGATACTTCCCTATTAATGATTATCAAAGTGAGATCAATCGTTTGAATGGTTTATAATTATTAATCGAGTCAACATTGTTAATGGGGCGTTTAGTTATACCAATAGGAATTGATATAAACAGAGTGAATGCTGTGTTTGGATCTCATGATGAAGTACTGTTTGATCAGTTGGTCAGGTCCCGGTACTTTAAAAAATTCGACGAAGAGTTTAGCTTTAAAAGAGAACTGTCGGATCTTATTTTCACTTATGTTCCTGTCGGTAACAGAAAGGTTGTTTCAAGTAAATTGTTTGGATTAATTAAAGGAACCGATGGAAGACGTCTTGAAGGAGAATGGAATGATTATGGATATGCACTTCTTACAATGTGTAGTTATTTAGGATATACATTCAGCGAAACAAATGATGAGCTTGAATATAGTCATAGTTGGGAGCAGATCAATACTTTATTACGAATTAATGGTTGCCGTATGGATCTATCAAGAATGCTAGAATCAAAGCAGGTATTTGATACACCTTACATACATGATGATATCTATACAAATATTTATAGTAAGAAAGAGGTTGTTGAATTAGTTTCGCATCTCCTCATAATTGAAAAGGATATAGAAGAAAAAAACCAAAAACCCTTCTATGTATTAAAAAGCGGGCTTTTAAATTGTATGGATAAGCACCTTGATCTTGTGATCTTTTCCTACGAAATTTAAAATTTATTTACACCTTAAGTAAAGTTATTGTTATTAATATTACGATATCATTAAATTTAATATCATATTAACAAATATTCATTTACTTTTGCATACACTAAATTTTAATTTATGAAAAAAGAAAGTAAAGAAATGCTAAAGACTATCATTAGCAATCAGGAGTTAATCATGAAGGCCTTAAAAATTGAAATTCCTGTAAAAGAAGCTAATAAAGCAGAAGTGAATAAAATTCCATCTAAAAAGTCAGTAGCTAAAGTTATTGCAAAAAAAGCAGTTAAAAAGATTGCTAAGAAGTAATTTTCGGCAAAAAGTTAATAAAAAAGCCCTGTTGATTTCAGCAGGGCTTTTTCATGATCAGAAGTTTATTTTAATTCTGCTTGATTATTTTTGAGACACTGTTGTTCAACTTAATATAGTAAGTTCCATTTTTCCAGTCTTTGGCATTGATCTTTAAACTACTTTCCTGGGTTGTTTCAGTAAACATAATTTCGCCTAAAGTATTATAAACTATAATAGTAGTTCCTTTTCCTGAAAAATCAGTGCCCCATTTTATATCAAACGAATCGTTAAAAGGATTCGGAAATATATTTAAAAAATCATCACCAGTTATATCCAACAAACTTGTGCATAAACTTACATTTTGCGTAATGCTTGTGGATGCATTACATTGTCCATTGCTTACTGTTACTGTGTAAACGGTAGTTGTAGTAGGAGAAACACTGATGCTCATAGTTGTAGCTCCAGTTGACCAGGTATAAGATGTGGCAGTTGAACCGGCAGTTAAGGTTACATTTTCACCCACACACATTAATGTATTGGATGTATTTGCTGTAACTACAGGTAATTGATTTACAGTTATTAGTATGCTTGAACTACCTGTACATCCATTATCACTACCGGTTAATGTATAAGTAGTATTTGTACTTGGTGTCACTATTTCATTTGTTGCTGTTGATCCTGATTGAGTCCATGTATAGGATGATGCACCACTTGCTGTTAATGTGGCCGTTTCTCCCGCACATAGAATTGTGTTGCTGGCGGATGCTGTTACACTGGGAGTAATACTAACAGAAATTGTTATAATACTAGTGTTGTTGCAATTATTTAGGTCAGTTCCTGTTACAGTATAAGTAGTGCTAACAATCGGGGAAACAGAATAGACTGCAGTACTTGGCCCACTTGTCCATGTGTAAGAAGATGCTCCGCTTGCGGTTAATGAAGTAGTGTTTCCTGAACAAATAGCTGTGCTGCTGGCAGCAGTTGTTATTGTAGGTATAGCATTTACGCTAACGGTTATCATAGCGTTTCCTATACAACCACTTGCATCAGTTCCACTTACACTATATGTTGTGTTTGATGTTGGCGATACAGAGTAACTTGTACTGTTTGATCCGGTTGACCATGTATAGGTGGATGCGCCCCCTGTACTTAAAGTTACTATATCACCTGAGCAGATCACGGTATTGCCAGCAGTAGCAGTTACTGTTGGATTAGGGTTTACGCTAACTGCATACATAGTTGAATTTGAACAACCGTTTACATCAGTTCCCGAAACAGTATATGTTGTATTTGCTATAGGTGATACACTGTATGTATCTGTTGTCGGACCGCTTGTCCAGCTGTAAGTTTGAGCACCAGTAGAAGTTAAAGTAACAGTTTCGGCGCTACAAATACTGGTGGAAGAAGCAGAAACAGAAAGTGTTGGTAAAGGATTAAAGCTTAATGAAACAGAATTAGATGGAATAGTACATCCAACACCGTTTAACTTAACTGAATAATTACCGGTAACTGTTGCATTGTAAGTTGACGAAGTAGCGCCGGCAATTAAAGTTGCACCATTATACCACATGTATGTTGCGCCTGTAATAGTTGATGAGCTAACGGTTAATGTACTTCCTTGACATGCAGTACTAGTTGTTGCAACAGCAGTTGCCGATACAGAAGGACAAGCTATTTCATAAACAGAAACGGAGCTGCTGATTTCGTTACCTAAAACAACCAATGCTTTTCCTGTTGGACTATTTTGTTGTGTTACATATATAATACCTTCAGGACCTCTGTCACCGGTTAAACCTGTTAAGCCACGATTATTAATATACTGAACAAATTGAGGTGCCGCCGGATTATTAATGTTAAACACCATTAAGCCACCAACTCTTTCCATGCTTACAAAAGCATAAAGGTTTCCAGCAATAGTAGCAACTGCTACACCTTCAGGTTCAGGACCTTTGTCGTCACTTCGGTCTTTTTTTGTAATGTTAGTATTGCTGCAGTTAAACATCGCTCCATAAATAGGATCATTAGCTGTGATCTGTTCCAGATCATCGCCACTATCATATACTAAAGTTCCTGTTGTCGCATTCCAAATGGAAAATGAACGGGCACCAAAAGTATAGATCTCATCAAAATCTCCATCATTATCTATATCACCTAATCTGTTGGTACATTTTAATTTCCCAAGGTCGGCATTCGTTTTCATGACAGAGGCATTTGGAAAAGCAGTAGGATCTAACGTGTAACTTGCCGCACCTATTGATGTTTCTTCATTGTTTGCTGAGCCATAATCTGCTCTGGCATCTCCTTCGTTAGCAGTAATTAAATATTCAATTCCGCCTACATTAAAATGCGAAACGGCATCCGGTAAATACATTCCTTTAATCGGCCAGTTTGCAATATTCACATTCGTGCCAGTATTCGTTGCATCTAAGCCCATCCCTGGAGCATTATGATCCTTAAATCCTAAAGGTTTGATATCTGTAATTGTATTGGTTGTAAGATCAACATAGCCCAAAGCATTATTTTCCTGTAGTACAACATAAGCAGTTAGATCATCTTCAGAAACAGTTATATATTCTGGTTCCATGTCCTGTGAAACTGTAGAACCCGGCCCATAAATACGTACACCGCTTGCTTTTAAAGAAGCCATTTGTCCGTTGAAGGAGGTAAATAAAGCAGTTGTTACGTTTGATTGTGATAATGAAGCAATCCCTCCGGAGATGTCAATAATACTAACAGAGCCCTCAGGGTCAATTGAGTAATTAGAATTTGGCTGCCCTTCATTTGCAGTTAATATTTTAGTTCCTGCGTGATTAAATGTGATCATATCTGGTAGAGCGCCCACAGTGACCTGTTTTTGAAATACACCATTGGTATTAAAGAATACAACAAATCCGTTTAATTCTGCAGTAGGATTTTCAATAGCACATGCTACAATCCCATTTTGTACGGCGACACTGTTAATATTACCATAAGAAGAAATGTCTATTGAATTGATCATTGACATTGCTGCTGGATTTGAAAAATCGATTATATCCAGTTTTTTCCCAATTGAATTTGCAACAAATAAACGTTGTGATATTGGATCATGAGCTACGATCTCTGCTGAATTTGTTGCAAAGGCTCCATTTGTAAAAGTTGAAACAAATGACATGTTTACTTCGCTGCTTCCTACTGGAGTGCTATTCTCGTTGTCTCTAATAAAAATTGTTTGCTGTGTGATTCCCGGTAATGTGGCATTAACTGGGTTTTGCAATTTGATCACAAAATATTCTGATGCTTCAGGAAGTGCGTCATCATTGATGGTTATTGTGAGTGGCATTGTTCCAGTTGAATTGCCAGGAAATGTAACTGTTTGAGTTGTGTAGGCAAGGTCTGAACCAACTAAGGCGGTTCCAAATGGAATGATCGATATTTCAACAGATGAAGGATTGGCATTAGCTGCTGCAATGGAAATGTTTGCACTTACAATACCCACAGATTCCAGTACATTTTGATTGTCAACCGAAAAGGCTAGATTAGCAGGAGGTAACGTACTCATTCCGGTAATGATTATATCATCAATTTTATAATTAGAACCTGTTCCGGTTCTAAAAAAAGACCATCTTAAATAAAGCGTTGGTTGATTTCCTGCTCCTGCCGGCAAGGTTAAACCTGCTCCAGAAATCAATCCCCACGATCCGGCTGTTGCTTCTGTGTATGGTATAGTGTTGTATGTGGTGCCATCAGTGCTCCATTCAAATACATAAGTCGCATTTGTATTGTAGCTACCAGAAGATTTTCTCATACCAAAAGAAACGGTAACTGTTGAGTGACCGGTTGTATTTATCAATAATTCTGCCGAAGAGTTTCCTATTTGCGATGTTGCCTGTGAAGCTCCGGATGTGTTTATGAAAGTTGTTGAATTGCCCTCGCCTAAATAAGCACCGGCAGATACTCCAGGATATCCGGTAGATGGGGTGTTTGTACTGATATTCATATTTATACCTGAGAATGTCCACCCTGCAGGATTAACATTTGCTGTAGTCCCAAAATCAGTTGTATAAATAATTGTTTGTGCATTTACTTTATTCATACAAAATAATGTTAGAATAAATGTGTAAGTAAGTCTAAATCCTAGACTCTTGTGGAGTTGCAGCATTAGTCTAATTGGTTTTTTAGTGTAATTGTTTTTCATTTCTAAAAGATTTATTTTTTTTCAAATCTCTCGTTTACTATTTATAGCTGGTTTACCTTAAAATGAATAAACTGTTAAATGAAACAAGATTACTGTTAGGGTTCTGTTATACTAACATGTATTACATGTAAAGTAGTGTTAACCTAAAGTTTAAATTCAGATGCAAATTCGTTTTACAATTTTATAACGCTTAGTTAATTTATAGATCGACATAACTCAACCTTGGAGTTGCACTTTTGAATTCCAATAATTTTTTAGAAACGCTATAATATATTATCTCAATGAAGACCATAATGCTTTTATTATTTTTTATTTTCATCACTATAAATTATTTTTTTGCTCAAACAATTTTGTCAGCCGGAGATGTAGCTGTTATAGGATTTAGAACCAACAATAATACGGATGCCGGCAATGATGCGTTGAAGCTAGTAACGCTTGTGGATCTTGAGTGCAATACGAAATTTATAGTCACGGATAATAATTGGAGAAATAGCGTTCCTATTGGCTGGGCGTGTGACGATGATGAATTTGGTTTTGAGATTATCTGTAATTCTTCTATTGCGGCCGGTAGTATTTTTTATATAGATGTGAGTGCAGCGGGCGCAACGGCTAACTGTTCAGGAGGATCAATTACTAAAACTGCTTTAGGGAATCCCTGGGGCACAGATTATGGCTTAAGTAGTGGCGGTGATAATTTATATATTCTACAGGGAACCAGAGCGGCATCAACCTTCATTTTTGCTATCAAAAATAGTGCATTTGCAAATAATTCCTGTTCAAATAAAGATCAGGCCGGTGTGCCCACAGGTTTAACATTGGGTACAAGCGCTGTGGCAATGCCTTCAAGCCAGGATCAATGGCATTTCAACTGTATCACCAACACCGGCGCTAAAGCAGTTATCAGAACCGCCATATGCAACCCTGCTAATTGGGTCAGTACTGCCGGACAAAGCTGGAATAATTCTTCAGGTATTTTTTCTGTAACAGGAGCAGCAGTCCCATACGGTGTTTTAGCGGTTTCAGGAGCCGGTTGTGGCTGTCTGGCCAATTGTAATTTAGTGTATTCCGGTGGTTCTGCTAATTGTGGCACCGGTGTTGGAGGAGATTGTTCAGGAGGTTATCAAAATATGACTAAGAATATTACAGTTCCGGGTGGTTGTACTTTCCTGGTAACTGCAACCATGAGGAACAGGGGTAATGGATGTACCGCATCGGGAGCTGATGGAAATTGCCAAACGTGTGATGTAGTTAAAGTTGATGTTTTTGGCGGTTCAAAAATATTTCAACAGGGCGCCAGCAATTCTACTTTAACGGATAGTTATACTTTATCCGGGCCAGGTACTATAGTCGTTTCAGGTAAGGCAAACCGTGCTGATGAAATCATAACGTATGGTATAAGTGTAAGTCCGTGTAATTGTACATTGGCACTCTTGCCTGTTGAATTGGCGGATTTTTATGCTCGCAAAAAAGATAAGGCTGTTGAAATCACATGGCTTACTTTGTCGGAAAAAAGCAATGATTATTTTGTTGTTGAGCGATCAGCTGATACTGAGTATTGGGAAACCATTAATGTTATTGGTGGACGTGGTTTCTCCACCACTCCTTACAATTATTCAGTCTTTGATTCATCGCCTTTGAATGGAACTTCATACTATAGGCTCAAACAGGTAGATAGAAATGAGCGTTTCACTTATTCAAAAATTGTTTCTATTGATACTGAAGTAAAGGAGTACAAACTCATTAAATGCATTAATCTTTTGGGGGAGGAGGTTGATGAGAATGCTTCAGGGCTTGTGATCTTTATTTATGATAATGGTGAAGTGAAAAAAGTATATAAATAGGAATTTATATGACGTTATTTTTTATCTAAAGCAGATCTCTGTTAATTGAATATCCTATTCCTTTACTTGTTTTAATAATGTCGTTACCAAGGGTACGACGAATATTACGAATATGGATATCAATGGTTCTGCTATTGGCAACTTCCGGAGAGTTCCAGATAAGTTTGGCAAAATCCTGGCGGGTAAATGTTTTGTGAGTGTTTTGATACATGAGATTTACCATTTCAAATTCCTTGCGAGGCAAACTTATTTTGCCTGCTTTGGTAATGATCATGTATTGTTCTTTATCTACAAAAAAATTGGGAAGCTCAGAGTCTTCTATTATTTGTTCGAGCCTGGTCAACAAACGTTTTTTTAATGTAGCAATGCGAGCTTCCAGTAAAATAGGTTTTATAGGTGATATGATAAAATCATCAGCTCCTGAGTTAAATGCTGTTATCTGAATATAATCATCCTGTTTATTGGAGAACAAAATGATGTATGGTTGTTCAATGTTCTTTAAATTACGGATGTCAGATGTTATGGTAATGCCATCCTTATACTGATAGTCCAGTTCAATAATTACCAGATTTACATTACCTGTTTCCAATAGCACATATAAGTCATCTTCTGATTTTGCAAAAGTGACCTCGTATTTTTTTTCTTCCAGATATTCTGTCGTTTTTTTGATCGACGATTCTGTATTAGAGCAAACTACTATGTGAAAGGATTGAGACATGTATAGAAAAAGGCACGAACCAGGTTCGTGCCTTTACTTAGTGTGAGAATTATTTATTGATAATTAATTTTTTTGTTTCTTTTGATCCGTTAATTTCTAAGGATATGTAATAGATCCCTCTAGATAAGTTAGAAGTATTTAAATTAATTGTATTGTTACCTTTCTCAAATTCGTTAGACTGAGATAAAGTAGAAACTAAGTTTCCTAATACATCATAAACAGCAATACTTGCTTTATTTTTTTCAACGATGTTGAAAGAAACATTTGTGTTTAAAGTAGCAGGATTAGGATATAATACAAATGAATTAACAGTAGTTTTAGTTAATTGATTCACTCCCGTAAAACCACCAACAAATGCCGGACTTGTAAATGATGCGCCTGTTGAAGCCGTTGAAGCAGCAGTTAAACGATAATCAGGAGTATTGCCTAATGCTGTAAATGCATTTACAAAAGCAATTTGAGCTATAGTTGTTACCGTATCAATATTACTGGCTGATGCATATGCATGATACATGTTTTGTGTGAATATAGTTGCAGACTCTGTTATATAAGTTGATGGAATTTCAGCTGTAATTACTGTATTAGCAATATATAACATTGAATCAGTACCAACAGCTAAACAGTTATCTTGAGTTACAGCATTTTGTAAACGTAGTCCTTTTTCATATCCCAGAAACAAAGAGTTAACAACAGAATTAGATGAATTACGACGAATATGTGCAACAGCTTCGTGAGCTTCGCCGGTTGGTAGTGTGCCAGCACCGTAAACAGTTCCATCGCCTCTGGCGCCGATCATTGTCATGTTTGAAAACACAGGCTTGGTAAGTGGTAATGCAAGATAAGGAGCTGCACCATTATTGTCTGATTCGAAACCATTACTGGCTCCGCCTGAAATTGCATCCCAAAGGTTAGGGTCTTTTATAGATAAACCAAATTGAACGCGGCCTCTGAATCCGAAATCTGTATCAAAATCATCGTCTGTAGTTCTGAATGCAATTAAGTGTTTTGCATCTACAGTTCCACCAAACCATTCGAAAGCATCATCTCCTGAGAAAGAAACTTGAATATGGTCAATTTTTGTACCTGAACCAACGCCGCCTAATGTTAAGCCATTGATTTCAGAATTCGCAATAGTTGGGTCTAAAGCAACACCAGCAAATTCAATTCTCACATAAGAAAATACCCCAGAGTTATCTGCATCGTTTGTGCCACCATAATTTCTTAATGGATCTGTTGTATTAAATCCTTCAACTTTACTTACATTAGGATTTGTTGAAACACCACCTGTATTTATTACTCCGTTTCCTAAAATGATTACTCCACCCCAGTCGCCAGGATTACGGCCATTAGCAACTGAATTAATGGAAGTGAAAATAATTGGCTGTGAAGCTGTACCTTGAGCCATGATTTTAGAGCCTCTTGAAATAACCAAAGTACCAGGAGTTAAACTTACATCATTTGGTTTACATCTGATTATAGTACCTGGAGCAATTGTTAGAATGGCATTATTTGCAACATGAACAATGCCGCCTAAATAAACAACTCCGCTAATAGAGGTATTTGACGTAATATTTCCAGAAAGTGTTGTAGTGGGTGCAGCATAATTTTCGTTTTCAGGATCCCAGCTAGCCCAGCCTGATGTCCAATCTGTAGCAGGTGTATTATCTGTTACCGGGAAAGCTCCTTTATAAGAAGTTACATCCCATGTAAACGCTGATTGAGCGTTTAAAAATGAGCAGGCTAATAAAGCTGCTGCGGATAAGTAAATTTTTTTCATTGTTATTTTGTTTAAGTGTTTTAATTAGTGCAAATTTATTTTAACAGGCTTGTCTTATCATTAATCTAAGTTTAACATTAGCTTACTCTTGCATTAAGTTAATGTTAACAAAAAAGACCATGATTCTTCATGGCCTTTTTTTGAAAACAGTATAAGTATTATCCTAAAATTTATATGCAAAAGATAATGAAATGGTTGGAGCCAATTTAGTATTAAACATTACATTATCAGTATTAGTTGAATGTGATAAATTTTTGCTTTCAGATTCAGAAGCTTTGTCCAGTTTACCATTCTTATTAATGTCTTGATACCACACCTGACGTTGAGCTAATATATCCCTGATATTTAATTTTATTTCAAATTTTTGCTTAAAAGTTTTTGATAATTGTAAATCTAACACGTTTCTTGGTGCTTCATAATAATCCGGTTCGTTATCATTGCCAACAAGAACAATTCTTCTACCAATAACATTATAGGATATGCTTGCCCCCCAGCCTTTGTCATTATCTATATATTGAATACCGGCATTAATGATATAAGGTGATTGACCCTGTAAAGGGCGTGTCCCTGAAGTTGTGCCAATGATCTTACTCACATCCACTTTTGATTGAATGAAAGCAAAGTTTGAGAATATAGTTAGATTATCTAAAATTTTCGAAGAATCTGTATTAAATATGGTGCTTAATTTAAAGCGGTACTCCAGTTCACATCCCAGGTTTTCTACTAAAGGAACATTCACAAAAGTTAGGGATTTGATTTGCCCTGCAGCATCTACTGCCATCTCGGTGGCATTAGTGATTCTTTTATAAAAACCTGAGACCGAAACTATTTGACCCGCACCGGGGTACCATTCGCCTCTGATATCATAGTTATCAATTAAAGCTCGTACTAATGTTGTATTCCCATAAACAACAAAGCTAGTGTTAAAATCTCTGAATGCGAATGGTACTAATTCTCTAAATTCAGGTCTGGATACTGTTCTATAATATGCAAGTCTTATATTTATTTTATCAGTTAAGCTATACACAGCATTTATAGATGGTAAGATATCAATAACTGTTGAGTCTTGTGTAGTTGCGGTATCAGGCTTTAAATAATAAGTAATTTTTTGATTATAGGACTCAACTCTTGCCCCATAAATAAATCGAAGTTTATTATTGAAAATCCGAGAATCTAATTGTAAGTATCCTGCGTGTAGCATGGCTGACGCACTGTAATTATCTTTTGGAGTAGTAGCTTCTACAAGTAAAAATCCGCCATCTTTTGGACCAGTCCATTCGGTATGAACGCCCATGTTTTCAGGTTGAAATATTTTTGTTTCGTCCAATAGTAGTAAATCTGTATTAGCTACCAGTGATGAATTTTTTCGGTACATACCGTATCCAAAAAATCTGGCTTCAAATGTTCTATCTCTAAGCACATGATTTCCACCAATTTTTAAATCATGAGTTGTTTTTTTAATTTTAAATACTCTGCTGATATCGTATTTAGCGCTTTTTATGTTTTCTTTTGTGGTAGTGAAAAGCATGGTACCTGCATTATCCGCAGATGTAGAGTTACCTGTTGCTATTACAGCTGTATATGGAATAGAATCGTTTTCTACATTTTGTAAAATTGAACTTTTTGTATATCTCATCGTCCTTAAATTTGGTAATTCTCTTTTAATGTCGCTATAGCCAACTACCCATTTGATTTTTAGTTTAGCTTTTTCAATCAAATGATCACCGTTCAATTGTCCTGAATAAATTTGGTTTTGTGTAAACCATCTTACACTTGATCTTTCCCATTTGTTGAGATTATAATCTACCGCCCCCCTTCTCGCTACAACGCGATCATCTGAATTAATACTATATAAATTTTTCAACCCTATCTGATGGTTTTCATGTATCTTATATGCTAAATTCCATAATGCACTTGCTAAAATAGTATTTGAGTACGTAGAGTCTTGATATTCATTATTTTTTACCACTTCGTCGCTAAGACCTGTGTTAGCGCCTTGCTCGGTAAAATCTCTTCTCGTTACAAAGGTGGTACTTGAATTATTATTATAAGTTATCGCAAAAATACTTCCAGCTTCTCTTTTAAATATTTTACCAACATTAGCTAGTGCATATTGTAAATTCATATTTGGCAAAGCTTGTTTAGTTTTTAAACTCCAGTCGTAATTTACTAATTTTGCATTTGCAACTTGTTCGTCTTTAATAGCTAAGCTACTGCCCTGTGGAAAATCTCTTGTTGTCGGTATTCCACCAGCAATTGCTCTTTTTCCATCATCAATACCAATCCAATCCATTTTACCCCCTTCATATGTTTTGAAATCTTTAAATGTGGTTTGAGTATTATAACCTGCGCCAATAGCAATGCTTTGATAATTCTTTTCAGGAATACTCTTGGTGTTAATTTGGATAACGCCCCCCGCAAAGTCGCCCGGTAAATCCGGCGTGGCGGTTTTTAATATTACAATGTTATCCAATAAATTTGCTGGAAATATATCAAAAGAAAACGCTTTTTTATCGCTTTCAGAACTTGGCAATGGTGCACCATTAATAAAGGCTGCGTTGTAACGATCGCTCATACCACGAATGATCGCAAATTTATTATCCTGAATAGTTGCGCCGCTAATACGTTTTATAACATCACTTGTCGTTCTGTCTGGCGTTTTTTTAATACTTTCAGAAGAGATCCCATCGCTTACACTGGCATTATTTTTTTGCATGACTAATACTGTATTTGTATTTTCCTTATTCATTTCGGCTTGTACTACTACCTCATTTAAGGTTTGAGAGCTCGACTGATCAAGAGTAATATTAAATTCGGTTACATCATTTGCTTTTACAACAACGTCTACAAATTTTTTATTGTCATAAGTTATGTAGCTCGCTATAATGGTATATTTTCCGGGTTGTAATCCTGCTAACGAAAAATTCCCGTCAAAATCGCTGGAGGCACCTTTGGTTGTGCCCTCTATTAATACGGTGGCTCCGGGTAGGGTTTCGCCGGTTTTGGCATCTACTATTTTACCGTTTATTTTGCCGGTTTGAGCATTTGAAAGGATAGCTAATAATATTAAGCCAGAAGTAAGTATAAATTGTTTGAACATAGTGCACTATTTTTTACGACGCAAAAAAACAAAGCACACTTAAGGTTAATGTCAATTCTACATTACCTTAATATTAAATCCATAAAAAAATTAAGTAAATAAATTAACGTTCGCTTAACATAAGATGTACTCTTAGAATTCGACGCCAATTATCGACACATCGTCGGTTTGTTTTGTATTTCCTTTCCAGGTATCAAATACAAATTCCAGAAATTCATGCTGCTCTTCCAATGGCAACGATTGAGTATGAACTAAAATATCAAGCAATCTTTTGCGACTGAACTTTTTCAGGTCATACGAATCGAACTGGTGTTTTAACCCATCTGAAAAAAAATAGAGGCGTGATTTTTCTTCTAACTTTAAGGTATATGTGTCAAAGGTTCTGTTTTTTTCTATTTGCCAGCCACCTATTGGGTAACTGTTACCTTTGTGTGTAGAGATCACATTGTTTTGATAGATGGCAAATTCACCTCCGGCACAGGCATACTGAAATTCATTGGTTTTGGTGTTATATGAGATCAATGTTACTTCCAACCAGTCGTTATTGTATTGGGAATCACTTAACTCATTATTAAATGTTTCGATCCATTTTTTGTCCAGTTCCGTCAAATAATCACCAACATTAGTAAAATTCTTTTGGATCACGTAGTTTAATAAGCTAATGCCAAGTACAGATAGCATGGCACCGGATACGCCGTGACCTGTACAATCTGCTAAGGCGAAATAAATAATGTCGTTTTTTGAAGTGAGCCAGTAAAAATCACCACCGATCTTATCCTGTGGTTTGTAAAAGACAAAATGATCCCTGAAATTTTTTTCAAAATGGCGGGTTTTGGGCAATAGACCATATTGAATGGTTTGAGCATACACTAAACTGTTTTCGTGATCTGTAATGGTTGTTTGTAACATAAGGGGCCTATATTCGTTGGCACAAACATCCGACTTCTAAATTAACTGAACCGTAAAGATATATTAGCTTAATATTATGAAAAACATTTGCAACAGTCTTTGTAAATAATCTTTATTGTTTTACAAGCAGATGTTTTTTTGAGTTGTCTTTTAAATTAAACGTTTAAAGGCAACGTATTATTTATTGGTCGAATAAATAAAATGTTAACCTGTGCTTAGTCTAATTTGTTGTTTTTTATTTTTAATAAACTTGTATTTAGTATCACAATGCAATTTATACCTAATTGTGCGGTTTCGGTGATCTTTTTTTCGGGGTATTGATATCTTAATTCTTTACCGATCGATTTATAAAGATCGATGAATAGTTCAATATCTTTCAAAACCTTTTTTGATACCTTTGTTTTTAGGGCTGGGTTGGCATCCAATTCTATTTTAATATGACTGATGAGATTAGACGTTTTTATTTTTTGGTCAATTACTTCCTGTTTTAATTCGTCTTTTACAATTTGTTTTAAGGCTTTGTTGATCAAAATGTACGACAGGTTAATGGATTCAATAAGATATCCATTATCAAATGATTTCTTGTTTTTATCGATCAATAGTTTAATTGTAATTGCCATGTGTAAATTATTTTGACGAAACTAGTAAAGCAATTGTAAACTTTGTATTAAATATAATTTCTGACCTTTGTAACATATTTGAAAAATGGGGCAACGGATTTTTCAAATTTAACTTCATTTTTGCGCTGAAACATTACCTTAACATTAAGTTACGCTGAAAAATAAGACTATTTCTTAATATTTATTTAACTTTAACCTCAGGGTTTAAGGTTAACTTTGTGCCGATAGAAAGATATGAGTACAGAAAACAGTTTATATAAAATATTGCTTGTTGATGATGAGCAGGATATTTTAGATTTTTTAAGTTATAATTTAAAAAAAGAAGGGTTCCAGGTGTACACCGCTCTTAACGGGCGCGACGCTGTAAATATTGCGAAAAAAGAAATTCCTCATTTGATCGTCCTGGATGTGATGATGCCTGAAATGGATGGGATTGATACCTGCAGAGAAATAAGGGATATTTCGGGTTTAAAGGACATTATGATCGCTTTTTTGAGCGCCAGAAACGAAGATTATTCACAGATCGCAGGTTTTGAGGTTGGAGCAGATGATTATATCACTAAACCCATCAAACCAAGGGTGTTTATCAGTCGTATCAAAGCCTTATTAAGAAGGTATTCTCCTGATCAGCAGAAATCTACTGAGGTAGATCTTGGTGGAATTAAAATTGATAAAGAAAGATACAGTGTTTATAAAGATAATGTAGAGATAGCTTTCCCTAAAAAAGAGTTCAAATTATTGTCATTATTAGCAAGTAAGCCCGGAAAAGTATTTACCCGCGAATTTATTTTGGAACAGGTTTGGGGCGATGAAGTGGTTGTAGGCGACAGAACCATTGATGTTCACATTCGTAAGCTTCGTGAAAAATTGGGGGATAATTATATCAAAACCATTAAAGGAATAGGCTATAAGTTTGAATTTTAAGTATAAGCGATCTTTGATCGCTTATTTTTTTGTTTCATTATAGGTCTTTATGTAATCAGCCCAGCTTACAGTTTTATATTTGTCCTCGGCGTAATATTTCAGGATCGGTAATAAAGCTTTAGGGTTCAGGAAAGAATTCAATGCATCCAGCGTATTTTGCTTGTCATCTAAAACAGCAATTGTTGGAAATTGTAAACGGTTGTTGGTTGCCTTTGCTGCAAATGTATTTAAGGGATAGCCATTCAATAAATTTTTAAAACACTTCTCGCCTCTAAAGATGATCGTGTCATTACTTTCTGCATCAAAATTCATTAGATAAAAGTGCTTGTTAATGTAATTTGCGATGCTTGTGTCCTTTAACGTTGTAGCAGTTTGAACTTTACAGGAATTACAAAAACCTGCGTAAATATTGATCAGTATTTTTTTTGGATTTTTTTTCTGTAATTTCTCTATTTCCTTTAAGCTGTATGACTTTACATGCTTTTTGGTAAACACAGTGTCATAAAATGTATGTTCAAATTGTGTGGCAAACTCTTCGTATGGCGATGATTTGTAGACGTTTTCAACCGTATAGATCAAGAGCGGTTCAAGTTTTTTTTCTTCTAAAAAACCTTGCGACAATAAATTATATTCAAAATTATTGGATACAAATATCGTCGACGGGTAACTTAAACTGGTGCCTAAAAATTTAATTGCCAGTTCGTGTGGGGTTTTAGGATTAGGTGATGTAGGTTTGTATACTTTTCCATTATATTCGATCGTATCTTTGGTCTCAGCATTGAACTTTATGGGATAAAAAAATTGGTTTACATAACCTGCAATGTTTGGATTTGAATAAGTGGTTTTCATCATGTGCTTACACCAGCCGCACCAATCTGTGTATACATCGATCAAAAAAGGTTTTGGTTGTTTCTTATTCAATTCCTGTGCTTCTTTTATAGTCAACCATTTTACTAACCCGTCATCAGATTGAGCAAAAATTTTCATACTTAAGATTAAGAAGACGGATACTACTTTTAACGATTTCATAATGCAAAAATCGATTATTTTTCGTAGTTTTGATCATAATTTATAAAAAAATAACATGATAAAACATTTACTTACTATTACTTTATTGTCGGCCGGTTTAACAGCAGGTGCACAATCTTTTTCAGGGATGTATCCATTTACATCGGTTTCTACAAGCACACTTACCGGCAATACAGGAACTACCGATCCAACACTTCCTCCTGTAGCTGTAGGTGTTACATTTGGTTCTTTTACAGCAGTAGGTACACCAAGTAATACTTCTGCCAGTGGTGTTTTTGCTTTTTCAGGTTGGTCAACCGGGGCAACTAATGGAAATGATACTTATTCTGCAATGACACAAACTGTGGATCTGACTAAGTATTATGATGTATCTCTTACACCACAGATCGGATATGAAGTTTCTTTAACAAGCATAACTTTTAATATGAACCGTTCGGGAACAGGGCCAAGAACATTTGTATGGAGGAGTAATAGAGATGTATTTGCTTCAAATTTACCTGCCAGTGCTGGTACAAATACAAATATCAGCGTTCAGGCAAGTAATGTTTTTTTATGGACAGCAGATACTTATACGTCTAGTGCCCAACAAAGAGGGCTAACTGTAAATTTAAGCGGAACTGATTTTACAAGCCAAACCACTGCCTATAACTTTAGAGTTTATCCATATAATGCAGAAGCCACTGGTGGAACCTTTAGAATTGATACAGTTATATTTAATGGTTCGGCATCCTTAGCTACCAGCATCGGAAAATTGAGCTTCGATCTTAACTCGAATTTACATGTTTACCCGGTCCCTAGCCATGATGGTGTAGTGTTCATTGAAAGCAAAAATGCTGTAGATGTTTCTAAAATTGAAGTATTAGATGTTTTAGGAAACGTAGTTATATCAAATTCATCTAAAAATGATGCAAAGATCAAATTAAATTTAGCCGATATGCCAAACGGCAATTATTTTGTGAGAGTATATTCAGGTAACTCAGTTTCTACCAAAAAAATAGTTGTTCTTAAATAAAAGTAAACATATATTTAAAAGCGTGCATTTTTATAATGCACGCTTTTTTTATTTAACGCTTACAATACCTCCTGAACAGCTGCCTGAACATCTTTTTTCTGCCTTGTTTTTTGAAAGTGCTTTTACCTGGCCTGTGGTATAAGTGTCAGTACTTCCTTCATAGGTACATTTACAGGCATATGTCTTATAACAAGCGCTGGTAGTTAATAGAATCGCTATTGAGATAAACAGCATCATTATTTTTGATTTCATGGTTTAAAGGATTAAAAGGTTTAGATAATTTATTGGTTTAATGAACAGTCACTACTACTATCGCTTATATTTTCGCATGAACGTTTGGCTTTATTAAGCGACCTTTCTTTTTGACTATGCACAAAAACAGTATCTCTGTCGTTTAATTGCTGGTGACAGTAGCAGTTATAATTTTTATTGCAAGAGGCCATAGCCAATCCTGCGCTTGCAATAGCAAGCATGATGGTTTTTTTCATAAGATTGTTTATTGGTTAGTAATATCAGCCGGCCAAGCTGTTATTGTACGTACTGTAAAATTTATTCTATAGTAAACGGTTTTTTTATAAAACGAGCTACGCCCGAATTTATTGTACAATAAAATACTTTCCGAAAGTGGAAATTATTTTTCGTTAAAGTTTATGTGTTTGCCCATTGTTCCTTTGAATCGATACCAAAAACTTTGTGTAGCTGTAATAGGAACAAAATTTTGAATCTTGTATGGCAGGTAGGTAATTTCAGGAACATGATGAGGAAGCGTTTTCAAGGTGTCGAAAATTACAGGCAAATACTGCAGATCTTTTAAACGACGTTTCCCAAAACGATATGTCATACGGGTTTGAAAAGGATCGGTTGACAGTGCAATTTTATTATAACCTAAAGATTTTGCCAGTTTGTAACTGTACCATACATTTTCTGTACTATGTTGCGCTCTGCCTTCAACAATAATATCCTCGGCTGGCACACCAAATTCAATGGCATACAATTTCATGATCTCTGCCTCTACATAAGGCGAATAAACTGAGCTGCCACTCATGATTATTTTTTTTGTAGTTCCGTTCTTGTATAAATGTATGGCCCACAAAACACGCATCTGCATAGTGGCATCCCATTTGGGCTCTATAAAGGGTACACCAGGAACTATAATTGCATCGTATTGCTTGTTTGCCTTTAACGCACGTTTGTTAAGCTTTGCAGCTGATGGCTGAAATAAAGCACAAGAACTCACAATGAAAATAAGGGCTAATAAAAAAAAATGTTTATTCATGAATTTCAGTTGATCGTTTCAATAAGCTTATACAAATAGGATGCTGTTTTGTTCAGTGAAAGGTACTATTTTATTTTTATCCTGTAGGTTACAACGCTATCATTATCTTTGGTAATTGTTTATCTTGCCATAAAATTAGTATTTTAGAAATTCTATTCACTTAGTTTGACTCATAAAGAAGATATTTATTTTTATTTGAAAAAGCACTGGGGCTACGATTCGTTTCGCCCTTTGCAACAAAACATCATTGAGTCGGTTTTGGATAATAAGGATACGCTTGCTTTATTGCCTACGGGTGGCGGTAAATCCCTTTGCTTTCAAATTCCTGGATTAGTGATCGGAGGGACCTGCTTGGTGATCTCACCATTAATAGCCTTAATGAACGATCAGGTTCAGAATTTGAAAAGTAAAGGTATTAGTGCAGTTGCCATCACTTCGTCGATGAACATGAAGGAAATAGATATTGCTTTAAATAATGCAGCCTATGGCCATGTGCAGTTCTTATATGTATCGCCCGAAAGAATAGAAAATGAAACTTTCAGACAACGCTTATCTTATTTGCCTGTCGGGTTGATAGCTATTGATGAAGCACATTGCATTTCCCAATGGGGTTATGATTTTAGACCGAGTTATTTAAAGATAGCCGAGTTACGTGAATATTTTCCTAACGTGAACATGATTGCGGTAACGGCCAGTGCAACCAAGGAAGTAGTAGAAGACATCCAGCTAAAGCTCAATTTTAAAAACCAGGGTGTTTTCCGGCAATCGTTTGAGAGAAAGAACATTCGGTATGTAGTTCAGTTGGAAGAAAATAAATACGAACGTTTATTAAAGATCATTCATAATATTGGCGGAACAGGAATTGTATATGTACGGAACCGCAAAAAAACCGAAGAGATCAGTAAATGGTTGATGCAGAATAAAATTTCAGCTTCCTTTTATCATGCAGGTATAAATAGTAGCGAAAGAGCTACAATTCAACAAAACTGGATAGAGAATAAGGCGCAGGTAATTGTAGCAACCAATGCTTTTGGTATGGGGATCGATAAACCCGATGTGCGTTTTGTAGTACACCTGGACCTGCCTGAAAGTCTGGAGGCTTATTTTCAGGAGGCGGGCAGGGCAGGACGCGATGAAAAGCCTGCTTATGCCGTTTTATTGTGTAATAACTTTGATGTGATCTCTTTGCAGGAACAGTACGAACAAAAAACGCCCAGTATTGAGGAGATCAGGCAGTCCTATCAGGCGATCTATAACTTTTATCAGATACCGGTAGAAAGCGGCGAAGGGTTATCAGTTAGTTTTGATATCAACGAAGTGACCCGAAATTATAATTTAAAACCGATTACTTTATTTAATTCAATTAAATGTTTGGAAAAGGAAGGCTATGTTTCATTTTTGGATAGTGGCTATGAACCTTCTAAAGTAATGATGGTAATGGGAAAAGATGATCTGTATAATTACCAGGTTAAATTTCCAAAGTACGAAGCTTTAATAAAAGTGCTCTTGAGAAGCTACGGAGGTTTGTATGAACAATATAGCCATATTAAAGAAAAAGATGTGGCTTATAGAGCAAAGATCTCTGAACATGAATTAAGTTTGCAGTTAGAGAATTTACACATACAGGGCGTTATTTCATTCATTCCTCAAACCACTTTACCCAAACTGATCTTTTTACAGAACAGGATCAATTTGAAATTCGAGAACATCAAACTAATCAATTATCCTGTATTAAAAGAAAAAGCATTAACCCGTATCAACTCTGTTGTAAATTATGTAACCGAAAAAAATATTTGCCGTAGCCGTTTATTACTGTCGTATTTTAATGAAACCGATTTTAAGGATTGTCAGTACTGCGATGTATGTGTTGAAAAGCATAAGCATTATTTGAATACCGATGAGGGATTAATGGAAAATATAAAATTGGAGCTCGGTATACAATCATTAAAGCTAAAAGAACTAAACGATAAGTTTCAATCCATTAATCAAAAGCGTTTAATGGAAGTCATTAATAAAATGATTGATGACGAAGTATTGGTTATCGATCAGGAAAAGAATATTTATATAAAATAACATGCAGGAATCAGGTACACTTTATTTATTACCGGTTGGGTTAGGAGATTGCGATCTAGAGGATGTACTTCCAAAACGTAATTTAGACCTGGTTAAAACGCTCACCTACTTTATTGCAGAAAATGCAAAGGAGGCGCGTGCTTTTTTAAAACAATGTGCTTACCCAGAGATCAGTAGGGCACAATTATCATTGGTAAACCAGCATGTAAAGACGGATGAACTTAACACCTTTTTAAGCCCTCTCTTACAGGGACATCACATGGGTTTAATGAGTGATGCCGGTTGTCCGGGTATTGCAGATCCGGGTGCCGAAATTATTCAAATGGCTCATAAAAAAGGAATTAAGCTTGTTCCTTTAGTGGGACCAAGTTCTATTGTTTTGTCTATCATGGCAAGTGGGTTTAACGGACAAAATTTTGCATTCAATGGTTATCTGCCAATTGACAAGAATGATAGAAGTCGACGTATTAAAGAACTGGAACAATTATGTGGTAAGCATAAGCAAGCCCAGTTTTTTATTGAAACGCCTTACCGCAATGCAAACTTGTTTGAGGATCTCTTAAAGACCTTACAACCTAATGTGCTTTTATTAGTTGCTACGCACATCACATTAAATGATGAAAGTATAATGGTGAAACCTGTTTCTGCCTGGAAAAAAACTACCGCCCCTGAGTTCTACAAAAAGCCTACGGTTTTTGGAATTTATGTCTGAGATTTTAACACTTGTTAACATCGACTAACCTCTGATTATTTTCGATTAAACTAATATTTATAAAGATTAATATAGTCTAAACTTCGTTTAGTAAATAGTTTTTAAATGCACCTCAAAAATTTTGAATTATCAGGCCACTTTCATTACTTCATAAATACTAAACATCCAAATTGACATGAAAAAATCATTACTAACTATTGTAGCAGCTTTTTGTTATTCATTAGCTGTGTTGGCTCAGGCACCGCCTCAAAGAGATTGCGGTACTTTGCATCATCATGAGTATTTAAAACAAACCCGTCCAAATTATGAAAATGATTTGAACCAGTATAACCAAATGATCGATCAGTACCTGGTAGACAAAGCAGCAGATGCGGCTATTGGTAAAACAAGCGGAACATCTGCTATTGTTACTATACCTGTTGTAGTGCACGTGGTATACCAAAATGCTACCGAAAACATATCAAATGCTCAGGCAATTTCTCAAGTTCAGGTATTAAACGATGATTTTGCAAAATTAAATGCTGATGCCATTAAGGTTACACAGCCAACATTTTCTACAGTTGCATCAGGTGCCCAAATTCGTTTTTGTTTAGCGCAGCGTGATCCGCTTGGAAATGCAACCACAGGAGTAGTTCATTATTCTACAACAGTTAGTACCTTTAACACTAATGATAATGTTAAAAATAGTGCTACAGGCGGTGCTACAGCCTGGGATGTAACAAAGTATGTAAACATTTGGGTTTGTGATTTAGGCGCATCTTTATTAGGTTATGGAGAATTTCCTACAGGATCACTAAGTAACACCTGGGGATTAGTTTTAAACTATAGATATACAGGAAGTGGTGGTTCAGCGCAATCACCATTTAATTTGGGAAGAACAGGAACACATGAATTTGGTCACTGTTTTAACTTATTTCATATCTGGGGTGATGATGGTGGGGCTTGTTCAGGTTCTGATCAATGTACTGATACCCCTAACCAGGCGAGTGAACACTATGGCCCTTTTGCTCAGGGATCAATTCAAACAGATGCCTGTTCTCCTTCAAGTCCGGGTACAATGTGGATGAATTATATGGATTATACGGATGATAATTCTATGTATATGTTTACAGCCGGGCAGTGTGCACGTATGGAGGCCGTTGTAAACAACCCGCCTTGGAATGTATTAGCTACTTCATTGGGTTGTACTCCGGTATCGGCTTTAGATGCCGGTATATTAAGTGTGATAGCTCCTGTAAATGGTTCCTCTTCTTGTAATAACAGTGTTATGCCAAAGATCACATTAAACAATACGGGTTCAACAACACTTACATCTGCTACCATATTATATAGAATGGATGCGATGGCTACTCAAACTTTAAGCTGGGCGGGCTCGTTAGCATCTGGTACTTCTACTATATTAACATTGAATAATTATGCAGGTTTAAGCAACGCTGCTCATACATTTTCGGCAACAGTTACCTCACCAAACGGAGGAACTGATGCCAACGCTACAAATAACTCCATGACTTCAACTTTCACGGTAGTTACAGCTCCTGCCGGAGCGGCATTACCTTTTACAGAAAGATTTGATGGTGTAACCTTTCCTCCTACTGGTTGGGTTGAAACTAATACTAATGTAGCAGATGCTGCCTATAACTGGACACGCTTAGCTAATACTACCGGTATTCCTGTAGCTCCTACAACTACCGCTTGCGCTAAAATGGACAACTTTGCCGGCGGAATTGATATCACCGGGCAGTTAGATGCTTTACGTACTCCTGCGTTAAACTTAGCGGGTACAAACAGTACATTAAGAGTTGTATTTGACAGGTCTCACAGAAGATATAGCACAACAGTAAGTGATTCATTAAATATATATATATCTACCGATTGTGGTGGATCATGGACAAAATTATGGACCAGGGGAGGCAGTCAGTTGGCTACAGTTGCAACTGTATTAACATCAGCTTTCACGCCAACGGCAAATAATCAGTGGGCCAGAGACAGTGTTAATTTAGGAGCTTATGCCGGTCAGCCAAGCGTATATTTAAAATTCGAATCGCGCAGTGCATATGGAAATAATTTATTCTTAGATAATATCAATGTAAAATATACTGCTGCATCAGCTCCTCCAGTAGCTAGTTTCTCAACAGCTGCGACAAGATGCGTGGGAAGTTCTATTATATTTACAGACGGATCGACTAATTCACCAACAAGCTGGACCTGGTCTTTCCCTGGTTCAACCACACCAACATCTACGTTACAAAATCCTTCGGTAACCTATACAGCTGCGGGAACATATACAATAACGCATACAGCTGCTAACTCATCTGGTACCAGTACAGCTGTTTCTTCAACTATTACAGTAAGCGCAAATCCTACGGTGGCAGCAACAAGCGCAACGGTTTGTTCGGGTACTGCAGCAGGTATTAGCGCATCAGGTGCAACTACTTATAGCTGGAATACAGGAGCAACAACTGCTTCAATTTCTGTAACACCAACTATTACTACTACTTATACTGTAACAGGTACAAATGCAGCAGGCTGTGTTAATACCAAAACAACTACAGTAAATGTAAATGCTGCGCCAACAGTATCTGTTACTAATGCAATTATTTGCAGAGGATCGTCAACAACTCTCAATGCAACAGGTGCAACTACTTATAGCTGGAATACAGGTGTAACGACGGCATCTATTTCTGTTACACCAACTACAACTACAAATTATACAGTAACAGGAACTACTACTGGCTGTGCAAATACAAAAACAGTGAGTGTAACAGTTAATCCAACTCCAACCGTGGCCGTTGCCAATGCTACTATTTGTAGTGGCTCGGCAGCAGCTCTTACTGCATCTGGTGCTACAACATACAGTTGGAATACAGGTGCAACTACAGCATCTATTTCTGTATCTCCTATAACAACTACAAACTATACGGTAACAGGAACCAGCACTGGTTGTTCCAATACAAGAACCTTAAGTGTAACTGTTAAAACCACACCAACGGTTGCTGCTACCAATGGAACTATTTGTAATGGTGCTACTGCAAATTTAAATGCAAGCGGTGCAACTACATATAGCTGGAATACAGGAGCTACAACAGCTTCCATTTCTGTAACTCCAACTATAACCACAAATTATACAGTAATAGGAACAACAAATGGTTGTGCTAACACTAAAACTTTATCGGTTACAGTAAATGCATTGCCAAACGTTGCATCAACATCTGCTACTATTTGTGCAGGTGCTACAGGAACAGTTACTGCAAGCGGTGCTTCAACATACAGTTGGAATACCGGCGCAACAGGAGCTAATTTAACGGCAAGCCCTTCTTCTAATACAGTTTACACTGTAACAGGAACATCTGCGGCAGGTTGTGTTAAAACAAGTACAGCAATGATCTCAGTTGGTTCTGCACCGTCTATTTCAGTAAACTCTTCTACAATTTGTGCGGGCGCTACTGTTACGTTAAGTGCAAGTGGTGTTACAACTTATACATGGAATACATCGTCTAATGCAACCAGTATTTCAGTAAGTCCAGCAAGCACATCAGTGTATACGGTATCGGGTAACTTAACAGGTTGTGCTGTGTCAGCTGTACAAACAGCTACGGTAACAGTTAACACACTACCGGTGGTATCTATGAACTCTGTTGCTGGCCCTTTATGTGTTAATCACGCTCCGGTTAACCTGGTTGGTACTCCGGGTGGTGGTGTTTTCTCAGGAACAGGCGTGATTGGATCTACATTCGATCCTTCAGTTTCAGGCGCGGGAACATTTACAGTAATGTATAACTACACCGACGCTAACAACTGTTCAGCTGTTGATAGCAAAACAGTGAACGTAAGTTTATGTACAGGAATTACAGAGTTAACAAATACCAACATCTCTGTATATCCAAACCCTGCAAAAGATGCTATCCATATTTTAATGGATGCCGCTTTAATTAATAATACCAGTATCGAATTATATGATGCGATCGGTAAATTAATTATTACTGAGAAAGTGGTTAATGTTCAAACTACTATCAGGATCGATGCTTTAGCAAAGGGTATTTATACCGCTAGAATTGTTTCAGAAGGTAAACAAGTATCAAGACGTGTCATTAAAGAATAATCTTTAAATACATCATTATAAATTAAGATCCCTGTGGCGTAGCCACAGGGATTTTTTTATTGCCCGCTTTACATATTTTAACAATCCCCGCTTTCTGTCATACTATAAAAGCTTTTCTTGTAACTCCAAACTGTTTTCTCGTAACTGCCAGTAGTATTGTTGTAGCTGTGAGTAGTATTCTTTCTACTGTGAGTAGTGTACTCGTAACTGTGAGTAGTATTCTTGTAGCTTCGAGTAGTATTCTTCCTACTGTCAGTAGTATTCTTGTAGCTGTGAGTAGTATTCTTGTAGCTGTGAGTGGTATTCTTCCTACAGTGAGTAGTATTCTCGTAACTGTGAGTAGTGTTCTTGCTGCTGTTACTAGCGTTCTCTCTGCTATAAGTAGTGTATTTGTGAAACGGCAAGAAATTCGTTGAAAATTTTAACGAATTTTCTTAACAGTCAAATCTTCTTTTTTCGTAGGCGTACCTGTTTCCAAAGGCAAGTTCTTTTTTTGTCTTAAATAAAGCACTTCCCCGATCTTTAATTTATCTTCGGGTTTAAGCATGTTCTTTTTGCACAGAGAACTTAAACGAATACCGTGAAGCTGAGAAATGGATTTTAATGTCTCATTTTTCTGAACTACATGATAGGGTTCGAGTGCCCGGCGACGTTTTTTCTCAATATAAATTTTTTGGCCGTACTGTAATTTATCAGTTTTCTTAAGGTCATTGTATTCTAAAATATCTTCCAGTTCAATATTAAAATCATTAGCAATTTTATAAAAAGAATCATTTTCTTTGGCAATCACGAAACGGATATGATTGAAACGATATACTTCGCGTAAAGCCAGGTCAGACTTGATAGGATTTTGAGATGTTAAAACCTGTTTAGGAGAGTTCTCAATAGCATTCAGTTCCTGCAGTTTATAACGCTCTATCAATTCTATCAACCGGTCAGGGTAACGTGGATCGGTTGCGTAACCCGCTTTTTTTAAACCGTAACACCAACCTTTATAATCGTCTATGGCTAATTCAAACAAGGGCGCATAGCGTGAACGTGAAAATAAGAACAAACTGTGATCGCTATACGAATCCAATACATTATCATATTTCCGGAAACATTCACCGGCCGAATCATCATCCATAATATAGGTCTCGCCACCCCATTCTTTATGACATTTTATGCCGAAATGATTATTGGCATTTCTGCATAAGGCACTGTTACCATTTCCGCTCTCAAGCATACCCTGAGCCAAAGTGATACACGCAGGTACTTTATGTAAATACATTTCCTTGATGGCATCATCTTTAAAAGCATTGATGTAATCGTCCGGACTCATTTTAGTTTGAGCCTGAGTTATCAGGGTGATGATAAGAGATATGTATGTTAGTTTAAATTTCATTTTTTGTTTTTTCAACACAGAGATTAAAGAGTAAAAGAGTTCACTGAGTTTTTAATCTTTAATCTATTTTTTCCGCTTTTGCTTTAATGTTAGTTTTTGTTTTTCGGTCATTTTCTCCAGGCAGGTTGTAAAAGCAACCGGACTTATGTTTTTTATATGCTCTTCAATGAACAGGTATGTTTGGTTGGGATACACATTGTAACTTTCTCTGAGAGTCCAGCCAACAGCCTTTTGCACAAAATATTCTTTATCGGTTAATAAGGGCGAAACAAGCTCTTGTGTTAATTCAAAACTGACATGTTCTTTTTTTGTACGTGCGTAGTAATACAAAGCTACTAAGGATTGCCGGCGTTCCCATAGGTTTTTCGACGAGTTCCATTTTTTGATGATACCAAGCATCTCATCCTGCGTGTTTTTATCTTCTACTAAACGCGTTATGTATTTTGATAAACTATCTGAGTGTGCCCAATTGTCAACCTGCTTAACCCATTGCGACAAAGTTTTTAACTGCGTTTTTAAAGGAATGTGTTTATGGTGTTTATCTAAAAAGGCAAAAGCCAAATTCTTTGCCTCAAATATATTGCTTTGTTTATAGATATCGTGAAAGATGAGATAGGTTTTCTCTTTATTATCGGAATAGAAACTAAAACCATTTTTGTGCGCATCTCCTTGTGCTTTGCTCACCATCCCCAGCACATTTAAATTGGTGCCAATATATTTTTTGAGTTTGTCGGCTTTAGCCTTATCATTTTTTAATGATAAACGGTTTAGTGTATCTTCTACTTCTTTGGTATATTTGTTTAGACCCGATTTCATTTATATGTTAAAAATACAACCTATGAGCGCATCAAAAGCAGTTTTATCAGCCCTTCTATTCACAGCTTCCTGTTTAAATACCTTTGGTCAGGTGGGTTATCCTGAGACGAAAACCGTGAAGCAAACTGATGATTACCATGGGGTTAAGGTAGACGACCCGTACCGCTGGCTGGAAGATGATAATTCGGCAGAAACCAAAGCATGGGTTGAGAGTGAAAATAAAACAACTTACCAATATCTGTCACAAATTCCATACAGAGAAAAAGTAAAGCAAAGACTAACGGAATTATGGAATTATGAAAAAATGACCTCGGTCTTTAAAAAGGGTAAGTTGTTCTTTTCTTTCCGCAATAATGGCTTGCAAAATCAGGCTGTGCTTTACTCGCAGGCAAATTTACTGGATAATCCTACGGTTGTACTTGATCCAAATTTATTATCAAAAGATGGCACCATTTCTTTAAGCGGAATGTCTATCAGCAAAGATGGAACTTACCTTGCTTATGGTATTTCGAAAGCCGGTAGCGATTGGTCAGAAATTCATGTGAAGAATATTGTAACCAAAGAAGATCTGAAAGATGTGATCCAATGGGTAAAATTTTCGGATATTTCCTGGAAAGGAAATGGTTTTTATTATAGCAGCTATGATGCACCCGGAGGAGATAAAGCCTTTACTCAAAAAAATGAATTCCATAAAGTATATTATCATACTATTGGAAAAGCACAAAGCGAAGATGTATTGGTGTACGAAGATAAAGAGCACGCTGATCGCAATTTTTCGGCACAGGTAACGCATGATGAAAACTATTTAGTGATCTACGGAAGCGAAAGTACCAGCGGGCATAGTATAATGATCAAGGATCTGTCGAATCCACAAAATACATTCATTCCTATTGTCACAAATTTTGATAACGAGTATGGCGTAAAAGAAAATATTGGTAATCAATTTTATGTATACACAAATTATAAAGCGCCTCGTTACAAATTAGTAAAAGTGAGTTTAAACAATCCTTCTCAGGATAACTGGGAGGATGTGTTGCCGCAAAAAGAAGATCTGTTGGAAGGAGTATCTTTTTGCGGAAACAAGATCATTTCAAATTACCTGAAAAATGTATCCTCTAAATTATATTTACATGCTATCACCGGGAAAGTAGAGAAAGAAATTAAGTTACCGGGAATTTGCAAGGTGAATGCCGTTAACTCTTCACGCGAAGAAGATATGGCTTTGTATTCTACTGTTTCGTATACCAGTCCCGAAGAGTTTTATTTTTATGATCCAAAAGCAGGAATGAGCAGACGAATTTTTAAATCCAATATGGCTTTTAATTCCAGCGAATACGAAACCAAACAGGTTTTTTATAAAAGTAAGGATGGTACACAGGTTTCGATGTTCCTTACTCACAAAAAAGGAATTGTATTGAATGGTAACAATCCTTGTTTTGTTTTTGGATATGGGGGTTTTAATATTTCTTATACTCCCGAATTTAGAATTGACAGAACGGTTTTTTTAGAGGCAGGTGGAATTTATTGCGTGCCTAACTTACGTGGTGGTGGCGAGTATGGTGAAGAGTGGCATGTGAATGGAACCAAATGTAAAAAGCAAAATGTGTTTGATGATTTTATTGCTGCTTGCGATTACCTGGTAGAAAATAAGTATACATCTCACGAAAAGTTGGCCATACATGGTCGTAGTAATGGCGGTTTATTAATTGGAGCAGTGATGACCCAACGACCTGATATTGCAAAAGTAGCATTACCAACGGTTGGGGTGTTGGATATGTTGAGGTTTCATTTATTTACCATTGGAAGAGCCTGGAGCGTGGATTACGGAAACAGCGAGAGTAAAACAGAATTTGAGTGCTTGTACAAGTATTCTCCGTTACATAATGTAAAAAAAGTTAATTACCCTGCTACGCTGGTGTTAACAGGAGATCATGATGACAGGGTAGTGCCGGCACATTCGTTTAAGTTTGCGGCAACCCTTCAAAAAAATAATGTCGGAACAAACCCAACACTAATAAGAATAGATGTAAATGCGGGACATGGCGCAGGTAAACCAACGGATAAGCAAATTGCAGAGTTTGCTGATATGTGGAGTTTTGTATTTTTTAATTTAGGAATGAGTTATTAGGTATTGGAACTCGGATTGGACGGATTAAACGGATTTTTATTTTGTCATGTTGAACTTGATTCAGCATCCCTAACAATCATATGCTAATCCAGGAGACCCTGAAACAAGTTCAGGGTGACAGGTAGTGTATTCAATTAAAACCCGTAACCTTTAAAATTCTTTTGAAATTCTGTTGCAGGAATTGGTTTGTTGACCTCTAAATTAAAGAAGTCATAACTTTCAAATAAACCCACTTCATCATAAATGCTTACACTGATAGGAAGCATGGTTTTTTCATCTACATAGAATACTGCTTTTTTGCAATAAAAGGTAGGGATCTTAATTACTAATCCTTCTTTTAAATAATCATAATCGTCGTACAGTTTGTTCTTACAACGGATCATGTAATCATTTACAGTTAATTTCCCGGCAATGCTGGAAACCGTTTCTTTATAAAGAACCTTATAATCATGATAACCGAACTCTGTATTTTCATAGATCAATAAATGGCAATTCATTTTATTTTTCTCTACTTTTCCAGCGTAAGTCAAATGTTTGGCGATTTGGTCTTTTTCCTTGCTTAAGGCTATGGCTATAGTTTTTGCTGTAAAATCAAAACCAATATCCATAATGGTAAAGTGCTGGTTCTTACGCATTAGATTTCCCCGTGGCTCAAGGTTCATAGTAAAATAGGGGAATACATGCGGTTTTACAACAGCTTTGGTGCTTTGCTCTGAATTATATAAAACTTCCAGTTTATTATCTGTGTTTATAAGATAGGACTTGCGGGGATGCATTTGGAGTTTAACTTTTGTATTAGCAACAGAATAACCTGTTTCGATACGTTCCATGGATCTCATGTTGTATCGTAAATAGGTTACTTTCTTTGCAGAGTCCAACATATCCATAATAAGCTTAAAATCTTTAAAATGCTCATGTGACACTTCTTTTGGATGCTCTCCTAAATGAATTTTTGTCTGCTTTTTCGATTTATGCTGTGAAAAAGCATTAAAAGAGATCAGAACAAATATGAGAAGCAGGTGTTTATACATTGGTTTACGAAGATAAGCTATGCCCGACATATTGCAAGCATTGTTTGTAGTTTTTTGTAAATTAGAGGAAATTTTAAAAGACAATTCTATGAACCCCATTTTAGGAATTATACCCGCCAGATACGCATCCAGTCGTTTCCCCGGGAAACCGTTAATAGATATATTAGGCAAAAGCATGATACAACGTGTGTACGAACAGGCCATTAAATCAGCTCACCTGAACGAAGTTGTAGTTGCAACGGACGACGAACGCATCTACAAACATGTTGAATCCTTTGGAGGGAAGGTGGTTTATACTAAAGAAGATCATCCCAGTGGTACAGACAGATGTTTTGAAGCTTTTCAAAATGTGCATGACGATTTTGAATATGTCGTGAATATACAAGGCGATGAGCCTTTTATCGACCCAACGCAAATTGATCTTTTATGCGAAGTATGTACTGGTACAACTGAACTGGCAACATTAATGATCCCGGTAGATTCACATGAAGTATTGTTTGATATGGGTGAAGTAAAGATCACGTTAAATACAGAGATGGAAGCTTTGTATTTTAGTCGCATGGTCATTCCTTTCATTAAAGGAAAATCACAGGTAGAATGGCACAAGCATCATCAGTACTACAGGCATGTAGGTATGTATGCATACAGAACCGATGTGTTAGAAAAGATAACGAAATTAAAGCCCTCGGCTTTGGAAATTGCAGAGTCCTTAGAGCAATTGCGCTGGCTGGAGAACGGGTATAAAGTAAAGTGTGTTGTAACGGATTTTGATAGTCACTGTATTGACACACCAGAAGACATTGAGAAAGTGATCAGATTGATGAATATAAAATAGAATGGAAGAAAAAAAATTAATATTTATATGCGGTTTTATGGGTTGTGGTAAAACAACACAGGGAAAGAAACTGGCAAAAGAAATGGGTTATTATTTTATTGATCTGGATGATTACATCGCAAATCAATATGATAAAACAATTACAGATCTGTTCAAAGAGGTAGGAGAGGAAGAATTCAGAAAGATCGAGACCAATGCTTTGGAAGAATGCATTAAGGATAATTTAAAAGCCTTGATAGCAACAGGTGGCGGAACGCCCTGCTTTAATGATAATTTAAAGCGTATGAAAACCAACGGCAAACTAATTTATCTGAAAATGGATGCCGAAGCTTTATATAATCGTTTGTTCAATGCAAAGCAAGATAGGCCTTTGATCAAAGATAAAGCCGATACAGAAATGCTGTTGTATATTGAAAACCTGTTGAAGGTAAGAGAAGTGTTTTATGAACAAGCTGATGTGATAACCAGCGGTGTAACGGTTGATATTGAGGCATTGAAGAATGAGGTTTTAAAACACATTGCTTAAAACATGAAAAGGATAAAATTCATTATTATTTTAATAGGATTTTATTCTACAACTCTTGCTCAACTGCATTTAGGAAAACACTATGGGTTTAATGTAGGATTTGTTGGAGCATTTGGAACGCATATACAACGTTTTGGTATTGTATTGCAAGGATATGGTGTTTATGATTTTGCCCAGATCAATGCGTCTGTAAGAGTTTACGATAATTTTAGAAACCTTGGTCCAAGAGGAGAGCATACAGAGTTTAGCGGAGCGCTTGGCTTGTGTATAGGTTATGGTGATAAGGTCAAAGAAAAGAATCGATTCATTAGTTCTGTTGGAAATCAAACCCGTTACAGAAATTCCGTTGCTTACAGTTATAATATCTGGCGTAACAGAATTAAAACATCACAGGTTACAGGTATCGTTGCCCTGCAATTTTACCGGGTTTCTTTTATTATAGAAAACGATCTGCTGGCTAAACCCATGTTGGACAGATTCAGAACAGGTTCATTTTTACTGCAATACCAGGATCACGGCTTTCAGTATGCACTTAACTGCACTATGTGGACGGGGCAAATGGGTTCAGGTGTAAAGAATGATACCCTGTTTCCACGCAAGGGATACATGAATACCGAGAATGGGTTATACAGTAATTTATCTCATGGGCTGTTAAGTGCTCAGGTCAAATATGCCGATCCTTACGGACAGTACTTGCAGGCTAATGCAGGCGTTGACGCAGAGCAGATAAGAAATGTGGTGCAGAATAAGATCATACATGATATGCCTTTTGTTCCAAAAAAGTGGAACAAAGCACAAAATTTATACATCCCTATGATCGACACGGCAGGTAAACAATTTTTATACAGGCCTGATCAAAAAATAAGAAAAGCTAAGTTGTTTTTAAACGCGTATACAGGAGCTAATGTTTTTTATTAGAGGTTAACACTCTTCAGTACATCTTCTAAAATTTTTCGATCGTTGCTTAAGCGGGGAACTTTAAATTGCCCACCCAGCCGGTTATTTGCTTTTAGCCAGTTGTAGAATGTTCCTTTTGGTAAAGCCCTGATCACAGGAAATTGCAACACGTAATTATTAAAGCGTTTAGCTTCATAATCGCTATTGATCTGTTTCAACGTATCATCCAACACACTTTTAAAATAATCCAGGTTATTTGGTTCCTGTTCAAATTCGATGAGCCATTCATGAGCGCCCGTTGCTTCGTTCATAAAAACAGGAGCAGCGGTAAAGTCTACTATATGCGCGCGTGTTTTTTCACAGGCAGTTTTCAGGGCAAACTCTGCGTTGTGTATCATCAATTCCTCGCCAAACACATTGATGTGTTGTTTGGTCCTTCCGGTTATGATAAAACGGTAAGGACTTAAATTAGTGAAACGAATTGTATCACCAACCTGGTATCGCCAGAGACCAGCATTAGTACTGATCATCAAAGAATAATCTTTGTCTTTTTGCACCTCGTCTAAATTGTAAACCCGCGGGTTTTCTTTTTGCAATTCAGATACAGGAATGAATTCATAATAGATGCCATAATCCAGCATCAATAACATTTCGTTGCTTACGCGCTCATCCTGTATACCAAAAAATCCTTCAGATGCATTGTATAATTGCAAATATGCAACATCATTATTGTTAAATAACCGGTCAAATAATTCTCTGTAGGGAGTAAAGCTAACACCACCGTGAAAATATACTTCCAGATTTGGCCAAACTTCTTTTAATGTATCTACTTTTTTAAGTTCTAAAATCCGTTTGATCAACACAAGCATCCAGCTTGGTACTCCTGCTAAACTGGTCACGTTCTCATCTGCCATGGAGTTTGCCATTTTCTCCAGCTTATCTTCCCAGTTATCCATTAGGGCAATGTTTACATCGGGAGCTCTGAAATATTCGGCCCACATTGGCAGGTTTTGAATAATGATCGCGCTTACATCACCATGAAATGAGTCATACTCACCAAAATGATCTGTTTTAAAGCTGCCGCCCAATGCCAGATTTTTTCCTGTAAATAATTTTGTATCAGCATTATTTATGCAGTGAAAAGTGATCATATCTCGTCCGCCATTATAATGGCAGCCATCTAAAAACTCTTTACTTACCGGAATGAATTTACTTTTATCAGTAGTACCGCTGCTTTTTGCAAACCATTTGATCTCACTATTCCATAACAGGTTTTGTTCTCCACGTCGCGTGCGCTCAATATATGGTTTCAGACTTTCGTAATCCTGTATGGGCACATGTTGTTTAAACTGTTCGTAGTTGGTAATAGACTTAAAATCATGTTTTTTTCCAAACTCAGTGTCTTTACCCGAATTTACTAATTGGCGCAACCATTCTTCCTGAACATCGTGCGGATATTTCATGAATAACTCTACCTGGTGCATCCGTTTTTTCATGAACCACGATGCTATGGAATTAAGGAAAGGCATAGAACTAGATAATGGCTTTATTCTTTAATAAACTTTGAGTTACAATATCAGCATATTGACATAATAACTGGTCGTTCTTTAAATAACTTAAAATGATCTTTATGCCTTCATCACCTTTTCTTAAAGTATAATTCTCATATAGATATTCATTTCCATCCTTTAAATAACTACCATGTTCCACATAAGTTTTATAGCCTTTGATGATGGTGTGCAATCCCTCTTGTTTTAAAATATCAACTCCCGGGCTTTCCATCCAGGCATCATTAATTGAAACGAAATCAGAATTTTGAATTGTATAAAATGGATCAAAATTCATTTTCTCAATTGTTACAGAAAATGAATTAGAGGATTCTGACCTTTGACTTCTATTATTGGAAATATAGTTTTGCATATAACAAGGAATTACAGATGCAGATTCTTTTAATTCAAATGGAAGAGATAATGAAAGTGTTTGGGTTATGGGATAACTACCCCACCTTACTTCTGTCAGGTACGAACTGTTCTCCGCTTTTGAGGAATTATCGCTATTAAAAAAAGTACTGGTAAGCACAAAAAACAAGGCAAATAAGATAACCGTTGTGCCTAAAAATATTTTGAATTCAGGAATAGTGTTTGAACTTATAAAAGAGCTTGTTCTCTTAAAAACACTTTCTTTTTCTTTATAAATAGTATTTGCGTCAACAATTGCTTCGCCATTTTTTGTAGTTTCTTTAGCAATGTAGGATTCGAAAGATGAATCGAATTTTGATTTTTTCCAGTCTAAATAATTATTAGCTAATTTTTTGTCGCAGCTTTTGCAAAATACAATGCGCTCAGAGTTAACTGTGTTTTTATGCTGACAATTATCGCAAATTAAATAGTTAGCCATAGTTTTAATATTGTTCTATTAAAGATAATAAAGATTAATGGTATAACAAATAGAGTCGAGATAAGTTCAGTTTTTAGTTAAACTTATTTTAATGCTTCTTCTACCTGCGTTTGGTATACCTCATCAAACAGTTCAATGTAAATATCCTGTTGTTTGTATCCTCGTTTTACAAAGCTGAGTGCATTTTGAAGTAATTTTTTACCCTTATCAGCTTTATTGTTTTTGATATAAAGCAGGCCTAAATAATAATTTGCTTCTACAGGAAATTGGGTTTGTTTGATCGCTTTCTTATAATATACTTCGGCTTGTTTAAAGTCGTTACTTTTTTCATAGCAACGGGCTATATAGAAATAAATATAAGTGTTACAGTTTTTTTGTCCAAAATGACTCACCTCAAATTTTTCATTTATAATAAATTCACTGATAGCATTTTGATATTGTTCCATTTGATAATAGCACAATCCTTTTAAAAAATGAATATTCTCGCCCACGGGTGCTTCTACATCTTGTGGTGACAGATCATCGTAATGATTCAAATGTTTCAATGCTTTTATATAATCCCTGTAATAATATAATAATACCCAGCCATAATAGCCTTCCATTTCTTTAGCATTGATTGCTAAGCTCTTTTCAAGAGCCTGGATAGATTCTGCATAATTACCGTGTTTGGTATTTTGTACAGAATAGGCATGCCAATCGCCGGCTGTGATGCTATCATTTTTAGCAATACACAGGGTCATCATGTCGTTAGCACATTTTTCATTTCCAAAATATGAAATGGAAGTGCCTATTTCAAGAATTTCTTTTTTAGTATAGTTTTTATCCTCCAGTATTTTTAGCAGCCTTTGCGGATCGCACAGATTTGTACAATGTGCCAGTTTATACAATGATAATGAATCGGATTGTCCATATAAGTTCAAACCAAACACCAGGCATATAACCAAATATCTATTTAGGAAGTATTTCAATGAGTTTACCGTTGTTAAATCTGAAGGAATAAAATTTTCGAATGTTTATCAGGTTCTTTTTATCGTCATAGGAAGGTTGCCATAGCGATAGTTGTTTAATAGCTAGTAATATCTGTGAGCATAATGGTTCGATATCGTTGGTGATGCTTAATGGTTTATAATTCAAGTCGCATACCTGTGTGCGGTAATAATTGGTTTCTCCTTTGTAATTAATATAAAAATTAACTGTTATGATGCCATTGAAGTTAGTTTGTGCATTTATGGAGTTTCTGAATTCTTTTTTAATGGTATAGAAATCCTTTCCATTAGTTGGAGGCGAAGGATGATAGTAAGGATAGATCAGTTTATCACCAAAAAAGGCACAACTGTCTGATTGAGAAAAAGAAAAATTGTAAACAAACAGTAAGATCACCGTAAGTTTAACCACTGAATGATTATTTTTTTGCTGATAGATAACTTTCAAATGTATTTAAATCCATTGCATTTAAACAGTTATCTTTTGTTAAAAGCCCCTTGCGAGCAACGTAGGTACCATAACGCATATCATGGTATCCTTTCAGTTGATGCGCATCCGGGTTAATAGATATCATCACACCTTTTTCTAAACAATAAGGAATCCATCGCCAGTCGATATCCAAACGGTAAGGATGTGCGTTTAATTCAATCACTACTTTATTAGCTGCACAGGCATCTATTATTTTTTTGTGATCAATAGGGTAGCCGGGACGACCTAATAATAAGCGACCTGTTGGATGCCCTAAAATGGTGGTGTATGGGTTTTCAATGGCTTTAATTAAACGGGCATTGGCTTTTTCTTCATCCATTTTTAAGTTGGCATGAACAGAAGCTACAATGAAATCAAATGTTTTTAAAATGTCTTCATCATAATCCAGGCTACCGTTTCCTAATATGTCGCTTTCAATTCCTTTAAAGATCTTAAAAGGAAACAATTGTTTATTCAACTTTTCAATTTCCTGCTGTTGCAATAGAACAGTTTCTACTTTTAAGCCATCTGCATACACGGCTGTTTGAGAGTGGTCGCATATTCCTAAATACTGATAACCTAATTGTTTACAATACACTGCCATTTCTTCCAGGGTATTCATGCCATCACTATAGGTGGAGTGGTTATGTAAAATACCTTTCAGATCGGTATATTCTATTAATTTAGGTAATTGATTGTTCTTTGCTTTTTCCAGTTCAAATAAACCTTCACGTAATTCAGGTTCACAATACTGAATATTTAAGTTAGAGTAAACAGATGCTTCGCTCTCATATTTTTTGGTTTGAAGGGCTGTAAAATTAATGCCATCCAGATGTTCTTTAACCGAAGAGGTTTCTACTAATTTTCTGTAAAACAAATTGGGATTTACCTGAATAAAGTTTAAAGGAATAGTTTCAGAAACAAATTCATCCAGATCAATGTTTTCATCTCCAACCAGAATGTCTATTTCTTCGATCGTTTCGGATTTTCGATACATAGCGCCTGTAAAACTTACCAGGTCAGTTTGTTCTTTAATGGCATCAATGACAGGCTGGCCAATTTTTTCGGCATAAGCATAATGGAACCAACCTGTATTTTTAATTTTGAATTGGATATTCTGGATAATAGTATTTTGTGTTTTTTCACCAAAACCTTTTAATTCAACTAAACGATTTTCGTTGCAAGCATATAAAAGTTCAGTAACACTTTCCAGTTCAAGTTCAACCCATAATTGCCTTACTTTTTTCGGGCCTAACCCTTTTATCCCTAACATGTCTACTACTCCGGCGGGTGTGTTGGCCATCAGGTCGCGCAATTCTTTGGTTGTGCCCGTTGTGTTAAACTCAATGATCTTTTCGGCAAGGCTTTTGCCTATACCATCTATTTTAGTTAATTCTTCAACGGTAGGATTTGTAAGGTCAAGTCTTGTTTTACTTAATTTATAAGCGGCACTGTTGATCGATTTTATTTTAAATGGATTTTCATTATGAAGCTCCATTAACTTGCCGGTAATTTCTAAAGCATCTGCTATATCTTCGGTTGTCATTATCTTTCTGAATTAAAAAGATAAATTTAAACAGTTTTACTGATTATTGAAATTTTATCAGATGTTGTTTTTCAATTAGGGTAATCTGTTTATTAAATTGATCAATGTAGTATCGTTAGCATTTTGTATTGCTCCACTTTCAAAATATTTAATATCACCATTTTTATCAATTATTAATTGTATGGGATAGGTTGTAATTTGAGATTCTTTTTGTTTCAAAATAGATAAAATGTAATAGTTTGCATCATTTATAAATGTAAAGTTATGTATGTTGCGGTTTTTTCGTTTTAGAAAATCTCTTACCACTTTATCTCCGTTTTCCGTTAGGAATATACATCCTATTTTTTTCTGGTCTATTTTAACTACTAAAGAGTCTAAAACCGGCATTTCTTTGAGGCATGGCCCACAAACTAAATTCCATATATTTATAAAGTAGTATTCCTTAGATATCAATTCAGGGTATTCGGTTTTAAATATTTTTCTTAAATAGGTCATGCCATCATTCTTAGCGTTTTCTTTGCTAGGAAAAATGGATTTGTTTTCTTGTGCCACTTTATACTGTTGATAATAGCGTGACAAGTAGTAGGCGTTTACAATTAATGATATTGGTAATAAAACCCGTAATACAAATTTCATTATTTAAATTTATTTAAGTTGCTAAACAACAAAGTGTCTTTTATTACATCAGTAAATAGTGTGTTTTTGTAATACTCAATATCACCATTTTTGTTAATAATGAACTGCGCAGTACGTTCTTTAAACTTCATCTTTTTTTGGATAAAAATCGATGAAATAAAGTCATTCAAATCAGGAACGCATATGAAATTTTTAAAGTAGAAATTATGATTTTTTTGAAATTTCTCAATTGCTGGGTTATCCATTTGTGAAACAAAGACAAAACCAATATCAGTATTTTTATAATAGTAGGCAATGCTATCCAGCGTTTTCATATAGATATATTGAGATTCAAAATTTAAAGTAAGGGTGTCCCAAGTTTGGATAAAGAAATGCTTTTTTGTTTCATAAGCCACTGAATTTACCTCTGATAGTCTATCTTTAAAGTTTTCAATACCTGTTGTTTTATCTACTGGTTTCAAATCATATAAGTTTTGTGGTAAATTTTTTACGTCAGATAAATACTTCCGTATTAGGCAGATATTTAATATTACTGATAGTATAAATATTCCAAGCAATAGTTTTTTCATAGTTGTATTAATACCCAAAATAGAATCAAATTCTATTTTGGGTAAAATTAAGAAGTGATATTTTATTCAGCAATTACTAATAATTCAGAGTTCAAAATTTGATAATCACCTTTCTTAATAATTAAAGTGTAGTCTTCAGATTCAACAGTGAAATCGTCAGGAATTGTAATGACCGCATTTTTTATTCGATTTATTTGTGTCATTTGTAAAACCGGGTCTCTATTTGGGTCAAAGGTTTCGTTATTAATTAGTCCTGTGGTCAAAGGTAGGCTAACTTTAACGGGTCCGTTATTACCTGCGACAACCTTTGCTCCTTGAATAATTACACCTCCTTTACATGCTGTTATACACCAGCCATGATTTCCGCATTGGCCCCAGCATTCATATAAAATTGTATAACATCCGTCCAGCCAACTGTGACCTAGAGTTGTGTATTTACAACACTCTAAGGGTTTATTTGCCGGATCTACTGGTTGGGGCGTTAAAATAAATGTTTCAGTTATGATTTTTGAAGTTGCGAGCCTTGCTTCGTTTGGATTTCCGGCAAAAGTGTTGATACTTGTTGCCATGCAAAGTAACAGAATTAGTTTTTTCATTTTTAGTCTTATTTGGTTTTTTTTAAAATTTAATCATTACGCTTTGTAAATGATGTGCCATTAAAGTCTAGAATATAAGGGCACACAATATTACCAACTCATAAATAAATTTAAACTACCATTAAAGACGTTTTTAGCACATTTTGGAAAATGGATCATTAAGTTCGTAATAAGTCTGTTCACTAAAACAGTAATCATAAATACAATTCTGCAAATTTCAAGTCATAAGGGTTTGTGATTTTTATATTCTCTGGATTTCCTCCTACCAGATTAATGCTTTCATCCATGCTTTCTAACACGGTTGCATCATCAGTAAAAAATGGTGTATAGTCCTGTTCAAAGGCTTCTTTTATTTTTGATACCAAAAAACATTGAGGTGTTTGTACGATTTTATAATCATCCCGGCTCACTGCCTTATTTATACTATTGGTTACCATGCGCATGCTTTCGTTAACAGGCACTACTGGTATGGCATTTCCTTTTTTGGCTGCTGTTTCAAAACAACGTTTAATGGTTTCAACGCTTACAAATGGCCTAGCTGCGTCATGTATGCCAACAATATCGTTTTTGTTTGTGATGCAATTCAATCCATTCTTTACCGAATGGAAACGTGTTTCGCCTCCAACAACGGTTTGTATATTCTTTTCCGGAAAATGTTCTGCCAGCATAAAATTGGCATCCGTTAAATAATCTTTATGTACGCATACGATGACATTCATGAATTCATCAAATTCAAAAAATCTTTCAATGGTATGAATTAAAACAGGTTTGCCTTTTATTTCAATGAACTGCTTTGGTACGGATGATTGCATTCTTGTACCTGTTCCGCCGGCAACGATAATTATATTATATTGTGAATTCATTTTAATAGTTTTTAATACGTTCAATACTCTGGTCAATAGCTTTATACGCTTTACTGAAAAACTGAAAACGTTGTTTCTCTGCAATACCACTTATCAATGTCGATTTTTTGATCAGGTTCTTCATCCAATGTTCTATCTCTTCACAAAATTGCTGGTTGCCTGTTGTTAATGAATTCATGGTGTTGAAAGAAATATAAGAATAAACCGAATGATCAACATTAATGTGGATACAGTTGGTGCCTATTACCAGGTCGCTGTTATATAAACCAAATGGAACGACCAATGCATTTTTCTTTTCGTTTTTGTTTTCATGCTCGGCATAACGATTAATGGCTTGCATCATTTTTTTTAGTTCCTGCAATACAATGATCGTGTCTTCTTTGTCTTTAAATGCACCCGACTCAAAATAATATTCTATTTGTTTAATAGTAGTTTGTATCGTTTCATCTGTCCAGATCTCAGTACTTGGGATCTTCAGATAATTTTGATAAATATCATCAGCTAACTGTAATTGTTTCTCGGGGATAGAATCCCGTTCAAATTTTCTGGTTTGATATTCGGGAACATTTAGTACAGAACGTTGCCAGTAAAATAATTTGAAAGCCGCCAGTTCTTTTGAATAGAATGAATGAAAGATCGGGATCTCTTCAGCAGCATATATGATCTTTGCATCCTCTGATTTTTGTAATCTTGTTAATTGATTAAGAATTCCTGTTAAATAACTTTCAAAATTATCCGCTGAGTCTGTTAACTTAATGTAGTTGCAGGTAACTGAATCATTGTTATTGGAAAATACCGAATCAACCGATATCCGGTAATGTTTGCAGATCTTATATGTTTCGTCCAAACTTAATTCTGTCTCATTTCGCAAGCGCCTATAAGCACTGTCATTACTTATTTTAAGTAGGTCTGCTATATCATCCACCAGAGAAACATTGGCCGGAACCACTTGTTTTAAGTGCTTAATGAACACTTCCTGCATTGCAAACTCTGTTTTTTTACTTGCCATTATGTGGTATTTATTACTAATAAATGTAGCTAATATTTGCAAAAAATGCAAATTATCGTGTCTGAAGCATGATTTTTTGCAAAAAAGCCTCTTTTAACAGAGCAAAAACGTACTTGTTTTCTGATTTTTTGCAATTAAGCTGCCCAACGGTCTACAAAGCCGTTTCATTCAGACATGCCTTCGATCTAATTTTGACCTATAAAATATTCAATTATGGAAACTTTAAATACAATCGAAAAAATCACTTTACTTGTTAGTACAGGTATAGTTTGTTTGGCTAATCTTTTTGTTTTGCTTGAACGTGCAAAAAAATCAGAAAAACAAAAAAGTAATAATATTCAAAAATTATTATTGATCAATCCAAAAGCAACTTTGACTGTTGTTTTATTCCTTTCTTCATTTTTAATGACTGCACAGGATACTATTTATTTTAAAAATAAAATGATTGTTGCTGCTAAAATTACCGAAGTAGGTGTTTCAGAAATTAAATATCAGCGTATGGATAACCTAAGCGGACCAAATTATTTATCCTCTAAAACTGAAATTTTTTTGATAAAATACTCAAATGGAGTAACTGATTCAATAAAAGTTGCGGAGCCGGCTGCTACGTTCGTTGAGTATAAAGAAAACCCTGACCGGATAAGACTTCGTGGAAGCAGAATGAAATTTCACGACAGAACCATTCATGACAGAGAAATGAAATCAGTAGTCCTGAGTTTGTCATCTCCTGAAAATAAGATCGCATTTAAAAAAGAGTTTAGGAAACTGAATGAATATAAATTGAAAGAATCTGTTCTTGCGCCTGCTTTGTTTGTATGTGGTGCCGGAATTCATTTCGCAGCTTTGGGAAGCGCGTTTGGCGCTAATGGGGGTGCAGGCTCTGAAAATCAATCAAATTTGGTTTCAGCTTTCTTGGTAGGAGCGGCACTTCGGATATCAGGTCATGTAGTGAATATCGTGTATAGGAATAAGAAAAAAAGTAAGCGTGAGGATATCGTGAATATGTATAACAGACAGTATTAATCAAAATATAAGCCTTTAAAAACAAAAATCATGAAAACAATAACTATTAAAAAAACAATTCAAACCGCCTTTTTTTGTGCTGTAATTCTTTTTTCAACTATCATAACAAAAAATACCATCAGAAATATGAAGCGTGTTTATTATATAGAGAAAATGAGTAACAATAGTGTTACCTGTTTCTTTGACCTGATCCATTAATTGATAAAATCATTCATTTAAAAGTTATAGCATTATGAAAAAAATATTCAGATCAATCGTCTTTATGAGCGCATCGTTTCTTTTAATAAACGATCTTGACGCCCAAAATAATACTACTCAAAAACAAACTTTAACCATTTTGTCCATTGATATTGCCGGTTTAAAAAGTGAACCGCAACAAATGGGAAACCTTGTAAGAACAGAGTTAGAGAAACTCGACACCTTTGAAGTAATGGACCGCTACGACGTAGCTTACATGGTAGAAAAAAATAAATTGAGTATCAATAATTGTTACGGTAAATTATGTTTAACAGAAATTGGAGAAACAATACACTCCGACAAAATGTTAAGTGGAAGTATCGAATTATACCCAAAGTCAATTATTTATACACTGCGTTTAATAGATGTAAAATCCAGGTCTATTGAAAAGACAACAGTCATGGAGTTTTTGAATTTGCCCGAAGAACTTCAGGCATTTACAAATATAACCGTTCGTACCATGTTCAATAAATCAGTTGATAAGAACATATTGATAAAACTAACACAACGAAGCGGTTTTGATAATGCGTTGAATAATCCTAAGAAGGACAGGTTAAGACTAGATGGCCCCCGTTTAGGATTTGTTGGATTTACAGGTAATGTTGCTGATATTTTGCAGGCCGATAAATCATCCGGAGGTTTTGAGGCATTCCCTGTCATGTTTCAGTTTGGCTACCAGTTCGAAAAACAATATCTGAACGAAGGAAAGATCCAGGCTTTATTTGAATTTGTGCCAATGATCACCGGAGTTGATCAGGGTTATTTTATTCCGGGATTTTCTTTACTGCACGGTTTAAGAAGTAATATTAATGGTTGGGAATTTGCATTGGGGCCAACCATTAATTTATCTCCAAAATCCAAAGGTTATTATGATGAAACAAATACCTGGCGCCGTGAGCAGGAATGGACAAGTAATCCTGAAAACGAAAATGTAAAAAACCCATTTACAATTAAAGAAAGATTAGACAGTAGAGGTGATTATGCTGTTCAAACCGGTTTTGTGTTAGCGTTTGGTAGAACATTTAAATCAGGAAAATTAAACTTACCTGTTAATATATATGTGATTCCCGGTAAAGATGGATTTAGAATAGGAGCTTCGCTAGGGTTTAACGCTAAAAATAAATAATTTCTAATATGATTTTTATTCTCAAACGATTAGCAATTATTATTTTTTTGTTTGGAATACTTACTGCATTTAATTCATGTTCATATTTAGCTGTTTTTATAATGGCTAAAGAGAAAAAAACAACGGTTGATAAATGGGAATCGGGTAAGTATAAAACTCGCATTCAAAAAAGAATAGGTTGGTCAAGCACGCATTTTTATCATTGCAGAGTACAAGTTAAAAGATTGGGAGGCCTTTATTATCGAACAGTTGTTGTAAAAATATTTTCAAGAGAAAATTATGCGTCCTGTTTAATTAAATGCCCCTTCCGTAACGATACCCTTGCTGTTGACGTGTGCAAGAAGACTACTGTTCTTATTAAATAATATAATTTTCAAATTCTTTTTTTAATAATTATGAAAACAAAAATCTTATATAAAATTCCACACGCTTTACTTTACTCACGTTTAGTAGTTGCTATTTTTATCATCGTATTTTCTTTTATTAAGATAGCGCCGATTATAATTGTAACCTTAAGTGTTTATGCCATTTTAAGCGATGTATTTGATGGAATGCTTGCCAGGCGCTTAAAAATTTCCACTGTCGAAATGCGTCAATTGGATACAAAAATTGATACCGTTTTTTGGTTTAGCTGTTTGTTTTATTTATGTATGAATCAAACCCAATTTTTAAGATCACATATAATAGAGTTATTCGTTTTGGTATTTTCAGAACTGTTTATTATTGCATTAGGGAAATTGAAGTTTAATGAACGGATCTCTTATCATACCATATTATCAAAATGCTGGGCTTTATGTTTATTATGGTTTTTTATTGATATCTGCTTAAATAATGCCTGTGGTTTTAGTTTTGCCATTTCATTTTGGTATGGTTTAGTGGTACAATTTGAGATTTTAATGATTGCCGTTATTTTAAAAACCAGTCATACCGATGTACCTTCTGTTTTACAGGCCATTAAATTAAGAAAAGGTTTGGTTATCAAAAGGAACCGTTTTTTCAACGGCTAAAAAGCTGTTTTGTGGGGTTAACTAACATTCTTTTGTTTAAAATTACCATTTTACCTCAAAAAACTTCCGTTTTTTTTGGTTTAGTTTTGTTTTTGTCGAGAAAACAACTAATTTAATCGATTATTAAACGATAAATTTATGAAAAGACTTTCTACAAAACTATCTTTTTTAGCGGTTTGCTTAGTTGTTTTAAATACTTCCTTGGCTCAATTGTCTGTTACAGCACAGGCTGGCGGCCTAAAATTTTTAGGCGATGTTGGACAAAAAAATAATGCTAACTTTTTTAGTGACATGCGCCTGGGTTATAACCTTGGGATTGAATACCGTATCGGTAAAGTGTTGGGTATTGGTATTGATGGAATGTATGGTAAATTAGCAGGTACAGATAATGATAAAAGCTCTCATTTAAATTTTCAGTCTACAATTATGGGAGGAGGGCTTAATTTATATGCCTTTTTTGATAAATTAGGAGAAAAAGAAAAAGAGGTTTCGCCATATATCCACGCAGGTTTTGGCTACCTGATGTTCGATCCCTATGGAGATCTAAGAGATAAGAATGGTACTGTTTATAATTACTGGACAGATGGTTCTATCCGTAATTTAGTGGAAGATCCTGCTAACGATCCTTTGTCAGTAACTCTCAAAAGGGATTACAAGTACGAAACACAGTTAAAAGATACAGCTTCTAATTTTGCACGCAACACATTTTACATTCCTGTAGGACTTGGAGCTAAATTCAAAATGGGTTTCCGAGCCAGCTTAAGAGTAGGAGTAACTTACAATATTTGCATGAGTGATTATATTGATGGCTATAAAAAAGGTGGTAACGATAGCTGGGCTTCCGCAAATGTAGGGGTTAATATTCATTTTGGTAAAAAACCAAAAGATGCTTATAGTAATGTTGATTTCAAAGCAGTTGATAATTCAGATACAGATGGTGATGGTATTAAAGATCTGGATGATAGATGTTTAGGAACACCTAAGGGTGTTAAAGTAGACGGAAAAGGTTGTCCGGAAGATAATGATGATGACGGTGTGTTTGATTACATGGATAAAGAATTAGCTTCTAAAAAAGGTGCTAAAGTAGATGGAAGCGGTGTTACTATTGATGAAGAGGCAATGGCAAAACGTCAGTTAGCATGGGATAGTCTTTCAACAGAAAGAAGCGAAGGCTTTAACAACGCACCTAGTTTAAGTTATTTGAAAGAGATAGAGGCCAAGGCTAAGGCAAATCAATCTCAAACCGGTAAAACATCTAAAATACCAGCAGAGTTTATAGAAGCAGATTACAATAAAGACGGTACTATTTCAGCCGCAGAAATTACACAAACCATTGATGGGTTCTTCGAAGGAGCAAACTCATTCAATGTTGAGAAGATAAATAAGCTCATTGACTTTTTCTTTGAGCAGTAAACTAGCAATATGATAAAACCACTTATTATTTTATTTAACACTGTATCAGTATTTTTATTTAGCTTTTTTTTCGGCGATACTCCTGTGACAATATCTGGGAACTTCCCAAAAAGCGCTAATGTAGCATCAGAATTTACAGCAGAGATAAAGATCAATAAGGGTAGCATCGGTGGTTTTGCTAAACTTCAGTTAGAAGTTCCTCAAGGGTTTACTGTAAAAGAACAGGATAGTAGAACAGGTAATTTTTCTTTTGCAACTAATATTGCAAAGATCATTTGGACAGCAATGCCAAGCGATCCTGAGTTTACAGTTAAATTTACAATAAGCGCCGATGCTTCGGCAGCAGGCGCTAAAACAATTGCCTCCAAGTTTTCATTTGTAAATAATAATAATAAAGAAGTGGTTGAAATGACTCCGGTAGAGATCATGATCGGCGACGGATCCGGCGCACCTGTAGCTACATCATCTACTCCACCCGAAACTGCATCTACTCCTCCGGCAACCGAAACTGTTCCTGTATCTACTTCATCCACACCTTCTTTCGAAAATCCTACTGAACCTAATTCCAATATTGTTTGTGCCAGAAATATTACTGCCGGAGCAAACGCCAATGAGTTTAATGTTGAAGTGAAAATTAAAAAAGGAGGAATCAAAGGATTTGCTAAATACCAGGAAGTACTGCCTGTAGGATTTAATGCAAAAGGCGATAAACTGAACGGAAGTTCATTTTCGGTGGCTGACGGTAAGTTGAAATTTGTTTGGGTATCATTGCCAACAGACGAAGAGCTGACAGTGTCTTATATTTTAGAAAAAACATCTTCAGCATCAGCAGATGCTAAATTAGATAATGGTGAATTTTCATACTTGGAAAATGATCAGAGTAAAAAGATCAAAATGCCTGTAGATGCTATTGGCGGCGGAGCAACTACTGTTGTGCAAACAGAGCCTGTTCAAACCCAAACAGTTGCAGCTGAACCTACAACTCAGCCTGTTGTTTCAACAACTGAGCCAGTAAAAACTGAACCAACTACAACAGAGCCGGTAAAAAACGAACCAACAACTGCTGAGCCTGTTAAAACAGAACCTAAAGCAACAGTTGCCAGAAAAGAGGGAAATGTTTCATACAATGTTCAGATCGGTGCTTTTGTAAATGCCATTCAATCTGATGTCCTGTCAAAAAAATTCAATATCACCGAGAGCATAAAAAGCGAGATGGCTCAGGGCTTCAATAAATTTATGGTTGGTAATTTTAACGAATACAAAGACGCACGTTCACACAGGGAAAACATAAAACAAAAAGGTTGTAACAGTGCTTTTGTGGTTGCTTATAACGGGGCTAAAAGAATAACAGTTCAGGAAGCACTTATGATTACCAGTCAAAAATGGTTTAAATAAGATCATTTTTCTTATTTTTGAGAATCCACAGCTAATGCTTAAAAGAGTACTTTTTATATTCCTTGTTTTAATTTGTTCTTTTACTAAAGCTCAAACGGATACTTCTGCCAAAGCAAAAGCTTTACCATCGGCAACTCCCGTAGCTGAACCTGCTAAAAAAACTCAGTCCGACCCACCTTCGCTTGGTGATATCTTCAAACCTAAAATTTCTTTAGGTGCTGGCATGCTGTCTTTTCATGGCGACTTGTATGCAAAGCATTACCAGGCACCATGGACTGCAAGAATTGCTTATGATCTTAATATTTCACAACGTTTATATAAATCTTTACAATTAAATTTTAATATTTTATTTGGGAAGCTTGGTGCAAACGAATGGATCGATAACCGTCAGGAAAATTTCCAGTCCGAAATACGATCGGGCGGATTAAGTTTAATGTATGATTTTGGAAATTTTATTCCTGACCGTTGCCGTATCCGGCCATGGATTTCCGTAGGGGTCAACTCATTCGAGTTCCTGTCAAAAACCGATCAGTATGACAGGTATGGAAATAAGTATTATTATTGGAGTGATGGATCTATAAAAAATATAGATGAGGCGGCACCTACCGCCTCTTTGGCTGTTAATTTAAATAGAGATTATATATATGAAACCGATATCAGGGAACAGAATAAAGATGGCTTTGGTAGATATCAGGAACGTGCTTGGGCTTTTCCTGTTGGAGCAGGTGCTTTAATGAAAATAACAGACCGTTTTGATTTTAAGATCGGGTTCCAGTATTATTTTTCTACAACTGATTACATTGATGGCATATCTAACAACAGTTTAGGAACAAGAGCAGGAACTAAACAAAAGGATAATTTTGTTTATACATCTTTTGCATTGCAGTACGATCTTGTATTCAAGAAAAAATCAAAAGGCGATACATTGCCTGATGATTATTTTGATAATGTGAATTGGCTGGCCATTGATAATGGCGATTATGATGAAGATGGTATTAAAGATTGGGATGATAAATGTCATGGTACACCAAAAGGCGTTAAGGTAGATGCCAACGGTTGTCCGTTTGATGATGATAATGATGGTGTACCAAACCATGCTGATGATGAATTAACATCCCCTGCAGGTGTTGAGGTAAATAACAAAGGAGTTGCATTAACAGATGAGTACTGGCAAAACTGGTACAATACATATATGGATAGCGGCAATGTTGTTAAACAGGAAGTTATAGAGAATTTTTATGCTGCTAAAAAAGATACAGCTTCAACACATCAGCCTGAGCAAAATAAGAACGAAAAAGTTTATACTGTCGAATTAGCCAGATATTCAGGACCAGTGCCAAATAATGAAATGGCTTACTTATTAAGTATAGGTGATGTAAAATCAACTACACTTCCTGATAATTCAACCGTATTGTATACCGCAGGTACTTATAAAGAAATTCAGAACGCAGTAAAGCGAAGGGATGAATTGATCACTGAAGGAAATAAGAATGCCAAAGTAGGTTACTTTAAAAATGGCGACATGGTGACGCTAACAGATGACGAGATCAATAATTTAACAACTAACAGTGCAGCTACTACAAGCATTTCATCTAATACAGCAACAACCACTAATTCAAGCTCTGATGCTGATGCCAATGAATTTGCAAAAGGAGATATCGTTTACCGTGTGCAACTAGGCGCCTACAAAAACCGGATCTCCAAAGGCGTATTTAAAAATGCAGGAACTATATTGGAACTTAAAACCGACGATGATGTATTTCGCTATGCTACCAAAGGTTTTAAAACTATAGAAGAGGCAGCAAACAAAAAGGCGGATCTGATGCTTGACGGTTACGGTGATGCATTTATTACTGCGTATAAAGATGGTAAGCGTATTCCTATGAGCGCAACAAAAGCCACCATGGATACAGAAGAAAAAGAGGATATTACAAAAATTGAATCCTTTAGTTCGGTTGATAAATCTTTGGTAAGCTTTAAAGTTCAGTTGGGTGCGCTTCGTAGAGCAGGCTCTAATGATATGGAAGAAAAAACCAAAGATATGGAAGGCGTTGAAAAACAAGGCACAGGTTCAGGAATGATCCGATACACCGCAGGTAATTTCAGCGATTATTCGAAGGCCGATAAGTATCGTCAGGAGCTTGCTGATAAAGGACTTTTAGAAGCTTTTGTGATAGCAGTATTTAAAGGAGAGATCATTTCCATACAGGAAGCGCAGGAGCTTTTAAAATAATTTGTACATTTATAGTAAATTTTTAAGAACATGAAGAAGCTTATATTATCATCGATGCTTGTAATGGCCTGTTGTTTAACGGCAAGCGCTCAGGAGCCTGAAAAAAAGAAAGAAAGTTCAACCCCTGCTCCAAGTAGAGGGCAGGAAAGAGCGATCAACGAAAGCGGGGTTTCTGTCAAATCCGAATCTAAGAAAAGTAGTTCCAATTCTAAAAAGGCACCAACACCGCCACCTGCAACACCAGCTACACCGCCAAAACCAGCGGATCCCCCAAAAGACCCTAAAAAGCCAGAATAATTTCAAACCCTTTGTTACACAGCGAAGGGTTTTTTGTTAAAAATAGCGGTGAATTTTCCCGTAATCCGTTATTAAATACAGGTCACGATAAACTACCGCTTATATAATTTGTTATAGTAGACCAAGTATTGTTTATACCTTTAAGCTTTAAATTTTCTCATGAAACACCTGTTATTAATCGTTGCCCTTTTTATTGGTTTAATTGCTAATGCCCAGATGCCTGGTATGCCAAAAGGCATGAAGGATCCTAAACTAGGCCGGGTATTTGGTAAAGTATTAGATGCCAATACCGGAAAACCCGTGGAGTATGCTTCAGTACAGGTGTTATGGTTTAATAAAGACAGTCTTTTAGGTGGAGGCTTAGTAAAAGAAAACGGTGATTTTGCTGTGGAAGGGTTGCCATCTTTTGGACAGGTGAGAGTGAGGATTAAATTCATTGGTTATAAAGATCATACTCAAAAAGTATTTATTGTTCCACCTGATAAAGTTGATCAGGATCTGGGGAACATCAAATTGGCAGTTGATGATAAATTATTAAGCGAGGTTGAGGTAACTGCCGAAAAAAGTGCGGTTGTATTATCTATTGATAAAAGAACCTATAATGTGGAAAAAGATCTTTCGGTAAAGGGAGGAACTGCTGTTGATGTGATGAAGAATATTCCCGGATTAACCGTTGATGCTGATGGAAATGTGCAACTGAGAAATCAATCACCGATGATCTATGTGGATGGAAGACCAACTACATTGACTTTACAACAAATACCGGCCGATCAGATCGATAGGGTAGAGATCATTACAAATCCATCCGTTAAGTTCGATGCCAGTGCAACAGGTGGTGTGTTGAATGTGGTAATGAAGAAAAACGGCAAACCGGGTTATAACGGAATGGTTATGGCCTATGTTGGAACCGGAGACCGATACGGTGGAATGGCTAATATTAATGTTAAGCAGGGAAAATGGAATACCTCATTGATGTATTCTTTTAACCAGGCGATCAACAATACAACAGGTTTTACAAAAAGAACTCAATTAGATAGTGGAATTGTCACGGGACATTATAATCAGGATAACACCACCCGAATGATGAATTTGTTCAACTTCGGTAGATTAGGAATTGATTATAATATTGATAACAGAAATACGATCTCTTTGAATGGAATGATCGTTGCCGGAGAATTTAAGACTAATGACAAACAAGATTACAATGCTGATTACACAGTGCCAGTTTATTTTGCCCTTAATGGAGAGCAAGTAAACAAACAGCAGGCAGCTTTTCAAAATTATAATGCCCAATTATTGTATAAAAAAACGTTCCCAAAAGTAGGTAAGGAATTAACAATCGACGGTAATTATAATTACACAACCTCGAAGAATGGTTATTTGTTTGCGAGAACTACGATAATGAATGATACACTTTCACTTCCTGCATTTTATCAGAAAAATGAAGGGACAACAACAGCTAATCAATTTGTATTGCAGTCTGATTATGTGAATCCAATTTCGGACACTAAAAAATTTGAGGCTGGTATCAAGGCTTTTTATAAAAACTCTATAAGTACTAATAATACGAGCGTTGCCTTAGGAAGCGAAGATAGCTATGAAAGAGATAGTGTGATGAGTAATCGCTACGTGATCGATGATATGGTAAATGCAGCCTATGTGAATTACAGTGCTAAAACTTTTTGGGATATTGGTTACCAGGCCGGTTTGCGTTTCGAACAATCTTATTATGCAGGGCATATAACCGATAAGAAACAAAATTTCTCATATAGCTATCCGTCAACAGGCGACGATATTTTGAAGTCCTTGTTTCCGGCAATTTACTTTTCTAAAAAATTGAAAAAAAGTCAGGAAGTACAATTGAATTTTAGTAGAAAAATTCAACGCCCTAACTTTTTTCAGTTAATGCCGTTTGTAATGTTTGCTGATAAGCAAAACTACCGTATAGGTAACCCTCAGCTAAAACCTGAATTTAAAAATATTGCTGAAGCAAATTATAACAAGATCCTTTCTAAAGGTAGTTATTTGGCATCGGGTTATTTCCGCTACGAAGAACAGCCAATAACAGACGTTGCCTATCCTTCGCCTTCTGATCCTACAGTGTTGATCAATACATCTATTAATGGTGATAATGCTATCCGTTATGGTTTAGAGAATACGTTTAAATGGACCTTCTTTAAAAATTTAGATTGGACCGTAAACGCAAATGCCTATTACATTTACATCAAAGGAAAAATTGTTCCAACCGAACCGGAAGTAAAAACGGAAGGATATGCCTGGAATGCTAAAACAACCCTTTCTTATAAATTCCCTAAAAATATTACTTTACAGGTAAATGGTAATTATGAGTCGCCAAAGATCTTATTATTAGGTGTATCTAACGAGATCTATTCAATGGATATTTCATTAAACTATATGTACAAAACCAAATGGATCTTTAATGCTACATTAAGTGATGTGTTTAATACACGCCGAATGGGAACCCATTATGAAACACCTTATTACGAACAGGATCTGTCGAGAAGACGTGAATCGCGTTATTTCCGTTTTACAGTAACTTACCTGTTTGGTAAAATGGATGCATCTATCTTTAAACGCGGTAAGCAAATGAAGAACATGGGTGGACAGGAAGGAAACCAGGATGGTCTGGATTTCAAATAGATTCTTCCGATCTGTAAATTATTTTCCGGTATTTTAATGAATAACAGATGCTTATTATTCATATAAGCTATTTCCTTGGCAAAAGCGGCTGATAGACGTAATTTATAAATAGATAAACGGTTTTATAACCTTAGCAATTTTGGTTATATTCGTTACATAATATTTATAATATGATCCAATTGAAATCCTTTTTGCCCCTGGCTTTAGCACTTGTTATTGTACAGGCTAATGCTCAAACTAAACCAACCACCAAGCCAACTGCTAAAGATGGCTCTCCGGTTCCTTCTCTCAATTTTGAGTATGCTTTGAACGATCCGTTTAAAGCCCGGATATATACATTGAAGAACGGCATGAAAGTATACATGAGTGTTTATAAAAACGCACCTCGTATACAAACCTATATTGCTGTTAGGGCAGGTAGTAAAAATGATCCTTCAACAGCTACAGGCTTGGCACATTACCTGGAGCATATGGTATTTAAAGGAACAGATAAATTTGGCACCAAAGATTTTGCTAAAGAATCAGTAGAATTGACAAAGATCGAGAACCTTTATGAAACTTACCGCCAAACTAAAGACGAAGGACAACGTAAAAAAATATATCATCAGATCGACAGTATTTCAGGTGTTGCAGCAAAATACGCTATTGCAAACGAGTACGATAAAATGTTAGCCGGTATTGGCGGGCAAGGAACTAATGCATTTACATCTTTCGATCAAACGGTTTATGTAAATGATATTCCTTCGAATCAATTAGAGAACTGGTTGAAGATAGAGTCAGAGCGTTACCGTAAACCGGTTCTACGTTTATTCCATACTGAGTTAGAGGCAGTATATGAAGAAAAGAACAGGGGTCTTGACAGTGATAACAGCAAATTATGGGAGGCGATATTTTCTGGCCTATTCAAAAATCATAACTACGGTAAGCAAACAACAATTGGTACAATTGACCATTTAAAAAATCCTTCAATGAAGGAAATTATGAAATACTATAACACCAATTATGTTCCAAATAACATGGCTATTTGTTTAAGTGGTGATTTTGATCCGGATGCTACTATTAAATTGATCGAAAAGAATTTTGGTACAATGCCTTCTAAGCCTGTAGCGCCCTATACTTTTGAAAAAGAAGCGCCAATTACTGAAAAGATAGTTAAAGAGATCATCGGGCCTGATGCAGCAAATTTAGCAATGGCCTGGCGTTTTGCTGGTACAGGAAGTAAGGATGCAGACATGATCACTTTAATTAATTTATTGTTATCAAACGGTAGCGCGGGTTTATTGGATCTGAATTTAAATCAACAACAAAAAGTATTGAATAGTGGTAGTTACTCATATGTACTGAAAGATTATGCTACTCATATTTTATTTGCCGAACCAAAAGAAGGACAAACTTTAGAAGAAGCGGAAAAACTATTGTACGGCCAGCTTGAATTGCTTAAGAAAGGCGAATTCCCTGATTGGTTAATGAATGCAGTGATAACTGATATGAAATTAAAGAAGACAAAAGATCTGGAAGATAATCAGTCTCGCGCCATGGAATTTGTAGATGCATTTATTAACGATACAAAATGGCAGCAATCAGTTAATGAAGTGGAACGTTTATCAAAGATCACAAAACAGGAAGTCATGGATTTTACCAAAGCTAACTATAATGAAAATAATTATGTAGTAGTTTACAAGAAAATTGGTGAAGACAAGAATATTCAAAAAGTTGAAAAACCACAGATCACACCTGTTGAAGTGAATAGAGATGATCAATCTCCATTTGTGAAAAATATCTTAAGCAATAAAACGGCTGATATGCAGCCAAAGTTCATTGATTATGAAAAGGATGTGATGAGAACAACCATGAATGGCAATATTCCTGTACTTTATGGTCAGAATACAGAGAATCAGTTGTTTGACCTTTACTATGCTTTTGATATGGGAACCAACAACGATAAAACATTGCCCATTGCCATTAATTACATTTCCTATTTAGGAACCAGTAAAATGACTCCTGCCGAAGTACAACAGGAATTTTATAAATTAGGTTGTTCATTCAATGTATTTAATTCTGATAATCAAACATGGGTAAGCTTAACGGGCCTCAACGAAAATTTTGAAAAGGCAACTGCTCTATTTGAAGGTTTATTTGCAGATCCTAAAGTAGATGAAGCAACACTTAAAAATTTAATATCCGACATTTTAAAAAAGCGTAGCGATGCTAAACAGGAAAAGCGTACGATCCTTCAAAAAATGATGGTAAACTATGCAAAGTATGGTTCGTCAAACCCAGCTACTAATATTTTATCTGAAGAAGAATTAATGAAATTACAACCGGCGCAGATCGCTGAATTGATCAAATCGTTAATGACCTATCAACATAAGATATTATACTATGGTCCAAAATTGATCGGCGATGTAAAGGAAGCGTTGAATACAGTTCATACAGTTCCGGCAGCAGGATTAAAGCCTGTTCCTGCAGAGGCAAATTTTGTAACTCAGCCTTTTAATAATACGATATACGTTGTGGATTACGATATGAAACAAGCTGAGATCGTTATATTAACAGAAGGAGAAAAGTATGATGCTAAAAACACACCTTTGATCAGTATGTATAACGAATATTTTGGTGGAGGAATGAGCTCTGTTGTATTTCAGGACCTGAGAGAGTCTAAAGCCCTTGCGTATTCTTGCTATTCAACTTACAGAAGACCAAGCGACCCAAAATTGCCGTATTATAATTTCTCTTATATAGGTTCGCAATGCGATAAATTACCTGAGGCTATGTCGGGCATGATGAATTTATTAAATAACGTTCCTAAGTCTGATATTGCTTTTGGGGCCGCTAAGGAAGCTATTTTGCAGGATATTAAAACACAGCGTATTAATAAGGCAGAGATATTGTTTGATTATTTGAACGCTGAAAAATTTGGCTTAAAAACAGATATCAGAAAAGATATTTACTCAAATGTTACTACCATGACATATGATGACGTGAAAAAGTTCCAGGATGATAAGATCAAGAATAAGCCTTCTACAGTATTGGTTTTAGGTAAAAAAGATATGCTGGATATTAAAACACTTGAAAAGTATGGCACGGTCAAGTACCTGACCCTAAAAGACGTTTTTGGATATTAGAACCAATCAAAGCCTCTATCATCGATAGAGGCTTTTTTTATGTTAGACTTTTTGAAAAAGAAATTTCGTAAATCCGAAATAAAATGACAATTTTAAAGTAAAAGTATTATTTAATGAAAATTGGAATCAAATTAACTATTATCTTTTTTTTAATTGCCTTCCTCTCAATGTTGGTTGTTGGGATCATTAGTTATAAGCAGGCTAAAGCTTCTTTTGAGATCGAAAGTTTTAACAGGTTAACTGCAGTTAGAGAAGCTGAAGCAAATCAGATCACAGATTACTTTCAGCAAATAAAAGATGAGTTGAGTACAATGGCCGAAGATCCTTCTATGATAGATGCCATGAAAGGTTTTAAGTATGGTTTCGATCATATACATGAAGAATTGAATCTGGATCATCAAACATTTGAACGTTCAAGAAATCACATTGAAAAATATATTGACACCATTGTATTACCAAAACTTAATGGTGGATATTCAAAAAAAGTAAGTAAAGAAGAGGTTGTAAATTATACTAATAAGAATGCAAATTTTCTCCAGGATCAGTTCATGGTTTCCAATAACCTACCAATTGGTTCAAAGCATTTGCTTGATTCAATTGATCACAAATGCACTTATAATGCAGTTCATAAAAAATATCATCCCGTTATTCGCCATTTCCTTGACCGATTCGGATATTATGACGTCTTTTTAATTGATCATGTAACAGGAAATGTTGTTTATACCATTTATAAAGAGTTTGATTTTGGATCTTCTCTGCTAACCGGACCTTTCAGTAAAACTAATTTTGCTGATTGCTTTAATAAAGCCCGTGTTATCAAAAACAAAGGAGAAGTTAACCTGGTTGACTTTTCTGCCTACCTACCCTCATATAACGAACGCGCTTCTTTTATAGCCTGTCCTATTTTTGAAGGAAATGAAATGATTGGTGTCCTTGCCTTTCAAATGCCCATTGATAAGATCAATAATATTATGACCAGCAATCATCAATGGGCAAAAGTTGGATTAGAAAAAACCGGCGAAACTTATCTTATTGGAGAAGATTTTAAACTAAGAAATCAATCAAGGTTTTTAATTGAAGACAGCACAAATTATTTTAAGATGTTAACTAAAATTGGAACTGATGATGCAACCATCGCGAACATTAAAAATTTCCATAGCACTATTGGGTTACAGGAAGTAAAAACAGAAGGAACAATAGATGCTTTAGCGGGAAATACGGGAACAAAGATCTTTAATGATTACAGGGGAGTTCCGGTGCTATCGTCCTATAAGCCGTTAAAAATATTGGGAATGAATTGGGCTATTATGAGCGAGATCGATGAAGAGGAAGCGTTTTCACATGTAGTAACTTTGCGGAACCATATTATCGAAGGCTTTATTGTTTTGTTGGTGATCATACTTTTTGTATCTTATTTTGTGTCGAAACAAATAACAAAGCCACTCAAGGAATTAACAATTGATGCTGCAGAAATAGCTAATGGCAATTTCGATGTTGTGTTAAATACAAACACCAAAGATGAAATTGGAGTATTGGCAGATGGTTTCAGAAAAATGCAGGTATCTATCAGTAATTTAGTGCATGGTCTGGAAGATACAGTAAGAGCAAGAACTGCCGAAGTTGTATTACAAAAAGATATAATCGAAGAAAAGCAAAAGGAAGTATTGGATAGTATTAATTATGCTAAACGTATCCAGTATACATTATTAGCCAATGATAATTTTATCAGAAAATTCCTTAAAGATCATTTTGTGATATTTAAACCTAAAGATATTGTAAGTGGAGATTTTTACTGGGCAACTAAAACTGATAATAAATTTTACCTGGCCGTGTGCGATAGTACGGGCCATGGTGTTCCGGGAGCTTTTATGAGTTTGTTAAATATTTCTTTTTTAAATGAAGCTATCAACCAGAAAAAAATTGAAGAACCAAACAAAGTACTGGATTATGTGAGGCAACGACTTATAAAGAATATCTCAAAAGACGGAGGGCAAGATGGTATGGATGCTATCTTATTATGTTTTGATCTTGAAACGAAAGAAGTTACGTATGCTGCAGCTAATAATGCACCAATAATCATCAGAGAGGGAACTATCATTGAATATGAAGCAGATAAAATGCCGGTAGGGATTGGTGTGCGTAACGAGCCATTCAGACTGTTTAAAATAGATGCATTCAAAGATGATGTTATTTTAGTTTATACAGATGGGTTTGCCGATCAGTTTGGAGGACCTAAGGGCAAGAAATTTAAATACAAACAACTAAAAGAAAATTTAATTATCAATCATCAGTTATCTTTATCTGAACAAAAGGAGAAACTTGTAACTGTTTTTGAGAGTTGGAAAGGAGACCTGGAACAAGTAGATGATGTGTGTGTAATTGGAATTAGAATGTAAGTACAGAATAGTGCTCAATAAAAAATCCCACTCAGCTCGAGTGGGATTTTTTATTGAATTTAGTCTTTAAACAAAGGATATTTACTCATCATTGTGTTAATCTTCGTTTTCAATTTAGCCAGTTCTTTTGGATTGTCTTTGTTCTTTAAAGCAGCATCAATATAATCTACTACCTTCAGGCAGTCTTTTTCCTTGAGTCCGCGGCTTGTAATAGCAGGTGTGCCAATACGGATGCCTGAGGTAACAAATGGAGATTTGTCATCAAAGGGAACCATATTCTTGTTTACTGTAATATCAGCTTCACCTAAAGCTTTCTCAGCTTCTTTACCGGTTAATCCTTTACTGCGTAGATCAATTAACATACAGTGATTGTCTGTTCCGCCTGAAATAATTTTATAACCTTTTTCTATTAATGCTTTTGCCATTGTTTGTGCATTTTTGATGACCTGCACACAATATAACATATACTCATCACTTAAGCATTCGGCATATGCTACTGCTTTAGCAGCGATCACATGCTCTAACGGGCCACCTTGGGTTCCCGGGAAAACAGCCATGTCTAAACAGGCACTCATCATTTTCAATTCTCCTTTAGGTGTTTTTTCTCCCATTGGATTTTCAAAATCCTTGCCAATCATGATCATTCCACCTCTTGGTCCGCGTAATGTTTTGTGAGTAGTAGTAGTTACAATATGACAATGAGGTAATGGGTCGTTTAAAATACCTTTTGCAATTAAACCTGATGGGTGAGAAATATCAGCCATCAGTAAAGCCCCAACACTATCCGCTATTTTACGTAAGCGGACATAATCCCAATCGCGGGAATAAGCAGATGCCCCACAAATGATCAATTTTGGTTTTTCTTTTTTAGCAGTTTCCTCAACTTTATCATAGTTTACTTGCCCTGTTTTTTCTTCAACACCATAAAATGTGGCGCGGTATAATTTACCCGAAAAGTTAACAGGAGAACCATGGGTTAAATGCCCACCATGCGACAAGTCAAAACCTAAAATAGTATCGCCTGGTTTCAAGCAAGCCAGCATAACAGCGGCATTTGCCTGTGCACCAGAATGGGGTTGTACGTTTACCCAAACTGCCCCAAACAACTCTTTTGCCCTGTCAATAGCAATTTGTTCTACTTTATCCACTACTTCACAACCGCCATAATAACGTTTGTTAGGCAGGCCTTCTGCGTATTTATTTGTTAAAACGCTTCCCATTGCTTTCATAACCTGATCGCTTACGTAATTTTCGCTGGCAATCAGCTCAATTCCACGGGTTTGACGGTCTTTTTCTTCTTTAATAAGTTTAAAAATCGCAGTGTCTTTTTTCATAGTATATAATTATTCAGGTTGAAATTTAGTGTAGAGTTTGGCAGAAGCAATAATAAAAAAAGCTACTAAAGGCGACTGAGCAATACCCATTAGCCAACGGCTAAAAGTATATTCATCTCCATTTAATTGATTATTTATGATATAGTTACAAGCCATTGAAATACCCGACAAAACTAACAATATTGCGTATATATAAATAACCCATCGCGCATTTTTTTTATCAGCACAGATCAATTTGACGGCAAAATAGCCTGTAAACAGATAAGCTAAAAAGTACAATATAGTTAGGGGGTATTTTAGATAATAGAGCGTTGAGTAATCAAAATGTGTGATAAGCTCTAAACAGGGAGGTATTTTTATGTCTTCATTGTGATAATATAATTTGAATAGCTGGTTGTTAATGTTTACAAACAAGAACTCCCGGCTAAAACCTAAAAAGGCAAAAAGGCTAATGAATATGATATATTTAAGGCTTCTTTTCACTTTTTTTTGTACCTGAAAATTTGTTTACCCACAGCATCCATAAGCCAAACACAGCACTATAAGCTATAAAAGTAAAAGTATAAGTGTGATTGAAATCCAAGTAAGTATAATTGTATTTTGCTATCAGGGCAAGAGCAATGATGCGAAGGATATTGATGGTGTGCACGATCAATATTCCCAATGGCAGATACCATGATTTATTTTTAACATTTCCGGGATAGGCAATTACGAATATTGCAAACAAAAACATGAGGGTAATACCGTTACAGGGTCCGCCTATCCATACGCCATTTGAACCATCAATGCCAAATACTTGAAAATCATTTACCTCTTTACTGGCAAAGGTTTTATAGCCCAAAAGGTCAAAAATCCATTTGCAGATATTTATAATTTCACGGATGAAAAGCTGATCACCACGTGTATTTCGCTTAATGATAAATTCGTATAAAAAATAGCAAAAACCATATAAAAATGCGGCCTTTAAAATAAAAAAGTGAAATTTATTGTTTTTGATTTTCGCTAACATAAGTAAAAAACCCCCCGCCAGCTGGCGGGGGGTTTGGATTTTATAATGAAGATTCTTTATGTTTTGAGTAAAGCTTTCTGCCACCATATATAGCTCCGGCAGCAATTAGTAACGATATACCGCCGTCGATTGGAACACACGGAGGAGGCCAGCAATCTGGACTACTTCCAGAAGGAGGAGGAGGTGGTAAAGCTACACAAAGAGTGGTAAAACCAACTATGAAAAATAATATAAACAAAAACTTCGTATTCATTTTTTAGCTATAATGGATGTAAATATATAAAAAAATAATTGTAACTACAATTCTTTATTAAAAATCATGCCAAATTAGTATATTTGCTGATATAAAAATAGTTTGTGGAGCGCAAAAAAAACACAGCATTAATAAGCAATAATGATTTCAAGACAATTTGGAGAATAGTTTCCAAGAATTGGTATATACCCTTAATTTTTATTTCTGTATCTTACTTAATCGGATATTTTTATATTTATAAATTAACCAATGTTTACCAGGCCTCTGTTGAATTATTGAAAAGTAACGACACTTATTATAAGGATAATTTAGTGTCTGATCAGGGCTTTTATGGATCAAATAAAACTTTCGTCGATAACTCTAACGAAATAAGAATTGTTAAATCCTACGATTTAATGAAAGAAACGATTCTTAAGCTAAAAGACAGAGTAGAAGTTTCTTATTATCTCGTAGGAAGAGTGAGAACAACTGAGCAGTTTGTAGGTATGCCTTTTGTTGTAAAAGTTAACTCGGTTAATTCGGCTATAAATGAACAGGTCATGCGTTTCCAGATCTTAAATTATGATGAGTACCAGATCACCTATTCCCTTGGTGGAATTGAATTTAAAAAAATAGGAAAATTTGGACAAAATTTAGTTGATATTGACTTTAACATTTTAGTAGAAAGGGAAAAGAAATTTAACAGGAATATAGCTAATGAGTTATCCAAATTAGATTATCAGATAGTTGTACATGATATAGATAGGTTGGTTCACAATTTTCAGAGGTCATTGGTAGTTGAAAACCCTGACTATACAAATGTTTTGGTTTTAAAATTTGAAGATATCCTGCCTGAAAGGGCTGTTTTACTGCTGGATACGCTTTCTAAAGCATATTTAAATAAGTCGTTAAATGCACGTTTTGAACTTAACGAAAGAACCATTAACTACATCGACAAGCAATTGCTTGAAGTAAGTACATCATTAAATGGCATCGAAGATACAATGCAATTGTATAAGCAAAAAAATAATATTTTGGATCTGGGATGGGAACGGGAAGATTTTTTTAAAAAATTAGCATCTTTTGAAGGCGAAAAAAATAATTTGACTTTAAAAATTAATGCTATTAATGATCTGGAAAAATATATTATTGAAGATAAAGATCCGGAGTTCTTGCCTCCTAATGTATTCCTAGTGGATAATGACCGTTTTATGATCCAATCAGTAAACGAGTTATATTCGATGCAATTAAAATTAAATGAACAATTGGGATTTTCAAAAGAGAGCAATCCTAATATCATTGAAATCAAGGAAGGCATTAAAAAGCTGAAGCAAAGTATGTTACTATACATAAATAACACGCGCAATGCTAGTTATAAAATCATGGAAAATATACAGAATGAAGTGCAAAAGTATATTGTCCAGATCAAAAATATTCCACCACAACAGCGGGATATCTTAAATATCCAACGAAAAGTTGCTGTCAATGAACAGTTATATAACTTCCTGCTACAACGTAAAGCTAACATAAAAATTGGTAAAGCATCAATAGTTCCTGAAATGAAAATAATCGATAGTCCAAGAAATCTTGGAGTTATCAGGCCGGATAAAAAAAACATTCAAACTGTGTTTTTAATAATAGGAGCTGTTTTATCTGCGCTTATAATTGCAATCAGATTTTTCTTTTTTACTACTATCCAAACAGTTGAAGAGCTTAAAGAACAGACATTCTTGCCAATAATCGGAGACTTACCATTCCAAAAAGGAATATCAAACCTCGGATTTACAGTAGAGGAAAGTCCATCGTCTTATATTGCAGAAGGTTTCAGAACATTGAGAACCAATCTGCAGTATGTTATATTAAATTCTAATAAGAAAACTATTTTACTAACTTCTAATGCTCCGGGCGAGGGAAAAACGTTTAGTACCATAAATTTAGCTGCGCTTTTAGCTAAGAGTGGAAAGACAGTAGTAATGTTAGAATTGGATCTACATAAGCCACGTATTCAAAAAGCATTAGAAATGAATGCCGACATCGGAATAAGCACTTTTATGGTAGGAGCAAATACTTTGGATGAAATTGTAAAACCTACCCTTGTTAAAAATTTGTATGTAATTTTATCCGGGCCCATTCCTCCTAATCCTTCAGATTTAGTACTATCAGAAAAACTAAAGGAACTAATTAATTACGCTAAAGAGAAATTTGACTATGTGCTGATTGACACGCCACCAATTGGTATGTTAGCTGATGCATCTTACCTGATGCAGTATTCAGACATTAACCTGATGGTGTTAAATACTAAGTTTGCTAATAAACACGTGCTTGATAATTTCCACAAACTGGTTGAAAATAATGACATCAGTAATATGTATTTGATACTGAACGGCGTTAAAAGAAAAAGAAGTAAATATTATTATTCTCGTTATGGATATGGTTACGGTTATGGCTACGGCTATGGCTACGGTTATTCCAAAAAGTCATAAGTTCTATGAATATCACCTCTGAAAAAATTGAAGATCTTTCCATACTAATAACAGGTGGGGCAGGTTTTATAGGCTCTCATCTGGCAGAACATTTTGTGAAAGCTGGAGCAAAAAAAATTGTTGTTTTAGATGATCTAAGTACGGGTTTTGAAAAAAACATCAGTAAATTATTTAAACACGATAATTTTGAATTTATAAAGGGAAGTATTGTTGATCTGGTAACATGCAAACTTGCTTGTAAGGGAATTGATGTTGTACTGCATCATGCTGCCCTGGGATCGGTGCCACGTAGTATCGAAAATCCAATGGCAACTAATGAGGTAAATGTATCGGGTTTTGTTAATATGCTACATGCATCCCATATTGCCGGAGTTAAAAAATTCATTTATGCGTCTTCTTCTTCTGTTTATGGAGATGATATGACTTTTCCAAAAACAGAATCCAAAACAGGGAATTTATTATCGCCTTATGCGGTTACCAAGCATACAAACGAAAAATATGCGTCTGTCTTCTCATCCTTGTATGGACTTAAAACCGTCGGATTTCGCTATTTTAATGTGTTTGGCGAAAGACAAAATCCAGCCGGTGCTTATGCCGCAGTTATACCTAAATTTATTGATAGTTTGTTAAATGATAAATCACCAACCATTTTCGGAACTGGCAATAACACACGCGATTTTACTTACGTTGGCAATGTTGTATTAGCAAATACACAGGCTGTTTTAAATAATAAAATATCTGGAGGAACTGTCATGAATATCGCTTGCGGAGGTACTATTTCTGTGAATGATATTTTTAATCACATATCTGGTTTTTTAGCTGCCAGCTTAAAGCCTACTTATTGCCCTGAAAGAAAGGGAGAAATTAAAGATAGTTATGCAGATATATCCTATGCTAAAAATGGGCTTAACTATGAACCTCAAATCACAGTTATTGATGGTTTAGAGCGAACTGTGGAGTGGTTTAAATCGCAAATGGCTTAAAAATTCTTTTTATTTCGTTCAATTTTGAGTAAATTTGTTACTCAAAATAATGTGAGAAAATCACATCAATTTACAAAGCTTGGTTAATAACTTATCATCTCTGCTTTGGATTAATGATGATTAAAATTCATATTTGGTAGTGTGATAATCAGGTCTCTTAGTCTATTGTGACTGAGGAGGCGAAGCTGTAAATGGATGGGACAATGGTATGCAATATATGTTAATTCACGTGCCGAAAAAAAAGTAGTAAGCTTGTTAAATGCTAAAAATATTGAAGCATATACACCAATTGTAAAGGTCATTAAACAATGGAGCGATCGTAAAAAAAGTGTTGAACTGCCTATTTTGAGCGGTTATGTTTTTGTAAGAGAAATTCAAACAGATCAGGATAAAATATTACAAACAAAAGGCGTGGTAAATTTTGTTAGATCCGATGGAAAAATGGCCATCGTGCGTGATATAGAAATTGAAAGACTAAAGCAACTGGTTCAGTTAGGTTACCAATTTGACACCTCACAAACCAACAAAATATACAGCAGGGGCGAAAAAGTGAAAATAACGTCTGGCGTACTAAAAAACCTCGAAGGTTATGTCCTCGAAAATGAAGATGGTAAATTTATAGAAATAGTGTTGGAAAGCATTGGCCAGAGCATAAAAGCGAAATTACCAAAAGAGATATTGTTAAGTTCATAAATGAAATTATGTTAACAGCATTAGGGAAATTATACAATAAAAAAATTGACGCAAGAGGGTTAGCTCTTTTCAGAATAATTTATTCACTGGTATTGCTTGGTGAAGTTATTCAATTATTTTATTTCAGACATTTAATATATGACGTTGTTCCCAATGTTGAACTTTATGAAATAGATGTAACTCCAGCGTTTATAGTTTGGATTATTTCGCTTATTTGCTTGGTATTTGGAGTCTTTACCAGAACAAGTGCAATCATTAACTATATCTGCTCTCTGTTTTTTATTGCTACAATCAAGTCCTATGAGTATCACATGTTTTATACTTATATGAGCATTAATTTTTTATTAATGTTTCTGCCGGTCTCAAGACAATGGTCATTGGACAGATTATTTCAAAAGATCAAATATTCTAATACGAGGTTCGAATATATACCCCAAAAAGAGGTGTCCTCAATGGCCTATTTTATTCCGGTATTTATTGGAATTGCTTTAGTGTATTTTGACTCGGTGCTATATAAATTAACGGACGATATGTGGTTAAAAGGCCTGGGAATATGGTTGCCAGCATCAATGCCTATGACCACACAGGCTGCAGGCCATGCTGTTCTTAACCAGGAATGGCTGATGAAATTTTTAAGCCACTTTACAATTTTTTTCGAGTTTATATTTGTCTTTATAATGTGGACTAAGCGTTTGCGTTGGTTTTGTGTTATTGTTGGTATAGGGTTGCACATTGGCATTTTGATAGAATTCCCTATTCCATTCTTTGCATTAGGTGTATGCGCAATTTACATACTTATGATGCCGGTAAGTATATATAGAAAGTTAAATAAATTTAAGATCAAAAACCCTAAATTGTTTTTTTATTACGACGCCGAGTGTCCTTTATGTGTAAGGACAAAAATAGTTATTCAACATTTCGATATCCTGAAGGCCGTTTCATTCTTATCAATACAGGGTCACGCAAAAAACCAGCCGGCATTAGATAGGATTGAAGAAGAAAAATTATACCAGGATATTTATAGTGTATCAAAAACAGGAAAAGTTTATAATGGAGTAAACACTTATATACAAGTATTTAATGTTATTTTTTATTTTAAGCCTATATCATGGCTCTTAAGGATACCCGGAATTTATCATCTTGCTAAATTTGTTTATGCAAAAATTGCAAATGAAAGAGAAACCGAACGCTGTACTGAAGATACATGTGGTTACACTCCTCCTGTTGTACCTCAAAATAACAATGAAATAAAGCTATTAAAAACTTTTTCAGTTAACGACTTGTACAGAAAAATAGTTGTAGGTTTCTTTTTAATACTCATTGCTCTTCAGTGTTTAGTATCGTTAAACTCACCACTAATAGTAAATGCCCGAAAAGCAGTAAAACTTAAAAATTCAGTTGTTGGAAAACATATTTCAAGTGTGAGTAATAACGTAAATAAAAATGCTAAAATATGGTTAGGTATAACTCACCATAGCCTATTTATGAAAACTCATTTTGATGAGTATGAACACATAATTAGTGTTAGTTATTGTAATAAAAAGTCAGGATTACAGAGATTGCCTATAATGGATGAACATGGTATGCCTGGCAGTTATTTGTATGGATTTAATTGGGCTAAATGGACATTTAGAACCAATAGCCCCAAAATAGATAGTGTAAAATTAAGTTCGGGGATACGATCTTTCACAGCATTTTGGGCACAAAAAAATAATGTCAGCTTATTAAACGATTCATTTATAGTTTTCGTTAAAAAAGTTCAGATACCTACCGGCTGGCAACGTGATTTTTTAAGAACCCAACTTTCTAAGTCAACGTGGATAGACGCCGGCAAAATTTATTGGAAGAATAAGTCCTATTATTCTAATATAAAAAATATTGAAACGTTATAGTACTCAGGTTTGCAAAATTTAGTGAATATTATATGCATTTATATGTTCCCATCCTCAAATTCAGGCTTTCAGCTGTGTTTTTATTTTTTGTGATAGCTTCAACCATTTTGCTCAGTCACTTATCATATAAATACTTTGAATCATATTTTCTAAAGTTCAAATTAAAATACACGTTGGTAAATTCAGGTCAAAACTAAGTGAAAATATTAATTACGGGCATATCAGGTTTTCTGGGAAATTATTTGTTTAATAACTGGACGAGTAATGACTTTCTATGGGGGATCACTCAATCTAACACGCCCATCAACAATAATCTTAATTTTCCGTTATACAATATCTCAGAGCTAGATAAAATTGAACAACCTGACGTTGTAATTATGTGCCACGCAGTTATTTCAAATAGTAAAACAAAGGCTTCAAATGAAAATTTATTTGAGGGAAATGTTTTATATACCGAAAAGATCAGGAGAAAATTTCCACAGGCATATTTCATTTATACCTCTACAGTTTCTGTTTATTCTCAGGAGGAAGAACGTATAACTGAAGAATCAAGTATAAAACCCTCCAATGGTTATTCAATTTCAAAGTACTGGGGAGAATTAACTTTTAAAGACAGTAATGCAGGCATTATTCGATTCTCGTCGCTGTATGGAAATGGTATGACTGAAGGAACCATAATTCCAAATTATGTAAATATGGCTTTGGATAAAAATGTAATTGAAGTATGGGGAAATGGAAGCCGGATGCAGAACTATCTTCATATTAAAGATGCTAAAAATTATATTGAGGCTTTAGCAGTTAAAAAGCTAAACGGTATTTTTTTGGGCATTAATAGTGTCGAAAATAGTAATATCGAATTAGCAAAAATCGTTTCTGAAAAAACAGGCGCTGAAATTAGATTTATTAACGAAGATAACTCAGTGTCGGTTAAGTATAACAATGAATATACCTTATCCAAATTAAACATGTCACCTGGAGTAAAATTTAGTAAGGGAACAGAAGACTATATTGTATGGAAGCAAAAACAGTTTTAGTTACAGGAATTGGCGGTAACGTTGGTCAGGGGATTTTAAGAAATATCTCTTCTTTAAATTATCCAATCAGGTTAGTTGGAACAAACACAATTGAGTTCACTGCTGGAAATCACTTGGTAGATGCCTTTTATAAGACACCTTTTGCCTACGATACAGATTTTTTAAAAATAGTCATTGATATTATCAGTAAAGAAAAAGTTGACCTGGTAATTCCCTCTACAGATTACGAATCATATTACCTGGCATTAAACTCAGACAAACTGCCATGTAAATTAGCAACGTCAAGTAGTAATGCTACAGGGATTTACTTAGATAAATTTTTAACATGGCAATTTCATCACAAACACAATATTAGTTTTGCAGAAAGCATATTGCCTAGTGCATATCAACAAAGTTTTAGTAAGGCAATTGCTAAGCCAAGAAAAGGACGAGGTTCAAGAGGCTTGATCAAAAATGTTAAAGATGTTTCCGGATTATCAGACGAAGAATACATGGTGCAGGAACAAATCGACGGCAATGAAATTACAACAGCAGTTTATAACAGTTATTTAACCGGCGAAGTGATAGGCCTTATTACTATGGAACGCACATTGGATAATGGTGCCACTAACTATTGTCGGGTTATTACTACCTATGATGATGAATTGCTTAAAATGGCAAAATTAATGACTGAAAAATTAAATTTGAAGGGAGCATATAATATTCAGTCAATTGTAAATAACAACAATGAGATTGTTCCATTTGAAATAAATTGTCGCATATCAGGAACAAATTCTATCAGATCAAATTTTGGATTCAAAGATGTCAAGTATACAATTGATGAATTACTGTATAATATAAAGCCTGAAAATCCTGTGATCATAAAAGGAGAAGCTCACCGCATATTGTTAGATGTGATTTATTCTGAAGGAACAAATAATGGTAACAATAAAGATAATTTTTTAATTTTTTAATATGCATCTCTTACTTGACGCTGCAAATACGATAATTTACAAACCCAAATTTTATACAACGTTTGTTGATGTTGTAAATGCAAACGCTCAAACAAATATTGAAATAGAGGAGTTAAGCAAAATTCATAAGATTATTTCAGAATGTTTTACTTTTCCGGATAAAACTTCAAAAGAATTTTATTACGATTTTAATAAAGAGTTATTGTATGCTTTTGGTATAGTTCCTAGCGCTGCACTTTTAAATACATTGTTCACAAGCTGTTCTTATTTACCCTGGGAAAAATACGAAGATACAAAATGGCTTAATGAAATTAATTGTGAAAAGTCGGTTCTGTCAAATTTTCATAATGGACTTAAGGATATTATGGAGTTATTATTTCCTGGACAGTTTCAATCGCTTACTATTTCCGAAAATGAAAACTGTCGTAAACCTGATGTCAATTTTTATTTAGCTGCAGTAAAAAAATTAGATATTGATCCCTCCGAGATAGTTTATGTTGGCGATTCAGTTAAACTTGATCTTGAGCCTGCAATGGCTGTTGGGATGAAAGCATTTCTGATCGACAGAGGAAATTACTACCCTCATTGTCGACATCGTATTTCGAGTTTCCGAGATTTAGCCGAAAAAATTAAGTAATGAAAAAATTATCGTTAGTAGTACCCGTTTATTTTGAGGAAGAATGTATTCTGCAATTTATTGCAGAAACAACAACAGTTTTAAATAAACTTGATTTGGAATGGGAAATAGTTTTTATTGATGATGGAAGTAAAGATAATACGGTTGAATTAATAAAATCAAAATCTGTCCAGGAGTCACGGATCAAATTAATAGAGTTTTCCTACAATCATGGTAAACAAATGGCGGTATCAGCAGGCATAAAACATGCAACCGGCGATTACTTGTTGTATATGGATCCCGATCTGCAAGATCCTCCGGATGAAATACCTTTATTTGTTAACGAAATTGAAAAAGGTTATGATTTGGTATTTGGCATCAGAAAAGAAAAAATAGATTCTGTTCTTAATAAATTTTATTCTAAAATATTTTGGGGCACCCTTAATAAATTTACAGGATTGGAAATACCTAAAGGGCTTGCTGTGATGCGTATTTTTAACCGACGGTTTGCCGATAAATTTTTGGAATATGCAGAAACCAATCGTTTTATAGAAGGAATTTTCATGCATATCGGCATGAAGCGTAGCCAAATAGAAATTTCTCAACGTAAACGATTTGCAGGGACAAGCAAGTTTAATTTCAAGAAGAAAATGCAACTCGCATTTGATGCAATTTTTGACTTTTCAGAACTTCCTTTAAAGATGGCTTTGAAACTTGGGGTCTTAATTGCCTTATTAGGCTTTCTTGCTTTATTTGTAATTTTCATTCTTAAGGTGTTTTTTATTGATTTTGCATTAGGTTGGCCATCACTTATCTCTGCTATTACGGTTAGTTTAGGTCTTCAATTATTTTTTACTGGAGTGGCAGCGATTTACATCGGTAAAATATACCGGGAAGTTAAAGGAAGACCACTTTTTTCAGTTAAAGAACTCACTAATTTAAATTGAAGAAACTAGCTATTATAGGGGCCGGAGACCTGGGGGATTTGATCTCCTACCATGCAACGCAAGACGGACATTATCATGTTGTTGGTTTTTATGATGATTATGCGGCTAAAGGCTCCGTATTAAACAACATTGAGGTGCTAGGTAAAATAGCAGAATTGGAGGAACATTTTTCAAAAGGAATTTTTGATGTGTTAATGATAGGTGTTGGATATAATCACATGTCATTCAGAAAAACGTTGTTCGAAAAGTATGATCATAAAATTCCATTCGGAAACATAATACACTCTTCAGCCTTTGTTGACCCATCTGTAAAATTGGGAACCGGAGTTTTTATTTTACCTGGCTGCACGCTCGATAAGAGCGTAGTCATAGGAAATAATGTATTATTAAACACCTCTGTTTGCATAGCACACGATACTACTATTGGCGATCATTGTTTTTTATCGCCCAGAGTAAGCATTGCAGGTAAAACACATATAAAGCACAGCTGTGTTCTTGGAATTAACTCAACTATTATTGATAACATAAATATTGAACCCGAAATAAAGATAGCCGCCGGTACGGTTGTTATTAAAAGCCTCACTCAAAAAGGATTATATGCGGGCGTGCCTGCGATATTTAAAAAAGAACTATGATTACATTCAATAAACCTTATTTAACAGGTAAAGAAAACGATTATATTGCTGGAGCGGTTGCCAGTATGAAAATTTCAGGCGATGGAAATTATACTAAAATGTGCCATAAATTTTTTGAAGAAAAGTATGGCTTTAAAAAAGTACTTCTAACCACGTCCTGTACCGATGCCTTAGAAATGGCAGCATTATTACTGGATATAAAAGAAGGGGATGAGGTCATCGCACCATCATATACATTTGTATCTACAGTAAACGCATTTGTTTTGCGTGGAGCCAAAATAGTATTTGTGGATAGTGGTAGTGATAATCCGAACATGGATGTTAGTGCTATTGAAGCATTGATCACCGACAGAACAAAAGTTATCTTGCCTGTGCATTATGCTGGTATAGCCTGTAACATGACAAGGATCATGGAAATAGCCGATAAACATGATTTGTTTGTTGTGGAAGACGCTGCACAGGCTATTGATTCATATTACAAGGATAGACCGTTAGGGTCTATAGGTCACTTATCAGCCTTTTCATTCCACGAAACAAAAAATATCATTTCTGGTGAAGGTGGTATGTTAGTTATTAATGATGAACGTTTTATTAAACGTGCAGAAATAATTCGGGAAAAAGGAACAAATCGTTCTTCATTTTTTAGAGGCGAAGTTGACAAGTATGGCTGGGTTGACCTTGGTTCATCATTTTTGCCTTCAGACATAATTGCGGCATTCTTATTTGCTCAGCTTGAAAACCTGGATGATATTCAACAAAAACGAAAGACTATTTGGGATCAATATAACCAGGGTTTAAAAAAACTTAGTGATAACGGTAAATTAAAATTACCGCTTATTCCTCGTGACGCAACTAATAATGCTCATATGTATTATGTTATTTGCAAAAATTTAGATGAGCGAACCCGGTTGATCAAACATCTTAAGGAGAGTGACATTCATGCGGTTTTTCACTATCTCAGTCTGCACAAAAGCCCTTATTATTTAACAAAACACGATGGTCGTGTACTTAGTAATTCTGATTATTATTCCGAAAGCCTTCTCAGACTTCCCTTTTATTTCGAATTAAATAAGGAGCAGGTAAACAGTGTAGTTGATAGCATTAATTCATTTTATAATGAACAGCCTCAATAACTGGTATAACCCCAAAAAGCTACCTGGTATTATAATGATAATATCATTAGTTGTGTTTTTTTTATACTTGTCACCATTCTTTATATATGGTGAAATGGTACATATATGGCCTTATGATAATTTAAATTCAAATGTGGTATGGAATAAAATCATAGCACAAAGTGGTAGTATTTTTTCATCTAATGAAACTATTATTCCAAATATTATGGGGGGCGTACCACGTAGTTGTTTTTATTGTTCGGAATTTAGTGCATTACTTTGGTTGTATTATTTTTTCTCACCATTTACTGCTTATGTGTTAAACATTGTACTGTTGCATTCCGTTGCTTTTTTCGGAGCCTATATGTTGAGTAAAAAGTATTTTTTGAAAGATCAATCTTATTTATTTGCCTTCCCGGTTGCCCTGTGTTTTGCCTTAATCCCTTTTTGGTCTCCGGCATGTTTAAGTATTGCAGGGCAGCCATTGTTACTGTATGCACTTTTTAACATCAAGACAAAAGATTCAAGTTATTTAGATTGGCTTATTGTTATGTTGTTTCCATTATTCTCCTTTTTTGCATTTAGTACTTTGTTTTTTATTGTTGCTATCGGCTTATTTTTTATATACGATACTATCAGATATAAAAAAATCAATATCGCTTTTTTTATGGCCATTTCGCTCTTATTGGTTATGTGCATACTTGCCGAGTATAGACTATTTATAAGTTTTTTTATTAAGCCATCTTATGTATCTCACCGGGTTGAATTCCAGTTGGATGAAAGACCATTAACTTTCATTGAGGTACTTAAAACAACGGTTGAAGCATTTAAAACAGGACAGCATCACGCCAGTTCTTTACACTATCCTATTTTATGTGTTATAGTTCTAATAGCTTTAGTTGTTGGGTTTATAAAGAAAAGTAAATATCTAAAACCAGTGATTTATTTGCTTATGGTTGCCGGCTCAATTATGCTGTTTTATAAGCTTACAAATTGGGGAGTGTATGTCGAAAAAACAAGAGGCAACAAGCTGTTAACTGAATTTAAGATCGAAAGGTTTTATACGTTGTATCCATTAATATGGTTGTTGATTCTTTCTGCCTCCGTTTTTATCGTGGCCACATTTAAAAATAGAGTACTAAATGGCGTGATCTTTATTTTGCTTTCTGCTCAAATTGCATATCTGTTTTCTAATTCTATAGAATTTAAATACTCACTACGGGATTATGTTTTGCATTCTAAAGATGTTCCTTCTAAATATAAAACATTTAGAGAGTTTTATTCTGAAGATTTATTTACAAAAATTAAAACTATTATAGGAAAGCCTCAATCTGAATATAGGGTTGTTAACCTTGGGGTTGATCCAGCTATTACTGCCTATAATGGTTTTTATACGTTAGATATGTATATGGCAGTTTATCCCCTGGACTACAAGAAAAAATTCAGAAGAATTATGGAAAAGGAATTAGATAAGGATAATGCCAAAAGGAAAACGTTTGACAATTGGGGAAGCCAATGCTACTTGATTTCATCAGAAATTGCTAAGCCAGAAATTGATAATTTGGAATTAAATTTTGATATGCTTAAAGAAATGAACTGCCAGTTTATTTTTTCAGTTCGGAAAATAAATAATGCATCAGAAAATTTAAGTTTTGTATCCAAAGTACCCGGAAACAGATATCTTAAATATATTTATGTGTATAAAGTTATATGATTGGCAATAGGTAATCATGATCGAAACACTTATATCGTCTAAAACAAGAATAAAGCTGTTGATGAAATTTTTTCTCAATAGTCAAAATACAGGTTATTTGCGTAGCCTGGAGGAAGAGTTTGGCGAGTCTACAAATGGAATAAGAATTGAACTTAATAAATTTGAGAAAGCAGGATTTTTGAATTCCGTTATAAAAGGAAATAAAAAAATATTTACCGCAAATACAAAGCATCCCTTGTATGTCGACATCAATAGAATGATCATGAAAATGGTTGGAATTGAATATGTGCTCGACTATATATTGCAACGAATTGGAAATTTGAGTAAGGTATATTTGACTGGAAAGCTGGCAAATGGCCAAGACTCAGATGTTATTGATATAGTATTGATCGGAGATGATTTAAATAAGACATTTTTATTAGAGCAGATCGAAAAGGCAGAACAAAAAATTGGTAAGAAGATCAGGTTTATAACTTACACTACAAATGAATTTGAGTTAAGTAGAATTGAGGAATACGATATAAAGCCCTTATTATTATGGGGAAAATAATTATTTAGATATTTATGATGCAAACAAAAGAAGATTGGGATTTGATCATTAGACCCCGAAGCAAATGGTTTCAACTAGACTTACATGCCATTTGGAAATATCGCGACTTACTGATGTTATTAGTAAAACGTGATTTTGTTGCGGTATATAAGCAAACTATACTAGGACCGTTGTGGTTTTTTATTCAGCCGGTACTTACCGCCTTGACATTTACATTTATTTTTGGACGGGTGGCACAATTAAGTACAGAGAAAATGCCGCCTATGGCATTTTATTTGGCGGGCATCACGTTATGGACTTATTTTTCAGATTGTTTCATAAAAACTTCCAATACGTTTATTGCCAATGCCGGAGTATTTGGAAAAGTATATTTTCCAAGACTAATTATTCCTTTATCTATATTGGTATCCAATTTAATGAAGCTTGGCATTCAATTTTTGATCTTTCTTTGTGTATGGATGTATTATTACAATACGACCGATAAAATACATCCGCAATGGCAATATATGTGGGTATTGCCGATACTGATTATTATGATGGCTGGTTTAGGTTTTGGTTTTGGCGTTTTAATTTCTTCATTAACCACTAAGTATCGGGACTTTACTTTTTTAATTGGATTTGGAGTGCAGTTATTAATGTACGGAAGCTCTATTGTTCTCCCAATTTCTACGATGTCGCCTAAGGTGCAATTTTTAATGAAGTTAAATCCATTAACATCGGTTATCGAAGGCTTTAAATTTATTTTTTTAGGCTCTGGTTTTTTTGAATTTAATTGGTTGTTATATTGCTTTGGTTTTATGATAGTGCTTGTTGCCCTATCGGTTATAATATTTAATAAAGTAGAAAAATCCTTTATGGATACCGTTTAATCATGAGTAATACAGTTATAAAAGTAGAGGGACTTGGCAAACAGTATCGCTTAGGAAAAGTTGGTGCTGCTACACTGTCATCTGATTTGAATAGATGGATAGCCAAAGTGAGAGGCAAGGAAGATCCTAATTTAAAAATTGGCGAAGTAAATGATAGAACCAAAGTTAGCACCAGTAATTTGGTGTGGGCTTTAAAAGACATTAATTTTGAAGTAAAGCAAGGTGATGTGCTTGGTATTATCGGTAAAAATGGTGCTGGAAAATCAACGTTATTAAAAATCTTATCAAGAGTTACTGCTCCAACAATCGGCGACATTAAAGTGAAAGGTCGTATAGCCAGCTTACTGGAAGTAGGAACAGGATTTCATCCGGAGTTAAGTGGGAGGGAGAACATTTATTTAAATGGTGCTATCCTTGGAATGACCAAACAGGAAATCAAAAATAAATTCGATGAGATAGTAGATTTTAGCGGTGTGGAACGTTATATTGATACTCCGGTTAAACGTTATTCATCAGGAATGTACGTGCGATTGGCATTTGCCGTAGCAGCTCATCTGGAGCCAGAGATTCTGATCGTAGATGAAGTATTGGCTGTAGGTGATGCTGAGTTTCAAAAAAAGTGCCTGGGTAAAATGAAAGATGTAAGCGGCCAGGGACGTACGGTTTTATTTGTAAGCCATAATATGGCGGCAGTAAAAGGATTGTGTACAACAGGAATTGTTTTAGAACAGGGTACTATCAAGTTTAATGGAACTAGTGAGGGAGCAATAGATTTTTACAGCCGTTCGGCATATAATTTATCTGAAATACCTTTGGAAGAAAGGAAAGACAGAAAAGGAAATGGTAAACTCAGAATAAAGGATATCATATACGTTAATAACCTTGGTACAAGAGTGGGTGATTTGACCTCCGGCGAGTATTACAAAATACAATTTCAGTTTGAACGTTACCAGCAGATAGACTTAAAGCAATTAACGTTTGTATTGCAATTTAAAAATGAAAGCGATGAGATCGTAACTACCATAGCAACGGACGAGCAGGGAACAGTATTTAACACCATCGGAAACACAGGCTGTTTTGAGATTGAAATTCCTAGACTTAATTTTAGAGAGGGTAGGTATCTTATAAATTTTATGATCAGCGAAAAGCTTTCTTTTAACACTCCACATGTTACCATTGATTATTTAGCAGATGCAGCCACTATGAATGTTATCAGGGGCGATTACTGGAATTCGGGAATATTAAACAGGCCTAAAGGTTTTATTCAGGAATCTTCAATTAAAATAATAGATCTTTAGAACTAATATCTCATGCTGGTTATTAATTTGAGTTATAATGCAAAGGATTTTTTAGAATATAAAAAAGAGTGTGCAAATTCAGATTCGTTAGTATTGGATATAACGGGCGCTCTGTCAAATGAGGTAATTAAAGGCTCTATAGATATTGGAACATTACAAGAAAATTATACTATATTTCAACAGGCAATTACCGATATGATTGATGCTATCGGTAAAGCAAGTCTATTACAGTTAAATAACAATGAACAGGTAAGAGATTTAAACTTGAATGGTTTAAACCTTTTTTGGCAAACCACCATCTCCGAAAAATACCCTACACACTCATTTTTGATTAATTTATTTTATCTGAAAATAATTTTAAAAGAAAAGCTTGAATCCATTAATTTTAAAAGTGTATACATTATACTTCCTTCAATTCACGAAACAGTATATATCAAATCTATCACTAAGTTCTTCCAACAAAATTATCAAATAGAGCAGTCAGGTTTTAATATTGACTTTAAATCTACTGAAAGCAACGGATCACTTTTTAAAAAGATAAAATCTACTATTATAGAGACGTTATTTTTTAAAAAGAACATTGAGTCTTTTAAAGTTTCAAAGAAAAATTTTCAGTTAAGAAACTATGCGGTTATTCCCGTTCACTCTCCTTCATGGAAACAAGCTGAAAATAGAGACAGGGTTCTTGGATTTATTGTTGATGGATCACAGGGTGCAAAAGGAACTTATCTTCCCTACTTTAGCGACTTGTTTGCAACCGTAAAATGGAATGTGAAATGGGATTTGGATTATATTCATTCTTTTCCAACTAAGTTTCAATTAGCTAAACATTACTTTTCTAAGTTCAATATTTATAAAAAAATAAGAAAGATCAGGGATTTGAATGTTACCGATATAAATTTCGTTGATGGAAATGTTATTTATTCTGAACTGAAAATGGTCTTATCTAAAAATTATTATTTTGTAAATTTTCTGTGGATGAAGAATTTTTTTTCTTCTATGTCCAGTCCGTCAAATATTTTTTACTATTGTGAATTTTATAAACAGCGGGGAAGAGTTATTTCTCAAGCAGTTAATAGATGCAATAATCCAAAAGTTAAATCGTATGGCTTTCAACATGGTATAATTTATAAAGGGCATACAATTTATAATCTTACTAGAACGGAAATGGAATGCACAAAGGCATTTAATGGGTTACCAAAACCACAGCATTTTATCTTGTGGGGCAAGTATTTTAAAGACATATTAAATACACACAACGCATTTGCTGATAGCGAATTATTAGTGGCAGGTAATCCAAATTATTTGGGTGCATTTAAAAAACATACCCATAGAAAACATAAAAATGAAGTTCCTACGTTTTTATGGTGCACCACTTTAGAAGTTTTAGCTAAAAAGGAATTAGATATTATACAGCCATTTCTTAATGGATTAAATTCATATAAATTACTCATTCGTTGTCATCCCGGACACCAAATTCAAAATCATGTTTTAGGTTTATTTAATGAAGAAAGCATTAAAAATGTTAGTATCTGTGATAAAAAGGATGTATTTGATGCTATTTGTACTATTGACTATGTATTTGCTGCAGTAGCATCCACTATTTTTATGGATGCCTTGATGCTAAACAAAATTGTATTTCAATTACAAACGGATATATTTTATAATGCACTAATACCCTCACCTAATGCCTATATTGTTAATTCATCAAATGAATTGAATGAACTTTATACCAAACTAAAACTACAGGACACAGAAAAAAATTTTGTGAAAGAGCAAACTATTTTGCATTTGAACGAATCGACCTGGGAAGAAATTTTAAATTAATATCAGCAATCTTTATTTATTTTATAAACTCTTATCATTTAATTTTATAACATGTTAGATTTAAACGGAAAATCTCTTTTAATAACAGGAGGAACTGGTTCTTTAGGAAAAGAACTTACTAAAACTATTCTGCAAAACTGGCCGGATATTAAACGACTTGTAATATTTTCAAGAGATGAACAGAAACAGTTTCAAATGGATCAGGAATTCCCTTCCTCTAAGCATAAGGCCATTCGATACTTCATTGGGGATGTAAGGGATCTTGAACGCTTAAAGCGAGCTTTCATTGGTATTGATTACGTTATTCACGCAGCTGCCATGAAACATGTGCATATTGCAGAATATAATCCGGATGAATGTGTTAAAACCAATATTGGCGGAGCAGAAAACGTTATTAAAGCGGCACTGGATTCAAATATTACAAAAGTGGTGGCCCTGTCAACAGATAAGGCATGTGCGCCAATTAATTTGTACGGTGCAACAAAATTAACTTCCGATAAATTATTTATTGCTGCTAATAATATCAAAGGTCATAAAGATATCAAGTTTTCAGTTGTTAGATATGGTAATGTAATGGGTTCAAACGGTTCAGTAATTCCTTTTTTCCTGAACAAAAGAAAAGAAGGTGTGTTGCCAATAACAGATCCCAATATGACACGTTTTAATATCTCGTTGCAGGGTGGTGTTGACATGGTGCTTCATGCATTAGATGCAGCCTGGGGTGGAGAATTATTTGTGCCAAAGATACCTTCTTATAAAATTATGGATGTTGCAAAAGCAATAGGACCAAATTGCGAGCATAAAATAAACGGTATTCGACCAGGAGAAAAAATTCATGAGGAAATGATAACCAGCTCCGACTCATTTACAACTTATGATCTGGGGAAATATTATGTGATCCTTCCTCAGGTTACTAATTGGAAACTGGATGAGTACATGAAACACTTTAACGCTAAACTGGTTCCTCAAGGATTTCATTACACTTCAGAAAACAATAGTGAATGGGAAACTGTTGAAGGATTAAGAAAATTGATTGTTGAACACGTTGACCCAACTTTTAAACCATAATTAAATGATTCCATACGGTAGACAAAATATTACTGAGGATGATATTAATGCTGTTATAACAGCATTGAAATCAGATTTCCTGACACAAGGCCCTGAGATAGCGGTGTTTGAAAAAGCATTTGCTGAGTATATAGGATGTAAGTATGCTGTGGCTGTATCAAATGGAACGGCTGCGTTACATTTATGCACCATGGCGTTAGGAGTTGATGAGAATTCAAGAGTTATCACAAGCCCGATTACCTTCGCTGCTTCTGCTAATTGCGTTCGTTATTGCAATGGGGAAGTTTATTTTGCTGATATTGATCCTGAGACTTATTTACTGGACATCACTAAAGTGCGGGCATTATTGGAAAAGCAGCCTAAAGGCTACTTTCAGGGAATAATTCCCGTAGATTTTGCAGGTAACGCGGTTAATCTTGAAGAATTCAGAAAGCTGGCAGATGAATTTGGTTGTTGGATCATTGAAGATGCTTGTCACGCACCGGGTGGCTATTTTATAGATAGTAAAGGAACCCAGCAGTTTTGTGGAAACAGCCGGTTTGCCGATCTGGCTATTTTTTCTTTTCATCCGGTTAAACATATAGCGTGCGGCGAAGGAGGAATGGTAACTACTAATGATGAAGCTTTATATCATAAACTGATAAAGCTTCGTACTCATGGCATCACTAAGGATCCTGAGTTGATGCACAAAAATGATGGAGGTTGGTATTATGAAATGCAAGAGTTAGGGTATAATTATCGAATTACAGATTTTCAGGCTGCCTTGGGAACCTCTCAATTAAAGAGAGCAGACGAAGGTTTAAAAAGAAGAAGAGAGATAGCTCGCATTTACGAAGATGCTTTTAAATCAAATAAAAATATAAAGGCACAATCCGGAGTTGTTGATGGACACGCCTATCACTTATATATTATTGAAGTAGAAAAACGTAAAGACTTGTATGACTTCTTAAGATCAAAAGATGTTTTTTGTCAGGTTCATTATATTCCTGTTCATACCTTACCTTATTATGAAAGCTTAGGATGGAAACAGGGAGATTTTAAAAATGCAGAACAATACTACAAAGGTTGTTTAAGTTTGCCTATGTATCCTACCTTAACCAATGAACAACAAATGTTTGTGATCAACCTCATTAACTCGTTTTTAGGTGAATAACGTTGCAATTATAACAGCTCGTGGCGGCAGTAAACGCATACCAAAAAAAAATATAAAAGATTTTTTGGGAAAACCTATTATTGCCTATTCAATTGAAACAGCCTTAAATTCAGGTTTGTTTGATTATGTCATGGTGTCTACTGACGACAATGAAATTGCAGAAGTAGCAAAAAAATACGGCGCTCAAGTTCCCTTTGTAAGAAGCAAACAAACATCAGATGATTTTACAGGTACTGCCGATGTTGTGATAGAAGTATTACATGATTTGAAAAAAATAGGAAAAGAATTTATAAACGCCTGTTGCATTTATCCAACGGCGCCTTTTATATCTAAACAAACATTAAATGAATCGTATCAATTACTCATTGGTAAAAAATTTGATTCTGTGTTTCCAGTTTGTTCTTTTTCATACCCAATTCAAAGGGCCTTAGAAATCAATGATTCAAAAACAAAAATGGTTTGGGGAGAAAATTTGAATAAACGTTCGCAGGATTTACCAGCAAGATATCACGATGCTGGACAATTTTATTGGATGAATGTGGAATCTTTTTTAATTGAGAAAAAATTATTCACTAACAATACAGGCTCTGTCATCTTAGATGAATTACAAGTACAAGACATAGATAACGAAACCGATTGGAAATTGGCGGAATTAAAATTCAATTTATTATTTTCTAGTAATTAAAATGCGCAATTATAAGTGTTTACAAACTAATACATTTTCTAATGGAAATTATAGCTTAGTTCCAATTAGAGATGAAGATAAGTACGATATCTTAAAGTGGCGCAATGAACAAATAGATATTTGTAGGCAAACAACACCTTTAACCAACGAGCAACAGGAGTTATATTTTAGCACAGTCGTTACGCAGTTATTCGAAGAGGAAAAACCAAATCAAATACTTTGGTCTTTTTTATTAGATGGCAAGTTTATAGGATATGGAGGGTTGGTACATATCGATTGGGATAAAAAATGCGGTGAAATTTCTTTTTTGACAGAAACCTCTCGGAGTAAAATAAAAGATTTATTTATTTCTGAATGGACAATTTATTTATCACTTGTAAAAGAAATAGCTAAGGTTCATTTGAACTTTAATTACATCTTTACATACGCCTATGACATTAGACCTAATTTATATGTAGCTCTTGAAAATTCAGGATTTAATGAAACGGAACGTTTTAAAGATTTTATCGAAATTAATAGTGAATTAAAAGATGTTGTAATACATACATTTTATTTTACTGAGCCGGTAATGAGGTTTGCAAAATTATCTGATGTCGATCTTTATTATAAATGGGTTAATAATCCTGAAGTAAGAAAAAATTCTTTCAATCAGGATATAATTGCGTATGAAGGTCATGTTAAATGGTTTAATGCTAAAGTAAATTCAGAAAATTGTTTTTTTTATCTTTTTTTTAATAAGGATTTAAGCCCTATTGGTCAGGTTAGAATTGATAAAAATGAAGAAGTAATTGTTGATGTTTCGATTGACGAAAATCAAAGAGGCAGATCGTACTCTTCAAAAGTATTAAAATTGGCTTGCGAAGATTTTTTTAAAAAATTCCCAAACGAAACGATTTCTTCTTATATCAAAAAAACAAATATTCCTTCATACAAAGCTTTTTTAAATGCAGGCTTTTTTGAAGTAACTAATCATATTGATTCTAGTGTTTTTAAACTCGAGAAGATGAAGAATAAGAGACAGGTTATTTATTCATTTGAAAATAAAAATGATTTATTTGATGTTATTAAATTGAATAATACAGATGAGAAAGATGTTTCAGAGTTTTTTGAACTTTTTTATCATTGCTTTGGGAAGCGCTCATATCTTGATACTGATTGGTATAATTGGTTTCACGTGAATAATCCCTACGGCTTATGTAATAATTATATTCTTGTAGACAGAGAAAAAAATAAATTTATTGGTGCTTATGCTTTAGCTAAATCTGTTATAAGTATTAATGGTAAATCTTCGAATGCCAAAATTGGCGTAAACGGAATGATTCATCAGGACTACAGAAACAGAGGGCTATACTCTAAAATAATTGAAATTGCAGTTCAGCAGGATGATAAAGAAGTTTTAGCTATTGCCTATCCCCACGGAAAAAATAAGGGTTCTGCTTCAGGTCATGCAAAAGCAGGATGGAAATTATTAAAAGAAATTGCATTTTATGCAATCACAAGTCTAAATGATTTTTCGATAGATGAGAAAGTTAAAAAGATAAGCTCTTTTACTGGAATAAATGGCATTGATGAATTAGTGAAATCATGTAACTATTCAAGTTACTTAGTGCGAACCAAAGAATGGCTTAATTGGCGTTTTTTTTTAAGACCTCACAAAAAATATGAAGTCATCGGACATTTTGATTCAGTAAATCATATACAGGGTTATTTAGTTTTAGGGTATTATAAGAATGATGTTGTCAATAGATGTCAAATATTGGATTATAGTGCTGTAAATTTTGAAGTATTGCTTTCTTTATTAAATAAAGCTAAAGAGATTGCTTTTACTAATCAATGTTCAGTGCTTGATGTATGGCTTGATGAGTATTCAAAAGAATTAAAGTTCTTTATAGAACATGCATTTTTAAAGACAGACGAACATTATTCATTATTCTATTTTAATAACACAAATAATAAGTTAGACATCAATATAAAAACAATTTTATCCGATTTAGATGCAGTTTAATAATAAAAAAATCATGATTGTTGTAGCACATCCAGATGATGAATTATTAGGATTAGGGGCTACAATGAATAAAATAATTTCAGAAAGTAATGTAATAACACACTTAGTTATATTAGGTGAAGGTATTACTTCACGATCTGATAATCGAGACAAATCTTTATGGGAAAAAGAACTTGAGATACACCGTAATAATATTTATGCCGCACAAAAATGCATTGGGTATCATTCCGTAAGTATTCATCAAATAGCAGATAATAGATTTGATAGTGTAAATCTTCTTGATATTATTAAAATAGTTGAAAAAGAAAAAGAAAAATTTCAACCAGATGTTATTTTTACACATCATGGTGGTGATTTAAATATTGATCATCAACGTACTTTTGAAGCAGTAATTACATGCACTAGACCTATGGAAAATGAAAAGGTAAAAACAATCATTACTTTTGAAACCCCATCGGGTACAGAATGGCGAGCATCAACAGATCCTAAACATTTTATTCCTAATTTATTTTTTGAAGTGTCGGAAGATAATTTAGACGCTAAAATTAAGGGCATGGAAAATTACGAATTTGAAAAAAGAAAGTATCCTCATCCCAGATCTCCAGAAGCATTAAAAATACAAGCACAGCGTTGGGGGATTTCTGTGGGAAAACCTTTTGCAGAGGCATTCGTTTTAGTTAGACAAATTAATTAATTTAAAGATGAATATTAAAATAGGTGATTTTTTAATTGGCTCAAATCAAAAGCCATTTATTATAGCAGAAATGAGTGGTAATCATAATCAATCATTAGATCGAGCATTTGAGTTAGTAGATGCAGCTGCAGCAGCGGGGGCACATGCTTTAAAACTGCAAACGTATACAGCCGATACGATTACCATGAAAGGTGCTTACACTATTACAGATCCTAATTCTCTGTGGTATGGTAAAGAATTGCATGATTTGTATAAAGAAGCCTACACACCTTGGGAATGGCATAAACCTATTTTTGACAGGGCAATTGAAAAAGGAATGATTGCATTCAGTTCGCCATTTGATGAAACGGCTGTTGATTTTTTGGAAAGTCTAAATGTTCCTGCATATAAAATTGCTTCTTTCGAAAATACACATTTACCATTAATTCGTAAAGTGGCAAAAACCGGTAAACCAGTAATTATTTCAACTGGTGTTTCTTCCATAGCTGATGTAGATGAGGCTGTTAAAACATTGAAATCTGAGGGCTGCGAAAATTTTGTTTTATTAAAATGCACAAGCACATATCCTGCTACTCTCGAAAACACAAACTTAAACACGATTCCTCATTTAGCCCAATTACATAATTGCATTGTTGGTTTATCAGACCATACCATGGGAATTGGAGCATCCGTTGCGGCCGTGGCATTAGGTGCAAGAGTAATTGAAAAACATTTCACCTTGCGCAGAGCAGATGGAGGTGTCGATAGTGCGTTTTCGATGGAGCCAGAGGAGTTAAAAGCCTTAGTGATTGAAACTGAACGTGCCTTTTTATCACTCGGTAAAATTCAATATGGCGTGCAAAAAATAGAACAGAATAGCTTGTTTTTTAAACGCTCTATTTATGTTTCAAAAGATATAAAAGCTGGAGAATTATTTAGTGAAGCTAATCTTAAAATTATTCGCCCTGGTGATGGTTTAGCCCCAAAGTTTTGGGATGATATTATTGGCAAACCATGTCATTACAATTTAAAGGCAGGTAGTCCATTAAATTTTAAGAATCTTATTTAAAAGATGCGAAAATCGATTTTAGTTATTTGCGGCACCGATCTTCAAAAAGCGCCAAGGTTTTTAACTCAGTTAGAAGCGCTTTATAAAGATTATGATATTACTGCAGCAGGCTATTCAGGTGATTTAAATTCTGAAAAGTATAAATTTATTTCGCTCATAAAAAGGCAAAGAGCTGATAATTTTACCTTTCATCTCAAATATCCTTTATTACTTCGAAAGTTTTTTTCAATGTTATTGCGTGTTATTTATTCCAGGACAATTGACCCCGAAAAAAGCAGAATAGAAAATAATTTCAATTTATTGAAAAAATATAATTATGATCTGGTTATCTCCCACCATTTAAATGATTTACCGCTTGGCGTAAAACTTGCAAAGCATAAGAAAACAAAATTGATCTTCAACGCACACGAATATTATCCTTTGCAATTTGAAGATAGGGATGACTGGATGCAAAATACCCAGCCATACAACATCAAAATAGCAAACACGTATTTTAAAGATGTGGATGCGTGTTTTTGTGTAGGATCTATTATTGCTCAAAAATATAAGGACGAATTTAATTTGGATAGCGACGTTATCACGAATTCAAAACCTTTTATAGAGATAGCACCAGCAAAACTTAAAGCTGACGAAAAAATAAAGTTGGTACATCATGGCGCGGCAAACAGATCCAGAAAAATTGAAGAGATGATGGAACTAATGACGCATCTTGGCGAGAATTATACATTGGATCTGGTGTTGGTGCCAGGTGAGGAAAAGTATATTACCGAACTTAAGCAAAAAGCTTTAGCGTATAAGAATATTAATTTTCCTGAGGCAGTTCCTACAAAAGATATCTCTGCATACATCAGCAAATATGATATTGGTATTTATATTTTGCCTCCTACAAATTTTAATGGCACAAACGCACTTCCAAATAAATTTTTTGAATTTGTTCAGGCCAGACTTGCTATTGCAATCGGGCCATCTCCGGAAATGGAATTACTGGTTAAAAAATATGATCTTGGTGTTGTATCTACTGATTTTTCATCGAAGTCGCTTGCAGATGCAATTTTGAAGATGGATGTGGAAAAGATCATGTATTATAAAAACCAGGCTCATAAGCATGCGAAGGAATTAAGTACGGATGAAAACATGGATAAGATCAAACACATAGTTTATACTTTATTAAATTAGGAAGTGGTATATTGATGCGTGTTGGAATTATTTTTACCGGAGTTGCAAATGAACATGTAGGGGGAGCAGAGCGTTTTTTTGCTGATTTTTATGATATATACAATAGGCAGTCAAAAAAACAAAATGATGTTTTTTTTATAACAGATAAGAATTCATGTGATGTGTATACTAAAAAGTTAAAAAAACTTCGTTACACTAAAAATATTATACTTATACCCAATTTTAATAACCGATTTAAAAACACACTCGAATCTTTTTTTTTCCTGTTGAAACTTATTCTGAAAAGAATTGATATTATTCATATCGGGTCTTATGGAAGGCACTATTATCATCTTTTGGATAGTATTAAATTTTTACCCATTTTTTTAAGACCAAAAATAGTGATCAATATTGTGGATTGTGAGATACCTTACGTGCTTGGTAATAGTTCAGATCCAAAGCATAGTTCTTATAAAGCCAAATATCTTCCATTATTTGATGACATTAAGATCGATGCAGTTTACTCCTGGTATAAACTGTTCAAGCAGTTCGCCGAATCGAAGGGTATTATTAAATCAAATCCATTGATAGAATCGGTTGCTACCCGTTTTTCTGACACTGCACGATTTATTTCTGCAGCAAACAAAAAAAATGAAATTATTTTTGCCGCAAGGCTTACCCATCAAAAGCAACCCTTGTTTTTTTTAAAAGCCATCCGGATTTTAAAAGCAAATTTTTTTGAAGACATTAAAGGCTGGAAATTTTTGATATACGGAAAAGGTCCTTTAGAAAAAGATGTACAGGAATTTATTTCAAATAACGGGCTGGAGGAGTTGATTTCCGGACATTCAAATTCTGATCTATCAAAAGTATTTTCTGAAACAAAATGTTTTGTGTCAACCCAGGATTATGAAAATTTCCCTTCTCTGTCGATGTGCGAAGCTATGGCTGCTGGTAATGCTGTAATTGCAAGAAATGTGGGTCAGACAGATTTTTTTGTAAAACATGACGTTAATGGTTATGTTTTAGATAATGATACTCCTGAGGGCCTTGCTTATATGTTGCACAAATATATCACAAGTCCTCAAAATCATCTTCGGATGCAAAATGAAAGTGTTCGTTTAACCAAAGAGGTGCATACCGCAGATAATTTTATAAGAGATATTGATTCTTTTTGGAAAAAGGTAAACCAATAGATTTAAACATGAGCTCAGGATATAGTAAAGTAGACCAATACGAATTTAATCAGGACTTTTCTGATAATAACGCCTACATCAAGCAGGCCGGACTGAAAGGTTTTGCCTTACTTAAGTTTAAATTTAAAGTGTGGTATGGATTTAACAATGCAGATACACGTTTAAAACAAAGTATTGCTAAAGGAGTATGTTATTACGGACCTTTTAAAGGCGAATTTGGACATTTTACGGCACACACTCTTCCCTTTTTAATGTATCTTCATAAACAAAGCGTAAAAATAATTTATTGTGGAATGGAGCTTCATAAGCCATTTATGATAGATGAGAATGGTAATACGATCATTCATGAATTTAGAACTTTAAGAGATTTTTTCGCAGAAGTTAGTCCTAAAAGTAATAGTACAGTTCCACCAAAAGATGTTCAGGACGAAATTAAAAAATTTGAGGACGAAGCAAATGCTTCCGGCTTACCTTTTTGGAACATCGGCGATGATTTTTATTACTGGTTTATTCACCGGAATTGGCTTTTGAATAATCATACACATATTTATAATCTTGATAAATTTTATAAAACCAAAGACGAAAATGCCTGTTGCATTTTTCCACGAAGCAAAGGTGCAGCTCAAAGTCATAATAATGGCAGCCAATGGGACTATGTTGGCTTAATAGATTTAATTGCTCCGTATTTTGATAAAATATATATCTGCGGGCACCCTTCCCAGGTAAAAGATCTGGCTACAACCAATCCCAAAGTAGAAGTTGCTGTAAGCACAAATAATGGGGTTACATTAGAAAAAACTTCAAATTCCAGATTAATAATTACGCAACACAGTGGCGTAAATAATGTTGGGGAATATGTAAACACGCAAGTGTTGATCATTTATAAAGGAGGAACTAAGGTAGGTGATATTGGTAGCATGAATAATACGCTTCGTTTTAGGAAAGCATTGGGAGATAAATATCCTTTAAAATTTGCATTTAATGAGCAGGAAATAGTTAATTTTGTTAAGGAACACAACTAAGTAAAGAAATAAGAATGATTGATATTATTGAAGATTTTATTAAAAAAGCATCTGGTTTACACGTTTTAGTAATTGGAGAAACAATCATTGATGAATTTATCGATGTAAGTTACGAAGGACAATCTATGAAGTCAATTTGTCCGGTTTATAAACTCGAAGAAAAACAGAATATTCAAATGGGCGGCGCTACAGCTATTGCTAACCATTTAGTTGACTTTGTTAAAAAAGTGGATGTGATAACAAATACAAATCGTGAGATTGTGAAAACACGTTATGTAGATGTAAATGACAAAAAAAAGCATGTAGAGATCAATAAATTTGATACTGCAGGATTTAAAGAAATTAAGGTGAATGTGCAGGATTACGATGTTGTAATCGTGGCAGATTTTGGTCATGCATTTTGCGATAAGCTGTTTATTAATGATGGTTTTCATTTAATGTGTCAAACTAATTCAAACAATTTTGGATTTAACCGTATTTCTAAATGGAAAAACAATCGAAAGAAAAGCGCGTGTATAGATTTAAGAGAAGCAAGCTTACAGGTAAATAAGCGTATTAGTAATCCCAGGGATAAAGACATTCTTGAGATTTATAACTACGAATTGAATACCGAAGATCTATTTGTGACATCGGGAAGAGAAGGGGCATTTTATACTGACGGAAAAATAACCAATATGCAACCAACATTTAAGTCAAATGTGGTAGACACTATTGGAGCAGGCGATACGTTTTTTGCATTTGCCTGTGTAGCATCACATCTTAATTTTAAGGAAAATACATTACTAGTACCTTCTATTGCCGCCAGTTTGTCTACAACCTGGTTATGTAACGAAAAATCAGTCACAAAAAATATACTATTAGAACATGCAGCTAGATTTATATAAGAATTTTTTTACATCCTATTTTCAGGATACCACAGTTGTTAAACAAATAAGTGAGTCTATAGATTTGCTAAAAAACAAAAAAAGAATTTTCTTTATCGGAAATGGTGGGTCCAATTCTATCTGTTCCCATATGATGGAAGATTACGGAAAGATTGCTGGTTACAAATCATATGCCTTTTCGGATGCATCGTTAATTACATGTTATGCAAATGATTTTGGTTACGAGCACGCCATTGCAGAGTGGTTAAAATTGCACATGGAAGGTGAGGATGTATTAGTCGCAATTTCCAGTTCAGGAAATTCAAAAAATATTATTAATGCTGTTGCAGAAGCAAAATCAAAAGGATGTGATGTTATTTCGTTATCTGGTTTTAAACCTGATAATGAATTGAGAAAGACCGGTAATGTTAATTTTTACCTTCCGGTTGAAAATTATGGTATTGTAGAATGTTATCATCAGATAATTTTACATGTTGTTTTAGATGAATTAGCACTTATCAGAAAAAAATAAATTAATGTCAAAAACAAAAGTTTTAATAACAGGTGTTGCAGGATTTATAGGATCTAATCTGCTGGATTATTTGATTGAAAAAACCGATTGGCATATTACCGGAGTTGATAACTGTAGCACAGGAAACAGGGATAATATTGAACATCACATGAATAATCCTCGATTTGAGTTTCATTTGATGTCGGTTAGAGATATGAGATCTTTAAAAGAATTTTCTAAAGTATTTCATTTAGCAGCGTTACCTCGTATTCAGCCAAGTTTTGAACTCATTAACGAACACATTGAAGCAAATTTAAATCAGGCTATTTATTTGATTGAATTAATGATCAGAGAGAATCATTATCCTCGATTAGTATATAGCGGTTCGAGTGCCATTTATGGAACACCTTCTATTATTCCAACTCCTGAAACAGAAAAAATAGATTGCTTAAGCCCTTATGCTTTTCAAAAATATGAGGTCGAAAAATATTTAGAATTAATAGCAACCCGTTATCCCTTGGATTACATGACAGTTCGTTATTTTAATCCTTATGGACCAAGATCATTTAATCCACATAATGCGTTTAATGCATATAGTAGTGTAGTGGGAATTTTCCTTAATAGGCTTAAAAACGGGCAAAAATTATTAGTTACAGGGGATGGTTCCCAAAAACGGGATTTTATTCACGTACAGGATCTTGCAAAAGCCAACTATATGGCATCTGTTCATCCTCAAAAGTTGAACACGGCTTTTAATGTAGGTTTTGGAAGTACATTAAGTATTTTAGAACTGGCAAAATTAATTGCAGGAAATAATTATGAATTTATTGATAAACGCGATGGGGAAGCTGAGATCACTTTTGCTGACACAACCAAAACAAAATCTATTTTAGGATGGAATCCATCTGTGGAAATTGCAACTTATATTAAAGAGGAACTAAATAAAATCAATGCAGGATAAAAATACGATAGTAGGATTTGCATGTGGTGTTTTTGACTTATTTCATGCCGGGCACATTTTAATGTTGCAGGAATGTAAACAACATTGTGACTATTTGCTTGTGGCCTTAAATAAGGCAGAGAACATTGATTATAAAATTAACCCTAACAAAAAGGCTCCCATTTTTTCATTTAATGATCGAAAGCTGATCATGGAAAACTGTAAATTGGTTGATGAGGTGATAGGTTATAATTCAGAAGAAGAACTGGTTAAAATAATGACGGAACGAAAAATCGATATCCGCTTTTTGGGAGAGGATTATAAAGGTAAGCCAATCACCGGAGCGGAACTGGTTTCAAAAATACATTATACAGATAGAAAACATGGACTTAGTTCAAGCTTGTTTAAAGAAAAAATAATGCTTGGAGCAAAATCCTAATGATACATGAACAAATGCTATTTAACTTCTGCAAATGATAATTAATAATATATCTTACAAAGAGCGGTACACAAATTTACATCCCCAATTTACTCAAGCATTTGATTTTATTAATGGTTTTGTACCTCAAAAGAACATTCCCGGAAAAATTGATATAGACGGCGATACTGTTTTCGCTATTTATTCCGAACCTGAAAATGCAAATAGTAATCTCTCTAAATTAGAGTCACATCGCAAATATATAGATATACATTTTATTATCAGCGGATCTGAGTTATTTGGCTGGATGCCATTACTTAGTTGCAAAAGCCCCATTGGTGATTTCAATGTTGAAGACGATTATATCTTATATGATGATAAAGAGTTTAAAAAAATTCAACTAACTCAGAGCGATTTTGTAATTGTATATCCCGAAGACACTCATGCTCCCGGACTCGAAACATCAGATTTAAAAAAACTAGTTATTAAAATTAAATTATAAGATAATGAAAGTTATTGCAGAAAGTGCATATAATCATCAAGGTAATTTTGAATATCTTAAAAAGCTTGCTAAGGCAAGCAAAGACGCTGGCGCCGATTATTTTACTGTTCAAATGATGAACGTAAATGAGTTTTGTACAAAAGAGTATTCAAAGTATCAATTATACTTAGATACAGAATTTAGTGAAACTCAATGGATTGACCTTTTTAATTATTGTAAGCAAATTGATATCAATGTAATTCCTTGTACCCTCGAAATTAAATCATTTGATGTTGCATATAATTATGGGTTTAGATTGGTGAAAATACACGGTACAGATTTAACCAATGGTCCTTTTTTGAATTACATTAAAGATAAAGGCAATTGTAAAGTTATTTTAGAAACCCAATGCAGTACAGATTTTGAAATTAAATTAGCCGTTGAAGATTTTGGAGAAATTATAGAGTGCCTGTTTCATGGCTTTAGCAATTATCCTACAGAGCCAAACGAGCATAATTTAAACGCTCTTACATATTTAAAAAACAGGTACCATTTAAATACAGGTTTTGCTGACCATAGTTTGGATACTCAGATCATCCCTTGTATGGCAATGGCCTTGGGTTGTAGTTATATTGAAAAACATATCACTATTCATCGTAATGATCGTCAATTTGATTATCAGGTTTCGCTTGAGCCTTATGAGTTTTCAGTAATGGTCAATTCACTCAGGCATTACCAACAAACATTGGGGGTACCTGTTAAGCATCCCGTGAAATCGGAAAAAGGCTTTAGAGATATTATCTTCAAAAAATATTTGGGGAATGGGGTTTTTAAAAGAGATAATGAAGGAAAGACTTATATTGAAAGTGTAATTGATACTTTTGAAAAAGGTAACGTTTCGGCAGCGATAATTGCCAGGCTAAAGTCAAAACGATTAAAATTAAAAGTTTTAAAGCCTTTCGGAGAAAACGAATCCATTATTTCTTTATATAATAGATTAAAAGGTAACTGTAAAACAATTCAACATATTGAATTGGCTACAAGCTATCATCCTGATGATGAACCTCTGGCGAATTTATTTGAAACTAAAGGGTTACCACATTTTGAAGGTCACCCCGAAAGCGTCATAGACAGACTTCTGGAGGTAGCTTATAAAAACAAGTCAGCAGCTGTTTTCCGTGTTACCGGCGACAATCCTTTTACTGATCCCGTTTTGATGGATAAAATGGTGAAAATTTTTATGGAAAATGACGTTGATTATGTGAGAGTGAATAATGTACCATTTGGGATCAGTGCGGAGTTATTTAGTACAAAATATTTATGGAAGTTATATCTCGAAATGGAAGATCCTTTCGTAAGTGAATATCTGTCATGGTTTATTTTAAACGATAATACCTGTAAAAAAGCATGTATTGAATTTAAGTGTGATAAAGAGTATGCTAAGTTCGTAAATTTAAGTATTGATTATCCTGAAGATTATGATTACGCTGTATCTATTTTAAACAGTATCAATGTTCAGCCATTTGAAAAAATTGTTTTGCAGGATGTTATCAAAAATATTACTGACAAACATATAGTAGATGTTACAAAATTCATAAAATTGCCTCAGGGAGTTAGTATCCTGTACAGTGATTATTTAAAGTTGATAGAGGAAACTAAATACATATATAAGGAAACGTATTCAATTTAATATGACATATATAATAGGAGAAATAGGACAAAACCATAATGGTTCGGTAGATATTGCAAAGTTAATTGTTGACGCTGCTGCGCGACCTATTCACGAAGATCTGTTTGGGCTTCAGCTAAAGCCAATGGATGCTGTTAAATTGACCAAAAGAGACCTGAACCAGGAATTGTCTAAAACCCAAATGGAAGCTCCTTATAATAGTGCTCATTCGTTTGGTAAAACTTATGGAGAGCATAGGGCTGCTTTAGAGTTGAATGATGATCAGCATTTTGAAGTGTATAAGCACGCCAAAAATTTAGGTTTGGATTTTGTGGAAACACTATGTGCTGTTGGTTGTTTATCAATGTTAAAATTATTTACACCTGATAGATTAAAAGTTGCAAGTCGTGATTTAACTAATTTGCCGTTGCTGACAGCTTTGGCAGAAACCAAAATCCCTATAATCGTTTCTACAGGAATGGCCGGACAACAGGAGCTTGATAGTGCGATTAATGTTATCACAAAATATAATTCTGATTTGTCTATTTTGCATTGCGTCTCTCAATATCCTACTCAGCCGCAAAATGTAAATTTAAAAACGATCACCTATCTTCAAAAAAATTATCCCCAATTCACTATTGGTTATTCTGATCATACGATCGGTATCTCAGCACCTGTTGCTGCTGTAGCGATGGGCGCACAGATTATTGAAAAACATATCACTTTAGATCGGAAAATGAAAGGTACTGATCAGGCAGGGTCGCTGGGTATTGATGGCATTAACCGTATGGTAAGAGATATCCGCGTTATGGAAATGTCGTTGGGTAAGGAAGAAATTTTTATTGAAGAAGGTGTTAAATCTTCAAGGGTAAAACTGGAACGTTCTATTGCTAGTAAGCGAACGATTAAAAAAGGAGAAAAAATTTCTGAGGCAGATATTCACATGCTATCTCCCGGAGATGGTTTTAAATGGGCTGAGAATGATAAGGTAATTGGAAAAACAGCCAAGCACGATATTTCTGAAAACGAGATTATCTATTCAACAATGATCGGGTAATTGTGGTTATTTTAACTGAGTATACACTTGCAACAGAATTACGAAGATGGTTCTATAAGTCTATTATTATAGATGATATTGAGTTTGAAAGTCATCACACCTTATTGGCATCATCATTAAATTTATTTCTAACAGATTACAATAGATATTTTCCAGGAGAAACAGAAATTCAGTTGGATAAAGTTTTAGGACGCACAGAACTTCAGGGTATTTTGTTATATCGGTTGGCCCGAAATTATTTTGTCTCCAACAATATCAATGCTGCAGATAAGTGCTCATTGCTTGGAAGATTTTTATCAGGCTTCGAAATTTATTATTCTGCCGAAATTGGTAAGGCACTAAAAATTAATCACGGGCTTGGAATGGTAATTGGCGCCAGAACAAAAATTGGCGATGATGCGCTTTTACATCAAGGGGTTACTTTTGGAGATAAAAACGGAGGTAGGCCAGTTGTTGGAAATAATGTAACAGTTTATGCCGGGGCTAAAATATTAGGTAATGTATCTATTGGAAATAATGTGATTATAGCTGCAAATTGTGTTTGCTTTATAAATGTTCCCGAAAATAAAACAGCAGTGGGTATTCCTGCAAGAATTATAAATAAATAATATGCGACCAAAATTAGTAATAACAGATATTGATGGTGTTTGGACAGATGGTGGTATGTACTACGATCAAACAGGTAACGAATGGAAAAAATTTAACACATCTGATAGCGCTGGCGTTTTATTTTGCAGGAAGTTAAATATACCTGTATGCATTATTACAGGAGAAGACACTGAAATTGTTAAACGTAGAGCGGAAAAATTGAAAATTGATTATTTATTCCAGGGAGTAGGCGATAAGTTAACCGTTGCACAAAATTTATGTGATACATTAAATATTAGCTTGGCCGATGTTGCTTATATTGGCGATGACATTGGCGATATAGATCTGCTAAGAGCCGTTGGAATTAGTTGTTCACCGGATAATGCACCCGACTACATAAAAAAAATGGTTTCGTTTACAACCGTTAAAAAAGGTGGCGAAGGAGCTTTTAGAGAGTTTGTTGAAACGATGTTAAATGAACATGATGAAAATTGGTTTAAGAATTTGAGCACCAGTTAATGTTCTTTAAAATTTTACGCTACCTGTTCTTGTTTAGGCTTAAAAAACAAGGTATAGATCCAATGCTTCATGCATCGTTGGATGACGTATTTCATAAATTTTCATACCGTATTTCAGATGCTCAGTTAAATACAGGCTTTTTACATTTAAAATATTTAAAAAAAGCAATTAACGAGTTGTTTAAAAAAGCCGATGCACCTGGTATTCATCAGGATTGTGATGTAATTATTTTTGACAGCTCCGTTAAAGGTAAAAATGACAGAATATCTTATTTGACTGGATTGGTAAATTGCGAAAATGCCAATTGGATATACAGAGAATCCTTGCCAAACCACATTTCTTTATTTGAAAAAATAGCTGTTACGTTGTTTCTTATTTTTACAGGTATCTGGTTTCAGGTATTTAAAAATAGATCTAAAAACAAAACACAGTTAGCGCTTTTTCTTGTAGAAATTGTTGAGTGGTTAAAAATATTTACGTATTGCCGGAAACTTAAAAGTAAGAATTTCTTGTTTTTTTGCGCTTATGAAAAAGATGCAAATTTTATTAGTTATTTTTTAATGAATAAGCTTCATCTTTCGGTTCAGTTTATTCCTTCATCAAACCCCTTAAGTAATTTTTATAAAAAAGTGGTATGTACCACATTTACGTTTACTGCTCCGTATCAAAAACATCAGTATGAATTACTCAAAAAAAACTGGTATGTGAAAAATTTTGTAAGCTGGCCGATTTTTAATCATCAGCAATTAAAAGAATTAAGACCAAATTTCAATTACAGCACAACTAAAAATACAGTTGGCTTTATGTCGAGCGGTAACTGGCTGCGGGAAGAATTAGGCGAAAAGGAATTAGGATTAGGAGAGCGTGAAGCAGAAAAAAAATTGATGGCCTGTTTGAAAAAATTTATTGAGAGCAATCAGGATGTTTCTTTGACCGTTTTTTTACATCCTTACGAAAAGCGTACTCCAGATCGAGTTCAAAGAAGCATGGCTTTTTACCAGGATATGTTTGGTGATAAGTTCAAATTCGGTGATTTAAAAAAAGCTACCATCCAACAACTTGATTTGGTTGATGTGGGAATTGCTGTATACAGCTCTGTTTTGTTTGAAAGATTATTTGTGGGATTTAAAACAATGTTTGGTTTATTTAATATGCCATATAATTATTTTAGTGATGATCGCTTATTGAACATATCGGCCTATTCTGAGTCAGACTTTAATCAAAAACTATCAGAGCTTATTTCTTTGAGCAACGAAGAATATATTGAAAAATTTAATTTACAAGAGTATATATATAACTATAAAAATAATTAGGTTGTTTTACGCTAATGAAGAAAGTACTAATCATTAGTTACACCTTTCCTCCTAATCCGGGAATAGGAGGACGACGTTGGGCAAAATTTGCTAAAGAATTGGTAGCTTGTAATACGGATGTAAGAGTACTTACCTTTAGCTCAGATTTTAACGAAAAAAATTCTTCGGAATGGACTAAAGATATTAGTTCTTATAAAGATCGGATCAATTACCAGCCATCCCGCTATCCAAAGTGGTTGGATGCCCCTAAGTCTGTTACAGATAAAATTATGTATAGATTAAGCCTGCTGTACGTGAAATTATTTGCCAGGGGTAATTATTATGATAAAGCATCTTTTTTAAGAAAAAAAATTATCAATGAAGTTCAGGAATATATAAATAATGGGTATACAAATGTCATTGTTACCTGTGCTCCATTTAAATTAGCTTACTGGGTGAGTGATTTAATTGAACGCAATACTAAGGTTAATTTCATCGTTGATTTTAGAGATCCATGGACGAATAATTTAACTTCCTATGGGTTTAATCAAATCTCGAAGAGCCGGATTGAGTTTGAGAAAAACGCTGAAAAAGCAGTTGTCACTAAATTTAATAAAGTATTTGTTGTGGCTGAAGCAATGAAAAACTATTTTGTGGAAGCATACAAATTGCCGCCAAACAAAATTGAAGTGATCAGTAACGGATTTGATACTGATGACTTCATGAATATTTCAACCGATTCTGATTTTAAATTTAATGTTAATGATAAAAAAAAGGTAGTTTTTACAGGAACTTTTTATAATAATTCTTTTTATTTATTGAAAGAATTAAGTGAGATTTTAAACAGGAATATAAGCTTAAAAAACTCACTTGAATTTCATTTTTTTGGCACTATGTCGGATGAAGCTAAAAAACTCATTTTGCTGAATCGCGAAAATATGTTTTTTCATGGTAACGTTAAACTGCAGGAAGTGTACAGTGTGGTGCGTGCCGCCGATTTTTGTTCGCTATTTCTTACAGATGATATAACTTATAGTTTAAGTACTAAATTCCTGGAGTATCTATCTCAGAAAAAACAAATATTGGTTTTTTCAAAAGGTGGCGCAACGGGCTCTTTCGTTGAAAATAACAACCTTGGGTTTTCCATAACCTATTCATTAATGGAGGAAAAGCTTCTCAAATGTCTTTCTACTGAGTACGGTAAAGAGCCAAACACATTTTATATCGAAGAATACGATATAAAACACCTCACGCAAAAAGTTAGTTTACATTTACAGTAAATAAATCCAGTAATTAATTAAGTGAATCCCTTGATATCGATCATTACACCCAGTTACAACAAACGAAAATATATAAAAGAAACGATCGATTCTGTTGTAAGCCAAACTTATGTTAACTGGGAATTGATAATCATTGATGATGGTTCAACCGATGGAACTTTAGATATCATCCTTGATTCAAAAAAAACAGACGAACGGATTAAGCTGCTAATAAATGATGAGAATAGGGGCGCTAATTATTCAAGAAATATCGGCATTAAAGAAGCAAAAGGAATATATATCGTTTTTTTAGACGCAGATGATTTGTTAATGCCAGATTGTTTGGAGGAGAGACATAAGGTTATCAGTTCAGGTAATTTCGATTTTTGTGTATTTAGCATGGGTGTTTTTACATATTCTGTCGGAGATTCTGGTTATAAATGGATCCCGGATTCGAAAAAACCTCTTGAAGATTTTTTGCAACATAAATTGCCGTGGTCTATTTTGCAACCTATATGGCGGAAAGAATTTTTGATACAAATTAATGGCTTTGATGAATCTTTTCAACGACTCCAGGATGTTGATATGCATACAAGGGCATTGATGGAACCGGGAGTTGCTTTTTTAGCCGATGTCAAAAATTTGGATTGTTATTACAGAATTGATGAAGAGCGGAAAAACTTTGATGCCTACAGCTTTTTGAAAAGAAGAGTATTTTCATCAAATATGTATTGCAGTAAATTTTACACAACTTTAAAGGATACTTTTTTAAAAAAACATCTTTATGTCACAATTTACAAAACCTATTTGCAATTGGTTCATCAGTATAAATTAAAAACAATCAGTACAACACAATTTTCGGAACTGGAGGGAATGTTATTTGCGGTGCAATCTCCTAAACTTACTTTTTTTCATAAATCATTATTTTCTATTGGCTATTTTTTCTCGAGCTTACCTTTGAGGGTTCCCGGAATAAATTGGTTGATCTATAAATTGATAAAATTATAATTTTCTGTGCTAAAGCAATTATTTTTAGATAACAAGCAGTTCTTAGCTATCAGTTCTATCTGGTTAGTTTTTGGTATTTATACAGGTCCAATTGTATATCTGGTAATACCGCTGATGTTGTTACTAATGTATAAAAGAGAAATGCATTTGGAAATTTTGCTGGGCTTCTTTTTAATATTGACTTTGTCAGACAGTCGTTCAAATCAATTAGCTTTTGCTGGAAGTATAAAGAATATTTACATATTGTTGATCAGCCTTTTTTCATACATGGAAATGAGAAATTCAGAAACGAAAATCAATTTTCAAAAGAACTTTATTCCGTTTTTCATTGTAGCAATTATCTGTATATTTTTTAATCCCAATATGTTTCTCTCTTTCCAAAAGGTTTTATCTTATATTCTCTTGTTTTGTTTTGTTCCCAATTACTTTCTTTTTGTTTATACAAAATATGGCGACCGGTTTTTTAAGGGCCTGGTTTTTTTAGTATGTACCGTTTTATTTATGGGATTGGTTTTTAATTTTTTAGGTTCTCCTATAACCGTTCTGGCCGGCCGATACAGGGGTTTATTAGGTAATCCAAACGGCCTTGGACTATTTGTGTTTTTATTTCTCATGTTTTTTAGCGTCAATACCGATAAGGATCCTGAATTGTTTAGTCGCAACGAAAAAATAGTGGTATACGCCCTTTGCTTTTATTCACTTCTAAAATGCGGTGCAAGAACATCTTTATTGTCAACTCTCATGTTTTTCTTTTTCAAGCGTTTTTATAAAACGTCGCCTATTATTGGTTTTTTAATATTTATACTAACAGTGGCCGTTTATATGATCATTTCAGATAATTTGATCGAGATCATTACTTCTCTCGGATTAGGGGAGGAATTAAGGGTTAATACAATAGAAAATGGATCGGGTAGAGAAGTTGCATGGAAATTTGCATGGGAACAGATAAATGAAAACTTTTATTTAGGCAAAGGATTCAGCTATACAGAGTACATTTTTCGTAAATATTACGAGTATTTAAGTTTATTAGGACACGAGGGTGCCGCACATAACTCTTATCTGACTTTTTGGTTGGATGTGGGGATTATTGGCCTGATTTTGTACCTCGGGGGACTACTTATTACTTTTTTAAGGGCTGCCAAGCTAAATCATGCGGCAATACCTATTTTATATGCGGTTTTATTTTCTAATCAATATGAGTCGTGGCTTACAGCCTCGCTCAATCCTTTTACAATTCAATTCATTTTTATAATTTCCTGGATTTTTTTAACAAAAGCTAACTCAGAAACTGAATCTGGCACCTAAATTGTTAATTTTAAGAATATTAAAATTAAATTATTATCTTTATTACCTTATTATTTAAAAAACATACCTTATGAAATTTTTTACATTATTCGTTCTTTTTATTATCACCTCCGTTTGTTATGGTGGTGTTTTTAACTCTGTAGCAACCGGAAATTATAGTGCAGCCTCTACCTGGACCTTAGTATCCGGAACAGATGTAGATAACATTCCTGATGCGGATGACAATATCACTATTTTAAATGGTCATACTGTATCTCTGAATGTGACCGTGAGTTACTGTAAAAACATTACCATTGATGCTGGAGGGATATTAAGAGGGAATTCCAGAAGACTCGGTGTTAAAGGTAATTTTGTAAATAATGGAGCGGTAAACACTTCTTTGGCGTTATACATGCAAACTACCGGGTCTACCATCACCTCTTTAAGCCCCTACACTGCACCGGGCGATTGGTACATTCAAAAAAGCTGCACAATTGCTGTAGGTTCTATTATTAATAAAAGAAATTCTATAACTATTCAAAACGCTAATGTTCAGGTAGTTAATTTTGGAAATGTTACATTAAATAATTCTTCATCAACAGCAACTAATGGTAGAATTGCCTGTGGAGGAACAAATAAATGGATCAATAAATCCGGTTCCAGTTTAACGTTAAACGCCAATACCGGTGGTTTGGCACCCGCTAATTTTATATGTACAGAAACAAATAATACGGTTACCTATGCCGGCCCAGCTCCTGTAGTTTTATATACTACGTTCTATAATCTCAATATTACGGCTGTTAGTACGAAAACGCTGACCAGTGATTTGCATATTTTGAATAATTTTTTCATGAATGGTACGCTTATTTCTACAGGAGCTTCTCCGGTTAAATTATCTGTAGGCGGTAATGTTACAGCTAATGGAGCCATATCTATGAATAATGCACTGGATACTATGGAACTTAATGGCACTTCGGCCAGTACTCAGGTTGTTGCCGGTTCAGGACAAGGAACCTTTTACACGCTTAAAATTAATAACACAGGCGGGGCAGGTGTTGTTTTTAATACCATTCAAAATGTAACAGGAGATCTGGTTATGGTGAGTGGAAATTGTAATGCCAATGGAAGATTATTTTTAAGAAGTAATGCGGGTAGCACTGCGGATATTGCTGCTATCACTAATACAGCAGCCGTTTCATTTTCAGGATTATTGACTGTAGAAAAATTCATTGATAATATGCCGGGCCAATATTATGACCTGTCATGTCCTATTCAAAATACAGATGTAAGAGATTGGGATAATGAGATATTTATATCAGGAATTGGAACTTATGATGGTATTGGTGGCCCTGCGGGTGTTGATGGAGCTGTTTTTAACGATGCAAATACCATGCATACCTATGATGAACCGTCAAATTCATTTATTCCGGTTACAGGAAGCACTACACCTTTAGTACCAGGAACCGGTTATAATTTATTATTGGCCGATGATCCGTCTGCAACTCAATGGTATGCTAAAACGATGACCAGCAGAGGTATTCCTAATTATGGTGATATTACATTGTCAGGATTATCTTACAGCCCGGGGAGTGGAGATGGCTGGCATCTTGTAGGTAACCCTTATGCTTCAACCATCGATTATTCATTGGTTTCGAAACTGAGAATGACGCCTAATATTTATTATACAGATAATGGTAATTACAGCGTATGGCCTTTGGGTGATATCATTCCTCCTTATCAGGGTTTTTATGTTGAAACCAATACTAGCGCTTTAGCGCATAGCATTACTTTTACTGAAGCCTGTAAAGTATCAGATCATACTACCCAATTTTATAAAACAAAAGCTGATTATGACATTAAATTAATGATCAATTCTCCGTTAACACCGTTCCATCATCAAAATACCATTAGCTTTAATGAATCAGCTACTGTAAATTATGATGAGAATTATGATGCTTCTTACCGTAAATATCCAAAAGCAATTGCGCCAGCAATTTACATGATGGATAAAGTTAATAACCGGAACTTAATTAAAAATCAGATCAATAGCACATCAGATGAAGTTACTATTCCTTTAGGAATTTTCACTCCAAAAGCAGGTGTTTATTATATTGATCTTTCTGTTTTAAATTCGAATTCTTATAAAGAGATCTGGATCGAGAACACTAAGACACATAATAAATATGATATCGGAGCCAGTGTAGCAGTTGAGGGTACTGAACTAGGAACAAATACAGATTATGTGTTGAGAATGAGCAAAAAAGCGAAAGCCAGCTCATTAATGACCAATGCTTTAGAAAGTGATCTAACGGTATTTACAACTGAGAATACACTTAATTTGAAATCGTCTAAAAAAGACCACACATTAAAATCAGTTACAGTTTATGATATGACCGGTAAAATAGTTTTATCACAATCTTCGGTAAATGTTAGCGTGGATAATGTGTATCAAATTGACCTGTCCGCATTAACTAACGGTATTTATATTGTGAGCACGATTGACGAAAACGGCAAAACCCACAACAAAAAGGTAGTGAAATAAATATTGGGCCCCATTTAAAAAGCCATTTCTTTTAAGAAATGGCTTTTTTTTTAAAGTATTCTTTTTCATGAAGTTAGTATTGTATTACATTTTCCTTAACTTTGTTTGTTACACATAAACGGATGATTTTTAACGACCAAATAGTATTAGGTAAACTTAAGCAAACACTGCTTTTGTTACTTTTTATATTTGTTGCAAATGTAAGTTTTTCTCAAAATTATCCTACTTGCACGAATACAGGAAATACTGTAACCGTTAATGGTACCTGTTTGGTAAGAAGTGTTCAAAATACATCAAATGCATTTGAAGCCCCTGTAACTGGGACCTATCCATGTTTACAAGCTGCAGCTGCAATGGATTGTTGGTTAAAATTTGTGGCTACTGCTTCTACGGCTACTATTGCAATAACCACTACCAATACAGCTATGGGCCCGGCTTTTTCGGTATATGACGGTAGTTGCCCTTCAGGCACAATTGTTGGAACTCAACTTAATTGTACTGATAATGTAGCAGGTAATGCTGCACAAACAGAAACAGGCAACTTAACAGGACTTACTATTGGAACGACTTATTGGATAAGAGTAATGCGAACCGGCACGGCTGCTACCGCTAATTTTACCTGTTGTGTAACTGCTAATCCGGATAATGATGACCCAAACACTGCTCAACCCTTAGCTATAAGTTCAGGTACGTGTAATTTTATTACAGGTAGCAATACCAGTTCAACCCTATCCAATTGTGGTACGATACCGGCTCCTGGTTGCGCCGGCTTATCGGGCACTGCCACCGACGTTTGGTATTCGGTTACTATACCTGCCAGTGGAAATGTGTTTATTCAGACAGAGTTTTCAGGCACACCTGCGCCTCAACTCGTCAATGGTGGTTTGGCCGCATATACCGGTAGCCCTTGCGGTGCCATGACTTTAATTGGTTGCGCCGATTCTACATTAAACGGACAAAACAGCCTTAATTCACCCGGTTTATATATCAGCGGACAACCTAACGGAACTATCGTTTATATCAGGGTTTGGAATAAGAACGCTACGGCAAAAGGTTTTTTTAAAATTTGTGCCAGCGATATGGGACCTTGTGGTAATCTTCTTAACAACGACTTTTGTTCAAATCCTGCATCTATGACTCAGGGAGTAGGGTCGTTTTCGAGCACCACAACCGCCAGCCCTTCTACTTATTCCTACACTTCGGATGCGCCTGGTAATGTAGGTAATGTTGCATTATGCAGTAATAACCTGTCGCAAAATTCCTGGTATTCTTTTATGGCAACACTTACTACGCATACCTTCGCTTTTAATATTACTGGTTGTGCCGGTGGCATGGCTGTTCAGGCTTTTTCGGTTAATACCCAAAATAGCTGTTGTAAAATTTTCACAAGTGTTGGCTCTTGTTTAGGAAACTCAGTTACACCTTCTTCCGGCGCAACGGGTGCTCAAACATTAACTTTAAACTCACTTACCCCAGGAGTAAAGTATTACATAATGATCGAAAGTGCCAATAGTCCTCAAGTTTGTACGTATACGGTTTCTGGCTGGACCGCTACCGGAATATTACCTATCAATCTTGTTTCTTTTAGCGGTGAAAATAGAAACAACGTTAACTACATAGAATGGGTTACATCATCAGAAGAAAATATCAGCTCTTATATTCTCGAAAACTCTCCTGATGGCATTGATTTTAAAAAAACCTCAGAAGTACAGGCTTTGCAAAATGGCAGTTCTTCACAACAACATTACCATACCTATGATCCTAACGCTTATAATGAATTAACTTACTATCGTTTGCGGCAGGTTAAAACCAGTGGCATGTCTGATGTGTCTCATATTATCACAATACTTGGTCCCGATTTTTATGAAACACTGCATAATTTGTATCCTAATCCCACTACAAGCGATTTGAATTTTGATCTTTACTCAAAGAGAACGGGATCTATAAGTGTTGAGTTATTGGGTTATGGCGGAAAATTGGTATACGCAAAAAAATATGATATTGAAGAAGGAACTAATACATTTGTTGTACCTATGAACGAGCTAAGTAAGGGCGTTTACATCCTCAAAGTTGTTTCAGGTAAATCCGGCAAAACAACACACCACAAGATCATTAAGAACTAGCTTAGTATTAAAAAAGTTAATGCTATTAAAGCTGGCAGAACCTGAATAAAAAATATTTTTTTGGAAGCAGTAACTGTTCCATAAATTCCTGCCACAATAATACATCCTAAAAAGAAAACAGCCACGTTTTCTTTCCATGCTAAATCAGAAATAAAAAAACTCCAGATCAATCCGGCTGCTAAAAAACCATTGTACAATCCCTGGTTTGCAGCTAATGTTTTGGTTGGTTTAAATAATTCGGGAGCCAGCGATCCTTTAAATGCTTCCTTGCCTTTGGTTTCCCATGCAAACATTTCAAGCCAAAGAATATACAGGTGAATGAATACAACCAACCCTATAAAAATATTTGCTGCAATGGTCATTAAGCCTGAGCTGTAGGTCCGCCAAAATTAAGGGGTAAAGCATTCATTTCGCTGTCTTTTATTTTACCATGCATCTGCTCAAAACGTTGTACATTATCGGCTAATGCTTTCATTAAACGTTTGGCATGCTGAGGTGTTAATACAATGCGCGATTTTACTTTCGCTTTTGGTACACCCGGCATTACTTTAATAAAATCAACCACAAACTCAGTTGGAGAATGAGTAATGATAGCCAGGTTTGAATATATTCCTTCTGCAATTTCTTCAGAAAGTTCAATGTTTAATTGGTTTTCAGGGTTTTGGTTTTCCATGGTAATTTTTTATTAAAGGTACTATTTTTATTTGTCATGCTGAACTTGATTCAGCATCTCTATGAGACCCTGAATCAAGTTCAGGGTGACGTTAATTTATCATTTCAACCGAGCGTTTCACAAACTTCGTCAGCTCTTCGCCTTTTAATAAACCCTGAGCCAGTAACGCTAAATCGGCTGCTTGTTTGGCTAACTGACTTTGTTTAGCCGAATCGGTTTCTGCCAATATTTTGCTGGTTAAGGGGTGGTTTGCATTTACAACCAAATTATACATATCAGGCATTGAACCGTAAAAGTTCATTCCGCCGCCACCGCCCATGGCCTGCATATCTTTCATACGGCGCATGAATTCGGGACGTGTAATTAACATCGGCGAATCGGTTTCGCTTAAGCTTTCAAATGTTACTGTATATTTTTCTTTAGCTACAACACCTTCAATAATTGGTTTTAATTTAGTTTGTTCTTCTTCGGTTAACTTGCTAACCTGCGCATCGTCTTTCTTAATTAATTTCTCAACAGTGTCACTATCCACACGAACAAACTGTGTGTTATTCAATTTGCTTTCCAAATGATTGATCAGGTGTGAATCCAATGGCGAATCCATCAATAAAACATCATAGCCTCTTGATTTGGCGGCATCAATATATGTATGTTGTTCATCAACATTAGTGGCATATAAGAAAACCGTTTTCCCGTCTTTATCCGTCTGGTTTGATTTTACATGCGCGTCATATTCTTCTAATGTGAATGCTTTAGCTTCGGTGTTTTTTACTAGAGCAAACTTCGATGCTTTGTCGTAAAATTTCTCATCACTGATCATTCCGTACTGAACAAATATTTTTACATCATCCCATTTGGCTTCAAAATCAGGACGTTCTTTTTTAAATATCTCTTCTAATTTATCAGCTACTTTTTTAGTGATATGTGATGATATTTTTTTAACGTTATGATCAGCCTGTAAATAACTACGACTTACATTCAATGGAATATCCGGACTATCAATAACCCCACGTAACATGGTTAAAAAGTCGGGAACAATGTTCTCTACATTATCCGTTACAAACACCTGGTTGCTGTATAACTGAATTTTATCTTTAGGTGCTTCAAATTTATTGGATAATTTTGGGAAGTATAAGATACCCGTTAAGTTGAAAGGATAATCCACATTTAAATGAATGTGAAATAAAGGCTCTTCAAATTGCATTGGATACAATTCGCGGTAAAAGGCTTTATAATCTTCGTCTTTTAAATCAACCGGTTTTTTAACCCATAACGGAACAGGATTATTGATGATATTCTCAACCTGGATCTCCTCTTCCTTTTCATGGCCTTTTTCATCTTTTTCGCCTGTTGGTACCCATTTGGATTTAGTTCCAAAAACGATCTCAACCGGTAAAAATTTGCAATATTTTTTTAGCAGACCTTCAATTTTTGAATTCTCTAAAAACTCTAAACTATCTTCGGCAATATGTAACACGATCTCTGTTCCGCGATCTGTTTTAGAGTCAATTTCTTCTATTTGGTATTCAGGGCTTCCGTCGCATTCCCAGCGAACTGGTTTTGAACCTTCTTTATAAGATAAAGAGAAGATCTCTACTTTTTGAGCCACCATAAAAGCCGAATAGAAACCTAACCCAAAATGACCGATAACCACATTTTTGTCTACTTTATCCTGGTATTTTTGTACAAACTCCTCGGCACCACTGAATGCAATTTGAGTAATGTATTTTTCGATCTCCTCTTTTGTCATACCAATACCTTTATCTTTAATGGTAATGGTTTTGGCAGCTTTGTCAACTTTTACTTCAATTTTAAGGTCGCCTAACTCGCCTTTGGCTTCACCCATAGAAGTTAAAGCCTTCAATTTTTGAGTGGCATCTGTAGCGTTACTCACTAATTCGCGTAAAAAGATCTCGTTATCGCTGTAAAGGAACTTTTTAATAATAGGGAAAATGTTCTCGGTTTGTACGTTAATTTTTCCGGTAGTACTCATAGTTTAAGATTTATATGTTTTTTGAATGTTTATTTTTCCGCTTCTCTTAGTCAAAGGTCGTACCAATAGGCTAAAAGTGACAAAATGGCAAAGAATTTAAGTTATATTTGCATCATGCGTAATTTACTAGTCTTTTTTGTATTCCTTTCTTTTTGTGGCAATGCTCAAAATTTGAAAAATAGTGAGAGAACAGCCGCTACAGCCACGTATACTGTATGTAATCCTGATAGTGGCGGAACATTTCAACTCATGTACAACGATGTATATAATATGTATGGGTTTTATAAAACCACCAGAAGGACCTATTATTACAATTCTAATAATAAAAATTCTTATGGCGTTCACCAATATTGCACAATGAATCCGAATGATACTGTGTGGAACAACCAATGGAAATGGACATGTTTTTATGATTCTAATAATAACCTTACAGATTCGGTCGATCAGTATTGGGATGCAACATTACAACAATGGACTGATACTACTGAACGGACAAGGTATGTATATGATCTCAATGATAATGTAATTTCCATCACCAAAGCGCTAAATTATAATGGTTGGTTGGATAGAAATAGAATATCCCATATTTATAATTCTGCCAATTTATTGATAACATCCAAATATCATGTATGGGATACGATCAGTAATAGTTGGTTTATGTATGATTCATTGAAATATATATATGATGTAAACAACCGTTTGACCAACAAAGAGTACCATTACAATTATATGAATGTTTGGTACCAGAATGTAAAAGATACTATCCATTACAACGCTTTGAATGATCCAACATATCTTTTAAAAATGAGAAAGAATGGCACAGGTGGTTGGACGATTGCTAAAGAAATAGCCTGGACATACGATCCTAGTGGCCGCATTTTATCAAGAGTTTGTACAGGCTCAGATTGGGAGCCTTTGGGGGAAGACGATGGAAGTTATTATTATTCGTATGATGCTGATGGACGACAAAGACTAGATAACGTTAACGGAAATCCTTTTTACAGTAGCTGTAGTTTTGTCGGTATTAACGAAAAAAATAAGGTAGTTGAGTGTTATATATTTCCAAATCCGGCCGCTTCAACTATTTCTATAAAATCAAGCGTAGATTACAGTTTAGTTAATGTTATAAATGCAATTGGACAAACCGTTTTAATAGTTGAAAATAAACAGGAACCAATTTCCGTTTCCGACTTATCTAACGGCATCTATTTTATTCAATTAGTGGATAAAAAAGGTGTTGTACTTCGAACAGAGAAACTGATTAAGAACTAGGTTGCAATTCTTATCAGGAAAAATAACCCCAAAACAGGTAAATTTTCACAACATTTTCATAAAGTGGTTTATTGGAAAACCAATAGGGCAAAGGCATTTGGCGATCTGCCGAATTTTAAGCACCACAGCTTTTGATTTAAATGTGGGGAAAATGCAGTTGGCATGAAATTAATAGTATCTGAGTAAAGAAACTATTTAATACCTCAAAGCCATGAAAACAACTTTAACTCTAGCTATTATGATCACCTCGGTTTTGGGATTTGGACAAACTAATTCTCAAAGCTCAACTATTTTTGAAAATGGTAAAATGAATTCTCCGGAAAATCTTTTTATTAACTACGAAATAAACTCACAACCTGGTCATTCTAAAATTTCCCAAACCAATACTATAGCTCAAAAAGACAGCACTTATTTGTGGTTCTGGAGTACAGCTAACAATGCATGGAATACGGAACCATCTGTGAAGATCACAGGTTATACTTACAATTCAAGTAATTATGTAACAAGCTTAATGCGTGAGAATTGGAACGGTTCGGTCTGGAATATTTCCGGGAAATATTTTTTTACATACAATACAAGTAACAAGCTCACTAGTAATTACGCTCAAAACTGGAACGGCACTTCATGGGAAAATTACTACAGATACTCCTACACCTATGATGGAAATGGTAATCAAACCAACTATTTATACGAAACCGGTAATGGTAATTTATGGGTAAATGATAAGCAAATAGCATGCACATATGATGCGAATAATAATAAAACATTTGTTTTAAATCAAACCTGGAACGGCAGCTCATGGGATAATGTAAGCCGCGATTGCTATACTTACAGTTCAAATAAAGTGATAACACATCTTTTTCAAAACTGGCTTTCGGGCTCGTGGAATGATTCTATTAAAAGCACTTACGCTTACGATGTAAATAATGATCAGGTAGGTAGTTTAACTCAAATGTGGAATGGAAGTTCATGGGATAACTATTCACAGTTTTCTTTTAACTACGATGTAAATCATAATCCCATTGCCTCTATTGAACAAGCATGGGACGATACTATTTGGGTAAATTTGCAAAAGGCTGATATGGTGTATGATACCAATCATAACTTGATCAGCGAACTTTATCAAAGCTGGGGTGGAACATCCTGGGGAAATACATTACAAAATTTTTATACATGGAGTAGCACTAATACGATCACAAATAGTTTGTTTCAAAAATGGGTAGGCAGTTCCTGGATAACGTCTAATACATACGATCAAAATTTTGACACTAATGGATCTTTGGAAAGCGAAAAACGATTTGCATGGGACAATACAGGCGTTCAGATCATTTCGGGCGATAGCACTTTTCATTATAACCAAACAGTTGTTACAGGTATAACGGAAGTTTCGAAAAATAAAACTATTTCAGTTTATCCAAATCCTGCTACCAGCGAATTAAATATTTCTACCTTAATGGATTATAAGAGCATTAAATTGGTAAACTCACTTGGAGAAACGATTAGAATAGAAACAAATAAACCTGAAGCTATTTCTGTATCAGAACTAAACAATGGTGTTTATTTTGTTCAACTAATGGATAAAAAAGGAGCAGTAATGTCAACCAAAAAATTTGTGAAAGACTAAAAGCATTATATATTGAAAAGAAACGCATCGGTAAAAGCCGGTGCGTTTTTGTTTTGATTAAACACTATATTTATAAAAATTATAAATATGAAAAAAGCGTTGCTTTCTTTATGCCTGTTAATATCAGGTTTAGTATATAGCCAGGCTAATACTCCAGGATTGAATTTTAAGTCAAGTATTGGACAAAGAGAGAATTCAATATTTAGGAAGAGAGGGACTCATAATGAATTAAATTCTGAAACCAATACTAATCAGAAATTTGCTCAGGTAAATTTGATAGCAAATGTTGATAGTAGTTACCAATGGATCTGGGACACAGCTAATAACGCATGGGCAATTCACCCATATTCCAGGATCGTTGGTTATACTTATAATTCTAATGGTGATATTTTAAGTGCATTAAGGGAAAACTGGAATGGTTCATCCTGGGATATATACGCGCAATATTTTTATGCATATGATGCCAATAATAATATGTTAACGAATGAAGGACAAAATTGGAACGGAAGCGCATGGGTGAGTAATTATAAATATTCTTATACGTATGATGTTAATAATAATATAACGAACTTTTTATACCAAATTGGCAACCCTTTGGTAAATCAGGAGCAGGACGTTTATACATATGACGCCAACAATAATGAAATAAGTCATATGTTTCAAACATGGAATGGAAGTTCTTGGGATAATATAGACCGACAGCTTTCTGCGTATGACAGTAATAATAATTTAATTATGTTCATGCATCAGGACTGGCTCTCCAGCTCATGGACGAGCTTATTTAGGGAAATACATACATACGATGTTAATAATAATCAAATATATACCTTAAATCAAAACTGGATAGCTAGTTCCTGGGATAGCGCATATGTGATTACAAGAACGTATGACAGTTATAATAACTGCATTGGTGCGTTAGAACAAGTATGGAATGGAATCAACTGGGAAGATTGGCAGAAGAAAACTTATGTTTATAATGTGAATAACAAAATTGTAAGCACCCTCTATCAGAGGTGGATAGGAAATGTTTGGGAAAATGACTATCAAGAAATAACTTCCTATGGAATTAGTATTGCAAGTACCATACTTTATCAAATTTGGGATGGAACCTCATGGATAAATGGGTCGCAACATAGAAAGAGTTATGATCAAAACGGATTTTTAGAAAGTTTTGCATATAAAGTTTGGAATCCAGAAGTTGAAGTAATGTATGGTGATAGTATACATCACTATTTTCATACAGTTACCGGTATAAATGAAATTCAATCAAAACAGGATCTTATTTCAATTTTTCCAAATCCCACAAGTTCAAGCCTTTCTATTAAAATTAATTTAGATTATAACAGCATTAAAATTGTAAACTCTGTTGGTGAAACTGTTTTTGTAGCTGAAAACACATCACAACCAATTTCTGTTTCTCAATTATCAACCGGAATTTATTTTATTCAAGTAATTGATAAAAAAGGAGTTGTTTTAAAGACAGAAAAGTTTATAAAGAATTAATCAATTAACTTTAAATATAAAAAGCACGAATTGAAAAATTCGTGCTTTTTTATTGGACTTAATAACTCCACTTCAGGTAAATGCCGCCCCAGGTATAACCGGCGCCAAAAGTAGTAAGTATTAAATTGTCGCCTTTTTTAAGTTGATTTTCCCATTCCGACAAGCAAAGCGGTAACGTTGCTGAGGTCGTATTACCATATTTTTCAATATTCATCATCACTTTATCCATGCCAATTTCCATGCGTCTGGCAGTTGCTTCAATAATGCGTTTGTTGGCCTGATGAGGCACTAAAAAAGCCACGTCTTCTGCTTTTAAATTATTGCGTTCCATCATTTCGGCAGCAACATCAGCCATCTTAATAACAGCCACTTTAAAAACAGCTTGTCCATCCATTGATACAAAATGTTGTTTATTGGTAACCGATTCGATAGATGATGGAATTAAACTTCCTCCAGCAGGTTGGTATAGCGATTTTTGTCCTGCACCGTCAACATACATTTTACTGTCTAAAATGCCGGTTCCGTCGGTTGTTGGTTCCAGTAAGACCGCAGCTGCACCGTCTCCAAACAAGATAGAAGTTGTACGATCCGTATAATCCATAATACTGCTCATTTTATCAGCGCCAATTACCATCACGCGTTTATGAGCTCCTGTTTCAATAAATTTAGAGGCCGTAGTTAATGCGTAAATAAAACTGGAACAGGCTGCTTGCACATCAAATCCCCAGGAGCTGGTTGCGCCAATCATATCAGCCACAATATTGGCTGTTGCGGGATATTGGTAATCGGGAGTAACGGTTGCCACAATGATCAGGTCAATATCTAAAGGCGATAGATTTTTCTTAGCCAATAGTTTTTTAGCTGATTCAGCAGCCATAAATGCGGTGGCTTTGTCTTTATCTTTTAAGATACGTCGTTCAGCGATTCCTGAACGAGCCATGATCCATTCATCAGTGGTATCCATCATGGTTTCTAATATTTTATTGGTTAAAATATAATCTGGAACATAATGCGATACTCCGGTTATTGCTGCAGTTATTTTCATTTTAAACGGTTTTAATTATTAGAGATAACAAAGGTATTTCAGGGATGTTGACCATGTGAATCAAAAAAAAATTAAAATACGATGTCTAAAATTAATATTTTGAGTATAAGTTTATATTATACCCTTTAAATAGTATATTTGAGTATTATATAAATACGATGTCTAACGTAAAATCCGAACAATTATTTAACCTTATTAAAACCTTATCCAAGGGCGAAAAACGGTTCTTTAAATTATATGTTTCCCGTTTGGGAAATACGGAAGACATGAAGTTTGTTATTTTATTCGATGCCATTGAAAAACAGAAGATCTATAATGAAGAAAAGATACTGGAACAGGAACCAGATCTTAATCCTAAACAATTGCCTAATTTAAAAACGCATTTGTATTTTCAGCTATTAAAAAGCTTAAGACTGGTAAACAGTAATAGTTTGCGGAGTATTGAAGTAATGGAGCTTATTGATTATGCACGTTTGCTATATAGTAAATGTTTGTATAAGGAATGTGTAAAAATGATCGATAAAGCCAAGCGTATGGCTATCAGTTACGATCAATCCATTTTTCAATTAGAAATTTTGGAATTAGAAAAACTGGTGATTTCTAAAACACTGGACGCAGGTAATGAAGAACGGGTGAATCAGATCATTCATGAAACAATTAAAGTAACCGAAAGCATCAAGAATATTAACCTGTTTTCCAATCTTTCTATTAAGCTCGATTCTTATTACAACCAATTGGGTTTTGTAAGAAATGAAAAAGGCCTTGAAAAAGTAACACATTTTTTTAATTCAAGTTTACCTGATTATAAAGTTGCTGATCTGTCGTTCCAGGAAAAATTATATCTCTATAAATCTTATGTTGGTTTTTATTTTTTTATCCAGGATTTTAAGCAAGGATATAGTTATGCAAATAAGTGGGCGGGCTTGTTTGAAGAACAACCCGAGATGAAAGCGTTGAAACCGGAATTATATATCAAGGCGCTTAACAGTTTGTTATCCGCTCAAAACAAGCTGTATAAGTATTCTGAATTTACGGATACCTTAAAACAACTGGTTGCCATTAAACGCGACAAACAAATTATCCTGACAGAGAATCTGAACCTGAATTTATTCAGAGCCATCTACATTCACGAAATAAATCGTCATTTTATGTTGGGCGATTTTAAGTCGGGAACGCGTATTGTAGCTGCATTAGAAAATGAGCTGACAAAGTTTGTGACTAAATTAGATAAACATTCTATCTTGTTACTGTATTATAAAATTGCCTGTTTGTATTTTGGAGGCGAAAATTACCGAACGGCTTTAACCTGGTTGAATAAAATCACCAATGAACGCGAAATTGCTTTGCGTGAAGATCTACATTCTTTTGCCCGTATCCTTTCCTTGATCAGCCATTATGAATTGGGAAATGATGACCTCGTGGAATCCTACATTAAATCAACCTATCGCTACTTCACAAAAAAGGGAGATCTGTCGCTCTATCAAAAATATATCCTTAATTTCCTGAAAGGCTTATTAATGGAAACACGAATCAGGCATGTAAAGAACAGGTTTATATTATTGAAAGAGCAAATGGGATCATTAAAGGAAAATAAGTTCGAGAAACGTGCCTTTTTGTATTTTGATATCATATCCTGGCTCGAAAGTAAGATCGAGAATAAGTCGGTTCAGAGTATTATCAAGGAAAAGTTGCAGCTAAAAATGCCTGTAAACTAAAAAAGCCCTGAATTATCAGGGCTTTTTGTTGTCCGACTAGGGCTCGAACCTAGACTCTACTGAACCAAAATCAGTCGTGTTGCCAGTTACACCATCGGACAATCTGAACTTAATTAAAAGTTCGGGGCACAAAAATAGTAAAATATCTGCATTTACAAAAAATTCATAAAAAAAAAGATTCATTCTGTTTCACACCCTTTTTTAGTTAAATTCGCATCTTATCTGTTTTTAAAATAAAAATATGCAGTTTAAAAAATTAAACAACATTATTGGCTGGATCGTTTTCGCCATCGCCACTTTTACCTATGTAGCAACTATTGAGCCTACGGCCAGTTTCTGGGATTGCGGCGAGTATATTGCGGGAGCTTATAAATTAGAAGTCGGACATCCTCCGGGAGCACCTTTCTTTTTTATTGTAGGACGTTTTTTCTGCCTTTTAGGTGGTGCCGACCCAGCAATAGCAGGAAAAATGATCAATATCATGTCTGCTTTGTGCAGTTCTTTCACTATTTTATTTTTATTCTGGACAATTACGCGTATCGGGATCAAAGCAATTGTTAAAGCAGGCGAAGAATTTACGTCGGCCAAACAATGGGCTGTATTGGGTGCGGGTATTGTTGGTGGTTTAGCTTATACTTTTTCTGATTCATTTTGGTTCTCTGCCGTTGAAGGTGAGGTTTATGCCATGTCATCTTTCTTTACCGCATTGGTTTTTTGGGCCATTCTTAAGTGGGAAGAGGAAGATACAACGAATCCGGTTGGCGCTATGCGTTGGTTTGTGGTTATTGCTTATTTAATGGGCTTATCCATCGGGGTCCATTTATTAAACTTATTGGCAATTCCGGCCATCTGCTTCATTTACTATTTTAAG
>JAZKGE010000027.1:255559-265847 GCA_040386075.1 Bacteroidota bacterium
AAATTCACGTGGAAATCATTTTTTATTACAGGCCTTATATCGTTAGTGATATTAGGTGGTATTCAAAATATCATGATTCCTAAAATTGTGAAATTTGCCGCTGATTACGAAATATTTTTCGTTAACAGATTAGGTATGGGCTTTAATATTGGTTCGGCATTTTACTTTGTAGTGTTGTTCACCGCCCTTACTGCCCTGATTCTTTATACAGTTAAAAAGAAAGAATCTTATTATAAACTTGGTTTTTACACGGCTATTTTATTTGTTGGTATCGCGGTAATTTCGGGGAACACAGTAGGCTCGATGTTTACCCGTGCATTGGTATTAGGTGGTTTTTTATATGGAATTAATTATTTAAAATCTAAAAATATCAATACATTGAATGTACTTTTAGTGAGCTTTACAACCTTACTGATAGGATATTCATCCTTCTTTATTTTAGTTATCCGTTCTCAGGCCAATACACCAATGGACGAAAATGATCCTGAAAATGCGATCACGATGTTATCCTACTTAAATCGTGAACAGTATGGCGATTGGCCTTTAACCTATGGTCAGTATTATAATGCGCCTACCGATAACAGTAACTTTAAAGATGGAGAGCCTGTTTATGCAAAAGATGAAGCTTCTAAAAAGTATAAGATAATTGACGATAGAAAAAAGTCGATCCCTGCTTATGAAAAAGAGTATTGTACAGTATTTCCACGTATGTGGAGCCAGCAGGGAAGCCACGAAGCTGCTTATCGTTATTGGGGTGATGTGCAAAGTCACCACAGGACCAAACAAAAAATGAATGAGCAAACCGGTCAGATGGAGGAAGTTCAGATCCCTACATTTATTGCCAATATCACTTATTTTATTAGCTACCAGGTTAAGTATATGTACCTGCGCTATTTTGCCTGGAACTTTATTGGTCGTCAAAATGATATTCAGGGACTAAATGGAAATCCGCTCGAAGGAAACTGGAAAACCGGTATCAAAGGATTGGATGATGCGATATTGGATTCTGACACGTCTCTTGTTCCACACGCTGCATCCAATAACATGGCGAGCAACTCATTTTATGCATTACCCTTTATTTTAGGTTTACTGGGCTTTGTATTTCATGTAAAAAACAATAAAAACGACATGTGGGTTGTTAGTTTGTTGTTCTTACTAAATGGAGTAGCAGTTGTTATTTATTTGAATCAGTATCCATATCAACCGCGTGAACGTGATTATGCTTATGTCGCGTCCTTTTACGCTTTTGCCATATTTATAGGTTTGGGGGTTCTGTTTATCTTTGATTTCTTAGGTAAAAAAACCAACGCAAAAACGGCATCAGTTGTTGCCACTATCCTTGGATTGATCATTCCCGCAATAATGGTAGCCGAAGGCTGGGACGATCACAATCGTTCGAAACGTACCATGAGCAGGGATTTTGCGATTAACTATTTAAATACCTGTGCACCGAATGCCATTTTATTTACAAATGGCGATAATGATACATTCCCTCTTTGGTATGCTCAGGAAGTAGAAGGTGTAAGAACCGATGTTCGTGTAGTGAACTTAAGCTTATTGCAAACAGATTGGTATATTAATCAGCAACGTCGTGCAGCATACGAATCAGCTCCGGTACCGTTTACGATACCTGCCGACAAATATGTACAAAGTAAACGTGAGGTTATTTATATTATGGATAAAGGGTCAGGAGCAATGAATTTGAAAAAGGCACTTGACTTTGTGATATCCGACGACCTGGAAAATAAATTGGACTATGGTAATGGCCGGCCTTTGGATTATTTCCCTACAAAAACGTTCTATGTACCTGTAGATTCTGCTAAAGTAATGCGTGAAAAAGTAATTACTGTAAAAGATACAGCACGTTTGGCTAAATCAATCAAATGGACAATCAACCGTCAGTATTTAACTAAAAATGATCTAATGGTATTGGATCTTATCGCCCATAATGATTGGAAACGCCCTATTTATTTTGCAGTAACAACAGGTTCTGAAGCCTATTTAGGATTGGAAGATTATTTTCAATTAGAAGGCTTGGCATATCGCTTAACGCCAATTAAAAATACCAATGATGAAATGGCACAAGGTGGTCGTGTAAACACGGATATCATGTATGACAATATCATGAATAAATTTGCATGGGGCGGTTTGGATAAACCGGGTGTAAGTTTAGATGAGAACTGTACACGTATGGCATCTAACATGCGTATGCAAATGGCTACATTGGCAGGAGCTTTGATCAACAAAGGCCAGAAACAAAAAGCTGAAAAAGTATTGGATCTGTGTATAGAGAAAATGCCTGATGAAAACGTACGTTATGAAGCTACGCTTTATACAATCATTGCCGGCTATTATCAAATTGGTAATATGAAAAAAGCAACTGAATTATCAGCTAAATTGTTCGATATTTTCGAGAATGACCTGAAAGTTTACAATTCTCAGACGTCTATTCATCGCGCAGCCTTTAACCGAGAAACGGGACAGGCAAAAGAGATCATGCGCCGTTTAGTGATGTTAGCAGAGCAATTCAAACAAGAAGCTCATTCAAAAGAATTGATGAAACGTTTAACGGCTATTGTTCCTATGGAAGAATTAATGCCGGAAGAGCAACAACAGCCGCAGGGGCAACCCATGCAACAGGGAGGCATGTAATTAATATATTAATTAATAAAGCGTCCTTCGGGGCGCTTTTTTTATGAAGAACAAGATGGAATTTCCACAGTATAGAAAATACAAGAACAATAAACATTTTTTTAAGATCATCAATGAAAGTGAGTTTGATGAAATTAGTTTTATTGGCCAAAAAGCAGGCGTTGTAAAACACATCGCTAAAATTTTGCCTGATAGGAATTTTATATCCGACCTATTAAATGATGTTGGAAATACGGCAGAGTTATCAACGGAAGAAGAGTACGAAAAATATTTAATTAAGTAACTAAGTTTGACTAAACTACCTTACTGAGTTTGTCAGTTCGAGCGAAGTCGAGAACAATAAAATCATGAATAAAATAGCAATTATTGGATGCGGTAATATGGGTTTGATCTATGCCAATTCTTTTTTAAGATATAAGATAGTTACCAAGGAAAATTTATTGTTGGTAGAAAAAAACACAGACAGGCAAAATAAATTATCTGCGATGGATATTGGTAAGGTAGTTACAACAGATGACAGGACGATAGCAGATTGCAACATTGTTATTTTAGCAGTAAAACCACAAGATTTTAAAGAGTTGTCGGTTAGCCTGAAAACTGTAATTAATGCTGATTGTGTGATTCTTTCAATTATGGCAGGCACAGAAATTTCTTTTATCCAGTCGGCTTTAGGCCACAAGTTTATCGTAAGAGCCATGCCTAATCTGCCTGTTGAGATCAGTATGGGAATGACCGCATTCAGCGCTTCTGCTGAGTTACCTCATGACAAGATCATGTTGGTGGAAAATTTATTGTCAACTACCGGCAGAACATTGTATTTAAAAGAAGAACAACAATTAAACGCAGTTACTGCTTTGAGCGGTAGCGGCCCGGCTTACTTTTTTTATTTCATGAAACACCTGGTAGATGCAGGCGTAAAGATGGGACTGGATGAACACGTATCCAATATTTTAGCCAAGCAAACCATGCTGGGCGCATTTCATTTAATTAATAACGGACAAAAAACATTGGATGAATATATTACTTCTGTAGCTTCAAAAGGTGGTACAACCGAAGCTGCTTTAAAAATATTTAATGAACACGAGATGGGGCAGGTGATCATTAAAGCATTGCAAAATGCAGAGAGCAGGGCAGAAGAGTTAAGTATTAAATAAATTATAAAGGCTACCAATCGGTAGCCTTTATAATTGTTGTTTCGAACTGCTACCCTAAGCAGAGTCGGTTGTGAGAAAACAAAATATTTACTCTTTAATGAATTTTTTAACTGTTGTATTTTCTCCGGAACTTATTTTTAAGAAATAGATTCCTGAACTTAATTCACTCACATTAATAGTGGAGGTCATAAATTCTTTGTGATTTTCGGATATTAATATTTTCCCTAAAGCGTCTACTACCTCTATCTTAACATTACCACTTATAACTTTACCGGAGTTAATAGTTAATAAACCACTGGTTGGATTTGGTGCAATAGTAAATTCGATTTGTAAATTTTGCTTTTTAATTCCTGTATTTAAGCATTGGTTTAATGTAGAATTATAAATGGATTTCAAGGCCTGCACATCCTGATCTAACTTTCCTATAGGATTATTAGTGATACTATCGAATGAAGAAATATAAGCGTATTCTAGTTCCAAATATGCACCGGGAGGCATATTGAATGGCCCTGAATTTAAGGTAAAGCGCTTGTCGCTTCCATTTCCTGTTTCAGACCAATTGGAAGGTACGCATGGGCTGTTTGTGTAAGTATTATTTGGATAAGCAAATTTTGTTGGAGTTGTTCCTCCGTATCCATTACCGCCGCATGTTAAAGGTGAGCCGTCTCTCCAAAAGCCTGTCATATACTGATAGTATTGAGGTGAGGTAATTGGACCAGTTTGCGATAGAGGTATGGCTGGAAATGAATTATTGAAATACATGAAATTTGACATTCCAAGTTCTTCAGATACTTCATCAATCATTCCATCATAATCATTGTCAATTCCATCAGTAGTGTTAATAGGGCTCTTCAGTATGGCTACACCTACAGCCGGATTGCTTGCAATAGAAGTATTATAAGTATAAGCATAATGATCTTGGACATCGCACCCCACAAATTCGGTATAGGTTGGAGATATCCCACCTATATCGGAATCGTTAAATAAACCTCCATAGACATCATATAAGGCAAATATATTTCTATTAATTATTTTATAATTATAAAAAGTAGTATAATTTAAAAATGAATTTGTAGCAGTAATACTACAAGGTCCATAAGCATAAGCCATTAAACGTATTTCAACTCCAATGGCGTGACCGCCAGATCCATGCGGTAAATAATTATCATTGTATACTGTGAATATAGCCTGATCGCCTTTTATTAATGGATAATCACCTGCCATTGGTGTATATATATTATCTCCATCTACATCCATAAATGGCGCTAACAACTGGTCTTGATTTTGTGAGATATCTCCATTACCCGGCCAATTTAAAATGCTGTTAGGTATGGTATAGGTTCCGTTTTGAACATTACCATTTGCCACATTGGTTAAAAATGCATCTATATCTGATTTGTTGATTTTCCATACACGGTTATATTGGGATACAACAGTTGAGGTAGTGGTAGCATCGATTGTAGATAATGGACCCGGCCAATAATCAATGCCCGTTTGTCGATAGGTTTGACCTGCGAGTTTTAATTGGCCGCCAATATCTATACCGCCAATCCATAAATTGGTAGCACCAGTCCAGTTTTTTGGGTTTGTAGCTGGGCATTGATAAGTTGGCGAAGTATAGGTTGAATCATAATGTAAATCGCCGCCGGCATTAACCCGCGCTTTTACCTGGTTGATATCTAAATAGCCAAAAGTTTGCGCATGAGCTAAACCTGTTATCAGGCCAGAAAATAGTAGTAGAGTAGTTTTCATGGTAGCAGTATTAATTGGTTTCTAATACAAAGCTACCTTCAATAAAGTGCACAAAAAGCCCAAACTAGCAATTGGCTGGTTTGGGCTAATAAGTGGGTGGTTTTTAGGGATAAGTGTTATTACCCTTCGATCCAATTCGTGATCTCGGTATCCATTGGTTTTACTTTAGAGTCAAGGTACTTTACAAGTTTTCCATTCTCATCAACCAAAAATTTATTGAAGTTCCATTTTACTTTTGCGTCCAAAACGCCATTTTCAGTTTTATGAGTCAGCCATTGGTAAACAGAACTTGTTTCAATACTTACTTTTTCCATCAAAGGAAAGGTAACACCAAAGTTTTTAGTGCAAAATGCTTTAATATCGGCGCTCGTTCCTGGTTCTTGTCCGCCAAAATCATTACAAGGAAATCCAACGATCACAAAGTTCTTCGTTTTGTATTTTTCATATAAAGCTTCAAGGTCTTTATACTGTGGTGTATATCCACATTCGGAAGCAGTATTAACGATCAACACTTTTTTTCCTTTCAGGTCTGCAAAATTAAAATCCGCTCCTTCTAAGGTTTTCACTTTAAACTGGTGTAGGTTTTTGGTGCCTGAAGTTGTAAATGCCATGGCTATTGCAGCGAGGGTTATGGTAAATAATTTTTTCATATTAGGTTTAGTTTGTCTTATAACAAATATAAACCATAAGAGTTTACCAAATGGTAATTTATTTCCTAAATTTGCGCTGCTTGCAAACGGATACTCATATCTCAACATCTGAAACTATTATTTATAGTAAGGCAAAATCTTTTTTTAAACTCACAAAATTCACGCTTTCCGCATTGGTGGTTCTATCGGCTATTATCACTTTTTTTACAGTGGCCGAAACATTTAATTGGAAACAGGTGTTAGCAATTTGCCTGGGTGGTTTTTTGGTAACGGCGGCTGCTAATGGTTTTAATCAAATCATCGAAAAAGACCTTGACAAATTAATGAACCGAACCCGTTTAAGGCCTATTCCTACAGGTAATTTAAGTGTAACACAAGCTTTTATGTTTTGCGCTGTTGTAGGTTTAATTGGAACGGTAATGTTATGGATGTTTACCAATCCGTTATGTGGGATCATTGGTTTTGTCTCCATCATATTATACGCATTAGTTTACACGCCTTTAAAAAGGGTCACTCCTTTTTCGGTTTTTGTGGGAGCTATTCCGGGGGCTTTACCTACGTTAATTGGTGCTATTGCTGCTACCGATGGTTTTGGACATGTTACGTTCTATGCCATGTTGTTGTTTTGTGTGCAGTTTTTTTGGCAATTCCCTCATTTTTGGGCAATTGCTTGGGTTAGCCACGATGATTACCAAAGAGCGGGTTTTTTTATGTTACCATCAAAAGGTGGGCGCGACAAAGTTTCCCGTTCCCAGATACTAATCTATACTTTATCTTTATTTCCAATTGCATTAACTCCTTTTATCTTTAATTTTTCAGGTTGGATCTCGGCAACTGTTGTAAGTTGTATGGGCCTGGTCTTTATTATTCAGGCATATAATCTATACCGGTCCGGAACTATTGAAGATGCCCGTAAATTAATGTTTGGCTCATTTATCTATTTGCCTTTGGTTCAACTAACCTTAATGATTGGACACCGATTTTTAATATAACAAAATGGAAGAAAAAATTAAACCAAGCCCTACCTACAAAACAGAGTTAAAGGAAGCATATAACAAAGCTTCTAAACCATTGCTATGGGTTGGCATCATCAGCATTGTGATGCTGTTTGCAGGATTAACCAGCGCTTATGTGGTAAGGGCTGATAATGGAAACTGGCTGATCTTTAATTTACCCAACGCTTTTTACTTAAGCACTGCTGTTATTGTAACAAGCAGTATAGCTTTATTTTTTGCTTTGCAAATGGCAAAAAAGGATAATAAAAAGGGAACTGTTTTGGGTTTGTTGGCAACATTTGTATTAGGTTTGGTTTTTACCTATTGTCAATTTGTGGGTTATGGCGAATTAATGGATAAGCATATCTTTTTTGCTGGAAAATCGGCCAATGCATCAGGGTCGTTTTTATACGTGTTAACCTTTTTGCATTTATTGCACCTTTTTGCAGGTTTAATAGTAGTTTTAGTGACCCTCAAAAATAGCGTCAAAGGCAAATACAGTTCTCAAAACACCCTTGGTTTAGAGCTTTGTTCCATTTATTGGCATTTTCTTGATATTTTGTGGGTGTATTTGTTTTTATTTTTGTATTTTATTCGTTAAACTTGCATCATAATTTATAAAAATCGTTAAAACGTAAATTTTACTTATGTCTCACAGTACACAAATTGATTCAAAACACGCTTGGGATGGCGGCCAGTCACCGTTTCGCGTAAGCTACGGAAAAATGATGATGTGGTTTTTCCTTGTTTCCGATGCTTTAACCTTTGGTGGTTTATTAGTGTCTTACGGCTTTATCCGTCACAAATATGTTGATGTTTGGCCAAAAGCTGAAAATGTGTTTACCCATTTCCCTTTTGTTGAACAACATTTACCATTGGCTTATGTTGGTTTAATGACCTTCATTCTGATCATGTCTTCCGTTACTATGGTATTAGCTGTAGAAGCCGGGCATAGAAATGATAAAAAGAAAGTGATCATTTGGATGTTCTGGACAATTGTTGGTGGAGCTACATTCGTATTGTCTCAGGCATGGGAGTGGTATCACTTTATTGTTGGTACTGAAACAGGTGCATTACGTCATGTATGGAGCGAGGAATTGCACACTTATGTGGAGCAAACGGTATACGGTGCTAATATGACAGTTAATGAGTATGGCGTACCTCAATTTGCTAACTATTTCTTCTTTATTACAGGTTTCCACGGTTTCCACGTATTCTCAGGAGTTATTATTAACCTGGTGATCTTCTTAAATGTATTGCATGGCACATACGAAAGACGAGGCCACTATGAAATGATAGAAAAAGTTGGATTGTACTGGCACTTTGTAGATTTAGTTTGGGTATTCGTATTTACCTTCTTCTACCTATTGTAAACTATTTAAAATTCATAAACTCAATAATTCACAAACTCACAAAATAAATTATTATGTCAGAATTTCACGACGATTATCCATCATACGAGCACATGGCTCACCATAGCGAAGAAGAAGGAAAAGGAAAAAGAAAAACCTTATGGAGAGTATTTTGGTACATGTTAGCCATTACCATCTTTGAATTAGTTATTGGTTCGATGGCACCAGCACAAGGCTGGAGCGGTACATTTGGACTTAAAGTTTTATTCATAGGTTTAACAATTGTAAAAGCAGGTTTTATTGTGATGGCTTTCATGCACTTAGGCCATGAAGTAACATTCATGAAATGGGCGATATTAGCACCATATATCATTTTCATATCTTATGGTATTTTTATCATTTTAGATGAAGGTGTTTATAGTGGCGATCCTCAAAACAGAACTACGGTTGATCCTATTTTAATTAAACAACAGCAAGATCTAAAAGCAGGTCATGGACATCATGCAGCAGCTTCGGATGCTCACGGAGAAGGACATGCTGAGCACGCTGAAGAAGCTCATCACTAATCTTAAAAATTCTATATAAACCCCATTTGTCAGTTGACAAATGGGGTTTTTTTGTTAATTTTTTATTCATGAGTAGTTTGCTAAATTTTTTAGTTTAAATTTACCTAAACATTTAAAAACCAAATACATGAAAAAAATCTACTTATCAATTTTATCAATTGCATTTGTAATGAATGCAAATGCACAATTAAGTTTAACAAAAGCCTTTAATGAGCCAGTTATTGGAGATGTAAACATGAATACAGGATATGACACTACAACTGCAATTCCTAAAAACACGGGAGCAGGACAAACATGGAACTTTAGTTCTCTGACAACTAATACTTTAGTTGACGTGGCTACTTTCACTACTGTAGCTTCTACGCCAAGTGCAGCGGCCTACCCAACAGCTAGTTTTGCAGAAGCAGACGGAGCGGGTGGATACAACTATTGGAAAACCACAGCTACCCAGTATGAATTAATGGCATTTGAGAGTACTCAGGCATCTGTTAGCTTTTCAAATACAGCTATTGCTGCTGTTTGGCCGGTTTCGATGGGATATAATAATATGGATGCTTTTGCAGGAACTGCTAATGTAACAGGCGTTGGATCAGGAACCGCAAGTGGTACTTTAGCTGTTATGGGATCAGGGACAGGCACTTTAATAATCCCTGGTGGAATGACATTCACGAGTGTTCTCCAGGTAAAATCAGTTCAAACACTTGATCTCAGCTTTCTTGGTGGATTCGTGACGGTTAATTCAATCACTACAGATTATGATTATTATCATGCATCTCAAAAATTCCCAATACTATCTGTTAGTTATAATAACACAACGGGGGCACAAACAAGTTCTTCGGCAAGTGTATTTGTAAACAATATGGTTATTACAGGAATCAATGATCAAAATTTTGATGCTTCATTTTCCATATTCCCTAACCCTGCAAAAAACAATTTCAATGTAAAATTAAACAATGTAAGTAATGGTGATTGTAATGTGGAAATCGTTAATTCTGTGGGTCAAACTGTTAAAGTGGTTAATTTAGGAAACACCACTGAGATCACTAACAATATTTCCATTTCTGATCTTGCACAAGGCATGTATATGATAAAAACAACTTTAGGCGATAAAATATCTGTAAGAAAACTTATTGTAGAATAGTTGGATTTTTGAAGAAAAAAGGCCCA
>JAZKGE010000028.1:0-14002 GCA_040386075.1 Bacteroidota bacterium
ATCATTTCATCTTTTGAACCAGGTTTAACTACTTTTTTCATTTTATAGGTTTGGATCGATGATTTTTTCAGGATCTTAATGATCTGTTTTGGTGTTAAACTTGGGAAGTAAGATTTTAAAACGGCTGCTACACCCGCTACTACCGGTGCTGCCATACTTGTTCCGCTGGCATCTTTATATTGATTGTTATCTGGAATAGTTGAATGAATATCAACTCCCGGTGCAAATATATCAACGGTTTCCTTACCATAATTACTAAATGGAGCTGCGATCTCATCATCCGGTTTCCAGCTTAATGCACCAATATCCATAAAGTTAGATGGGATCTTGCCATTCTCCATTTTTTTGCAAGGAAAGTGAGTGATCTCATCAATATCTTCGGCAGCATTACCGGCAGCATGAATTAATAATACACCTTTGCTTTCAGCATATTTTACAGCATCGTCAACCGCTTTTTTACCCGGAGAGTATTTTTTTCCAAAGCTCATATTTATAATTACGGCACCATTATCAACCGCATAACGAATGGCATTGGCAACGTCTTTATCACGCTCATCACCGTCCGGAACACAACGCACACTCATGATACGAACATTATCTGCAACACCGTCCATTCCAATTCCGTTCTTACGGGAAGCTGCAATGATACCCGCTACGTGAGTTCCGTGAAAAGCACCCGGCCCTTTGCAATCGGCATTACCATAATATCTTTCATTAATGTCGTTATAGTTATCTCCAACAATAGCACGAGTGTCAACAGCATTTAGATCGTAATTAAAAAGATCAAGCGATTTAACAGCGTCATTAAGATCATCTAAAAGTTCTTGAGGATCCATTCCTGCAGTTGCTTGCGCTACGGATATTGCTTTTCCCTGTTTCTCTTTTAATTCTTTAGGTTCAAATGCTTTTAGATCTTCTAAGGTTATCTTCTCAATGTTTTTTTCTTTTTTAATTTTATCATATACACCGGCAACTGCGTCTCTCATGTATTTATACTGATTCAGTTTACCTTCTGCTTCCGCATAGCTTTTGTCATAATCAGCTTTAACAAGCAACCAATATTTGAATGCTTTCTTTTCTTCTTTGGTTTTCATGTCGGCTTCTGTTTTGCCGTCATATTTTGCTTTCAGGTCTTTGTAAACACGGGTCAGCTCCAGATTGTCTTTAGCTACATTAGTACCATCTTTATTGCCCATGAAATTCCATCCATGAATATCATCAATATAACCGTTCTTATCATCATCAATACCATTCCCGGCAATTTCTCCCGGATTGGTCCACATGATATCTTTCAGATCCTCGTGATTATAGTCTACACCACTATCCAATACACCAACAATGATGGTAGTTGACTTTTTGCCTTTTAATAGCTCTTCGTATGTTTTTTCGGTACTTACACCGTTCACATTGTCTTTAGTGGCATCCAGGTTAAACCAGTTATCAGGACGTTTTTGTGCCTGAACGGTTAATACAAAAAACAAGGACGCAAGGATGGTGATCTTTTTCATAATTATAATATTAGGTTATAACAAGTTAAGATTAATTATTTTGTCTTAATCGTTAATTTTTGCAAGCAGATAAAAGCCATGATAAATGGTTAATTACTCATTTGAGAAATTCCCTGTATCAGATCATGTTTGGTAATAATATGTGTGCTTCCTGCCAGATCGGTCATTAACACAGCATTATTTTCTTTATTGATCATTTTCGAAATTTCATCCATTGGTGTTTGTGCTTCAACAAATGGAAACGGTGCCTGCATTAATTCTTCAACAGTGTGCGCTTTAAGAGTTGTGTCAGCAAATAATTTAGCGAACAAATAACTATCATTCAATGAACCAACAAACTTATCGCCTTTTTTTACGGGTATTTGAGAGATGCCAAATTTATTCATAATGTTGAGCGCTTCTGTAACCGGAGCCTCAGCATTAACCGTAATTAATTTTTGATTTTTGTGAGACGAGATCAGATCAAGTGCTTTTGGTTTTTTAATTTCCAGGAACCCACGATCGCGCATCCAGTCATCATTGAACATTTTACCTAAGTAACGTGTTCCATGATCATGAAAAATTACAACAACAACATCGCCCTTTTTGAACATGTCCTTCATTTGCATCAAACCTGCCATTGCCGATCCAGCAGAGTTTCCTGCAAAGATACCTTCTTCGCGTGGTATACGGCGTGTCATAATGGCCGCGTCACGATCAGTTACTTTTTCAAAATGATCGATCAGATTAATATCTACATTCTCAGGTAAGAAGTCTTCACCAATACCTTCGGTGATGTATGGATAAATTTCGTTTTTATCGATCTCTCCTGTTTCTTTTAATTTTTTGAAGATAGAACCGTATGTGTCAATCCCTAAAATCTTGATGTTTGGATTTTTTTCTTTTAAATATTTTCCTGTTCCGCTAATAGTTCCACCGGTTCCAACACCAACTACCAGGTGTGTGATCTTTCCTTCGGTTTGTTCCCAAAGTTCAGGACCTGTTTGTTCGTAGTGTGCAACTGAATTTGACTTATTATCGTATTGATTTGGTTTCCATGAATTAGGGATTTCTCGTACCAGACGTGATGAAACAGAATAGTATGATTTTGGATCTTCAGGTTCCACATCAGTAGGGCAAACAACTACTTCAGCGCCAAAAGCACGCAAAGCATCTACTTTTTCTTTACTTTGTTTATCGGTAGTTGTGAAAACACATTTATATCCTTTAATGATAGCTGCAATGGCCAAACCCATTCCTGTATTACCACTTGTTCCTTCAATGATAGTTCCGCCCGGTTTTAAGCGGCCGTCTTTTTCTGCATCCTCGATCATTTTCAAAGCCATACGGTCTTTGATAGAGTTACCTGGATTAGTCGTCTCTACTTTTGCCAATACGATGCAAGGCAGATCTTTGGTAATTGAATTGATCTTTACCAAAGGTGTGTTTCCAATGGTTTCAAGGATGTTATTGCTGATCTTTTGATACATTAATTTGAGATTTTAGTAAATTTAATAGTTTATGAATTTAGTGATTTTTTGAACCTTTAAAAGTTAAAAATTACAATTTATTTAAAGCATTCAAAATGTTTGTTTCTACGCGTTCCGACAGGTTATTTGTTGGATGTTTAATGAATGTATCGCCGGTTACTTTTTCGTATAATTCAATATAACGTTCAGATATTTCATTCACCCAGGCCTCACTCATTTCGGGAACTTTTTGTCCGTCCTTACCCTGAAATCCATTTTCAATTAACCAACGGCGAACAAACTCTTTACTCAATTGTTTTTGTTCTTCTCCTTTGTCTTGCCTTTCCTGGTAACCTTCCAAATAAAAATAGCGTGATGAATCCGGCGTGTGGATCTCATCCATTAAAAACACTTTGCCATCACATAAGCCAAATTCATATTTGGTATCCACCAGGATAAGCCCCATTTTATTGGCAATTTCTTGTCCGCGGGCATATAATTTACGGGTGTAATCTTCTAACTGTACATAGTATTTTTCTTCAACAATACCTTGCTTTAAAATTTCTTCACGGCTAATATCTTCATCATGTCCTTCGCTGGCTTTGGTAGTAGGAGTAATGATGGGCTCAGGTAATTTATCGCTTTCTTTTAATCCTTCAGGTAATGTTACACCACATAAAGTTCTTGATCCACTTTGGTATGTTCTGGCGGCATGTCCTGCCAAATAACCACGGATAACCATTTCTACTTTGAACGGCTGGCAAACACGGCCGATAGTAACTACAGGATCCGGAACTTCCAGTACCCAGTTTGGAACAATATCTTTGGTTGCATTTAAGAATTTAGCTGCTATCTGGTTCAACACTTGTCCTTTGTACGGAATACCTTTTGGCAACACCACATCAAACGCGCTGATACGGTCGCTGGCAACCATTACTAATACCTTATCATCTATATTGTAAACATCTCTTACTTTGCCTTTGTAAAAGCTTTTTTGTTTAGGAAAATTGAATTGTGTGGCGGTAAGTGCTGACATAGTTATTTAGTTTGAACGGCAAATATAAAAAACAATTTTATTGCCTTTTTCATTGTTAATAACAGATGGTATTTGTTATTTAACGCTTATTGCATCAATCGTCTTCAGTGCAATAATATCCCAGTTAAAAGTAGATCTTACTAATTCAAGTGAGCTTTCTTTTTTTAAGTTCAACTCCTGTGAGTTAATGGCATCGTTAATTGCCGCTTCCAGCTGAATTTTGTTGGCAGGTTCTATTAACCAGCCATTTTTTTGACTTACCATAGCTGCTACTGCGCCCACATTGGTAGCAATAATAGCCAAACCCGATGCCATGGCTTCTAAAATAACATTTGGAAACCCTTCGCTCCAACTTGGGCAAACCAATACATCGTTTTGTGCAAGTAGTGATTTGATCTTCTGGGCATCTCTCAGTTCGCCATGATAAACAATGGATGTGTCCTGTATTTTTAATTCGGCAGGAATAGGCCCAATGAACTCAAATTTAAAAGGCTTATTCTCTGAAATTAATTTCCTCAGTACCTCATTTAATTCAATAATGCCTTTTCTTCTTTCGGCTCTTCCCAGGAATACAAATTTTCGCACAGCTTCATGATGAGAAGCAATGCTGCTGTTAATGAATTCCTTTTCTACTCCCGAAGGGATCTCAACAATATGATTAGGTTTTACGCCAATTGACTTAATGATATCGGTGATTTTTCCTCCATACGAAAAAACAATATCGGCCTGTTGAGATATTTTTTTAACGAAAGGCCTTAATAAGAACTGCTGCAATTTTGCTTTTGGTTCAGGAGCGATCTGAAACATTTCGTATCCATGAAATTTAACACCGATCTTACAACATTTAATTTTTCCTGTGTTTTTTTCAGAGATCAGTTTCCAACCGGCAAAGCCTTTGGTGTAAATGAAATCATAACTGCTCAGATCGTTTTTAATGGACTCATAAGCCATGCACGAATACTTATAGGATCTGTAAAGATAATGACCTGGAAACTTTGCCGAAGTAGGGAAGTAGAGAACGATAGAACGGATGTATGCTCTTTCTTCTACTGTGAAAAATTCTAAAGCATTGATGTCAAAAGAAGAATCGTTGTAATGTACCAGATCTACCTGAATTTTATGCTTAGCAAAGTATTTAGCTAAATAAAAAGAATGCTTTTGCATACCTCCCAATACATAAGGCGAAATTCCGTCAGTTATGAGAGCTATCCGCATTTTAAAAGGATATTATTTATCGAAAGGATATTTTACGTAGGTAACCTTAAATACAGGTTTGTAATTAGCACTGTTTTTTCCTCCAATAACCACTCTTTGCAGGCGGTCATCCCTACGGGCAACAAATGAAACGTTAGGACGGGCATTCACCAAATAAAAACCATAATCCGTAATTTCTCCGGTAATTATCTTTTGCATTTGCCTTGCAATATTAAATACGTATTGTTTGTTGGTTGCATCGTAAGTACCACCGTATTTAACAAAATCTGAAGCTTCTAACTGGTCGTAAACCAACTGCTCGGCGCCATCAGAAGTTCTTGCAATTAACGCAAGACTGGACGGATAGCCGTAATTAAGATTGTAAGGACTGGTGGTTTCATCTACTTTAATTATCAATTCAGCCCGGCTGATAGATACATTTTGAGAATCTGTAAAATTTTGAATATAGGGTAGGGATACTTTAACCCTTGTTCCACCAAAGCAATTTAAATATACATTCGAATTTCCGGCAGCCGTATTTCCCGAGATCTGATCAAATAAATTCTGACTTGCACCCGAAGTATAATTGTGTTTAATGTGATTGTATCTCAATGCATCTGATCCTCTGAATGCGAATTGAAATTTTTCTCCTTTTGAATTCACTGAATTTGCATCATGGTAATAAAGAACAATTCCGGAAAGATCGTCATCCAGGTCAAAACGTCTTATTGCTCCTGATCCAGGCGCGCCTAATGTGGAACGGGAGGTTGTGATGTACATGCCTTTATACGCATTTAAAAACGCTGTATTGTTGGTTAAATTTGCATTTGTTTGCAGGATATATTGTGCCAGAGTATGATCCAGCTTTATTACCAGGTAAAAATGCTCGCCTCTTGGCGTTAACGTTCCGCTAAATGTGCTCACTGGTGTGGATGACATTGGAACTGTAGTGGTTGAAGAATAGGATGTTTCGGAAAGTAATTTGGTATTTAACATGTGAACATCAAATAACAAAGGCGTGGTTTGGTCTCCCATTGATTCTTCCTTATAGCGGATAACAATTTCAGCAGAGTCTAATACAGGATTTGCGCCAAAATTCAAATTGGATAAATTGTTTGGTATAGAAAAATTAGTGTAGATACTTGCATCTGTTCTTCCAAAAATCGGATCCTGGTTTGATCCAAGATATTTGTATTGATCATTATAGGTTCTGATCTCATTTATTTTTTCGGAATGCATAAAAACCGAAACAGAATCAGTAATGGTTACACCTACCAGGTCGCTTTCGGGCTGCACATCTAATCCAATAACGCTCGGACTTTCTTCTTTCTTTTTACAGGCAAAAGCAATGATAAAACTTAAAAAAATGAATCCTATTTTGAATTTGGTCATAATGGCTAATTAAAAACGCATAATTAATCAAAATTATGCGTTTAAAATAGTTAAAAGTGTATAATTTATTAGTCAGCTAAAACAGTGCTGTCTTCCAAAACAAGGTCATAAAACTCATTATAGGCATCAGCATATTCTGCTTCACCTTTGAACTCTAAAATTGGTTTCCCTGATTTTTTAGCGTACTTGATCAATTCTTCATTGATCTTCTCGCTTCCAAAAGAGATACCATCTGCATTGTCAATCGCTAATTTCATCAAATTAACATAAGTAGCATCTTCTAAGTGCTTTAGTTCTTTTTTAGTAACGCCGTCAATAATAGCTTTATCAATGATCTTTTTATTTAAAGCTTTGGTAAATTCCTCTTCATAAATAGTGAAGATCACTTTAGTTTCTGCAAATAAAGGATCCTCAATAAAGGCTTTTTTGATATACAAAGGAATTAAACCTGTGAACCAGCCATGGCAATGGATAACATCGGGCGCCCAGCCTAATTTTTTAACAGTTTCGATCACGCCACGGTTAAAAAACACCGTACGCTCATCATTATCATCAAAATATTTACCCGTAGCCTTATCGGTTAAAACCGATTTACGGTGAAAATAATCATCATTATCAATAAAATAAACCTGCATACGTGCAGTAGGAATAGATGCTACCTTGATGATCAAAGGATGATCAGCATTGTTGATCACGATATTCATACCTGATAAACGAATAACTTCATGTAACTGATGGCGTCTTTCGTTTATATTGCCGTATTTTGGCATAAAAGTTCTAATTTCCTTCCCTCTTTCCTGAATTGCCTGTGGCAATCTTCTGGCTATTTTTCCGATATGGGTTTCATCTAAATAAGGGGTAATCTCTTGCGACACAAAAAGAACTCTGGCTTTTCTCATATAATTGGTTTGGATTTTGGATTTATTTAAGACAATACAAAAGTAATAAAAAAAAATCCATATATCAAAGTATTATTTAGCTTTGAGGCCTATTATTTCAATAAAAAGGGCTAAAAATGCTTGTATTCCATAAAATAAAAGAAATTGAAGAGATAATTACCCTTCAAAAGCAAAAAGGCAACACCATTGGCTTTGTTCCAACCATGGGAGCTTTGCATCCGGGACACATCTCATTGATCCGATTTTCGAAGCAACAAACCGATATAACCGTCTGTTCCATCTTTGTTAATCCAACTCAGTTCAATAATGCGTCCGATCTCACACATTATCCCCGTACTCCTGAGGCCGATATTAAATTACTGGAAGAGGCAGGTTGTGATATCTTGTATATGCCCGATGTAAAAGACGTATATCCTGGCAATGATGATCGAAAATTCAGTTTTGGGTATCTCGATACTATTTTGGAAGGCGCGCATCGTCCGGGCCATTTTAATGGTGTAGGACAGGTGGTAAGCATATTACTGCAAGGTGTAAAACCTCACCAGGCATTTTTTGGAAGTAAGGACTATCAGCAAGTAATGGTTGTTAAAGAATTAGTCAAACAATTACAGTTACCTGTTGAAATTGTAGCTTGTCCTATTTTGCGCGAACCGGATGGCCTGGCAATGAGCTCCAGAAATACCCGGTTATCGGCTGAGGAAAGAAAAACTGCCGCCTTGATCCCTAAAATAATGAATGAGGCAAAAATACTGATCACCGAAAAAGGAATTACCTACGCAAAGCTATTTGTGGAAGAACAGATCAGGAAGCAGCCAACTATGAAATTGGAATATTACGAAGTATGTGATGCTGAAACTTTAGAATCATTGAATGAATTTGACCCTTCAGTAAAATCCGTTTCTTTAATTGCCGCGGTTGTTGGTAACATTCGTTTAATTGATAATTGGATGATCAATTAAATAAATTTTTAATATTATTTTTGACCCTTTAATTTCCAAATATCATGAGCAACATAAAACCCGAAGATTTTTTTAAAAGCATTATTGGTCACTGTAAAGAGTACGGATTTATTTTTCAGAGCAGCGAAATCTATGATCAGGGCTTAAGCGCTGTTTATGATTACGGACAAATGGGTGCTGAATTAAAGAAAAACATAAGGGATTATTGGTGGAAAGCCATGGTGCAGATGAATGAGAATATTGTAGGAATTGATTCTGCTATTTTCATGCATCCTACTACCTGGAAAGCTAGCGGACATGTTGACGCTTTTAATGATCCGTTAATTGACAACAAAGACAGTAAAAAACGTTACCGTGCCGATGTGTTAATTGAAGAACATGTTGCGAAGATCGAAGATAAGATCAATAAAGAAGTTGAAAAAGCAGCAAAGCGTTTCGAGAATTTTGATGCAGAGATGTTCAAATCAACGAACGGGCGTGTTAAAGAATACCAGGATAAAATTGATGCCATTAACGAACGTTTTAAAACAGCGTTGAATGCAAATAATTTAGAAGAAGTAAAACAGATCATCATTGATCTTGAAATTGTTTGTCCGGTAAGTGGAACTAAAAACTGGACCGATGTACGTCAGTTCAACCTAATGTTCAATACCTCTACAGGATCTGTAACCGACGAAACAAACATTATTTATTTAAGACCGGAAACAGCTCAGGGTATTTTTGTGAATTACCTGAACGTTCAAAAAACAGGGCGTATGAAATTGCCTTTTGGTATTGCCCAAACCGGTAAGGCGTTTCGTAACGAGATCGTGGCACGTCAATTTATTTTCCGTATGCGCGAATTTGAACAAATGGAAATGCAGTTCTTTATTAAACCGGGAACTGAAATGGAATGGTACGAATACTGGAAAAAAGCGCGTTTGAGCTGGCATTTAGCTCTAGGCTTAGGTTCAGAGAAATACCGTTTTCACGATCATTTAAAATTAGCGCATTATGCTAACGCAGCTTGCGATATTGAACATCAGTTTCCGTTTGGATTTAAAGAACTGGAAGGAATTCATAGTAGAACAGATTTCGATCTAAAACAACACCAGGAATTCTCAGGCAAAAAATTACAGTACTTTGATCCTGAAACTAACGAAAGTTATGTGCCTTATGTGTTAGAAACTTCGGTTGGTTTGGATCGATTGTTCTTAGCGGTATTATCATCGGCCTTAAAAGAAGAAACTTTAGAAGGTGGAGATACAAGAACTGTTTTAAATTTGCCTCCGGCATTAGCACCATACAAAGCAGCTATTTTTCCATTGGTTAAAAAAGATGGTTTGCCTGAATTAGCAGAAAGTATTATGAAAGACTTAAAGTTTGATTTCATGCTGGCTTATGATGAAAAAGATACCGTTGGTAAACGTTACCGCCGCCAGGATGCTATTGGTACACCTTTTTGTATTACTGTTGATCATCAGAGTTTAGAAGATAAAACAGTAACTATTCGTCACCGCGATACGATGAAACAGGATAGAGTAGCGATCTCTGAGTTACATTCTATCTTAACCGAAAAAACAAGCATCAACAGTTTATTGAGGACTTTGTAAAATGATGAAAGCTTATTTAAAATTATTAACTCTTATTTTTTTGTCTATTCCTTTCGGAATCTCTGCTCAGAGTTTTCAGCAAGTAGATCAAAATAATGAGGCAATTTTATATAAGTGGGATAATACGTTTGTATCATACAAATACACCATTAAATCGGATAGTGCTTACCGGGTTTTCTTCGATAAAAATTTCTTTTCCTTAGAAGAATTTAAAAAGATATTTATCTCTAAAACATTAACCTCAATTCCTGTAGAGCAACAAAAGCTGTCTAATGCAACACTTCCTAAAGTTAGTGTTGAATTTATGGAGGTCACAAAAACAGGAGCCAATAAATACAAGATCGTTTTTAAATATATTGAAACGATCAAACTTAATGCCCCTCATTTTTACTGTTTTGATGTTGAAAGCGATAAAGATCCCGAAGTATCCAAAGAGTTTTTTCAGGTAGCAAAAAAACTTGGCGGCCTTTATTGTGGGGACGAATACTAAACTGTGTAACCAGCCTTCTCAGCCGGATATGTATTAAAAGTTCCCATGGCTTTGGCAATTACTACATTATCTCTCGCCGGACAAATTACATCAGCACTCGTAACGATCAATCGTTTTCCCTGGTGTTCCACTTTGCCAATTCCCTGTAGGGTATCGCCAACAAAAGCAGCAGCTAAAAAATTAATTTTAAACTCAACGGTTGATACAATATGGTTTTCTTTGGCCGAAACCGACAAGGCCGTTACGCCTAATAAGCCATCCATTAAAGCAGAAATAACACCACCATGAGCTGCTTTTGGCGTAGCCAAATGTTCTGGTTTAATGGTAATGAAATAATGTACCAAACCCGGTTCAATGATCTTAAAATTCATCCCCAGTGTTTTTCCAAAATTGTTTTGTGCTATGTATTGATCAATGAGTGTCATGCTACAAGTTAGTTTAATGTAATTTTTTTTATCTGGTTGGTCATGCTGAACTTGATTCAGCATCTCTGTGAGACCGTGAATCAAGTTCTGGGTGACGGTTCGTGGTTAGGGTGCTACAAAACAAAACCCCTAATTCGTTTCCAAATTAGGGGTTTTAATTGAGTTTAAAAAATTAAGCTTCCTGTGCTACCATTTTTGGAGCAGCAGATTTTATTTCTTCGTTTGCAGCAGCTGCATATTGCTCAAAGTTCTTAATGAATTGTCCAGCTAAATTTTGTGCTGTTTGATTGAATGCTTCTTTATCTTTCCATGCATTTTTTGGTTCCAATATTTCTGTTGGTACACCAGGGCAAGCTTTAGGGAATTTCAATCCAAAATAAGGTGTTACACCATATTCTACTTTGTCTAACTCTCCGCTTAACGCTGCTGTAATTAAAGCACGTGTATAAGATAATTTAATACGACTGCCAACACCGTAGCTTCCGCCAACCCATCCGGTATTTAACAACCAAACGTTCACATTGTGTTTTTTTAATTTTTCGCCTAATAACTCAGCATATTTTGTTGGGTGTAGAGGCAAGAACGCCTTACCAAAACAAGCCGAGAACGTAGTTGTAGGTTCAGTAATTCCCATTTCAGTTCCTGCAACTTTAGCAGTATAACCACTAATGAAGTTATACATAGCTTGTGCGTTTGTTAATTTAGAGATCGGAGGTAAAACCCCAAATGCATCACAGGTTAAAAAGAAAATATTTTTAGGAATATCACCAACAGCAGGATCAACTGCATTGTCGATATAATTAGAAGGATAACTTACGCGGGTATTCTCAGTACGGGAAATATCAGCGTAGTTTACAGTAGTTGTCCCTTCGTAGTAGTTAATGTTCTCTAATAATGAACCAAATTTAATAGCGTTAAAGATCTGTGGTTCTTTTTCAGCTGTCAGGTCTACACATTTTGCATAGCAACCGCCTTCAAAGTTAAATACAGATTTATCTGCCCATCCATGCTCATCATCACCAATTAATTTACGGTTAGGGTCAGCAGATAAAGTTGTTTTTCCGGTTCCTGATAAACCAAAGAAAATAGCAGTATCACCATCTTTACCAATATTAGCCGAACAGTGCATAGAAAGCACTTTCTTTTCGTGTGGTAAAATGTAATTTAATACAGCAAAAATTGATTTTTTGATCTCGCCTGTATAACCTGTACCACCAATTAAAATGGTTTTTTTGGTAAAGTTAATGATCGCAAAATTATGCTGACGGGTACCATCAACTTTAGGATCTGCCATAAAACCCGGTGCGTTAATAATAACCCAGTCGTGTTTAAAGGTTTTGATCTCCTCAGCTGTAGGACGTAAAAATAAATTGGATGCAAATAAATTAGCCCATGGCGTTTCGTTTACAACGCGAATATTTATTCTGAAAGTAGGATCAGCGCATGCATAAGCATCTCTCACCCAAACTTCTTTATTACCTAAGTATGATAACATACGGTTATGCAAAGCATCAAATTTATCAGCTTCAAAACGGTTGTTAACATCTCCCCACCAAACACTGTCTTTTGTGTTTTCATCATAAACCACAAATTTGTCTTTAGGAGAGCGGCCTGTAAATTCTCCGGTATCAATCGCTAAAGCACCAACATCAGTTAATACACCTTGTCCGCGAACAATCGTTTCTTCAACCAGTTCAGATGGATGTAGGTTCCAATAAGCCATTTCAACATTTCCTAAGCCTAATTGGGCAACAGAAGCATCTTGTGCTTTTAATCCAATTTCGTTCATTATATCAAGAATTTAAATTTTAGTTAGGCTGCAAAAATACAAAAAAATCGAGTCGTTTTCGGCTCGATTTTCCACAATTTAGTGATGAAAACTTCATTTTTGTTGAAAAAAATATAGTTTTAATAGTGTTAAAATGGGTTTTTATCTCCCTTTATGTTGACATTCAGCGTTTTCTGATACAATAATACGATCACTGCCGGCTGTTGCTTTTTTAACATTTTCAATAAACTCTATCATGTCTTTTTTACCGGGTAATTCTGTTAAAGTAAAGCAATAGTCTGTTTCGCCTTCACGCCCCCAGGTTACTGTTTTGTAAGCCGGTTTTTTAGGATGCACATTAACATAAGCTAAAAATGCTGTCCTTTTTTCTCCATCAGTACCAGCACCTTTACTGGTAAATGATACTAACAAACGGTATGTTACCGGCGCATCAGGCGCAGTTGTAGCAGCAGTTGCTACAGGCGTGGCTTCGGTCTTAGCAGCTTCTTTCTTCGATTTGCAGGATATGCAGGCTAAACTAACTAAGGATGCTAAAAAAAATAATTGTTTCATAACTAATATTGCTTGTTTTTAGTTTATTTGAATTTCCGGTCCATTTCACGGTTCAGATCTTTTGTTTTAAGGTCATCGCGTTTATCATAGTTCTTTTTACCTTTTGCTACTGCAATTTCCACTTTAGCATAACCACTGTCGGAGGTAAATAAAAGGGTAGGGATAATGGTCAAACCTTTATCCACCATTTTTTTTTGAAGTTTGTTCAACTCCTGTTTACTCAGTAATAATTTACGTTCACGGGTTGGTTCATGGTTATATAAATTACCCTCGGTATAGATACTGATATTTAAACTTTTAATAAATAATTCGCCACTCCTGAAGTAACAAAAGCTGTCTACCAACGAAGCTTTTCCTTCGCGTATAGCTTTAATTTCAGTACCTACTAATACAATGCCCGCCGTATATTTTTCAATAAAACTATAATCAAAACTCGCGCGGCGGTTTTTGATTGATATTTTTTGCTGTATATTCGGTTTCATTTTTGAATCGCAAAGATACATAAATACTTGTTGCTATGATACATTTAAGGCTTGCCGGAGAAAAAGATTTAACGACTATTACCAAATTGGCACATGTTATTTGGAACGATCATTATGTATCAATAGTAGGTCAGGAGCAGGTAGATTATATGTTAGCTAAAATGTATGATTACAACAGTTTACTCGAACAGCTCCATCAAAAAAAACACGTATTTTATCTGATCGAAAATGATGAG
>JAZKGE010000029.1:0-55611 GCA_040386075.1 Bacteroidota bacterium
TTTCCGCGTTTATATGATTTTTCCAATGGGTATACTATTAATAATGCAGCTGGCCATCTATCCCATTCAGGTTCAGGAAATGTAGGCCCGGCAATGGGTTATAGTAACGGTAGTTTCGAGTCTTCTTATTTTAGTCAAAATGCAATAAGTCTGAACGATTGGCATCACCTGGTGTATATTTCAAGCGGCTATCAACTGTTTATATATGTAGATGGTGTTTTGGATGGTTCGGCAATAGGAAACTTTATGCCTGAAAATATTTACAGAACTCAAAATAAAATAGGAGGTAGTAATGCACCTCTAAATGATGCTACTAATGCATTTATAGATGATTTCAGATTATACGACAGAGCAATTACTCCCGAAGAAGTTACCCAATTGTTTGGTGAACCGGAAAATCCAAACCCTGTTAGTGTTGCTGAAACTAAAACGGTCATCTCTAACCTGAGTGTGTTTCCTAATCCTGCGACCAACCATTTAAGTGTGAATTTTGTATCAGCTACTGATAAGTCAATTACAATTCAGGTATATGATAATTTGGGTAAGCTGGTAAGCGCTCAAAAAACTGAAACTATAATCGGACTGAATAAGATCGTAGTTAATACGAATAACTTTGCCAGCGGATTTTATTATATAGCCGTTTCTGTAGACGGGAAAAGTACCAATTTGAAATTTATTAAAAATTAATTAATTTAATTTTAAACCAAAGAATGACTATAATTTTTTTTAATATGAAAACGCTTTTATTTCGATCATTTGCATTACTATTTTTTACAAGTCAAATTGTAAAAGCACAGCCTCCTTTGTGTTTCAATTCATATACACCAGCTGGCGTTGCTTCACAGCCAATGTCTCTGACTTCTTCGGATTTTAATGAAGATGGAAAGATAGATATAGCTGTAGCTGATCGTAATAGTAATAAAGTATCCATTTTATTAGGAAATAATAATGGTTCATTTGCCGCGGCAGTTAATTACGTAGTTGACTCTACACCTTTTTATATAACAGCAGCAGATTTTAATGGGGATGGTAATATGGATCTTGCAACGGCTAATTCAGGAACAAATACAATTTCCGTTTTATTAGGAACGGGAAGCGGAACTTTTGGGGCTGCAAATAATTATACTGTAGGTACGGGACCTTATTTTATTATATCGTCAGATTTTAATAATGATGGAAGCGTAGATTTAGCGACGGGTAATTTTTTTGCAGGAACTATTTCTGTTTTACTGGGAAATAATACAGGCATGTATGCTTCGGCCGTAACATATACTGTAAGTTCAGGGGCACGCTCAATAACTGTTGCCGATTTTAATAGCGATGGTAAAAAAGATCTGGTAGTTACTAACCAAATGTCAAATACTATTTCTGTATTAATTGGAAATGGGCTCGGCTCATTCTCACTATCAGGTAATGTGGCCGCAGGATCAGATCCCATATCCATTACATCATCAGATTTTAACCATGATGGGAAAGTGGATTTGGCCCTGGCCAATATGAGCTCAAACAACATTTCAATATATATGGGTACAGGCTTAGGTACGTTTGCACCCCGCGTAAATTATAGCGTAGGAACAGATCCTCATTCAATTACTACCGGTGATTTTAACGGTGATGGAGAATTGGATCTCGCAGTGTCCAATTGGCATTCTAATAATGTTTCTGTTTTGGTTGGAAGTGCAACGGGTACTTTTGCTGCCGCTGTTAATTATAGTGTGAATACACAGCCTGTGTCAGTCATCTCAAATGATTTTAATACTGATGGAAAGGCAGATATGGCTGTTGTAAACCTTTTATCAGATAATGTTTCTATATTATTAAATTGCAATACGGTTGGGATTAATGAATATAATTCTGTTTTTGAAGATATAGACGTATTTCCTAATCCGGTAAACGGAGATCATATTCATTTAAATATAAATTCGAAAGTGAATGAAGTTATTACTGTAACAATCATTGATAATTTAGGTAAAACCGTATTCAACGATTCGGAAGCAATTAAAATTGGTGAAAATGAGATCAGGTTAAATTTAGAAAATCTAGCAAAGGGCTTTTATTACTTAAAGGTATTAACCGGTAAAAATTCCCGAAACATTAAATTTGTCAAAAATTAGTGCCTTTTCACAATTATAATTTATGAAAAGAATATTACTTTTATTTTCCTTGACGATCACATCTTGCGTATTCAGTCAAACAGGCGATGTGAATGCTTTGATGCAGTTGCTTAACACGCAGAAAGAAGATACAGCCAGAGTTAACACTTACTTGCTATTAAGCAAGACCCTGTATAAGATCAGCAAATATGAACCTGCTCTGGAAAATGCAAATCAGGCAAAGATCCTGGCCGAAAAACTGGAATACAAAAAAGGGATAGCCAACTCCTTATATGATATTGGATCGGTTTATTTTTACCAGGGAAAATACGCAGAAGCAATTAAAAGCCATAACGAAGCTCTTAAAATAAGGGAAGATCTTGGCGATAAAAAGAACGTAGCTGTATCTTATATCGCCATGTCTCATATTTATGGGATGCAGCATAATTATCAGGAATGTATTAAAAATAACCGGGCCGCGCTTAAAGTGATGGAAGAAGTTAATGATAAACAGGGCATAGCTTCTTGTTATGGAAATATGGGTGATGCTTATTACCGTTTAAACAATTATACAGATGCCTTAAAAAATGATTTTGAAGCCTTGAAAATATTTGAAGAAATTGGTTATAAAAAAGGAGTAGGAACAACCTATAACAATATTGGAAATGTGTATCGAAGCCAGCGGTTTTACGAAGATGCACTTAAGTATCATCTGGCAGGGCTGAAGATCAGGGAAGAGATTGGCGACAAATGGGATATTGCAGCGTCTATGGCAAATATAGGCAAGGTGTATAAAGAACAGGATAAAATGAAAGACTCTAAGAAATATTATAAAAAAGCGCTGGATATGGCCAATGAAATCGGGGCACAGGACCTCGAAAGACGAATTATAAAAATGATGGAAGAAAAATAAATTAGGTTTTTTAAGAACTGAAACTCTCCACAGCCATTTCATAACCCTTTAACCCAAAACCGCTGATGCTGCCTTTACAGTGTTTTCCTAAATAAGAAACATGGCGATAATCTTCCCTTGCAAAAATATTACTAATGTGTACTTCAATTACCGGAGTTTTTATACCTGCCACTGTATCGGCAATGGCAATGGATGTGTGCGTATAGGCACCGGCATTTAAGATAATACCGTCGTAATTAAAGCCAATTTCGTGAAGCTTACTGATGAGCTCGCCTTCTACATTACTTTGAAAATACAAAAATTCAATATTCGGGTATTTTAATTGAATGGTTTTAAAGTAGTCTTCAAAAGATTGCGTACCATAAATTTCCACCTCTCTTTTTCCTAAAAGATTCAAATTGGGACCATTGATTATTGCTATCTTTAACACGGTATTAATTTTTTATTCATTCAAATTTACTCATTCCTCTGAAACTTTGGAAAACAAATATTCAGGATTTTAAATACTATCTTCAGGTAGAAAAGTCGCTGTCCGAAAACTCGGTTGTGTCCTACGAAAGCGACATTCAAAAGCTGATGGCATTTATTGAAATGTACCATCCTTCTAAAAGCCCTGCGAAGGTTACTTTACAGGATCTACAGGAATTTTTAAAATATATTTCAGAATTTAATTTTACAGAAACAACCCAGTCCCGTATTATCTCCGGTATCAAGCATTTTTTTAAGTTCCTTATTTTAGAAAACTACATACAGGTAAATCCGGCCGAGTTATTAGAAACACCCCGCATTAAACGTAAACTCCCTGTATTTTTAAGCGTTGAGGAGATCGATCTGATGCTTTCTCATATTGATAGAAGCACACCCGAAGGCGAACGTAACCTGGCTATGCTTGAAACGATGTATAGTTGCGGTTTGCGTGTATCTGAGCTTATTAGTTTAAAATTAAGTGATCTGCATATTAACGATGGGTTTATAAGTGTGATCGGTAAAGGTGATAAACAACGTTTAGTGCCAATTGGTAAATCGGCTTTAAAATTAATAGATAATTATAAAACCCATCATCGTAACCATATTGCCATTAAAAAGAACAGTGAGGATATGATCTTTTTGAGTAAGCGTGGCACACCTATTACACGCCAAATGGTGTTTTATGTCATAAAAGACCTGGCAGCAAAGGCAGGTCTTAAAAAGAAATTGAGTCCGCATACGTTTCGCCATTCTTTTGCTACACATTTGGTAGAAGGTGGAGCAGATCTGAGAGCTGTGCAGGAAATGCTTGGGCACGAAAGCATTACTACTACCGAAATTTATACACATTTGGATCAGTATTTTTTACGGGAAAATATTTTGAGTTACCATCCAAGGAATATAAGTAAGGCTTAAAACAATTTCTGAACAATCACATCCGGACTAATAATATTAGGCATCCTCACATTCATTCCGGTTCTTTTATTGAACTCTGTCACAAAATAAATAACCATTTCGGGCATGAGTTCGTGAGAAGGTGTGTGAAAGAAAAAGAAGATCTCTTCCAGTCCATTATCGATCCAGTGCTTTAAACGGTCTATCCATTCGTTCATCCTGGTGTAATCCGTTGGATGCAAGTCGTTTGCTACAAAGCGAATAAAAGCTGTCTTGGTAGTTAAGCGTTGGTGAATAACATCTCTTCTACCGGCAGTATCGGTTTGAAGTAAGGTAATATTGTTTTTATAAAAGTAATTACACACATATCTTAATATAGCTTCGTTCTTAAACCACGACTCATGCCTTAATTCAATAGCGCAACGGCTCAGGGCTACTTCATCGCAAAAGCTTAACAGGTCGTCTACTTTGGTGCTGTCATAAGTTGGCGGTAATTGCAAAAACGGCATACCTAACTTTTGTTTAAAGTGTTTTTGCATCTCCAGGAAATCTTTCATCAACTCAATGTTATATTTTAAAAGAGGTGTATGACTGATAGAGTTAATTACCTTAGGAAAAAATTTAAAATCAGATTGTGTAATTTGATACCAGTGATCAATGGTGTCTTTATCGATTGGTTTATAATGGGAAATGTTTAATTCTATACTATTGAACTGTTGACTGTAATATTTTAATTTGTCTTTTGAAGTTGTTTTCTTTGGATAGATCTTTCCTATAAAACCCGGCTCTGCCCAAATAGGGCAGCCAACATAAACCGAGCATTTACCTGTTCTGGCTCCTCCTAATACTTTTACGGTACCAGCATTATTGGGCGGCAGTGTAAAGTCAACGCCTTCTATGTTATCTAATTTTCCAAAATCCATTATACCATTAATTCTGTTATAGTTTTTACTGTCATTAAATTTACTTAGTTTTTATATTGTGAACGGCTATAAATTATAGCAAATTATCAAATGTTAAAATATTAATTTGCTATATTTTGTAGCATATTATAACTACTATTTATAGTTAATTTTATCTGACCAAATTTCGGGAAGATGAATCAAGCGGCGGATAGATCAGTTATTGAAGAATTACAAAGGCAAATATGTCATTTGCAGGGAGATTCACAACATTCACGGGAGCAAACTTTAGTTTTGGGCTTGGGGCAAATTGAGTCTGCATTTACAGATCAGGTGTTTCCCCGCGGTGTTGTGCATGAACTGGTTAGTAATTCTTCGGAAGCAGCAACCTGTACCAGCGGCTTTATGTCTGTTATACTTAGTAAACTTATAGCGCAGGGAGGCTATTGTTTGTGGATCAGTACAATTCCAAGACGTAGTATATTTCCACCGGCATTAAAAAATTTTGGCATAGATCCCGGGAAAATTTTATTTGTAGATACGGCTAAACCCAAAGATACATTGTGGGCAGTAGAAGAAGCATTGAAATGTGATGCGCTGGTGGCGGTTGTAGGTGAACTAACCGAATTAAGCTTTAGCGATTCACGACGCCTTCAACTGGCAGTTGAAAAAAGTCATGTCACGGCATTCATTCATCGCTTTCAACCTAAGACCGAAAATGCGGTGGCTTGCGTTACCCGATGGAAGATCACACCTATAGCGAGTGATCTATCTGATGTACCAGGTTTAGGATTTCCGAAATGGGAAGTGAAATTAGTAAAAGTCAGAAATGGACGTCCTGACAATTGGCAGGTGCAATGCTCACCTGACGGTTTTGAGTACATCAATGAGCAGGTTATGGTTCCGCAAATTATCAAACTCAAAACCGGTTAAGATGAACAAGCGTATGGTGGCAATATGGTTTCCGCATTTGGTAACCGACTGGATGCTTCGGCGACAGCCCGAACTGAAAGAAATTCCCTTTGCTCTGGTTTTGAAAGAAGGCGCTAAGAGAGTTGTGAAAGCTATCAATGTGGTTGCACAGCAAAAAGGCATATCTGTAGGTATGGTTGTAGCAGATTGTAAAGCATTGATACCTGAACTACAGATCTTTGATTATAATCCCAAACAGCCGGTAAAACTCTTAACCGCTTTGGCCGAATGGTGTATTCGTTACACGCCTTTTATATCTATTGATCTTCCGGATATGTTGATGCTGGATGCCAGTGGCTGCACACATTTGTGGGGTGGCGAAGAAAAGTACCTGGAAGATATACAACAGCGTTTCAAAAATTTTGGATACCATATTAAACCAGGCATGGCTGATACGATCGGTGCAGCCTGGGCTATAGCAAAGTATGGGAACAATGTAACGGTAGTGGCGCCAGGAAAAGAAATAGAAGCCATCTCCTTATTACCTCCTTCAGCATTGCGTTTAGAATCGGTTGCTTTGGATCGTTTATCAAAACTAGGTTTGAAAACCATTGGTAGTTTTATCAAAATGCCGACAACTGCCTTGCGAAGACGTTTCGGACAACATTTATTAAAACGAATAGCTCAGACATTGGGTGAAGAAATGGAGATCATGGATCCGGTAATTCCTGTTGTTCCATACCAGGAACGTTTACCAAGTTTAGAACCCATACGTACTGCTGAAGGAATAGAGATCGCCATTAAAACTTTATTGGAAATAATGTGCCTTCGTTTACAACAGGAAAGCAAAGGATTACGCAAATGTGAACTGCGTTGTTACAGGATGGATGGCGTTGTTGAAAAGATACATATAGGAACGAGTAAACCTTCACGCAACACCCTGCATTTATTTAAACTCTTCGAAAATAAAATAATACAGATAGAACCCGACTTAGGTATAGAATTATTTGTTCTGGAAGCATCCATTGTAGAAGAACTGCAAAATACGCAGGATGCATTGTGGGCCATCAGCAGTGCTAAGGAATCTGCCATTGCAGAATTGCTGGATCGTTTGGCAGGCAGAACAGGAGAACAGGCTATTCACAGGTATTTGCCGGACGAACATTACTGGCCCGAACGGTCTTTTAAAATAGCAACATCATTGAATGAAAAACCAACAACAGAATGGCGAACCGATCTGCCCCGTCCTTTACATATTTTACCGGTGCCGGAGTTGATCCAGGTATCTGTTCCACTACCTGATTATCCACCCTTGCTGTTTATCTATAAAAAGAAACGGCACTCTATAATGAAAGCTGATGGACCCGAACGCATTGAACAGGAATGGTGGATACAGGATGGATTATATAGAGATTACTATTGTGTAGAAGATGAACAGGGCGCGCGTTACTGGTTATTTCGTTCAGGAGATTATAACAGCGGTGATCCCAAATGGTTTTTACATGGATTTTTTGCATAAGAGATGAGGTACACGGAATTACAGGTCACTACCAATTTTACATTTTTGCGCGGGGGCTCACATCCTGAAGAGATGGTTGAGCAGGCTTTGGCTTTAGGCTATACAGAAATTGCGATTACCGATTACAATACACTGGCCGGCATTGTGCGTGCATATACGGCAACCAAAGGAAAGAATATTCGTATCATCCCGGCATGCAGACTAGATTTGTTGGATGGTTACAGCTTACTGGCTTATCCAACCAATAAAGAAGCGTATGCAAATCTTTCCGGGTTATTATCCGAAGGGAATTTGCGGGCAGAGAAAGGTGAATGCCATTTATATAAAGCGGATGTTTATCGTTACTCAAAAGGCATTCAGTTTATTTTAATTCCTCCGACTTCTTTAAATCCTGCTTTTGAATTTGACCCGGATTTTGTTTTGGCCTTACAGGAATACAAAAAAGAATTAGGTGATGCTTTATACCTGGGAACTATCCGTTCTTACCAGGCAAGTGATGGTAAAAAATTATTTCGGTTGGATCAGATCTCCAAACAGTATGGCGTTCCCTTAGTAGCGATGAATGATGTTCACTACCATGCACCTGTTCGTAGAGAGCTTCAGGATGTGTTAACCTGTATCCGTGAAAAATGTACTATTTACAATGCAGGTTATAAATTATATCAAAATGCAGAACGTTATTTAAAACCGGAAGAAGAAATGTTACGTTTGTTTGCACAATATCCGGAAGCTATAGAGAACAGCAAGAAGATAGCGGATACTTGCCAATTTTGTTTAAGTGAATTAAAATACATTTATCCCGACGAGATCACTACTGAAGGCAGAACTCCGCAACAAGAATTAACTTATCACACATGGAAAGGTGCCAATGAAAAATTCAATAACACCATTCCTGAAAAAGTAACCAAACAAATAAATTATGAATTGGAGTTTATAGGACGTAAAGAATATGCTGCTTATTTTTTAACGGTTTATGATTTTGTAAGATTTGCACGAAGTCAGGATATTTTATGTCAGGGTCGTGGCTCAGCTGCCAACTCTACCGTGTGTTTTTGTTTGGGTATTACTTCTGTGGATCCTTCCAAATTCAATTTGTTATTCAGTCGTTTTATGAGTGATGCAAGGGATGAGCCGCCGGATATTGATGTGGATTTTGAGCATGAGCGCAGAGAAGAAGTGATGCAATACATTTATGAAAAATACGGAAGGCATCGCGCAGCTATTGTTGCTACAGTAACGCAACAACATTACAAAGGTGCAGTTCGGGATGTTGCAAAAGCAATGGGCTTATCGATGGATGCTGTCAACAGTTTATCCGGTTCCGGTTGGGAATTTACCGAAGAGTGGTTGGAGGGAAAAACAGTAAGCTCTTCGGGATTCAGCGCCAAAGACAAACACTTATTGAAAGTATTGGAACTGACTGATCAGTACATAGGTTTTCCAAGACAATTAGGACAGCATACCGGTGGGTTTATTATTACACAAAATCGCTTGTCAGATCTTTGTCCGATACTGAATGCACGAATGCAGAACCGGACAAACATAGAATGGAATAAAGATGATATTGAATCACTCGGTTTTTTAAAAGTAGATGTTTTGGCTTTAGGAATGCTGACCTGTATTCGTAAAGCATTTGATCTGTGCAAAGCGCATTATGATTTGGATCTTACACTCGCTAACATCCCTCAGGATGATCCTAAGGTATATGACATGATCTGTCGTGCCGATACGATTGGAGTATTTCAAATAGAAAGTCGCGCACAAATGAGCATGCTACCCCGCCTGAAGCCCAGAGAATTTTATGATCTGGTCATTGAAGTTGCTATTGTAAGACCCGGCCCTATACAGGGCGATATGGTGCATCCTTATTTACGGAGGCGCGACGGACTTGAAAAAGTAGAGTTTCCAAAACCAGAGTTGGAAAAAATCTTGGGAAGAACATTAGGCGTACCCTTATTCCAGGAACAGGCTATGGAAATTGCGATTGTTGCGGCAGGTTTTACACCCGCAGAAGCAGATGGTTTACGCCGAAGCATGGCAACCTTTAAAGCGAAAGGGATGGTAAGTGATTTTAAGAAAAAATTAGTAAGTGGCATGATGGCTAAAGGTTATACTGAGGAATTTGCCGGACGTGTATTTAAACAACTGGAAGGTTTTGGAAGTTATGGCTTTCCCGAAAGCCATGCGGTGAGCTTTGCTTTATTGGTTTACGTATCCTCCTGGTTAAAATATTATTATCCTGATGTGTTTGCGACAGCCATACTCAATAGTATGCCCATGGGTTTTTATCAGCCGGCACAATTGATCTCGGATGCACGTAAGCATGATGTTATTGTAAAACCGGTTGACATTAACTATTCTAATTGGGATAATACGCTCGAAGAAAAGGAAGGAAAATATTGTGTATTGCGTTTAGGTTTTCGGCAAGTGCAGGGTGTAAAGGAAACAGATATGCAGATATTAATGGCCGCACGGCATACAACTGCTTGTTTCAGCGCCGGAAAGTTTAAACGTATTCCTCAATTAGTAGACGCTGGCGTGCCTTTATCGGCTTTAGAAAAACTGGCAGATGCGGATTGCTTTCGTTCTATTGGTCTCGACAGGCGAAAAGCATTGTGGGAGATCTCTGCATTAACTGATCATGCGATAGGTTTATTTGCCGGGCAGTTACCGGATAATTCAACCGAACAAAACATACAACTTCCCGAAATGAGTTTATCAGAACATGTACTTGAAGATTACAGATCGACAACACTTTCTTTAAAAGCACATCCGGTAAGCTTTGCACGCGATAAACTAACAACCTTAAAGGTGGTCTCATCCAATGAACTTGGTAATTGTCAGAATGATCAGGTTGTTCGAATAGCCGGATTGGTCTTGGTTCGTCAACGTCCCGGAACAGCCAGCGGTATTTGTTTTATTACTATTGAAGATGAAACCGGCACTTCCAATTTGGTGGTGTTTCAAAAACTATTTCATCAATTCCGAAAGGAGATCGTACATAGTCGTTTATTAATGGTGGAAGGTAAAGTACAAAAAGAAGGAGAAGTAATACATGTTATTGTGAAACGGTGTTATGATCTGTCAGGTTTTTTAATTCCAATTGATAATTTGCAGGCAAATGGCTCAGAGGATCAGAGTGTAGATCACATGAGCAGTGCGCCCGGCGTTAAAAAAGCGAGCAAAGAAATGGTTAAATCAAACAATGGACCGTCGTTTCAGTATGATGTATTTCATGGTGGACGGAATTTTCACTAGAAAAAATCACTAATTGCAATATGCAAATCTATCTCAACTCTTCAAAAGAGCGAATGATCTCCGTTCGTTTTTCAGATAAGTTTTTATATAACTCTGGTTGCGCAGATCTTAATTTTATAGCTCTTAAAATACCCCACGTTTTTTTACGAAAAGGAGAAAGCCATAAACAAACCATACTTGTTAAAACAGAAATAACCAAAAATAACAACGCGATCCAACCACTGTGCGTAAGTGCTTTTACAACAAAAAACTGCATATTGTAATAGGCTAAAAATAATACGGCACCAATTCCCATATTAAAGGACGCTTTAAACTCAATGACCCTTACTTTCTTTTTGGTGATCATATGTGTGAGTTTATACGGCAGGTAACTGGCAATTAATCCTCTTACATAAATAGGAAGAGTTAAAACAATAAGTAATGTTCTTAAAGCAAAAATGCTATAGTTAAGCATGTATTGCTTTTGAGGACTGATCAGCCAATCTTTAATAGCGTATTGTTTTAATTCAGAAAGATAATTTTGTGTTTTTTCATTCAGGGCTCTTACTTTTTCTTCCTGGGTTTCTTCGGCCTTATTAATGATGTTAACGATGTAATTAGAGAATTTAAAATCATGTTCTAAATTCGCAAGATCCAGTTTTTCTTTCTCGAAATACTCAAAGCGATATATTTCTTCCAAATGTTTAATAACCTCTTCGCTTTTAATATGATCAATATGTACGATCAACTCTTTCATCCGTGGGGTTAGGTCCCCCAAAAATTTGTTCATGGCTTTTGCAGGTGATTCTTCATAGGCCGGCATATAATCCATTAATTTGATGGGCTCACCAACATTGCAAAAAACAGTACTTTGAAATTGAGACGGCTCTGTATAATTAATACCAATGGGCACAACAATAAGATCGTTCAGCTCCCCGGTTTCCATAGAGCCAAACAACATTCTTGGAACACCTTTTTTTAGAGGACGCAACCGACGTTCCTGTATGCACAAGCCTTCGGCGAATATGGTGATCTTTTTATTTTTTTTCAAAAGCGTATTAACTCTTTCGTAAGTGGCATCGTTTTTTTTCAGACCTTCTTTTCCGCCATCCTGTATTCTATAAATTGGTATAATACCAAGACTTTCCAGTAGAGCCGTTACAACTCCTTTTTTAAAAGCATCACCCCTGGCTAAGTAACGAATACGTGGGGGATAAGCCAATGTAGCCAGAACTATTGGATCCATAAAGCCGTTAGGATGATTAACCGCTAAAATAACAGGACCTTTTACTCGTAAATGATAGGCGTTTTTGATCTGACTGCGCTTAAAAAAAGCGGCAATCACAAAACACATATAAAATTTTAAAATATGCCAAAGCATAGGCTTGTTAATTTAGGAACCCAAAATACTAAAAAGAAACCATAAAAAAATCCCCTAATGCATTGCAAAAGGGGATTTTATATTTTTAGATATTATCCGATCGGAGGTGGTGGAGGCATTGCACTGAATACAGCTGATAATTCAGGTTGTGTTTCAGCAGCTAACCAGCCAGCCATACCTTGTTTCCATACCAGACTTTGGCGGTTAAACTGGCCCGATGCAACCATTGCCTGTAATTGAGGAATACCAAAAGGACCTGTTTGAGCGCCATTTACAGCTACAAAAAACTGCACTAATGGAGGTGGAGGAGGCATGTTAGTTCCGGTACCACCATTAAATTGCTGGTTTTGGAATGCATTTCCCATTTGGTTCATCATTCCAAAGCCCATTCCTGCGCCCATTCCTGCACCCATCATACCGCCGTTTGGATTTTTAGCGGCATCTTCCATCGCATTGGCTGCCTGAAACTGAGTATATGCACTTAAATTTCCAATGATACCCATGCTGCTGCGTTTATCTAAAGCAGCTTCCACTTCTGGTGGTAACGAAACGTTCTCAATTAAGAACTTGGTTAAATTCAAACCTATCTCGGCAAACTCCGGTTTAATTTTATCTGTTATTATTTTTGAAACTTCATCGGTATTGGATGAAAGGTCTAAAACTAAAATTTTACTTTCAGCCATCGCATCCATTCCGCGTGATACGGCAATGTTGCGTAACTGCTCATTTACTTCATCTACTGTAAACTCAGAATCGGTTCCTGCAATTTCTTTTAAAAATAAAGCAGCATCAGATACTTTAAATGCATAAGAACCAAAAGCACGTAAACGTACAGGCCCAAACTCTGCATCACGCAACATGATAGGGTTTTTAGTACCCCATTTTTGATTAATGAATTGCTTGGTACTCACAAAAAACACATCTGCTTTAAACGGACTGTTAAATCCATATTTCCATCCTTTAAGTGTGGAAAGGATAGGCATATTTTGAGTTTGTAGTTCATACATACCGGGCTGAAAGACATCGGCAATTTTGCCTTCATTCATAAACACCGCAACCTGGCTCTCACGCACGGTTAGCTTTGCACCCATTTTAATCTCGTTTTGCATACGAGGGAATTTATAAATGATAGTATCGTTGGTACTGTCTGTCCAATCAATAATATCAATAAATTCGCCTTTTATTTTATCCCATAATCCCATGATCTGTGTTTTTTAATGTTTATACTAAAGTAATGATTTTCTTTAAATATGATGTTACAATTGAGATAAATAATTTGGGTGACTTCGAGAGCCTCAGTCACCGGACACTGAGGTTCTCGAAGTGTCGGCTTGCATCCTCACGCAAAATAACTATGTTCTATGAAATCCACCAAAAACTTTAGTAAGTTTACGCAGTGGCAACAAAAAAACTCATACTAATTATAGGTGGTGGTGCATCAGGCTTTTTTGCTGCTATTAATGCTGCAGTAAATTTTCCGGAAGCCAGGATCATTATTTTAGAAAAGACCAATAAAATCCTGTCTAAAGTAAGAGTGTCGGGTGGCGGCCGTTGCAATGTAACTCATCATTGTTTTGAGAACGGCGAACTCATCAAAAACTATCCGCGTGGCGAAAAAGAATTGCGCCAGGTATTTTCTCAGTTCTCTGTTCAGGATACCATCGATTGGTTCTTAAAAAGAGGAGTGAAGCTAAAAACAGAGCCTGATGGAAGAATGTTCCCGGAAAGTAATTCCAGTGAAACCATTATTAATTGTTTTTTTAACGAAGCTCAAAAATATAATATCGATGTTAATCTGAATGAAGAAGTTTTATCCATAACTAATGGTCACCCTGAACTTGATTCAGGGTCTCATGAGATGCCGAATCACGTTGGACCTGAACGCATAAAAGTAAAAACCTCAAAACAAACCTATATGGCCGATGCTGTTATCTGTAGTATTGGCGGCCATAACCAGGAAAAGAGCTATGCTTTCTTAAAACAATGTGGACATACGATCGATGAATTGATTCCGAGTTTGTTTACACTTAATTTGCCACAAAGTCATATTAAAGAGTTAATGGGACTGAGTGTGAAGAATGGAACTGTGAAAGTAAATGGTACAAAACATCAATATACAGGGCCTGTTTTAATTACACATTGGGGTTTAAGTGGCCCGGCAGTTTTAAAATTATCAGCATTTGCGGCGTACGACTTTTTTAAACTGAATTATCAGGCTGGTATTTCTGTAAACTGGACAGGCACTTTAAATGAGGAAGAATTGAAAGAGGAGCTTAGCCTGCAGCTTAGCTCAAAAGCATTAATAGTAAATACACCTTTGTTTGAAATACCAAAACGCTTATGGGAATATTTAGTCTTAAGATCTGATATCAATTTGGCCAAACCATGGATCGAACTGGGTAAAAAGCAATTGAATAAATTAGCGCAGGTACTTTGTAATGATGGCTATGACATGCATGGCAAAACTACTTTTAAAGAAGAGTTTGTGACCTCAGGTGGGATCAATTTAAAAGAAGTGAATTTTAAAACCATGGAAAGTAAAAAAATACCACATTTGTTTTTTTGTGGCGAGGTTTTAAATATTGACGGGATCACAGGAGGCTTTAACTTTCAAAATGCCTGGAGTACAGCCTGGATAGCAGCTAAGAATGCCCTTAACTAAACCTGATAGCTTTAATAGGCGTGATCTTATTCAGGATCAGAGTAGGGAGGAACATCATTAATAAACAGGTAATGATCGTTCCCATATTAATTGCTATAATGTGAGCAACAGATATATTAACAGGTACATATTCCAGGTAATAAGTTGCGGGATTTAAAGTTGCAAATTTAAATTGCAGTTGCAGCCAGCAAAAGCCAATGCCAATTAAGTTTCCGAAAAATAAACCTTTGATAAGTAGTTGAACAGATACATGGAAAAATATTTTTCTAACGCTGGCATTTGTAGCTCCCAGTGCCTTTAAAATACCAACCAGGTTCGTTCGTTCCAATATTAATATCAACAAAGCCGAGATCATATTGATAGCAGCTACCAACACCATCAGTGTAATAATGATTTCCGCATTTACGTCTATCATATCCAGCCAGCTAAAAATAGAGCTTTGCAATTCTTTAACAGATGTAACCGTGTATTCATCATATCCAACCACATCATTTATTTCCATCATGGATGGTTCCAACCAGTTAAAATCATTCAGATAGACCTCGTAACCTGCCACTTCAGTATCTTTCCAGTAATTTAATTTTTGTAGTTGTTTAAGATCAACAAATACCAAATTCTTATCAAAATCAGAAAAGCCTGTATTGAAAATGCCCTTCACATAAAAATCTTTTACGCGCGGCTCGTAATTCACATAATTTTGTCCGCTAAAGGTTGTGTCCTCCAACTTTTTTTTGGTCATAAAATAGATCAATAGTTTTTGATCTAGTTTTAAATGAAGTTTGTTAGCCAGTGTTTGCGAAATAAAAATATCCTTGCTAACAGAAGAGTCATTAAGCGATAATACTGTTCCTTCCGAAACGAATGGTTTCAGATAATTCCAATCATAACCACCATCCACTCCTTTTAAAATAATACCTTCATTTTCGGTCTTTGTTTTTAAGATCCCGTTTTTTGTAGCAAAAGCCTGTATGTGCTTTACATTTGAGTTTGATCGGATTTTTTGTAATGACTGTTCATTGAGTATTATAGGATTGGGCTCCAACGACTGGTTAGGGTCATAATCATTGATCTGCAGGTGAGCAGTGAAAGTTGTTATTTTATGAATGATCTGTTGCTGAAAACCTGTTACAACCGCCATTGTAATGATCATCACAGCAACGCCCAATGCAATACCTGTAATTCCTATCTTAACAATAGGACTTGAAATATTGTTTTTTTCCTGTCCTTTACGGAGGATACGCTTTGCTATGTAACGGGAAAAGTTCACCGCACTAAAGATAATGAAATTTTTATGGTTAGTGTTTTTTGTGTTTTGCAAAAGCTTGTAATTGTTATATTTACATTGTAATTAATTACTGTATGCGGATTTTTTTATTTTTAATTATTATATGTAGCCATGCCCCTTTGTTGTTTTCTCAGGCAGGGGTTCAGTCCTATGGATCTATTACAACAGGCGCACAACAAACCGAATTGTATTTACCTAAATTAAAGAATAAGAATGTTGCCATTGTTACCAATGCATCCGGTATTATCGGAAACAGACATTTGGTAGATACATTATTAAAACACAAAGTTAAGATCGTTAAAATATTTGGTCCCGAACATGGATTCAGAGGAACAGCCGATGCAGGAGAAAAAGTAAAAGGTGGTAAAGATGCCTTGACTAATATTACAATAATATCTCTTTATGGTTCTCATAAAAAACCTACTAAAGAAGATCTGAAAGGTGTTGATGTTGTTATTTACGACATACAGGATGTAGGAGTACGTTTTTACACCTATATCTCTACCATGACCTATGTAATGGAAGCCTGTGCTGAGAACAATAAAGAGTTGATGATATTTGACCGGCCAAACCCTAATGGTTTTTATATTGACGGACCGGTAATGACCGATAAATACAAATCATTTTTAGGACTTCATAACATACCAATTGTTTATGCCATGACTTGTGGGGAGTATGCTCAAATGGTAAACGGAGAAGGATGGCTGAAAAACAAAGTGAAATGTAACTTAACTGTAATTCCTCTGAAAAATTATGATCGTACTAAGTTTATATCAGGCCTACCGGTAAAGCCATCGCCTAATTTACCAAACGATACTGCCGTATTATTATATCCAAGTCTTGGCTTATTTGAAGGTACTATGGTGAGTTTAGGTCGTGGAACAGATTCCCCATTTCAATTTGTCGGAAATCCTTATGCAGATCAAAGTACTTTTTCCTTCACCTTTACACCACGATCCACAGCAATTACCAAAAAACCTAAATACCAGGATACTATTTGTTATGGAAAAGATATGAGGGTTTATTACGATTACATACTTAAGAATAAACAGATCGATCTGACGAATCTTAATATGTTTTATCATAACAGCCTCAATAAACAGCAGATCTTTTTTGATAATAATTTTAATTATCACGCAGGAAACGAAGAACTTAAACAACAAACGATCTTAAGTATTTCGCCAATGGAGATTCGTGAATCATGGAAAGCAGACATCTATGAATTCAAGAAGATCCGGCAAAAGTATCTCATCTATAAAGATCTGTAATAACTGGTATAATTTTCCCATTATATTAGTGCATATTTTATAATTGAACATATATGTCATTTATTTCAAGGTTAAGTATCATTTTTTTTATTATATGTTTTGTGTATGGTTGCCAAAACGCTGATGATAAAAAAACAGCTTCAGAAAAAGAAGATGTCGCGACCAAACTTCCCGTTAATTCCTTTGCAGCCGACACAATAGGTAAACCATATATTGCCGGTGATAAACTGACCTATGAACAGGCTTACGATAAAGCTTTAGCTTTATTCACTACGCCTATTGCTGAACAGTACGTTAAAACAAGGTTTGGTAAGGCACATATTATTGTGAGCGGTCCCGAAACAGGAGAACCACTTGTTTTACTACACGGCATGAACGCCAGTTCAACTATGTGGTATCCTAATATGAAAGCATTATCAGAAAACTATAGGGTTTATGCCATCGATTGCTTTTTGGAGCCTGGAAAATCTCAGTGTATTGGTGAAGTAGACGGGATGAACGAGATCATAGACTGGTATTTGGATATTTTTGATACACTGCATCTTAAAAAGATCAATCTGATAGGTGCTTCCCGCGGGGGTTGGCTATCGGTAAATATAGCGTTGCGCGATCCTGCCAGGATCAAAAAACTGGTATTGTTAAGTCCGGCTCAAACCTTTGGTATACTTAAACCAGGCTTAGGCATCTATTCTGATATTAATTATTCTGTAAATCCTAAAAGAGCCAACCTGAGAGATTTTTTGGAAACCATGAGTTCAAACGTAGATAATATGAATCAGATCTTTATTAATCAATATTATCTGGCCACACAAAAAGCCGTTATTGATACGGATATTTTAAAAATGCAGCCCTTTTTACGACATGAATTAAAATCATTGAATATACCTATCCTGGTTTTGATAGGAGACATGGATATCATCAATGGAGAAATGGGACTTCGCAGGGCAAAAAGGCTATGTCCCAATGCACAAACTGCTGTTATAGGTCATGCTGGCCATTTTGTGTCAATGGATCAGGCAGAGGTTGTGAATAAAAAAGTAATTGATTTTTTAAACAAATAATACAAGCTTTATTCTGTTATTTTATTGTATTATTCACTTAGAGAGCTTACATTTGAGCCCACAAATCCGGAGAGGTGTCAGAGTGGTCGAACGAGCAAGCCTGGAAAGTTTGTATACGGGAAACTGTATCGTGGGTTCGAATCCCACCTTCTCCGCAGAAAATCAAATAAAGTCCCGTTTAACGGGACTTTGTTGTTTTCGAGAACATTTGAACACCTACTTTCAAAAATGAGAAGGAAAATCTATTTTTTTTTAAAAACTTACACATGTAAGATTTTTCAACATTATGTGTAACTGATAAAGTGCAAAAAACTACTATTTGTTTCTTTTGATTATTAGTATAAATTTGTTTTAAACCTATTTATATATAACCTATGAAAATTGCAATCATTGGTGCCGGCGTATCCGGATTAGCGACAGCTTACAATTTAAAAAAATTGATCCCCTCTGCTGAAATACATATTTATGAAAAAGGAATAGAGGTAGGGGGAAATGCCAATACCATAAATGTAAATTTACCTACACCAAGTGGGAATAAAATAAGATGGGTTGATATGGGAGTAAATGACTTCAATAAAGCGACTTATGATAACCTTGTTGCTTTTTGGAAAGAACTTAAAATCATGGATCAGGATGGAAATAGCGACTATTGTCGTCCGCTGCTAAACAATGCATCTTTTGCATTCAGCGGTAGCAATTACAGATATTCTGTTGAGAACAATGGGGAAGTTGCAGTTCCTACGGGTGGTGTAGCAAGCAAAATAAATCTTCAAAAAGGAAAAGATGATTTTATTAAAGAGATCGCGGCCTGGTACAAGCTCATTCCGGATGAAGAACACGCACCCCGTACAAGTGTTGGTGAATGGGCAGAAGCACCGGGAAGATTTCCGGGGGAATTTGTTCACTCAAACTTGTATCCGCGAATCAATGGAATGTACTTTACTCAGGAACAAAATCCTCAAAATATAGCGCCTCCTTCGGTTATGCCTTTATGGATGGTAGCTCATTATTATATACTTCAGGAAGGTTACACCGATAGTATTCAAAATGGAGACGATCTATGGACCCGCCAGTATTTTAAGGAAGGAAGCAGCAGATGGTTGAAATTTCTTGCAAGAAAATTAAAAGAGGAAATGGGTGTTGACATTATTTTAGGAGCAAATAAATTACATGTAAATCGTTATAAGGGGCGTATGACGGTGTATAATGGTGAAATAACCCAGGATAGTTATGACAAGGTTATATTTGCCACACACGCAGATGATACATATGACATGATAGATTTTAAAAATGATGATGATGCTATGATCCCTGCCTTGAAAAAATTCACCTATGATACAAGTACGGCTTATGTTCATCAGGATAAATCATATATTCCTTTAGATGGCGAGGGTAACTGCAATAAAACATATAATATTCATATCTACGATTACAATCCTTCATTAGCACATAAATGGCCATATACGATCACTTACATTGTAAATTATCACCAAAATGATCAACCATTGGATAAAGACCCTTTATTCTTTATTACTCTTAATCCTTATAAAAATAATGGCGCTGCACCAAAGAATTTATTAAAACGTACAGAGGATGGTAAAGATGCTATTGCAACATTTAAACATTGTAAACTGGATGTCGCTGCTATGGATGCACAGGTTGCAATTGATAAAATGCAATTAGGAAAAGATGCCCCTGTCCGTGATTTTTATTATGTGGGTAGTTTTTCTGTTGGTGCCGGATTACATGAAGAATGTATTATTAAAGCTCAGGAACTGGCAAAAAAAATTGCGTCGAATTCCTATGTTTCAAATGAGATATATGATTTTTCAGGAGAAAGACATTTTGCACCTCAATATATTATGAATATAGTAAATCGCAAATGAAAATAACAAACTAAATCTGGAACCCGATTTTGATATCTGTAATTTAATTATTAAATTGTACAAACCTAAGATAACCTAAAAAAACATAAAAATGGAAGCAACTAAGAACCCAAATGGAGTAGACATGCAATCGGTAGGCGGCTATGTTGAAGCAGTTAAAGAGAATAACAATAATGCCAAAGTTAGCTTTGTTGCCGAATCTACCTGGAAAGGTGGAACAAAGGCTGAAGTAAATGTAAAAGAATTTTTTGCAGATGGAAATCCGGCTTCTCGTCCCGATAGACATTTTAAATTTAATGTAACTGAACCATCTCAGTTAGGTGGTGCTGATGATGCACCTAATCCGGTAGAACTTTTAGCTGCAGCTTTATGTGGTTGTTTAACTGCTGGTATTGCAACAAACTCTGCAATGTTTGGCACTGAGCTTGAAAAATTGGACGTAAAAGTAAAAGTGGATTTTGATTTAATGGGTGTATTAGGTTTAGACCGTAACATCAGCAACGGAGCCCAACATTTACACTACACAGTAACCTTAAAAGGCAAAGCTGCTAAAGAAGCGCTTCAAAAAACAAAAGAAACACTTGATCGTAAATCAGCTATTTTAAATACGTTGAAAAATCCTTTAAATGTTACTACAGAATTTATTATTGAAGAATAAATAGAACATCACACTATAGAAGGTCTTTAAGTTAATTAAAGACCTTCTTTTTTATTATGGAAACAAAGGCCGGAGTAGGTTATAGTGAATTATTTGACAGCTTTAGTGCAGGTAAAGAATGCGCAACTGAAGCAGTAAAAAACCTTGAAGGTAGGCCTATTGCAATTGCCGTTATTTTTACCACTGTAAGGCATGATGCAAAAGCTTTTCAACAAGGTATAAAAGAAATTATTGGTGCCGATACTAAATTAATAGGCGGTTATAGTGTTGGCATTATTACCAATTCTAATTTAGGTTACGATGGATATCAATCAGGTATACTATGTATTTGTTCGGATACAATGAACTTTGATACAATTATTGAGCATAACTTATCTGTTAACGAATACGACTGCGGTAAAAAAATAACAGCGCAGTTAAAAAATAAAACGTTTGAAGGAGATCCTTTTTTATTTCTGTGTTATGATGCTGTAGACAGGAGCTCAGGAAAATTGAAAATGAATATGGCTACGCCATTATGTAAAGCACTTAATGAAGATATAGATTGCAGAACCTTTCCAATATTTGGAGCGGGTCTCACAGGTGATATGATGTTTCGACCAACAAAACAATGGCTCGATAATGATATTTTTGATAATTCGGCAATAGGGTTGATCTTTTCTGGTTCTGCGAAAATAGACAGTGTTATTATGCATGGTTGTGAACCTGCCAGCGACTATCACATTGTTACAAAAACAAATGGCACACTGATCCTTGAAATTGATCATATACCCGCATTGGATTTTATACAGAGCCTTGTTGGAGAATCACTGAGTTTTGAAGACTTTGGTTTTTTCCTGACAATATCTATGAATCGGGGAGATAAATATTCCAAATTCGATCCGAAGAATTTTTCTAATAGAATGTGCGTTAACGTTAATAAAGATACCAGATCTATTATTATGGTTGAACCCGATATTGTAGAAGGTACAGAGATCATATTCATGAGACGAAGCGTGGATTTTGAATATATGAAAACGGCAACTAAAGGTCTTGTAGAAAAAATTAAAAATGAAGGAAAAACACCACGATTTGCTCTTTATATTGATTGCGCGGGAAGAGCAGCACATTATTACGGTAGCGATATCGAAGACGCATCTATCCTGCAAAAACATTTAAATGATATTCCATTGTTTGGATTTTATTCGGGCGTTGAGATTGCACGATTGAATGGCAAAGCCGAACCTCTTGACTGGACCGGCGTTTTACACATAATTTCTGAATAATACTTATGGCTAATATATCTGGATTTATAGAAGACAAACAATTAAAAAAATACACAGGTGTAGATCCTGAACAATTTTATTTGTTGTTGAATGATTTTAAAGAAGTCAGTGGCGAAGAAGGGGATGATGTTTCCGAATTGTCTCAACGGTTGTTTATGGGATTGGCTTATTTAAAAGACCAGGTGTCCGTAAAAGAATTAATGGAGCTTTTCGAGATCTCTGAAGCTGAATTTAACCAGGAAGGACGACAAGCTGCGGGCCAATTGATAAGTTTACTTACCAAATCGTTGAATACTGATAATTATACAACATATGAGGATGTTTTGAGGTATTATCAGTACCGTATTGATAAATTGGGCGGCGTTGCTGTTGCCTCGGATGCCTCTATCTCTACCGTTAAATCAGAACTTCGTAAAAAAAATAACGGGTTGGCTTTATTAAATAATTTACAGGATAGTGTAGATGCTCAAATGTCGATCCCGGAAATTTTTGAAACAACGCTTAAAAAACTGAACCTCAGTTTACGGATGGATGTTTCGGCGGTATTAATGCCTGCCGAGAGTTCTTCATCGTTTCATATCGAATATCAGTTTGGAAGTAGTGCTGTATTGGATAAAGATAAAACGATCGTTTTGGATTATTTGAATAATAAGTCCGATTCAGTGATCATGAACAAACAATCAGCTGAAAATGATCTGTCTAAATTTATAAAAGAAACCCTGCAGCTACCCTTTTTTATTGCTGTCCCCATCTTTTCCCATAATTCCTTACTAGGTATTTTAATTAGCGGAAGGCTAAAAGAATTAAAGCCATTTTTTCCACAGCTGAATGATTCGGACGTTGATCTTTTAAAATCGATCGCTGCTTTTATTTCTGTATCATGTACCAATACTAATTTATATAGTATTGCTGATAGATTAGTTAAAGAACGTACTGAGGAGGTAGTTCAGCAAAAAGAAGAAATAGAGCTCAAAAACAATGAGCTTGAAATAGTTCACAAACATGTAACAGATAGTATTCATTACGCTAAGAATATTCAAGAGGCAATATTACCTCCAAAGAATGTGTGGAATTCTCATCTACCTGATTCTTTTGTATTGTATAAGCCCAAAGATATTGTAAGCGGTGATTTTTACTGGATGGATAAAAAAGAGGATTGGATTTATTTTGCATGTGTGGATTGTACCGGGCATGGTGTTCCAGGGGCATTTATGAGTATAGTTGGATACAATTTATTGAAGGATACATTAAAGGATGATTCTATTTCTACACCTGCACAGATCATGGATAAAATGAACATAGGAGTTTCATCAACTTTTCACCGTGATAAAACAGTTCGGGTAACTAAAGACGGAATGGATATGACCTTATGTGCAGTTAACTATCAAACGATGGAACTTCAGTATGCCAGTGCTAATAACGCGCTTTATCTTATACGTAATCGTGAACTTATTAAATACAATGCAGATAAGTACCCTGTAGGAATGGATGTAAATGACACCAAGTTGTTTACAAACCATACCATTAAGCTTCAAAAAGGTGATATTATTTATATTGCTTCTGATGGTTTTGCTGACCAGTTTGGTGGGCCAAGAGGTAAAAAATTTATGGTAAATAATTTCAGAAATCTTTTAAAAGAAGTTTCTGATAACGATATGGAAACCCAGTGTGCAGTTTTAAATCAAACTATTGAAGATTGGAAGGGTACTCTTGAACAGGTTGATGATATGTTGGTCATTGGAGTGAAAATGTAGTTAATTTTCATCAACAGTTCTTGTATAAGCACTCTAAGGCTGCTTTTTTACAATATTGGTTTCCTAATTCAAACCAAATTATATTCCTTTTTGGCGATTTTAAAACGGCTTCTACCGAAAAGGTCTGACGTGGCCTTCCTTTAGGCATAATTTTGTATTGTAAAATACTCAAAACTTATTATTATGAAAAATTATATGATTATTGCTGCAGCCTCATTAGTGTTAATGACAGGATGCAAAAACCCACAAGAAGATGAAACTGTAGTTCGTCAAAGAGATTCATTAATGTCGGTTATCGACGAACGTGAATCGTCGGTAAACGACTTCATAAATTCTTTTAACGAGATAGAACATGATCTGGATGTTGTAACAAGTAAGCAACATATTATCATGAAGAATTCTGATAAGGAAATTAAAGCCAATCAAAAAGACCGCATTAACGAAGAGATCAAAGTTATTAATGAGTTAATGGAGTCTAACAGCAAAAAAATTAAAGAATTAAATGACAAATTAGGGCGTTCGGCAGGTAAAAATGCCAAGCTTCAAAAAACCATTGAGATCTTAAATAATCAATTAAATCAAAAGTATTCTGAGTTAGCTGAATTGAATAATCGTTTAAATACGTTAAGCGCGCAGGTAACTATTTTACAGATTTACGTTGATACATTAGCTACTCAAAACATGGCTCAAATGCAAACTATCAACAGCAAAACTGCCGAGTTACATAAAGCATATTATGTTGTAGGTACTACTAAAGATCTTGAGAAATCTAATTTAATAGATAAAAAAGGAGGTTTATTAGGTATCGGTAGAACAGCAAAATTGGCTGATAATATTGATAACAGTATGTTCACTCAAATTGATTATACACAAACAACTACCATACCGGTTAATAGTAAGAATATGAAAATGATAACAACTCATCCATCTGATTCTTATACTTTAGATAAGACCGATAAAATGGTAAACAGTATTACGATCACTGATCCGGATAAATTCTGGAGTGCTTCAAAATATTTAGTAGTGACTAAATAATATCAATTTTTTTTAAACAAAAACGCTGGAGATGAAAATCTCCAGCGTTTTTATTTATATAATTTTTTAAATTAAAATTTCATTAATTCTTCGTACAGTTCTTTCACCGGTAAGCCCATTACATTGTAAAAGCTACCTTCAATTTTATCGATACCTATATAACCCAGCCAATCCTGAACGCCATAACCTCCGGCTTTATCATACGGGCTATAGTTAATTAAATAATATTCTATTTCTTCGGGTTTTAATTTTTTAAAGTAAACTTTGCTTACATCAAAAAAAGTGGTTTGTTTGTTGCCGCTTTTTAAGCAAACACCGGTAAATACTTCGTGCATTCTACCACTAAGACTTTCCAGCATTTTTTTTCCTTCTACAAAATTGGCAGGTTTGTTAAAAGCTTTACCGTCGCACCATACAATCGTATCGGCAGTGATAAGAATCTCATCTTCTTTGAGGTCGTCGGGATAAGCATCTGCTTTTTTCTCTGCTAAGTATAAAGGAATTTCCTCTGCTAAAAGATCAATAGGATAAGTTTCGTCGGCATTGATCGGTTTATTTAAAAAATCAAACCCCAGGCTTTTTAATAATTCCTGGCGGCGGGGAGAGTTAGATCCTAAAATGATCTGGTATGGAAATTCTTTGATATGTTGTTCTATGCTATTCATATAAGTATTTGATTACAAGGGTAAATGCTATGCCAAATAACATGATAAATTTAAGCAATAAGCTTGCCATTTTAAAATCTTTACTGGTTTTAGCTCGTATGGTTTGGATCATAAGAAAAACAAGAGGTAATACCACTATTCCCAGAATATAATACAGCCCTATGTATTGTTTTTCTTTGTAAAATTTAAGACAGGCCAGTAATAATAAACCAATGGTGATAATGATCAGGAAAAAGGTAACAACCTTGCTGGTGATCATACCCCAAACAATAGGCATGGTTTTACCGCCGGTTTGTATATCGCCTTTATAATCTTCCATGTCTTTGATAACTTCACGGGCAAATGATGTTAAGAAAGCAAAGGCACTATAACCTAAAACTATAATGACAATGGTCTTCAAAAAATCACCGATCGCAAACGAAACAAGTGGACTAACTTCGCCCATTAAATAGTAATCATATACGATTGGCATTAAAGGAATGGTAGCAGTTAAAACAGAAACAACAATATTACCAACCAATAATTGTTTTTTAAAGTGGGTCGAATAGAACCATAACAATAAAATACTCAGTACCTGAAACATCAATAATATTATTGTATGACATTTTATAGCCAGAAATAACCCAAGTAATAGGCCTAAAGCATTAAATACAATATGCAGGATCATGGCCCACCGGCGTTTAATGCTCACATCTATTACTACTGTTTCAGGCCGGTTGATCTTATCGGTTTTAACATCAAAATAATCGTTAATAATATACCCGGCGGCAGCAATAAACAAAGTGCTTAATAAGGAGATCGTGAATAGGGCAGGGGTAAATTTCGAGAATTCATTTAAGGGATAAAATACCAAATACTTGATGCAGACCTGTGTGATGGCAATGATCAAAAGATTCTCAATTCGGATCAGTTTAAAAAAAGCTATAAAGGGGTTTTTAAGCATCTTCTCAAATTTAGATAGAATTTACTAATTAAATGATATTTTTATAAAAAATGCCATGCACAACCTTACCCAACAATATTGGAACAACAGATACATTAACGATGATTTCAGTTGGGATATCGGCGATATATCTTTGCCTTTAAAAACTTATATCGAGCAATTAGATAATAAAGACTTAACGATTTTAATACCCGGGGCAGGCAATGCTTATGAGGCACAATTTTTAATGGAGCTGGGGTTTAAAAACGTTTACGTACTTGATTTTGCTCAAAAGCCTTTACAGAATTTAAAGAAACGTAATCCATTGTTTCCTGATCAACATTTAATTCAACAGGATTTTTTTGAGCATAAAGGGCAATACGATCTTATTCTGGAGCAAACTTTCTTTTGTGCCATTGATCCTTTGCTACGAAAGCAGTACGTGCAACACATGAGACAATTACTAAAACCAGGGGGTAAACTGGTTGGTGTATTGTTTGATGATATTTTGAATACCGATAAGCCACCGTTTGGAGGAAATAAGCAGGAGTATGAAGCCTTGTTTACCCCAGTATTTGAGATTAAAGTGATGGAACCTTGCTATAATTCGATCAAACCAAGGACAGGCAGGGAGTTGTTTATTATTATGCAGCCTAAATAACCGCTACTTGTTTTTATCGTTTCATTTTGCGGAGCGTAGGGTTGATTTTGCGCGGTTAGTTTTTTGTTTTGCGCGACGGGGTTTTCGTTTGCAGCGGCCGTTGTTTCATTTTGAGAGGCGACCTTGTCTTAATTTTTTGTAAATTTGGTTGATAATCCATTTCAGGTGCAACCAGACAAGCAATTATTTGACGAAAAACAGTACATGGGTCACAACAGGCTCAGTATGATCTGGCGTACCATTATTGCCCTGTTTTGTTTTGTTGGGTATTACTGGAGTGAAAATCCAAAACCGGTTCAGGTAGCTATTTTTAAGATCGGTCATTATCCTGCTGTTGATATTCCTAACTCCGGAAAGATCTTTTTTTTACTGGGCTTATTGATCCTATCTTTTTCGGCTATGCTTACCTTTATTTTGCATACTCACACAAAAGTGTTTGATAATTATATTATCATTGATGGCTTCTGGACAGCGCGCCGTGTAAAGATCAATTTAGATACGATCACACATATCAGAAAAAGCCGTTACAAAAAACATATTTTCAGAAGGGCTGTTTATAATTTACATAGCAAAGGTGTTATTCGGTTTTTTACCAGTGGAAATGAATTCATTGAACTGAAAGATAAGGCAGATTTTACCTATCGTATTGGTACACAAAAAGCACCTGAGCTTTACCACATTCTTAAAAAGCAATTGAGAGTAATGCATGGGGAAAAGGAATAAAAAAACATCTAAAAATTATCATACCACTGTCTTTGTCTTGGTATCTTCACATCGCTTAACATACTTGTTTTTAAGTTAATGGTTAAGCTGTAGCTCTTTCTAAATCCAAAGGGCACCCAGTCAATTCTCGCTTCCCAGCATTTTAAGTCGCGGTATATATTGATGCTGGTGTAACTCAAATTTCTGTTGGTAAAATCATAACCACTGGTTACACCTAATTTCCAGAATTTTGTAACATTCATATCTCCACTAAAGTTGAGTGTTTGTATATCGGTAACTTTATTTAAAGTTTTTGTGTAAGTTACATTATAATAAATATTTAAATTCCAGGGTAATCTTTCCTGCGCCTGTGTGGTATTTGTTGGTGCAGCGCCTCGTTCGGCTCCGTTTGTCAGATCAGGTTTTTTAGCCCGGGAAGTAATAAGATTAGAACTGAACGCAGCATTGATGGCAATGTTTCCTGTTGTAAAATCCATGATCCGGCCATTGGTGTTTACCAGATATTGTTTTGTTCTATAGGCTCTTTCATCGTAGGCATTGGTAAAAGGATTTAAAGTGGTACTGGTAACAACAGTAGTATAGTACGGATCAAAAGTAGAGCCAAATACCAGGTCAAAGTACTTCCAGATCTTGGTTCTTCCTGTCATGGTTAAATTGCTCATTTTAAAACTATCTGCAGCAAAATTATAAGATCCGGCAAAGCTCAGGTTTTGTAAAATAGTTACTTTATTAAATACAAACCCTGTATCTGTTTTTTTGCGAACCTTGGCTTCAACGTTATTACTTAAATTTACACTCAGGCTGTTTTGAGTTCCCTGGGCAGGGCCACCAAATAAGTTGTTCTCAAAAATAGAATATTTTGTTTTATACCTGTAAGTTGTATCGCTGATCACATCTTTCCAAAAACCATATTGTTCCTCGCCAAAATCAGGCCGGTACGTATATGCTACACTTGGTATCAGTAAATGCCTGATCTGTTTCAAACGCTTACTTTTAAACATATAATCCATGAATAACTTGGTTGTTAATGAGCTGTTGAAATTAGCGTCATAACCTGTTTTAAAATTCTGATCGGTTGTTTTTACAATGCGGTTAGTTGATTCATCCAACTCTTTACGTGTGGTTTTGGTATACATCACAGCACTTAAATTCAATGCAGGGGTTAGCGTAAAATATTTTAATAAAGTAATGTTTGTTGAGATCGGTAAGCTATGTCTGAAACCATATTTTAAACTATCTCCAACATTGCCTTTAAAAATAGTGGTGTCGTACCCCGACAAACTATTCCTGGCCTCTAGTAAATAGCTGATACCGATCTTATCAATAGGATTTTGTTTGATACGATTTTCTTTTTTAAACGGGTAAAAACGATTGATGTTAAACGTTAGCTCAGGAAAAGAAATATTCATGATCTTGGTTTGTGTGTTTTGATCATGGCGGGCGTTTACTCCAAGTGTTCCTATTTTAAATGTTTTTGAAAAATTAATGTTGGATTGAAAGGTATTGGATAAATATTGCCCGGTATTTTGAGCATTGTATTTATTGTATTTTGAGGTTCTGATATTTACATCACTGCTAAAGTGGATCGTAGGATTGTTTTTCTGATCCTGAGAATGTCGCCAGTTAATGGCAATATCTTTTTGCTTGGTATAGGAAGTGGGTATTTCTTTTTCTCCGCTTCTGAATTCAGAATAACCTAACGATAAGGTTCCGTTGAATTTATAATTAACTGCATAATTATTAAGGGTTCGTAAACCCCAGCTGCCATTACTGTAAATATCACCACGGATGGTCATATCGGTTTGATCATTGATTCCCCAATAAAATCCTCCGTCCTTTAAATAAAATCCAAGGGCATCACTGTTTCCGTAAAACGGAATTAAAATTCCCGAATGTCTTTTTTTTGTATTCGGGAAATAACCAAATGGTAGACCCAGTGGAGTAGGTACTCCTCCAATTTCTAAATACATTGGTCCGGTTACGATCTTATCATCCGGAATGATCTTGGCTTTTTTGGCTTTAAAAATAGTTCTGGAATCTTCATATTGGCAGGGTATACATTCCAGATTTTTCATGTAAACCACATTGTTGCTGTCTTTCTTTACTTCACTTCCTTTTAGCAAGAGGTCGCCTTCTTTGGTTTTAATGTCGTAGATCTTACCTTTTTTTGTTTTAAAGTTGTAAATTATCTTACGGGCGGTCGATTCCTGATTTTCCATTTTCATGACAGGATTTCCTTCCTGTTTCCCTAGACTGTCGACCTTACCATAGGCAGTGATCGTATTTTTTTCATTATCAATTTCAATAAACTCGGCTTTCATGTCCATGTCTTCATATTTCACATAGCCATCGCCAAATAAATAGATCTTTTGCCCTTTGGTTTCGTATCTTATGGAGTCACGTGCGTTATAAACGATAGGATGTTCCAAAGGTTCTGCCTCATCTTCTTCGTCCAACGAGTCGCTTGTAACTGTTTTAATGCTGTCGCCAGGCGCTAAAGCAGTTGAAAGAGGAGGTAAAGAAGAGGTATCCTTTGGTAATTCGTCCTTTTTTGGATTTTTGATGGTTTTTCCACGATTAGGTTTCAGGTCGTCCTGAGCTAAAACGGATGCCGTACTTATTAACAATAATAAGAGTAAAAAATATATATGTTTGACCGTATTAATAGCTACCTGGCACTAAATTTACCTAAACTTACAAAGCTAACAATTACTCGTTTAATTGGTAGTTATTTTTTACAGATATGATGGTAAAAAAATATAATATTTTTTTCAAAATTCTATTGGCACAAACGCTGGTTGTACTGATCTTTTGTTCTTTTTATACACCTAAAGATGATCCTAAACGTAAAGTGCGTACCATCGTTATTGACCCTGGACACGGCGGAAAAGATCCAGGTTGTAATGGAGTTACCTGTAAGGAAAAAGACATATCGCTGGCTGTTGCTTTAAAGTTTGGAAAGCTTATTGAAGAACATATAAAAGATGTTAAAGTGATCTTTACCCGCAAAACAGATGTATTTGTAGAGTTGGAAGACAGAGCAAGAATTGCAAATGAAAATAATGCCGATCTGTTCATTTCCATTCACTGTAATGCTGCCGGAAAACCCGTTATGATCAAGGACAAAAAGACAGGAAAAATGAGGGCCAAGACCTTCAAAAACTCAAAAGGAAAAACCATTGTTGTTGAAACCGCTAACCCTGAGCCATATGGTTCAGAAACCTATGTAATGGGTTTGAAAAATGAAGAAGGTAAAATGAAAGTAGCCCAGCGTGAAAACTCAGCCATGTTACTGGAAGATAATTATGAAACCAAATACCAGGGCTTTGATCCTAACAGCGAGGAAAGTTATATCATCATGAGTAATTACACTTCCAGCTATGTGATACAAAGCGCAGGCTTGGCTTTAAAGATCCAGGATCAATATTTAAATAAAGCCGGACGGGTAGACAAAGGCGTGCATCGTCAAAGTATCTGGGTATTATGGCGAACATCTATGCCTAGCGTATTAACGGAAATAGGATATTTGACCAATCCACAGGAAGAAAAATTTCTGGGATCAGACAAGGGACAGAATTATTTAGCGGCTTGTTTATTCAGAGCTTTTAGAAAGTACAAAGATGAGCAGGAAGGAATAAAGAAGACCTATAATGATGATATCGAGAACCAGGTTCCTTTGGAAAAAGAAAAATACGTTATAGCAGAAGTAAAAGAAGAAAAAATTGAAGAGATAAAGACAATTGATAAACCAGATGAAGGATCCGATGTTGAAATAAAAAAGGAAGATAAAGACAAAGAAGATAAAATAATATCGGATGCAGAAGCTTCTGCCAAAACTAAAGCTGAAAATGAAGCAAAAGCCAAGGAAAAAGCAGAAGCTGATGCTTTTGCAAAAGCTAAAGCAATTGCAGAACAAAAGGTAAAAGAGGAAGCTGCTGCCATCAAAAAAGAAAAGTCCGATTCTCTGGCAAAAGTAACAGCTGCCGAAAACTTGGCAAAAGCCAAAGCTGCAGCTGAGCAAAAAGTAAAAAATGATGCGATTGCTAAAGCCAAAGCTGATTCCATAGCCGCTTTAAAAACACAGCAGACAAAAATTGATGAACAGGAAAAAAAGTATAAACAATTGATCGCATTGGCTGATATTAATTTTAAGAATAAAAATTATACGGAAGCTCTTGGCATGTATCAAAAAGCCAATGCCATTGACAGAAAAGATAAAACATATTCTGAAAAAAAAATAAATGAGATAGAAATCATCATAAAGAAAAAAGAAGAGGTAGCTGCTACACCAACTATTGCAACAACCAACACTACATCTGTGGCACACAATTCTGGAATTGTATTTAAAGTACAATTTGCCAGTATGGATAAAGAAGTGGATGCTAAAACAAAATTTGCCAACGTGCCTGATGTTTGGTTCTACAAAGCAGGACCAATATTCAAATATACTTCCGGAAGTTTTCCTACGATGGATGATGCCGCAAAGCAACAATCCAAATTAAAAGAATTAGGTTATAAAGATTGCTTTGTAGCAGCTTTTAAAAACGGTGTTCGTATGGATATTAACGAAGCCAGAAAGTTAACGGAGGGTAACTAGTTTGTATTTTGGTTCTGTCACTTCGAGCGAAGTCGAGAAGCGTTCTAATGGCTTCTGCCTGGTTCTCGACTTCGCTCGAACTGACAAAATACTCTATGCTTTCTTCAATTCAATAACCGTAATCTCAGGCCAAATACCTAACCGGCCGGGGTAGCCTAAGAATCCCAAGCCTCGGTTCACATACAAATATTGATTATCCTGTTTGTATAAACCTGCCCAATGTTTGTAAATGTACTGTACAGGACTCCATTTAAAGCCTGGTATCTCGATCCCGAATTGCATGCCGTGCGTATGTCCGCTTAAGGTCAGATCAATATCTTTGTATTTTTCTTCCTGGCTCACCTGAACATCCCAATGTGATGGATCGTGAGATAATAATATTTTAAACGGATAGCCTTCAGTTCCTGCATGTGCATTTTCTAATTTACCATATCGCGGGAAGCGTAAGTTTCCACCCCAGTTCTCAATACCCAGCAAAGCAATACGTTGTCCGTCTTTTTCAATAGGTACATGCTCGTTCATCAGTAAACGCCATCCCGACTGCCTTTGTATGTCTTTTAATGAATCCAGGTTTTGAATTTTATCCTCAGGCGTTTCCCATTGCTTATAATCGCCATAATCATGATTGCCTAAAATACTATACACGCCATAAGGCGCTTTTAGCATCTTGTATGTTTCTAAATGCATTGCCGTTTCACTGGATTCATTATTTACCAGGTCGCCTGTAAAGAAAATAGCGTCGGGCTTTTGTTCCATCACAATGTTAAACGCTTTTACTAACGGATCGGTACTCATAAAACTTCCTGAATGCATATCCGAAAGCTGCACAATTTTAAAACCATCAAAGGCATCGGGTAAGTTAGGAGAGGTAACCTTTACCTTATGTACTCTATATTTGTAAGCTCCGCGAACCATACCATAAATAAAGGAAACTGCCGGTATGAACGAAAAGGTTAAAGCGAGGTAACTGAAAAATTTTAAACGGCTGATATGGTTATTTGTATTTTCAGTTGTGCCTAAATCGCTTGAACTGAATTTGAATGCAATCCATTTGAATAACCTGATAATATCATCGACTAATAAAAAAACACAACCCAATATTTTGCATAATAATAAAATTAAAAAAATAGCTGAGATGAAACGCATGGTGTTATTCCACTCCGGTGGTGGGTAAAATGCAGAAACAGCAAATAATAAAAGACTACATACAGCTAAAGTATATGCGATCCATAAAACAAGTTTACGTTTACCGGGAGAGTAATCGATACTAACTGTTTTTAATGCGAAGAGGAAATACCACTCAAAAAAAAGAATAACTGCAAAAAAGATGAATATAGCAATAAACGATGGTTTCATTTTATTTTAAATAGGGAGCAAAGGTATTGTTTTATAGGATTTTGTATGATACAGGTCAGTTATATTTGTATAAAAAGCGCATAAATTAGGCAATTGTTAGCCTGTTATCGGTGAATGTTACTTTTTTGTAAGGTTATGGAACGATCTTGTAATAATTGTTAATTACTACTAAAAATGTTAATCAAAATTCGATGAATGGCAAACCAAAATGTGATCTGGATAGTATATTTGGCGCACAAAACTAAACTTAAAAATTAAGACAATGAGCAAAGAAGTATATATTGTATCGGCTGTTAGAACACCAATGGGTTCGTTTGGGGGTACATTAGCAGGTATATCTGCTACAAAATTAGGAGCAGTAGCCATTAAAGGCGCTTTAGATAAAATAAATCTTGATCCGAAACTGGTGAATGAAGTATTTATGGGTTCTGTAATGCAGGCAAACCTTGGGCAGGCCCCTGCACGTCAGGCAGCTAAATTTGCTGGTTTACCGGATAGCGTAAACTGTACAACAGTAAATAAAGTATGCGCAAGCGGAATGAAAGCCATTTCATTAGCGGCTCAGGCAATTCTTTTGGGAGATGCTGATGTAGTAATTGCAGGCGGCATGGAAAATATGAGTTCAGTACCTTATTATTTAGAGAATAATCGTTGGGGTGCAAAATACGGTAACGGATCTGTAATTGATGGTTTGGCTAAAGATGGTTTAACAGATGTATATGGAAATGTACCAATGGGAAATTGCGCTGAGCTTTGTGCTAAAGAATATAGTTTCTCAAGAGAAGATCAGGATGCATTCGCTATTGAATCTTACAAACGTTCGGCTGCAGCATGGGAAGCAGGAAAATTCAAGGAAGAGATCGTACCTGTTGAAGTAGTTACTAAAAAAGGAACAGTTTTATTTGCAGAAGACGAAGAATATAAAGCAGTGATGTTTGAAAAGATCCCTGGTTTAAAGCCGGTGTTTCAAAAAGACGGAACTGTAACTGCGGCTAATGCATCTACCATGAATGATGGTGCAGCAGCTTTAGTATTAATGAGCAAAGAAAAAGCTGAAGCTTTAGGATTAAAGCCTTTAGCTAAAATTAAAGGATATGCTGATGCTGAACAAGCGCCTGAGTGGTTTACAACAACACCTTCGATAGCAGTACCAAAAGCAGTTGAAAAGGCCGGATTGAAAATGGGTGATATCAATTATTTTGAATTGAATGAAGCTTTTGCTGTAGTTGGTTTAGCTAACATGAAACTAATGAATTTAGATGCATCTAAAGTAAACGTAAACGGTGGAGCTGTGTCATTGGGTCATCCTTTAGGATGTTCAGGTGCACGTGTTATTGTAACGTTAATTAATGTATTAAAACAAAACAATGCAAAATATGGTGCGGCCGGTATTTGTAACGGCGGTGGCGGCGCCAGTGCATTGGTAATTGAAAATGTATAATTAGTTTATAATACTGATCCCCAAATACAATAGTGTTTGGGGATTTTTATTTGAACCTGGCTGGATAATAAAAACTATATTATGAAAAGAAAGATCGATTGGTGGATCTATACCGTTCCCATTTTATTGGTTATTACTTTTACCTGTTATTTTATTGTTCTGTCTCGGCCCGGACTAACAGGTGTGATCTTATTTTACCTGGCACCTTTGCTGATATCTTTTTTAGCAATTATTTTCTTGCTTATTGGTATCATACTTTCGCTCATCCGTCGCCCTGTTTTTAACCCTTGGCGAATTGCAGGCTTCACAGGATTGATATTGCTTTGCTTTTCAGGAATTATCTATAACACTTATCCTTCTTCTTATGATGACAAACCAAGCAAGGTACAGTTTCGCCTGCCTTTGGATACGGCTATTTCTGTAGCCTGGGGTGGGGCAGAAGAATGCGTAAATTATCATGTCATTGCTCCCGACCAACGGTGGGCTTATGATCTCATGATCATAAAGGATGATAGAACATTTACAGGAGACAGTTCAAAACTTGAAAACTATTTTTGTTATGGACTAGATGTTGTTGCCCCGGCAGCTGGAAAAGTAGTAACGGTGTTTGATTCTGATCCGGATATGGAACCCGGTGTTTTGGGTGGCGGTACTTTGCCTGTTGGAAATCATATCGTTATTGAAGTGGCGCCAAAGGAATACCTGTTCATTTGTCATCTACAGCCTAAATCTATAAAAGTAAAAACCGGTGATCAAGTACAACAGGGACAACTATTAGGATTAGTAGGAAACTCAGGAAACACTTCCGAACCGCATGTTCATATTCATTTGCAGGATACAAAGATACAAAGCCTGGGAGAAGGAATACCCCTTTATTTTCATCATTATAGTGTTAATGGTAAATATGTGGAAAGAGGAATTCCGACGGGAGGAATTGGTGACGATGGAAAATTTATTGGACAAACAGTTAAGAATGTAAGTATGGATTAACTTTCCAAACCTCAAAGTGTACTTTTGCTAGCCTCTGTTATAAAAGAAACAGTGTATCTTTAGAGTTGTCGTGTATTATAGTTACGATCTTACTTTTCTCAAATGATCTAATTGATAACCTAATAAACTTATATGGATAAAAAATACTATTTCAGAATAAACTTAAAACTGGTTGTTATTTATTGTATGTTATTTATGAGCTCGTGTGATAACACTACTCCTGAAAAGAATAGCACATTAGAAACAGATACCGTTGTTGTTAACAGCTTAGATCATAACGCTTCGGCTTCAAAAAATGTAAAAGAATTTTATAAGAAGCAACGTTTAAAAAATACAGAATATTTTACATTCACTAATAACAAAGGGTTTACTTATAAGGGTAAAGGAGGAACTGTCTTGGTTTTTCCTCCCGGAGTATTTGATTGTAAAGCACAGGATTTCGTAAAACTGGAAGTTTGTGAATTTTCCGATCTGGCAACCATTGTGAAGTCAAATTTAAGTACGCTTAGCAATGGTAAATTGCTCGAAACAAACGGAATGGTTTATTGTAAAGCATATAGTAATAATAAAGAGGTTGAACTTAAAAAAGGCAGATCCTTTAAATGTATGTTCAATAAGCCAAAATCTAATGGTTTTAAACTATTTGAAGGAGAAGAGGTAGACGGTGACATAAATTGGAAAAATCCGGTTAACGAAGTTGCAGTTAAAAACAATCCTGTTCAAAAAATAAAAATTGCTAAAGCAGAAAACACAAAAAAAGAAGCCTTGACTATTTGTACCTATGGTACACCTAACGATATAGCTGATATTGAAAATTCTTTAAAGTTTCAGGCTGACCCATTAGCACATATTATTTCTTATTTCATTGATAATTATGATATTGCCTTTAATGATTTGGTTCCTTTTGCACCAAATGAATCAATTATGTTGAATTTTATTTTAACAAAATCGGGACGATTGACCTTTGTTGATTCAGGTGATCCTGTAAACCCGAGAATTAAGAATAAATTAATTGGATATTTTGAAAAAATGCCTTTGGTTAATGGTTATACCAATCCTGAAACAGGGGAAAAAGAAGATCTGCCTTTGTATATGGCTGTTTGCCCAAATAAGTTGTTGAATGAAAGATTGGAGAATGATAATAGCAATATTGATAAAGTAAATGAACTTATTGCAGAAAAAGAACGTCAGGAAAAGGAACGTCAATTTAGAATTGAAAAAAACCAGGCTTTTTCTGATAAAATTAATGAAGCAACAAACATTTCATTTAATGCTTCCAAAATGGGATGGATCAATTGCGATAGATTTATAAATGATAATCGCCAAAGAGTGTCGTTAGATTTTGTAGATTTATATCAATACACTTCATATAATGTACAAATAGTATTTACTAAAATTAATAGTATTTATGCGCTTAGAAGAGATGTTGCAGCAAATGATATCCCGATCAATGAGCCTGTTAAAATAATTTTTGTTGGTATGAAAGAAACCGAAGTGTTTTTTTTTAGTAAAGCTATTACTACAGCAGAAGTCAATAAAATACCATTTACAGATGCTGCAAAAATTAAAGAATCAGAATTGAATAGTTATATAGAAAAAAGCCTTAATGGATCGCTCTAACAAACAACCTTTAACGCCAAAGGCATGATGCTAATGGATAATTTATTTGTAGCGGTAATAGGTTCTCCGTCGAAATGTACAGGCAATGCTCCGTTAAATTCAATATCAATGTGCTTTCCTTTTTCGGATTGTAAGCTAACAGAGGTATGTATTTTTTTTGAGAATAGTTTGATCCCGATCATGGGAATGGCAAAATTTGAGAAGGGTTTTAAAATGCTGATGTTTAAAATACCATCATTCAATTCTGCCTCAGGGGCAATGTAAACATCGTTTCCCCATTGGCCTGCATTAGCAATTGTAATTAAAAAAGCCTTCGTTTCTATAAACCTTCCATCAATATTTATTTTATAATGATTGGGCTTATAATTAAAAAATTCCCGGATCGTTGTTTTAAAATAGGTAACAAAACCACGCTTGGTACTAGTTGCAAACTCGTTGGCAATATGTGCATCAAAACCAATACCGGCGGTACAAAAAAACGGATACCCATTTACGGTTGCCCCATCAATTTGTTTGATAGAGCCGCGTTCAATAATTTGCAAAGCCTGTTTAAGATCTAACGGAATTCGATTACTTCTTGCTAAACCATTTCCCGAACCTAAAGGAAATATACCCAATGCTATAGGAGTATGAACTACTGTAGACGCTACCATGTTTACTGTGCCATCACCGCCACAAGCAACTACGATCCTGTAATTTCCAGATAGAATTTGTTGTTTGATCGATTCGAGATCATCTTTATTTTTCCAAACGATCAGATCATAAAAAATATGTTCCGGAAAATGTGTTTTGATAAACTCAATAACATCTATCTTCTTTTTTACTCCTGCATTAGGATTTATGACGAATGCTATTTTCTGTACCATGATTATTTTTTAGCAGTCGTAAAGAAAAATTCTTTTAAATAATTTGGTTCAGAATAGGCTACATCAGCAAATTCTTTTGCTAAATATTTTTCGTAAGCTATTGAGATCATAGAAGCGGCGCTAGCCGTTATGTAATCAATGAAATGAGCATTTGGTAAACTTTGTAATAACGTCTTTGCTTTCGGCATTCCATCTCCAAAGAAATAAATATCTGTAGTGTGATTAAAGTTTAAAATACTCTGATCATCCAATACTAAAGCCTGAACGGGCATTACTTCTCTTAATTCATCCGTATAAACCGCGCAATACACTTCCATACGTCTGGCATCCATTAAGGGACAGAAAAAGCCTTCAGCATTTATGTTTTTTATTCCAGCAACACTGAGTGCTTTTAATGTATCAATAGTGATCAACGGAATTTGTAATGCGTAAGCCAAACCTTTTGCAGCCGAAAAACCTATGCGTAAACCGGTGTATGAACCCGGACCTGAGCTCACTGAAACTGCATGAAGATCTTTTGAACTTAACCTGTTTTCGTTCAATAAGTGTTCAATGAATACGTGAAGGTTTTCGGCATGTGTATAACCGTTGTTTAATTCTTTCAATGCCAGTAATTCAGCATCTTTTGAAATAGCAACAGAACAAACAGTTGATGTACTTTCTATGTGTAATAAATACGCCAATTTATTTCTTGTCCGAAAACAGTTTGTCTTTATCCACTACTTTTATTTTCTTTCCGTCCTTTAATATTTTTGAAACTGCGCCGTAAGGTCCCGAAATAACTTCATCGCCAACATTGATACCGCTTTTGATCTCAATGTAATCATTGTCCTGTATACCGGTAGTTACATATACCATTTTAGCAACACCATTTTTATTTAAGAAAACACATTCTTTGATCTCTTCTTTTTTAGTATTTAATTTTTCTTCCCTTTCGTCTTTTACTACAACGTCCCTGTCTTCTTCTCCTTCAAATTTTTCTTTTGTTTTGGTACTATCTGCACTGCGGGTTGTTACGCCGGGAATTGGAATAGTAATGATACTTGCTGCACGCATGGTTTGAATTTCTACGCTGGCACTCATGCCCGGGCGAAACGGTGCAGGGTTGATCTCATTTATCAGGTCCAGGTATGATTCTCGGATGATCCTGATCTTTACTACAAAGTTTGTTACCTGGTCGATAGAGATACCGGCCGTATTAGCAGAATTTGCAACCTCAGTTACAATGCCTCTGAATTTTTTTCCAATGTAGGCATCCACTTCAATAATAGCAGTGTCGTTTTTATGGATACGGATAATATCATTCTCATTTACTTCCACACTGGCTTCCATTTCGTTCAGGTTAGCCAAACGTAATATCTCTGTTCCTTGTAATCCTTGCACACCAACAACACGTTCGCCTTTTTCTACATTTAATTTAGATACCGTTCCATCAACCGGAGCGCGTATCAATGTCTTGTCTAAATTAGTATTGGCTTCTTTTAATGACGCTTCCATTCCTTTTACATTGTAATCAGATGCTTTGATGCTTTCCATTAAGCCTTCCACATTAGCTTTTGCCGATTCATACGAAGCTTTGGCTGCATCCATTTCCTGTTGGGAAATCACATTCTGATCGAATAATTTTTTATTACGGGCATACGCTGCATCGGCTTGCGCTAATTGAGCCTGTGCCTGTGCCAGCTGTGCAATAGCAGTTTTGGCATTTGCTTTAGTACTATTAACAGATGCGTTTACGCGTTCTAAAGCACTTTCATAAATATCGGGCTTAATGCGACAAAGCATATCTCCTTTTTTTACCTGGTCTCCTTCTTTTACAAACATTTCAACGATCTCTCCCGACACATCGGAGGTGATCTTTAATTCGGCCTCTGGCTGAATTTTTCCATTGGCTGAAACAGTTTCAATGATGTTTCGTTTTGCTGCTTTTTCAGTTGTTACTTCTGTTGGCTCTTCACCTTTTAAAAACTTAAAAGCGATCACTACCAATAACAGGGTGATACAAATTCCGATGATCCAATATAATTTTTTCATGTTTTTTATTTCGTCATTGCGAGTGTTCCTTTACGAAAGCAATCTCATATTTAATTATATAATTCTTTGCGTCTGTCTGTCGGCAGCCTTAAAATTTCAATTCTTTGCCCTGGTAATAATCCAGTACTTTCAACTTAAACACATAGTCGTATTTGGCTTGTACTAAATTTCCCTGGGCATTTTGTAAACGTGTTTTAGAGTTGTTATAATCAAATGTACTGATAGCTCCTACATTGAATTTTTGTTGAGAATAAAAGAAGGATTGTTCTCCGGCTTCTACGGCAGATTTACTGGCGTTATATTTATTTAATGCCGCTCTGGCGTTTGCATAAGCTTGCGCAATGGTTTTATATAAGTTTTGTTCGGTCAGTTCCTGTGTGTATTTGGCATTCAACGCATTTAATTTTGCATTTTTCACACCGGTTACAGTTTGCAGGCCGTTAAAGATCGGAATGGATAAAGTAAAACCGATACTCTTGTTCACGTTATCCTGAAACTGATCAGCAAATGGTTTTTTAGACGTTGTAACTTCTGTTTTTGGTTGGTAAACAGGAGCAATAATAGTTGGGTTATTTGGGTCGTCTGCTATAAAATAAGGCGTTTGTTCAAATCCAACAAAATTAACGGCATCAATGTTCTTATCCAGCTCGGATGTACCTGTACCCAATGATCCCGTAGCGGATAGAGTAGGGCTCACACGTCCTTTGGCTACATCCAGGTTTTTTTCCGCAGCCATTACATTATAATTTGCGCTTTTAATAGAATGTTGATTTTTTAAAGCAAGCTCATAAATATTTTGCACGGTTAGAGAAGCCAGTTCATTATTCAACATATCAATGTTTGGTCTCGAAATATTAAAATTATTCAACGTATCCAGGTTCAACAATTGTTTCAGGCTTAACATAGCTATCTGATAATTGTTATCAGAACTGGTTACATTTACTTCTTCATTAGCTAGCTGAGCTTTAAGATCGAACACGGCACTTTTGGCAAGTGTACCTGCATCAGCTAATTTTTCAGTACGGTCTAATTGTTCTTTGGTGATATCATATTGTGATTTGGCGATCATCAGGATCTCATCGCTAAAGATCACATTGATGTAGGCCGTTGCAACATTAAGCGCCAAGTCGTTCCTTTGTTGTAAATAACTTTCGGCACTTGATAAATACAAGTATTGATTAGCTTTAATGTTGTTGTATTGCGCTAATCCCGACCATAAAACCACATTGGATGAAATATAAAAGTTTTGCGATAGAACCTGGGTATTGGCAAAAGTATTAGTGTATCGGTCAATGGTTCTACCAAAGTTGTAGGTATGCTGTGCACCTGCATTAACGGTTGGTAAAATAGCAGCCTTACTTTGAGTGGCATTGTTTTGATTGATCTTTGCGCTGATCTCGGCTTGCTTTATGCTAATATTGTTTTTTTGTGCATAGTCAACACATTGTTGCAGATCCCAGGTTGCAGATTGCGAAAAGGAAATTTGTGCAAAACCAAAAAATAACAGGATATATAATAAAGTTTTCATAGTTGTTTTAAAATCACTGTAAATTTAGCTAAAAAAGCCTTTACAATCACTCTACTACATAAACGGAAAAAAAGTAGGTGTATTGGTAAATTTTCGCTACATAAATTTTATCAACTTACCTGTTTTAAAGCTTGTTTTTTCTTACTTTTCAAACTTATTCAAATACTAGTTTTAAGTCCAAAATGACTCCTTTTTTACAATACATAGCACAATACGTAGCTCAGCATCATCCCAATGATACTGAGCGCTTATGTATAATCTTGCCTAACAAACGGGGAGCTTTGTATTTAAAACAGCATTTGGCAAAAGCCTTTCAAAAAACCATTTGGTTGCCGTCCATAATTAGTGCAGAAGAGTTGGTAGCAGAATTGTCGGGTTTGCAGCAGGCAGATAGTATTGACCTGATCTGTGATCTGTATGCCGTTTACGTTTCTATCTTAAAAGAAAAGGCCGAGTCGTTTGATGCCTTTGCAAAATGGGGGACCTTGATGTTGCAGGATTTTAATGAAGCCGACCGTTATCTGGTTGATACTGACGCTTTGTACCAAAATTTAAAAGAGATCAAAGAAATAGAAAGCTGGAGTTTGAGTGCCGAAAGTTTAACCGGTACCCAGCAGGATTATGTGGATTTTATGTTCCAAATGGGAACTATCTATAAAGCATTTGCCGAAGTGTTACTTCAAAAAAAGCAGGCTTATCAGGGTTTAATGTACCGAAAGGCTGTAGAGAATTACAAGGGATCTGGTTATTTAAATCAATTCTCCAAAGTGCTGATCTGTGGATTCAATGCTTTGAATAAAGCTGAAACGATCATTTTCTCGGATCTTGTAAAAGAAAATAAAGCGGATATTATCTGGGATGCGGATAGCTATTATGTGAATAATGAAGAGTACGAAGCCGGCTTATTCCTGCGTAAAAACTTTAGCAATACATGGCTCGATACAAAAAATAATATCGGGAACTATTTTAAAGAGATCCCTAAACATATTGATATTGTAGCAGTGCCTAAACAAATGGGGCAAGCCCAGGTAGTTTCTCACCAACTACATGAATGGATCAAGCAAGGCAAGTCTTTAAGCAAAACGGCTGTTGTATTGGCCGACGAAAGTTTGTTGTTCCCTGTATTGAATCAATTACCAAAGGAAGTTGAGCATGTGAATATAACCATGGAATACCCTTTGCGTTTATCTCCTATTTACGATCTGATGGATAACCTGATCTCATTGCATCAATCCACTCAAAAAGCGGGAGCATCAGCTAGTTTTTATTTTGCCGATATTTTTAAGATCCTCCAGAATTCTTTATTCAAAAAGTATTACAGATCTTTTCAACCCACTGTTCCATTGCAATCTATCATCCAAAAAATAGTTGATAAGAATTACGTATGGTTAAACACTAAAGTACTGGCCGAATTATTTGAAGAAAATTATAAATACATTGAAGGATTATTTAATGCCTGGCCAAACTCGGCACAAGGTATTTCATCTATGTCGCAGATCATTCAGGTATTTAATACATCCGATCATGAAGCTCTGCAATTATCTCCTACTGAGAAAGAATATCTGCATGTGTTCACCAAATATTTTAACCGACTGCAATCATTGATACAAACTCATAGTTATTTAGATTCGCTTATAACTTTAAAAAGCTTGTATAAACAAATTATTGGCGCCGCTTCAGTGCCTTTTATTGGCGAACCATTACAGGGTTTGCAAATTATGGGTGTGTTGGAAACCCGTACACTCGATTTTGAGAATATCATTTTATTGGGCGTAAACGAAGGTGTTTTACCTTCAGGTAAGTCTTCTAACTCATTTATTCCTAATGATTTAAAACGCTATCATGGAATGCCGTTATATGGAGATAAGGATGCTGTTTATGCCTATCACTTTTACCGGATCTTACAAAGGGCAAGCAATGTATTGATCACCTACAATACCGAACATAGTGTGCTGGGTTCAGGAGAAAAAAGCCGGTTCATTACTCAGTTGCAATTTGAATTACAAAAATATGATCCGGAGCATAGTATCTCTGAACAAATGCTGAGCGGAGAAAGTTTGCCTGCCAGTGCCCGCAATGTGATCGCTTTTGAGAAAAGTGATTTCAATCTCGCTCCAATCATTAAAAAGTTAACAACCAATGATGAATACAGTGGATTGAGTCCTTCGGCTTTAATTACTTATAAAGATTGTGCATTACGTTTCTTTTTCAGGTACGGTGCAGGTATTAAAGAAACAGATGATGTAGAGGAAAGTGCCGAAGCAAACACACAAGGCTCCATTTTACATGAATCGCTGGAAATGCTTTACAAGCCTTATATCGGAAGAGTGTTAACAGAAACTGACATTAAACAATGTATCTCTAAAACAGAAGAGAGTGTTAACCTGGTTTTTCAAAACTATTTTAGTCAGCGTGAAAGCCAGTTCGGCAAGAATTTTTTGCAACGAAAAGTACTCTATGAATACGTTAATAAGTTATTGAGAAATGATCTAAAGCTTATTCAGAACTCACAAAAGACCAATGAACTATTGAGTTTAATTGATCTGGAAAAATCTTTATTGGCTTCTGTAATGATCAATATCAAAGGGGGCAGTACAACGGTTTATTTAAAAGGCTCGGCCGATAGAATAGATAAAGTAGGTAATAAGATCAGGATCATTGATTACAAATCATCGGTTAAGCCCGATGATAAATTCAAATTTACAGGTTTCGAAGATCTGTTCAAAGATAGTAAGTACAATAAAATGCTGCAACTGTTCATGTATGCGTGGTTTGTTGTTAAAAATAATATAGCGCGCCCCGAAGAATTACAGCCTTGCATCATCCCGTTTAAAAAATTTGAAGAACAACCTAAATTCATACTCGAAGACTCTAAAGGAGGAGGCATTTTAAATTTCACTACTGAGTTGTTGGATGAATTTGAAGATCGGTTAAAACAGGAGATCACTGAAATCATTTCGGGTGATTTGGCCTTTACGCAAACCGATGATCTTAAAAAGTGCGAGTACTGCGCTTATGCAACTATTTGTAACATCTAGAAGTCCTAACAGTCCGATGTTTATAAATTCCTCTCAATCAATTCTATGGATCAGGATCTAGACCTAATTTTATAGGTATTAATCATAGATCAAATCGCATGCTGTTTTTTTTTAAAAGGCTAGTCCTTACTGTAACATTATTGTTAAGTGTTAATCTTGGTTTTTCACAAGCTATAACTGTAGATTTTGAAGGTCAGGTATCAAATGATAATGCTATTCTATCCGAAAGTATCGTTCAGGTATTGCAGGATGGAAAGCTACTTACATCATTTAAGACCGATCAATATGGTAACTACAATGTGTATTTACCTTTGGGTGGAGATTACCTGATCTCGATCTCTAAAAATAACTATGTACAAAAATATTTTAGTGTCAGCACTAAAAACGTACCTGCCGATCAGGCAAATTTAAAATTCCCTGCTATCAGGGCCGATATTGATCTATTCAAATATTACGAAGGAGTAGATTATTCGTTATTTGATGAGCCTATCAATAAGTTTTTTTACAATACCCGTAAAGGAAATTTTGATTATGATAAAGATTATCTGAAGCAAAAAAAAGAAGCCATGAGACTGGTTAAACAGGCCGAAAAGAAAGCGATTTTACTGGCTATGCAAAAAAATGAAGCAAAGCAAAAAGAACTGGCAAAAGCACCTGATAAAAAAGAAGAAGCTAAAAAGTTAGAAGAAGAAAAGAAAGTACTGGATGCTAAATTGGCAAAACAAACCTTGATGGAGAAGTTGATCGAGGAGGAGAAACCTATTTTGCAGATCAATAAACCAACAAACGATATTACTCTAAACATTGTAGCGGCCGATAAAGAATCAAGTACAAAGATGATCGATAAAAAGATCAATGAGTTGGTTACCAAATACAAGCAAGGTGTTACCGAGGAAAAAAGGGAAGGACAAGGCATTATCATCATTAAAAGAGTAGTGGTGCGCGATCAGGAAGCCTGGGTTTACGAAAAAAAGATCTTCAACTGGGGCGGAGTAGCTTATTTTAGAGATAAACAACGCATTACCGCCAGCACCTTCAATATGGAAACCAATGTAAACTAACAGTATACATTCACTTAAGCAAACATCACTTACACAGTTTTTTGGACAGTCTCATCGTGTAAATTCCCACAGGCATCAATTGAACTCTGACAGGGCTTGAGATAACTCTGACAGGGACTGTGTGAACTCTGACAGGGAATAGATTGCACCCAAACTCTAAACAGCAACACATCAATTAACACCCAATCGTTAGTTACTAATTGGGAAAATCCTGTCACTTTTTGGCTTAAATTCCTTATATTTATGGTTTTAACCAAACAAACAAAACTACGCACTCTTTATGAAGAAAGCATTTGTATTTCCGGGCCAGGGTTCTCAGTTCTCCGGAATGGGAAAAGACTTATATGACAATTCTGACCTTGCAAAAAAACTATTTCACCAGGCAAACGATATTTTAGGATTTAATATTACCGATACCATGTTTACAGGTACCGCGGAAGAACTACAACAAACCAAAGTAACTCAACCCGCTGTATTTTTGCATTCTGTTATTTTAGCAGCTACCATCGGCGAATCTTTTATTCCCGATATGGTTGCGGGTCACTCTTTGGGAGAATTTTCGGCTTTAGTTGCCAATAAAACATTGAGTTTTGAAAGCGCTTTGACCTTAGTATCAAAACGTGCTTTGGCTATGCAAAAAGCCTGCGAGATCAATCCATCAACAATGGCTGCTGTATTGAATTTAGCAGATGATGTTATTGAGAATATTTGTAAAGAAATAACAGATAGTGGCCACGTAGTAGTGGCAGCTAACTATAATTGCCCGGGACAGTTGGTAATTTCAGGATCAATTGAAGGAATTAATATTGCCTGTGAGAAAATGAAAGCGGCCGGTGCTAAACGTGCTTTGGTGTTACCTGTGGGCGGCGCATTTCACTCGCCATTAATGGAGCCTGCCCGTGTTGAACTGGAAGCCGCTATCAATGCAACAACCTTTAATCAACCAATTTGTCCGGTTTACCAAAATGTTACGGCCAATGCTGTATCTAACCCGGATGATATTAAAAAGAATTTAATAGTACAATTAACAGCCCCTGTAAAATGGACACAAACTGTAACACAAATGATCGCCGATGGCGCCACTCATTTTACCGAAGTTGGTCCTGGTAAAGTATTGCAAGGGCTTGTTAAAAAAGTAAATCCAAACATAGAAACCATTAGCGCTTAATTATCATGTGTAAAAAGATCATTATTTGTTTTGTGCTGTTCCATCTGACATGTCAGATGCGTGCACAGTTTTTCAGAGGTGCCGGATTTTTTATTGGTGCTACTACTGCCAGCGATCGATACCGCAACCTGAACCCCGTAGATAATGATACTTATGCGCATGCCTTGCCGGCGCCGTCTCATCGTTCAGCAGAGTTGCCAAGTTTTAGTGTGGGCATATTAGGGGAGTTTTTAAGATATGAACATATCCGCTGGCAAACAGAATTTGAATATTGCACCAAAGGAGGAATTGAAAATCCATCGGTAGCTCCGGGAACAGGAGTGAGAGTAGGCGCAAGCCCTAATGTGTTTACATACATTCAATGGAATAATTACGCCAAGATCTTTGGAAATTACGGGCGAAGAGGCATCCCTTACATTATGCTGGGTGCACGCCTTGGATATAATCTTTCCAGGAGTATAACTGCCTATCCGGGCATAACCGCACTGTATCCTAAAATTAATTTAACCCCTGATGCAGGAATTGGTTATGAATTCAATTCACGCCGCCGTTGGCATTTCTTTACCGAATTTCATTACAATCCGGATGCTATTAAATTCATAGTTCCACCCGTTGTATACTGGCAACGTATGTTTGAATTGAGAATTGGCTTAATATACAGACCAAAAGGAAAAGCGATCGATGATTGCAATGCCCCAAGATATCACGGAAGTAATTATTAAAATTAAAATAGTTTAAGATATGGTAATGACCAAAGATGTTCTGTTTTCTTTAACCAAAGGTGGTTATGCTCCGCAGGAAGAAATGCTGGAAGTAGCACGTAAAAAAGGCAAATTATATATTGGTATTCCTAAAGAAATGGCGTTCCAGGAAAACAGGGTTCCTTTGGTTCCGGATGCAGTTGCCTTATTGGTAAACAACGGACATAAAATTGTTGTCGAAGCCGGCGCAGGTTCAGCAGCACATTTTGAAGATACAGATTATAGTGAAGCAGGAGCAGAGATCGTTTATTCCTGCGATGAAGTTTACAAAGCTGATATCATTTTAAAAATTGCTCCCCCAACATTGGATGAGATTGAATGTATGAAAGCAAAGCAAACCTTATTCTCTGCCTTGCAATTAACTGTTCAGCCCGAAGATTTTTTAAAAAAATTAGTTGCTAAAAAATTAAACTGTGTAGCTTTTGATCTGATCACCGATGATGCAGGGATCTTCCCGGTAATTCGTGCCATGGGCGAAATTGCAGGAGGAACATCCATATTGGTTGCGGCCGAGTTATTAAGTAATGCCAATGGTGGAGTAGGTTCTATCCTGGGAGGTATCAGTGGTATCTCTCCAACAGAGGTTGTTATTATTGGTGCAGGAACTGTTGGCGAGTTTGCTGCAAGAGCTGCTTTAGGATTAGGAGCAACCGTAAAAGTTTTTGATAATTCAACATCGCGTTTACGCCGTTTGCAAAGCCAGTTAGGAACAAGAATATTTACTTCTGTGATCGTTCCAAAAGTATTAGAGAAACATTTAAAATCAGCTGATGTTGCTATTGGAGCTTTAAGAGCATCCAAAGGCAGAACACCATGTATTGTTTCTGATAACATGGTTGCGGAAATGAAAACAGGATCAGTGATCATTGATGTTAGTATCGATCAGGGAGGTGTGTTTGAAACATCATCTGTAACTAATCATACAAAACCTGTTTTTCGTAAGCACGGTGTAATTCATTACTGTGTACCGAACATTCCTTCGCGTGTGGCACGTACAGCCTCTTATGCTTTCAGTAATATTTTTCAACAAATATTATTGAACATGGGTGATGAAGGCGGTTTTGATAGTTTGGTGCGTAAAGACTCAGGAGTAAGAAGCGGTGTATATATATATAACGGTATATTAACCAATCAATTTTTAGGTGAAACCTTTAATTTGCCACACAAGGATATTAACCTGTTAATGGCTGCAATGTAATTATGAACTTTTGGCAACGTTTTCGTTTTTTTCTGGTTGGCTTTGTACCAGGTTGTATCATATTAATTTTTATAATAAATAAAAAAGGCTGCAGTAGTCCCAATGAACTGAAAATGCTGGAGCTAAGGCATCAGTATATGGAACTTGGCGAGAAAGCAAAATGTAAACTAAAATGTTTGGGAACACCCGAAAAGATCTTCCAGATCAATATGAGAGATTACGTTGTAAATTATGATCTGAGTGATATTCATAAAAAGCCCTATGGTTTTTATTACCTGCAAGCTGCAGACGACAAAAAAGCAATTTATGAGATGGCGGCAGAGGACAGAGATACAGTAACCTATATCAACGATATCAAATTATTAAATACAGCGTCTGCAAACTGCAATTGCGACACCATTAACTAATGGAAACACAATTAAAAACAGATCTCTCTAAGTTTAATAACGACTGGTACAAAAAAGGTGGCAGCTCGGTAAAACGCATTTCGTGGTATATATTAAATGCAACCTTTTTTAATTCAGCTTTTCCAATTATGTCATTCAAACGTTTTTTATTGCGTTTGTTTGGTGCTAAAGTGGGAAAGGGTGTTGTTATTAAACCATTTGTTAATATTAAATATCCATGGCGGTTGCGCATTGGTAATCATGTGTGGATAGGCGAAAAGGTATGGATCGATAATTTAGGCTTGGTAGTACTGCATGATAATACCTGTGTATCGCAAGGAGCCATGTTATTGTGCGGTAATCACCATTATAAAAAAGTTGCTTTCGATCTGATAGTAGGGAATATTACCATTGAAGAAGGTGCCTGGATCGGTGCGCAATGCGTTGTTTGCCCCGGCGTAAAAGTTGGCAGCCATGCCGTGTTAACAGTTAACAGTGTGGCTACAGCGCGTTTAGAGCCCTGGAGTATTTACCAGGGAAATCCTGCGGTTAAAATTAAGGATAGGATTATCAAGGGATAATTGTATCGCCAACTTGTTAATCAAGCAATAATGATTTTTCTTTTGATGTAAGAAAAAAAGTTTTTTGTTGTAGCACTAAAGCCAAATGTGCTAAAAACGCCTTTAATGGTAGTATAAAATCAAATCGTATTATCTAATTTTGAAAGAAATCAGGATAGCGTTATATAGTGCGCTTCTTTTTTTATCTAAAACTATTTTATACAATGTTAGCAACGCAAGCAAATGAAATTCATGTATTATATATAGATCATGAGAAACATAATTTAAATTCATTTACGGCAACATTCAGAAAAATCTTCAGGGTATCTACAGCAAACTCTCTCAAAGCTGCAGAAACAATATGCATGAGTAACAACATTCATGTCATCATTATAGATCAGTATCTGTTAACAAAAGCAGGAACAAAGCTGCTTTTTTTTGCGATTAAATACATTCATCAAACACGGATACTATTAACCGGTTTTGCTGATACTGATCATCTTGAAACCGCTGTTCGTGACGGGCATATTTACGCCTATTTTCAGAAGCCCTGGAATGAAACGAAATTACGGAATGCTATTGAAGGAGGCTATATTTTATATGATCAACGACAGAGAAATTAAAACAGAGAAATCATCACTTAATACCATTTTACTTTCAAATAAACGGCATCGTCTATTTGAATAGAATTATCTTTGGAGTAAAAGTAAACCGAATTGCCTTGCTTGGTCTCAGCAAAATATTCAAATCCATAACCGTTAAAGAATACATTGGTTACTGTAACCTGAATATGCGCCTGGGCTTTGGTATCCACTATCTGTAACTGGTTGGGGCGAATGTAAGTTTGGTTCTTTGATAATTTGACTTTAGAAGAGATCAAATCATCCTGTTCCAGAATAAAATAACGACCCATTAAGGCAGCTACATTCTTTGTTTTTGGCTGATAGTAAACGGTAAAAGTTGCATCATGCTGGATCAGTTTTCCGTTCTCCATCACTGCTGTTTCATCAGCATAGCGTAACGCTTCTTCAGGTTGGTGTGTTACTAAAATTACAGCGGCGTTCTCTTTTTTAATTTGCTGACGGATATAAGTAAAGATCTTGTCGCGTAAAGGCAGGTCTAAATTACTAAATGGTTCATCCAGTAATAATACTTTAGGAAACTCGGCCAATGAGCGGGCAATAGCAACACGTTGCTTTTGCCCAGACGATAACGTGATGGCTTTGAGGTTTTTGTATGGTGTTAGATCAAGTAAACGTAACAATTGGTTGGTGCGTTTTTGTTTATACTCATCAGTATAACCCATGAGCTTGTCTTTAATATTCTCTTCAACTGTATGGTTATCGAGTACATAAAAATCCTGGCTCACAAAGCGCATATCAGAATGACCTGGAATTAAATTATAAGCAGGACCTAATACCAGTTTGTTGTCAATGATAACCTGTCCTTCCGGGAGGTCTTCCAAGCCATAAATGCATTTTAATAAGGTTGTTTTTCCGCTTCCGCTTTTACCAATGATGGCTAATATCTTTCCTGGTTCAGCTTTTAGGGAAACAGCATTGATACCTTTGAACTGGGTGGAATTGGGATAATTGAATGATATTTTATTGACCGATAAAATAATTTTTATTTTTTATAGAAACCGTTAGTGAATAATTGTACGAAGGTTTTTTCTTTATATTTTTTTCCTTCGATTCCAATAGCATTTAATATGCAAAAGTATGTACCATCTGTACAAGGTTCTCCGCTGGTAGTTCTGCCATCCCAAAAACCATTAAGGCGGCTTGTTTCAAAAACCAGGTTACCATAACGGTTATAGATACTGAAATTGATTTCGGTTATTTCATCCAGGTAAGGTCTGAATACATCATTGATGCTATCGAAGTTTGGAGTAAATACGTTTGGTAAAACAATATTGGAAATGGAATCGTTCGTGTCATACAGTATGATCTGAGCTTTGGCTTTGTGAAGGTACAAGCCAAACATAGCTACTAATACTATATGTTTTATTTTATTCACTAAACTAATTTACAACATTAAATCGTGTTCAGGAAATCCAATGTATTTACATCATCCGCAAAATCAAAAATGGTTGGTTGCTGACTGTGGCCCAATGCAATGGTTTTGGTTCCTTTCATTTCAAAGTTAGCTACAATGCATTGCAGATTTGGCAGCAAAGGTGTTATCTTTTCAACAAGCTGTTCTTGATTAGTGTAGGTTTCGTAATAAAGCACCGAAGTAGGAGCATGCAGATCGGTATTTTCGCGGATCATTAAAAAGTTATTATCCAGGAAAGTAATGAGGTCGAGCAGGTAAATAGCCCGGTTATACTCATAATTGTTGTTGTATTTTTTATTATCCAGCACGTATTTATACTCATAAACGGCTTCAAAAAGCTGGTCAAACACATAACCTTGGGGTACATATAATTTACTCACATTACGGCAGCCAAGTCCGTAATAATAAAAAATATCCTTACCCAGCTCCATTAACTCTTCTTTACTTTCTTTTCCTGTTAAAAGGGCAATGGAACTGCGATTTTTGCGGATAATATGAGGGTATTTTCCAAAATAGTACTCAAAATGCTTAGCCGTATTATCACTTCCAGTGGCAATTACCGCATCAAAATTGATCAGTTTACCTTCCGAAAAATTGATAGAAGGGGCCATATCCTTTTCAAAATAAATGAGCATACCCGCTAAAAATGGAATTAATGCAGGATCGTCGCTGGATACTTTGGTAAGGATCTTATGACCGCTTAATAGCACACACATCATGTCGTGAAAACCCACGGCAGGGATATTACCAGCCATAATTACGGCTACGGTTTTGGGTTTAGCGGGTTCTTTAAGAGTTTTAGTGAATTCTACCAAGCTTTTTTCGTCCAGCATCAGAGCAATGCCGCTTAGGGCACGCGTAATACTTTCGGGGGTAAACCAACCGTTATAGGAATAGGCTATTTCAGTAAGTTTGTTGAGGTCGTTATGAAAACGTTCTTCTTTTGGAAGCCATTGGTTAGCGAAATGGCGGTTTATAAACAAACCTAATTGAACAAATGCTTGTTCGCGTTGTTTTAAGGTCATAAAAATTAATCTTATATTTGTAATCTTATTATTACAGAATACAAAACTAACTAAAAATGGCTATTAAAATTACAGATGAGTGCATTAATTGCGGAGCCTGCGAACCGGAGTGTCCTAATAATGCAATATATGAGGGTGGTGCCGAATGGCGTTTTGCCGACGGAACTAAAGTAAAAGGTGAGTTTACAGGGGCAAATACAAAAATTACGGCAGATGCCAACGATCCTCTAACGCCGTACAGTATGGATGTGTATTACATTGCTACTGATAAATGCACGGAGTGTGCAGGTTTTCATGACGAACCTCAATGCGCAGCCGTTTGTCCGGTTGATTGCTGTATAAAAGACGAAGATAATGTGGAGACCGAGGATGTGCTTTTAGCTAAAAAAGACAGTATGCATTTATAATAATTGCTTTATTTATACTAAAAGCCATCCTCGTTGAGGATGGCTTTTTTGTTTTAATTGAAAAGATTTGGGCGTGACGGCGCAAAAGAACGCGCGCTGTCGGGCTGCGCTACGCTCGTTGCCTTCGTCAAAAGCTGCGCTTTCTTCTCGTCAATGTTCCAATCTTTTACTCCACTCCGTTTCGTAAAAGGATTTGCACTACAATCCCTCACGCGGGTTTACTTCAAGTTTGAAACTTATGCTTCGATCTCACAGGAAGTTTGCGTGAGGGATGCGAGCGAAAATCCTTTTTGCTGTCTCTTCGCAAAAAGATTGTAGCGGGTCAGCCCGACCCCGCTGTCTCTTTGCGGGGTCACGCCCAAAACTTTTAAAAACAAACTATTCTCACATTTATTCTGAATTATGTATATTTGAAAGTACTGTATCAATTCATTAAAAAATTTAATTTGTGAAAAAAATATATGTCCTCTTTTTACTTTTTAGTTTACAATTTACCTCTTTTGGGCAACGGGGAGTTGATTCCATTAATGCGGTAATCAAAACCTCTAAGAACGACACAACACTTGCCCGCTGTTATGTGGCTTTAACTGAACAACTGTTTGCTACTTACCCCGATACATTGATCCCACTTTGTAATAAAGCACTGGCTATTGTAGAAAAGAACATGGCTAAAGCCAGTAAGCTGGAAAAGAACTCTTACCTGTTTACCAAAGGTGCTGCTCTCAATAATATAGCCTATGCTTATTTTGTGAAAGGTAAAATAGATATAGCTCTTGAGTATTTTGAAAAAGGATTAAAAATTAACGAGGAATTAGGTGTTAAACGCGAAATAGCAAATTCACTTAGCAATATCAGCGCTTTATATGATCAAACAGGGCAGCCTGAAAAAGCGTTGATCAAGTCGGAAAGAGCCTGGAAGATACAGGAAGAAATTGGCGACAAACAAGGTATGGCTTATACCATTAATAACATTGCTGCCATATATGACAAACAGGGACAAATGCAAAAGGCTTTGGATTATATCCACCGCGGATTAAAAATAGAGGAGGAAATAGGGAACAAGTATTTAATAGCAACATCATTCAATAACCTGGGAGCTTTTTATGTAAAGCAAGGTCAGCTTGAAAAAGGATTGGATTATTATCACAGGAGTTTAAAGATAAGGGAAGAAATAAAAGACCAGCAAGGTATTGCCACCTGTTTGCACAACATTGGTTATGTGTATGAAGTGTTGAATGATGATGCCAAATCGTTGGATTATGACCTTAGAGGATTAAAAATTTACCAGGAAATAGGCGACCAAAAAGGGATCGCTAATTCATATCATAACATTGGTGGTATTTACGAAAAACA
>JAZKGE010000030.1:0-47376 GCA_040386075.1 Bacteroidota bacterium
CCAAATGGGTTCTGTACATATAAATTTTTACCTTGGTAATTTCCTTCTAAAATAATAACACCGCCTTGTGAAAATCCTTTAAATGAAAAGATTAAAGAGAGTATTAATATTGTGTAAATTTGTTTCATAGTCTGTTTGTTTTAGCACGTCTGCGAAAAGTCTTGCAATATTAAAACGATATTTGAGAAAAACAAAATAAAAATCACTTTTTTATTTAAAAATTGTAAATTGTCTGTAAAATTTCTAAAATAGTCGATTAATTGTTATATTTAGGCAGTTTTATTTTTTCACACATTATGAATTTTAACATATCAGTTTTATTAGTAACATCTGCTTTTGTATTCTTTGGCTGTAAAAGTGGCGGAGATGGTGGTTCTGGCAAGCAGTCGGACAAGAATGGCGGTACTTTTGTGATGGCAGAAAACAACCAGATCGGCACTATTTATCCTCTTTCAATTACATCTCAGGTAGAGGGTCTTGTTGCTTCTCAAATTCATGAAGCTTTAGTAAGATTAGACTCAAAAACACTGGAAGTTGTACCCGGCTTGGCTCAGAAATGGGAAATTTCGCCGGATGGTAAAAAAATAACATTCCATTTGGTAAAAGGTGCCCATTTTCAGGATGATAAATGTTATAAAGATGGTAAAGGCCCTGAAATTACAAGTAAGGATGTGCTATTTACTCTCATGAACCTATCCACTGATTCTGAAGGAAATTACCAATTTAATACGGTTTTAAAAGACCGTTTAGTGGGCGCTAACGACTTTTATGCTAAAAAATCCCAGTCTTTGTCAGGGGTTAAGATCATCGATGATTACACAATCTCTGTTGAATTGATAAATCCAAGCCTTAGCTTTTTAAAATTATTAGCTAACCCGGCTGCTGCCATTATCAACGAAACCGCCTTTAAGGCATATGGTAAAGCCCTTAAAACAGGTGCCGGACCATTTATTTATGGATCTTCATCAAACAACGAAAAAGTTGTGTTACTTAAAAATCCTAACTATTTTTTAAAAGACAGTGCAGGATGTTCTCTTCCTTACCTGGATACCGTGATCGTATATGTTTCTCAATCCATCGAAGACGGTTTATCAATGTTTGAGGCGCAAAATATCGATCTTATCAATACGCTTCCATCTCTTCGCGTAAAAGACGTGGTGGAAAAAAACATCAAAGAATTTATCAGTCATCCACCAAAATCATTATTGCAAAGAGAACCTGAAATGATGAGCCAATATTATGCTTTTAACACCAAACAAAAGCCTTTTGATGATGTGAAAGTAAGACAGGCTATCAATTATGCCATCGATAGAGAAAAATTAGTGGATAATGTACTACAGGGTCAGGCAATTGGTGCTGCAACTCATGGTATTACACCTAATACATTTGCGGGTTACGACATTAAAAAGATCAAAGGTTATTCGATGGATATTGAAATGGCTAGAAAATTATTAGCAGAAGCAGGTTTCCCTGATGGTAAAGGCTTCCCTGAAGTAAGAGTTTTAGTGAACTCAGGAAATTCGAGAAACGCTTCTGTTGCCGTTGAATTACAAAAACAATTGAAACAAAATTTAAATATCAATGTCAATTTTGAATCATTACCTAATACTCAAAAATACGACCTGCAGATGCATGGAAAAGGGGATATTTTCAGGGACGCTTGGGTAGCAGATTTTTCAAGTCCTGAATCGTTCTTATCCTTATTCACAGGCGATGGAGTTCCTACAGAGATTGAATCTTCAAGCTTTCCAAACACTTCAAGATATCAAAATTCGGCTTATGATGTTTTTTTTAAAAAAGGACGGGATTCCAACAATAAAGATACCAGCTATGCCTATTTCATGAAAGCAGAACAGCTTTTAATGGATGAAGCAGTTATCATTCCGTTATGGTATGAAGGTTCATATCGCTTATTAACCAACAACGTAAAAGGTTTAAACCTGAATGCGATGCGTTATTACGACCTTACCAAAACGTATAAAGTAAAATAATATTTTCGGATTTTCATTCGGTTGAAAACGGCTTTTTAATTTTAATGGCAGATTATTATTCAATATTAGGGTTACCCAAAACCGCTACTGAAATTGAAATAAAAACTGCTTTTAGAAGGTTGGCGAAAATCTATCATCCCGATAAAAATCCTAATGATCCCAATGCTAAACATTTGTTTGAGGACATCCTGAGAGCATATAATACCCTTAGCAACCCTCACACCCGAAAGCGTTACGATAACTCAGGTTTAAATGCTGCTACAACACATTCAACCCGGCAACATCGCAGCTCAGGAAAAAAACAAAAGGAGTGGACATTTACCGACGAGGATCTGAAACGACGGGAATATTTCAAAAAACATTACCAGGCAAAAAAACAGGCTGTTAGTCCCGAACCTCAAAAAACCAATTACAGCGACTACAAATATGTTTTATTTGCTACACCCATCGCCGTAGGTTTACTGATGCTAATTGTCTCCATATTCAGCTCAGAACCACAAACTGAATTGATCCCACGAAAATCCGGACCACCAGCAATTGAAACAACTAATTTTGAGGTTAAACTAGTGAACGGTGATAAGCCTTACAGTGGTTTTTTTGGCAACATTAAAACATTTGACACTAAGAATTATTTAAAAATAAATAACGCCAGCAATTATGATGCGGTAATTGCCGTATTTGATAAACAAACAGATCACTATCTACAACATGCCTATTTGCAGGCATCATATTCTATAGAGTTTTTAAAACTTCCAGAAACCGGTGTATACTGGAAATCCATCATTGGAAAAAACTGGAACAATAATAAAACATTCGTGAATAACACTGTTTCAGGTGGATTCGACAGCATTGTACAATACCAGAATTGGAAAAAACAACCTACCCTTTTTAGCAGCCATGATAACAGTGAAGATGTGGATTTGTTGAGCATTATTGATCCGCAATCAAAAAACAAACAATATATTAGCAACGATAAAATGTTTTTTGAAAAAAAATAACATGCTCAAAACAACACAATTTAAAAAAGGAACCGTCACTTTTTCTGACACCGGGAAAGGCAGAGCTGTTGTGTTACTACACGGTTTTTTGGGCTCACACCTTATCTGGGAAAGTACAATTCAATCTTTGTCAAAGTCGTTCAGGGTAATTGCCATCGATCTTCCGGGACATGGTGATACCGATTGTTTTGGCTATGTACATACTTCTGAGCTAATCGCAAAATGTGTGAAAACCGTGATGGATAGTTTACGCTTGAAAAGATATGCAATCGTTGGCCATAGCATGGGTGGTTATGCTGCCCTGGCATTTGCTGATCTGTTTCCGGATACCTTGCGAGGTCTATGTTTGTATCATTCAACTGCATTTGCCGATTCGGAAGAAAAAAAACGCGACAGGACACGCTCCATTAAAGTGGTTAAAGCCAACCACAAAATATACACAACAGAAGTTGTTAAAAATTTATTTGCTGCAAAAAATGCAAAATATTTAAAAGAAGAAATTGCCTTTGCGCAAAAAATTGCCGCTAAAACTTATAAGCAATCTATCATTGCCTCGCTTGAAGGCATGAAGGATAGACCTAACCGTGACATGATCCTTGGAATGGCGCACTATCCTATTATGATGGTGATCGGCGAGCTTGACAATGTATTGCCCTATCAACAACTACTGGAACAATCGGAACTCATAAAAGACAAGCATATTTTGTTTTTGGAACACGACGGGCACATGGGCTTTTTAGAAAGTCCACGACAAAGCAATGCAGCCTTAAAGAAATTTTTAAGGGCTTGTTTTAAATAAATTCATGGCCTTATTTTCTAAGTATACCCACTAACGGGTATTTTTGAATCTTGATAAAAACAAAGTACAATTGTTTACATAAACTGTTTATCTTTAATTAACCTTAAAAAATAATACATGAAAAAAACTTTACTTCAATTATCCTTGCTTGCTTTACCTTTAATTGGTTCAGCGCAAATAACCTTTACTCAATCCGATCTACCAACGGCCGGCACAATGTGGTTTGAATTAACTGATACAACAACTCATCAGGTCATTACACCCGGCGGAGCAAACCAAACCTGGAATTATAGTAATTTTACTGTAGCAATGAGTGCGGCAACTCATTTTCAAAACACGGCTGCTGCACCAGCGGGCTGGAGTTCAAATTTCCCTTCTTCTCAAATGCTAACCTATAGTGCTGCTGATACAACGGCAACTTACTATTCTTCCAACAGTACAGGCTTCTACACCGATGGCATTTATGATGGAGGTTTAAACCCACAACCTGGTAACGTATTAGCTTTTAACCCTAACTATTTGTTAATACCAACCCCTTTTACTTACGGCAACACACGTAACAGCACTGCAAAAATTACTTTTACTGTTAACCAGGGTTTTAATATCAAACTGGTAAGTTACACTTATCAACTGTTTACTGCCGATGGCTATGGCAGTATAACAACCCCCGCCGGAATGTTTAGTAATACCTTACGCATCAAACGCATGGCTTATTCTCTGGATACCACCTATGCGGATTTTGGCGCAGGATATCAAATGGTATCAAGTAGCCCTCCAAAGGATACCGCTATGACTTATATGTGGCTTAAAAACGGGGCCAATGATGCTCTTGTATTTCAAATAAACGAAAAAATGAACGGGCCTATAGGTACTGGGCTTGCAGAAAGCGCGAGTTATTATAACAATACAGCTACTCATATTCCAACCTTTTTAAAACCAACTGCGTCAATAGCTTATCCAAACCCAAGCAACGGTTCTAAATCACTTACCATTTCTTTGGATGGAAAAAATGCTGAGAATCTGGTCATCTATAATACATTAGGTGAATTAGTGAAAACAGAATCAGTATCCGGAAGCAATGTCGTTTTATTTGATACGAATTTATTTGAAAGTGGTATTTACATTTATAAAATTACTGGTAAAGATAGTCGCGAGATATCTTCTGGTAAATTCACAATTACCAAATAATTGTTTAAGAGTGTATAGTTATAAAACCTGATAGTTTAAACCCTTGAAATTAATAAATTTCAAGGGTTTTTATATTTATGATTGCATACTACCCATAACCTTTTAGAAAAAAGATAAATGCGATTAGTTATTATTTAAAAACACACGAATAGCCTGTGTTTTAGATGTAACATGAAGTTTTTTGTAAATATTGCTTATGTGGTTTCGGATAGTATTGGGGCTTATGTTTATTTTACTTCCTATCTCCTTATACTCTAAGCCCTCAACCAAAAGCGTTAATACCTGTTGCTCTCTGTCTGTTAACTTATAATCTGTGGTTGGCATTTTTTCACTTAATGCGCTAAACTCAAGCTTAGAATTCATTAATAAATTCAGGGCTCTCCGGGCAATACTTGGCGACATAGGCGCACCTTCATCATTCAATAAATTAATAATGGCTTCTTTTATTCTTTCTATAGGTTCATCCTTTAGCAAATAACCATCCGCACCGGCTTTAATGGCATTAAATATTTTCTCATCTTCATCAAAAATCGTGAGCATTAAATATTTTGAGTTCGGGTAACGCTCTTTGCCCTGTAAAACAGCTTCAATTCCGTTCATCACGGGCATATCTATATCCATTAAAATAACATCCGGTTCAACACTCTTACGAGCATCCATCATTTTTTCAAGAAATTCTTTGCCGTTTTCAGCGGTAAATAAAACAGTATAATTTTCAAATGCATCAAGTCTTTCCTGCAATGCATTACGCAGACTTTTTTTATCATCAACAATGGCTACGTATGTCATTTTCCTTTCTTTCATGCAAAAATGCGTTTATGATGTATTAATAAAAATAGTGCATTTATACTATCAACTTGTAAATAGTACCGTTTCCAGGCATTGCTTTAACATCCAGCGAAATGTTTGTTTCAGCAGCCCGATTCTGAATGTTACTTAATCCAAAACCATTTTCCGTAAATTCATTTAATTTAAATCCGATGCCATTATCCGATAATGTAATTACAATTCTTTCTTCTGATATAATTTTAATACTAAATTCAGTTGCTTTGGCATGCTTAAATGCATTATTAACTATCTCTTGGCAAATTCGATACAAATTCAATCCGGCGAAAGAATTCAGTTGAATATTATTTTCTATACGTTCACTGAAAACTATCTTTGTTTGAGTATTTCGAAACATAGTTCGAACATATACTTTTAACTTATCCGAAAGATCATTAACGCTTATTGCTTCATCATTAATCGCCCATATCGTTTCACGCAAATTACTGATAACACTTCTCACTGATTCACTTATATCAGAAACCACTTCAAAACGCTTTTCTTTGTTGTCTATATTTACTCCTTCTATCGAATATAGCACATACGATAATTGTCCGCCAACATTATCGTGTAAATCACGTGAGATTCTCTCCTTTTCCTTTTGAAGCAATTGCGTTGCTTCTAGTTCGCGTTGTTTCTTTTTTAAGTTAACAACGCTTACTCTCCAGAATAAAAAAATAATGATCATTAAAACGCCAACCAATAATCCAACGATAGCAATGTTCCTCGATTGTATCTTAGATTGTTGCAACATATTTTGTTGTTGAAGCAACTTATTTTCTTTTTCTTTTTTTTCTGTGCTATACAGTGTTTTGTACTCTGCAATTTTACTTGCAGTTTCTGCTTTAAAAACAGAGTCTTTTAAAGCATAAAACCGATTATAATAGTGCAGTGCTTGTGGATTTCCGTTTAACGCTAAAACATCTGCAGAGGATTTAAGCATATACAAACGCCCTTCAATATAATTCATTTTTTCGTACGATTGCAATGCTTCTCCATAACATACAAATGCCTTATTTAGAAGATTCTGGCGTCGGTATAACCCGCCGCGTTTAATTTTCGCGAAAATTGTTTCTTTCATGTCGCCTGACAATTCAGCGAACTTTTCGGCCTGGCAAACAAATTTTTCGGCCTCTTTAATGTTGAATGTAATGCTGATGTGCAAATCAGCTATTACTGAATTTATTCTGGCAAGTTCGGTATAACGCTTAGTTAAACTAAGTATTGTCAATGATTTGTTTAAATACAATAAGGCAGAATCCGCCTTGCCCAATTCAACATACATGGCACCAATATTATGATATACCTTATGTTTAAGAGAATCGATCCCGCAAGAATCAATATATTTTTTTGCGACAAAAAAAGTATTTAATGCTAATCGTTTATCTTTTAGATAATAATACATTCTCCCAACCTGCATGTTTCCATAAGCTATATCCAAACAACTATTGGTTCGTTCAACTATTTTTAACGCTTCCAGATTAGTGTTTAGCGCTTCAACGTATTTACCTGTATTGAATTGTTCATTAGATACTGCATAAAAGTCCTTAATACTTTTTTGACAAACTACAGTTTGAAAAAAGACAGACAATATAAAGGCACCTAAATATTTTATGGGGATTTGCATCGTAATAAAGCACTAAATATACATACATTTTAATACCCAACCGAGGGTATTTTGCATCTTCAAAATCATCAAAAACATCAATAAAATAAGGGAATTCTAAAAATATAGTACATATGTACTATTTCTAAAAAATGATATTATTAGGAAGTTTGTATAAATATTAAATAAAATATCACATGAAAACAAAATTTACTTTTTTAGCGGTTACTTGTTTCTTACTTGGTTTTAATAAAGCCACTATAGCACAACTTTTAGTAAAAGAAATCAGGGCTGGAGCAAGTTCATCAGGGCCAGCGTACATTACGAACTCAAGCGGTAGTATATACCTTGTTGCTAATGATGGCACTAATGGTAACGAATTATGGAAAAGCGATGGTACCACCGCGGGAACAATGATGGTGAAAAATGTTTCACCAAGCGGCCACTCATTTTTCAATGATTTTGAATCGTCAAATGGGAATTTATTTATGAGTTTAGGAACAGCTTATGGTCAGAACGAATTATGGATGAGTGATGGCACGACCGCCGGAACAATACTGGTAAAAGATATTAATCCCGGAACTGCGGCCTCAAATCCTAGTTACATGACAGATCTAAATGGCATTTTGTTTTTTCAGGCAACTGATGGTGTAAACGGTAAAGAATTATGGAAAAGTGATGGCACTTTAGCCGGCACAGTAATGGTAAAAGATATAAACGCAGGTTCTGGAAGTTCTTCTCCGGAAAAACTAATTAATATTAACGGGACTTTGTTTTTCCAGGTAGGATATGACTTATGGAAAAGTGATGGCACCACCGCAGGAACAATACTAATTTTAGCAAATGCTGTATCCGCTGAACTCACTGATGTTAATGGAACTTTATTTTTCCAGGGAGCAGATGGGGAATTATGGAAAAGTGATGGTACAACGGCTGGAACAGTGTTAGTAAAAGATATATACCCGGGCTCAAGTTCATCTCCTATATACTTAACTAATGTGAATGGCACCTTATTCTTTTTGGCTTTAAGTTCTTCGAATGGAATGGAATTGTGGAAAAGTGATGGCACAAACAGCGGTACCACTATGGTAAAAGATATAAACCCAGGCGCAGCCAACTCGGTACCGAGTTATTTAACTGCAATGAATAATTTGCTGTATTTTAGTGCTAACAATGGCGTAAATGGTGCTGAACTATGGGTAAGCGATGGTACAAGTGCCGGTACTACAATGGTAAAAGATATTAATATAGGTTCGGCCAATTCATTGCCATCTTCTCCTCCCGCCAGCTATTCTTTCAAAGCTATAAATGGCACTTTATATTTTCAGGCCACAAACGGTACAAACGGAAATGAATTATGGAAAAGTGATGGTACCAATGCTGGCACAGTGATGCTGGGTGATATTAATCCTGGTGCAGGGGATTCGAAACCATTATGGTTTGCAGAACTCAATGGGATGTTGTTTTTTTCGGCTGAAGATATTGCAGGTAACGCAGAGTTATGGAAATATGACAATGTTACAGGATTAAACCATTCAGAACGAGAAGAATATATATCACTATATCCTAATCCCAGCCAGGGAAAGTTCTTTGTTTCTGTAGAAAATAAATACTCAAAAATATCGGTAGAAGTATATAACTCAAACGGATCACTTATTTTGAAAAAAGAAAGTGAAGGAGACATTGATCTTACAAATTCGGCTAAAGGAATTTACTTTGTGAGAATTACAGCAGAAAATGAAAATCAAACTAAAAAAATCATTATTGAATAGTTTTTGTACGCAGAGGCTGTAAGTTTATAATTTAAACAATATGTTAAACCCTTGAAATTTAGTAATTTCAAGGGTTTTTAAATTACTATGATCGTAGACTTTATACATGCTAAACAAAGTGATCTAGCGAAGATCGTTTCAACCTATAATTCAACAGTTACTTCACGTTTGGTAACTGCAGATCTGGAACCTGTGAGCGTTGAAAGTAAACAGTCCTGGTTCGATGCGCATTCACCTAACCGCCGCCCTTTGTGGATCGTAACCATTGATGGTACTTATGCCGGATGGATGAGCTTTAATTCATTTTATGGAAGACCTGCATATGATGGAACAGTTGAAGTGAGTATTTACCTGGAAGAAGACGCACGTGGAAAAGGATTAGGAAAAACCTGCCTGCAAAAAGCATTTACGTCCTGCTCCGAATTAAACATTAAAACCTTATTGGGTTTTATTTTTGATCATAATGACCCCAGTTTGAAATTATTTTATAATATGGGTTTCGAAAAATGGGCCCATCTTCCCAAAATAGCTGACATGGGAGATGCCGAAAGAGGATTGATAATTCTTGGGAAACGTATCTAACACTAATTTTGTCATACATTATTGATAATTTGTCATAATTACCGATCTGGTATTTAAATTGAATAACCAGTATAAAACAAATTATGATGTTCGATCCAATATTATTAGTTATCAGTGTTGTCTTTTTAGGAATAGGTATGCTTGTGAGCAGCCGACTAAAAAGTAAATTTGCAGCTTATTCGCAGGAACCATTAAGCTGTGGCTTATTAGGAAAAGATATTGCACAAAAAATGTTGCGCGACAACGGGATTTATGACGTAAATGTTATTTCTGTTGAAGGACAACTAACCGACCATTACAATCCAAGCAACAAAACAGTGAATTTAAGTACAGATGTGTACCATGGCCGCCATGTAGCATCTGCAGCGGTAGCTGCTCACGAATGCGGACATGCCGTGCAACATGCAACGGCATATCAATGGTTAACATTGAGAAGTAAACTGGTACCGGTTGTCCAGATCAGTTCAACAATCATGAATTTTCTCACGTTTGGGCTTGCTATCATTGCATTTTCAATGCCGGCTTTAACAAACAGTATGTTACTGATCTTTATCATTCTGCAAAGTATCATTACCTTATTCAGCATTATTACACTTCCTGTGGAGGTGGATGCCAGCCGTAGAGCATTAGCCTGGTTAGATGAAGCAAGAATTACCCGTGGGCAAGAACATACTGATGCCAAAGATGCGTTGAAATGGGCTGCTTACACGTACTTCGTTTCAGCACTTGCCTCTATTGCAACATTAGCTTATTATATCTGGAGATTCATGGGAAACAGGCGGGACGATTAATCCTGTTTTTTATTCATCACTTCTGTTTGAATACGAATAGATTCTTCGTGAAGCAACTGACATAATTTTTCGGTATGTGACCTTGGAATGCCCAATTTTTCTGCCCATTGCGGACGGGTTCTTAAAATTTCCTGCCAACGTTCCAGCTGAAAAATAGTAATATGGTGTTCCTTTTTGTATTGACCAATTTGTTCAATAATGTTCATGCGTTTCTTTAACACATTTAACAGTTCATCATCTACTTCATCGATCATGTTCCTGAACTGACTTAGCTGATCAAGGAATTCTGGATTTTGAGAAGTACTCTCGCGATAAACCAGATTGCCCAATAGTTCTTTCAAAGCTGAAGGTGTTAACTGTTGTTGCGCATCACTCAAAGCAACCGCTGGATTAATGTGTGATTCGATCATTAAACCATTAAGTCCAAGATCCAAAGCCTTTTGAGCTACATGAGGAATTAACTCCCTATTACCACTAATATGGCTTGGATCGCAAATAATAGGAAGCTCGGGTAATAATATTCTTAATTCAATAGCAATTTCCCATAAGGGTTTATTGCGATATTTTGTTTTGCCTGCATAATGAAATCCACGATGAATAGCTGCCAGTTTGGTAATACCGGAATTAGAGAAACGTTCTATTGCTCCCAGCCATAACTGCAAATCAGCATGAATAGGGTTTTTAATGAAAACCGGAATATCAACACCTTTTAATACATCGGCAATCTCCTGAACGCTGAATGGATTACCCGTTGTTCTGGCACCAACCCATAGCACATCAACACCATGCTTTAACGCCAATTCGGTATGCTGTGCATTAGCTACTTCCACGGTGGTTTTTAACCCAAATTGCTTTTGCACTTCCTTCAACCAGATCAATCCCGGTTCGCCTACCCCTTCAAATGAATTCGGTCGTGTACGTGGTTTCCAGATACCCGCCCTGAATAATTTAATGCGATCTTCCTGTGCTAATTCCCTAGCGGTTTGCAATAACTGTTCTTCGGTTTCGGCACCACAAGGCCCCGCAATGATCAACGGTTCTTTGTCTTTTGTTATCCAGGTATTTAAGGCTTGTATCTTCACGTTTTACGTGTACAAAGTAAACAAAAAAACAACGAATACTATTGCTAAATAAATACAATTATTGGAGACCAATACCATTTTTGAGGTATTGTATCGGGTTTGTAATTTTTCCAAATTTGATCAGTGAAAGATGATTTCAAATACGAGAAGACCATGCAGTTAAATTTTAACTGCCCATTGCTTCCTTTTATTGATTGCTGCAAAAAAAAGAAAGATTGCTGTAAGGAATTTAAAAAAGGAGATCGCTGCAAAAAATGTCCCGGCAAAAAGAAATAATTTATCTGCAATAATTGGATAAAGGCTGTTGCGCATCTGCAAAGCCTAAACTCACTGCCATTTTCAGATCACTGCAAGGATCTTGCTTCATGTTTACTTTTACAACACCTTTCCAATAATATGCTTCGGCGTAGTTCGGATCAAGGGCTGTGCACCTGTCTAAATCAGTGATGCAGTTTTGGAGTTGTTGCATTTTACCATACACAATGGCTCTTCTTAAATAAAATAGTGGGGTTTCTGAACTAATGGTAATGGTTTTGTTGTAATAAACCATCGCTTTATCCAATTGGTTGAGATCATCATAACAATTAGCCAATACATAATTTGCTTTAGGGTTATTTGGATCTGTTTTCAACACGGTTTCCGCATCTTTGATAGCTTTAGGAAAATCTTTAATGGTATAAAACACATTAGCACGTGCTACATACGCTTTTATATACTGTTTTAAAGCAATGGCTTTATCAAAGTCTTTCAAGGCATCTTTCATTCGCTCTGTTTGTGCAAATAATAAACCCCTGTTATAATATCCTTTATAATACTCCGTATTCTCATTAATAGCTGCATTCAAATAACGTAAAGATAAATCATAATTTTTATTAAGCATGTGCTCTGCCCCTAAACTATTCAATGCTACAAACGAATGCGGATATTTTTTGATGATATCGGTGTATAAAGAAATACTGTTTTTCCATACAGCAACGCGTATAAATGTGATAGCCCCAAAAACCAAAACGAGTAACACTGTTGCGATTTTTAAATGGTTTTCTTTACCTGGAAGAATAGAAACTGTAATAATTGACAAACCAATAATGGGTAAATACATATACCGATCGGCAGTTAATACTTCGCCAAAAGGCACAAATTGCAGAACCAATAATAAGTTTGCCATAAAGAATAATAAACCATACAAAATCATTTTATATTTTGATCTATATAGTTTGTAACAGCCAAACACAAACAATACAATGATTACATAACCTACAATAAGACTCAGTGTTTTATTTTGTGGATAAGGGTAAATCACTGATAGGTTAACAGGAATCAAAAATTTATAAATATATTGCAGAATGGCGTAACCTGCGTAGCCTAAACGCTCGTGGACAGCATAAGCATGATTTTGATTAATGAATTTATCCTGGGTACGTGTGTAAATTGTTGCTATACCCAAAACAAAAGCAATGATTAAAAAAGGGACCTTGTTTAGGAACAAGGATCTGAAATTCAAATCCTTTTTTAATAAATAATCCAACAGGATCAATACCAGAGGAAAGCAGATAGCAGAAGGCTTGCTTAATACTGAAAGGACGAAGAAAAACAGAGCAAGCAGATAGTGTTTTTTTGTTTGTTCCAAAATAAATTTAGAGTAAGAGATCAATCCTAATAAGAAGAAAAGGCTATACACCAAATTGTTTTTTGCCGACACCCAGGCAACAGTCTCTACCTGCAAAGGATGAAAACAAAAGATAACCGCACATATCAGTGCTTTTAATTTATTTTTTAAAATAAGATTGCATAAATAATATACCAAAAAACCATTTATGACATGAAATAACAAGCTCATTGCGTGATGACCGGCTGCATTTCCATGAAAGATCATCCAGTCGACAGCAAAGCCCATCATGCTCAAGGGAGCATAGTTTCCTACATAGTAACTGGTAAAAAAAGCTTTGAGATCGAACCGGTGAACATCTTTATTATTAAGCACAACATCACCATCATCCCAACTAATAAAATTAGCTGAAAATAATTTAATGTATACAATTACCATTAAAGCACTTAATAAAAATGCAAGTATGATAACCCGTTTAGACTGTGTTTTAAGATCGGTTGTTTTCAATGAAACAAATTTAAGATTTAGTTCGTTTGTATCTATACAAATCTTAAATTTACGTCATGCCACAGTTATCGGTAGTCATAATCACATTTAACGAGGAAAAGAATATTGCCCGTTGCCTGGAATCTGTAAAAGATATTGCAGACGAAATTGTGGTGCTTGATTCTTTTAGCAGGGATAAAACCAAAGAAATTTGCGAGTCGTTTGACGTTAAGTTTTATCAACACGCTTTCGATGGCCATATACAGCAAAAGAACAGGGCGATTACCTACGCCAGTAATCCGCATATTCTATCGCTTGACGCCGATGAGGCATTAGATGAAACCCTAAAGAAATCGATTTTAGAAGTAAAGCAATACTGGACACATGATGGTTACTACATGAATCGTTTAACCAATTACTGCGGACATTGGGTAAAACATTGTAACTGGTACCCTGACACAAAAATGCGCTTATGGGATAGCCGAAAAGGCTCATGGACCGGCATTAATCCGCATGACAAATATGAGCTCAGAGAAGGCGACAAAAACACCAGGCATATTAAAGGTGACATTTTGCATTATAGTTATTATACTTTAGAGGATCATTACAAACAAGTTGAGTATTTTACTAATATTGCTTCCAAAGCCTATGTCGAATCAGGGAAAAAAGCGCCCTTGTATAAACTAGTGGCCAATCCGCTTGCAAAATTTATCGATCATTATTTATTACATTTAGGCTTCCTGGATGGCAAGGCAGGTTATTTGATCTCAAAGATTTCGGCATATGCTACCTGGTTAAAATATAAAAAGATAAGAGACCTTTATAAACAACAAGCACTTGCAAAGTAATCCTGTTATAATTATCAGCCGTACAGACAGCATTGGTGATGTGGTATTAACTTTACCCATGGCTGGCATTATCAAACAACACTTACCTGATAGTAAGATCATTTTTTTAGGAAGAAATTACACAAAGGACGTGATCGGTTTATCAAAACATGTAGATGAATTTGTAAGCTACGATGCTATTTTAAACCTTACTGAACAGGAACAGACAGAGGTTTTTAAAAAATTAAATGCCACACACATCATTCATGTGTTTCCTGTAAAAGCCATTGCCCACTTAGCTAAAAAAGCAGGCATACAAAATCGTATTGGTACAACAAACCGACTTTGGCATTGGCTTACCTGTAATATAAAAATTAAACTTTCCCGTAAAAATTCCGACCTGCATGAAGCTCAGTTAAACACAAAATTACTGGCGCCTCTAAATATTAAAACAGAATACAGTATTGAAGGATTGGCTACCTTCTATGGCTTTACTCATGTTGCGAAACTAGAAGAGCAGTACGCAAAACTGATCGATACTTCAAAAATCAATATTATTCTTCACCCAAAATCGAAAGGCAGTGCCCGCGAGTGGGGACTGGATAATTTCTCGAAACTCATTAGTGAATTAGATAAAACAAAGTTTACAGTTTATATTAGTGGCACACAACACGAAGGCGAATTAGTAAAAGATTTGATCGCCAGGCATCCGGAAGCTATTGATATGACAGGCAAATTATCGTTACAACAATTTATAGCATTTATCAATGCGTGTGATGTATTACTAGCTGCCAGTACCGGGCCTCTACATATTGCTTCGGCACTTGGCAAAAAAGCTATTGGCTTGTTCGCCCCAATGCGTCCTATTCACCCTGGGCGCTGGAAACCAATTGGAGTAAACGCAAATTACCTGGTATTAGATAAAGATTGCTCAGACTGTAGAAAAAACATGAATTGTCATTGCATCAGAGAAATTAAAACAACAGAAGTAATAAAATTGATAGAATAATAATAATAATGGCTGCTTTAAATAATAAAGTGATTTGGATAACAGGGGCAACCTCTGGAATTGGCGAAGCATTGGTATATGCCTGCGCTAAGCAAAATGCTATCATCATATTATCGGCGCGCCGTGAAGGAGAGTTGTTTCGCGTAGCAAAAACTGCAGGATTAACATCCGCCAATTCATTGATCATTCCTTTTGACCTCAGCGATACTAAACTTGTAAAAGAATATGCTCAGGCAATTATTTCCAAATTCGGAAAAATAGATATATTAATTAATAACGGTGGGCAAAGTCAACGCGCTTCTGTTATTGAAACGACTATAGAAACTGAGCGCCAGTTGTTTGAGATCAATTATTTCAGCGCTGTGAATTTATCAAAAGCGGTGTTACCTTTTATGTTGAAACACGGCAATGGAAAAATAGTAGTGGTGAGCAGTATTGCGGGGAAATTTGGGTTCTATTTACGTTCAACATATTCTGCTGCTAAACATGCCTTGCATGGTTATTTTGAAAGCTTACGTTTAGAGAACGAAAAAAAGGGAGTTAGTGTATTGATGGTCTGCCCGGGAAAAATAAAAACCAATGTATCTGTTAATGCTGAGATTGGTGGCGGTAAGACCCATAATCAAATGGATCCTAGTCACCAGGATGCTATGAGTGCCGAAGAGTGTGCTAAACAGATCATTTCTGGCATTATAGCCAATAAAGAAGAGATCTTTGTTGGTGGGAAAGAATTACTGATCGTAAAGATCAAACGGTTTTTACCCAAACTATTTGGAAAGATGATCAGAAAACAAAGCCCGTATTAAACCTACTTTTAGTTTCAGAATTAAAGGCATTTCTCATAAACACATGCTTTAATTAATTATATTTGTTTAATGAAGGTAAAGCTACTTTTTGGATTGTTGTGTTTTTCGATCTGTCTACAGGCACAGGACATACATTTCTCTATGTATAATTTATCTCCTTTAAGCATGAATCCTGCCAACACAGGAAATTACAAAGGCGATTGGCGCATCATGGGTAATTACAGAAGCCAATGGAGAGAGATCTCAAAGGCTTACAATACTTATTCTATTGGTGGCGACATGAACTTTTACCCATACAACCAAAATGTGGCTGGCGGAATTTATTTTATTAGCGATAAATCGGGAGGTAATTTAAATGTCAATAAGATCTTTGTGTCGGGAGCTTTTCATAAAAAAATAGCAGGTTTTAAATTAGGCGCCGGCATACAACCGGGCGTTGTCATTAAATCGGTTGATTTTAACTCCTATACATATCCTAATCAATTAAACTGGAACTCAGGTGCTTTTGATAACACATTGCTAAACAATGAGCCATTTATAAAACAACGTACTGTTTACTTTGATTTGAATGCAGGTTTTTATGCCAGCAGGCGTATCAAAAAATTTGAACCTGAGATCGGGGGCTCCTATTTTCACTTAAATAGTCCTAATGAATCTTTTTATAAGGATCAAAACAAACTCCCGATCCGCCAGATTTATTTTGCATCTCTGAGATATTTTGCAACCGAAAAAATTGCTGTTGTTCCCAATATGGTTGTTAACGTAACTACTAAAGCAAATGATTGGATCTTTGGAATGAACCTTGAATACACTTTAAGTAAAAACAGTTTTTTTGAAAACAAAGTTTTTGCTGGCTTTATGTGGCGTAAAGGCGTGAAACGAATCTCGGATGCTGCTATTGTAAATGTAGGTGTTAAGTATAGTAATTATACTATTGGATTTAGTTATGATGTAAACGTATCGCCATTAAAAACAGCAACATCTGCAAAGGGTGCTTATGAAATTGCATTGATCTATACAGGAAAAAATACACGTATTTCAAAAAAACAAATTCCTTGTGACCGTTATTAGACTATTAATCATACTGATGCTAAGTTCTGCCGGTAGTTTTGCCCAAACCGATAGCCTTGCTATGCAACGTATGACCACTAAAGATCTTAAAAAATTAGGGAATAGCTTTGTAATGCAGGGCGATAACAATTCTGCTATAAGCTACTACGAAACGTATTTAAAACGATTACCATCAGATAGTAAGGTACAATATAAACTCGCCGAATCATACCGCGCAGTGAGAGATTATGAAAGAGCTGAAAAAATGTATCTAAAAGCATACACTTCTGACCCTGAAAAAAACGCATTAGCCTTATACTATTATGCCGAAATGTGTAAAACCTCTGCAAAATATCCAAAAGCCAAAGAGCATTATTCAAAATTCCTGAAAGAATATAAAGGCCCTGAAACGACCTTAAAAAAACAAGCAAAAAAAGAAGTGGTTTTTTGTGATTCAGTGAGTAAGATCATTAATCAATCCCAAAAATTCGTTGTTCAACACCTCGACACTACCATCAACAAAGCCCATGTAGAATTATCTCCAGTTTCATTAGATGAAACAACTCTTTTATATGCTTCGCTAAGAACCAATAAAAAGGAATATGTAACTGAAGGGGAAGACAGTGCAAATATTCCTACCCGCAAATTTTATACGGCTAAAAAAATAAACAATGAATGGGTATTTGAGAACGAATTTATGGCAGGCACTTATAATAAACCCGGTGAGAATGTTGGAAATGCTACATTTACCCCAGATGGTAATAAGATGTATTACACAGCCTGCAAGCCTAACTGGAAAGGCATTGTTGTTTGCGCTATTTATGTAACCGAAAAAGTAAACGGAGAATGGACCGAGCCTGTTAAATTAAACAAAACCATTAATAATCCAAATTACACAAGTACGCAACCAGCCGTAGCCATTGATCCTGCTAAAGGAAATGAAATTATTTATTTTGTAAGCAATAAACCCAAAGGCAAAGGCGGATTAGATGTTTGGTATTTTGTGTATGACAAGAAAAAGAAAATATATAAAGCTCCAAAAAATGCCGGCGTAAAGATCAATACTGCAAAAGATGAAATGACCCCGTTTTTTGACAATGATACACGAACCTTATATTTTAGTTCAGCAGGCTGGGGCGGATTAGGTGGTTTGGATATTTATAAAGTGCTGGGCGATAATAAAAAATGGACCAATGCTGAGAATCTTGGTGAACCGATTAACTCCGGAGCTGATGATATTTACTATACAATTTCTAAGAACAGGGAAGAAGGATTTTTAGTGTCCAATAGAAAAGGTGGTGTATCATTAAAAAATGCTACCTGTTGTGATGATATATACAGTCACAAACAAACTTCTTACATCCATTTGTTTGTAGCAGGTAATGTTAAAGAACTATTAGGAAATAGCACATCAGGTAAGCTGGATAGCGCTATGGTTGATATCTATGTGGTGGACAAAAAGTATCCGGAGCCTATTCTTATAAAATCCGTATTGGTTGATAAAGACGGTAATTATAAAACATCCATTGAAGCTGGACAGGAATATAAGATCATCGCAAAAAAAACAGGTTATTTAAATACAACCGCAGCAGCAGTGATCGACACTAAAAATGAAGCTAAGGATAAAACTTTCGAAAATAATTTCCTGTTGTCCAAATCCTCCAATAAAGCCATTACACTTGAAAACATAAATTATGAATTTGACCGCTCGGAACTAATGCCGGGTTCAATACTTGCGCTCGATACAACTTTACTGAAAATAATGACCCTGAACCCGGATATCATCATTGAATTGTCGTCTCATACGGATGATAAAGGAAGTGAAGATTATAATATGAAACTGTCTCAAAAACGTGCTGAAAGCGTTGTGAATTATTTGATAAGTAAAGGAATTGACAAGAACAGGGTTAAACCGCAAGGTTACGGCGAATCTCAACCTATAGCACCTAATAAAAACAAAAATGGCTCCGACAACCCCGAAGGAAGGGCAAAAAACAGAAGAACCGATTTTAAAGTAATTGGAACGATCACGAATTTTGGTGACGAAGATTAAACCGTAGGAATTTCAGAAAAACAGTATAATATTTTAATGTAATTGGGTTCCTCCCAATATAAATGTTAATGCCATAAAATTATATTGTTCTTGTGTAAACCTGCATCTGCAAGGCTTGAAATAAGTCATATAGTTATCTAAAGGTGGCGTATAATAATCACTATTGGCATCTTGCGGTCCAGGCTGAAAATCGCAATGAGCTCCTGTAACTTGTCCCGCAGGATGACAGTCAGCTTCTGTGTCACAAAATCCGTCACCGGATGAGTAGCAGTTTGTTCTCCTAACCAATTCGTTACCACCTGAAGTTTCAAAAGTATGTGGCAATCCAAATAAATGTCCCATTTCATGTATAGGTGTATTACTTAAAATCACGCTTTTATTCATTACTATATGCCCCATGGTACTGGCATAACCACTAGCATTGGCCGGCACAACAATGTTATCTACTAAAACAATATCTATCGTATTATCTACATAATAATTACCCGAAAAAACCGGTTCATACAAATTGGTCCATTGGTTGTAATTATAATCCGGTACATAATTCAAACTACATCTTTTAAATCCAATGCAGATCGGTTTCCAGACCCTGTTTAATTTAGCAACGCATGTGTCGATATCTGCTAAAGTAACGCCTGGCTGGCCCATACTATCCAATACAATATGAAAAACCAACGATAATTCCCTGTTTAAGCAAGTGTCATGCGGCAGTAAAGAAGACAAACTTTGTGTTTTAGCAAAATGTGATTGTAATTCTGCCTGAGTCATTTTATTGCCGCATTCAAAGCTTGATTGCGCTCCAAGAAATAAAGGAAATAAAAAGAAAATTGTCAGTATTCTTGAGTGCATCACTAGTGTTTTAGAAGAAAAAAAATTATATTTGTTAAAGTAAATATACTAAAAAAGTACTGATGCATAAATTTAACCCTGTAATTTATTTATTTATTTTATGCCTCAGTGTATCCTTAAAAATACGTTCACAAAATATTACGGCTACACCTTCGGTTGGATGTGCTCCTTTAGTTGGAGTACAATATACAGGTATAGCAGGTGCTTCTAACATCCAATGGGCTTTTGGTGATGGTACCTTTTCTAATTTAAACAACCCTACCCATACTTTCAGTAACCCCGGTAATTTTGTTACAACCTACACAGCTATTGTATCGGGTGTTGCAACCACAAAAACGTTGAGCATAACTGCTTATGGTAAACCAACTCCAAATTTTACGGTTAATGTTACCCAAGGCTGTGTACCATTCAATGTATCATTTACCGATCAGTCCGTTAATACCGGTGGGCCGTTTGCGCCTCAATGGCAATGGTCATTTGGCGACGGAGGAGTAAGTAGTTTGCAAAACCCGAATTATGTTTATACTATTCCCGGAACTTTTAATGTTACATTGATATATAAAGACGGGCATGGTTGCGATAGTTCAATTACCAAAACAGGCTTAATAAAAGTATCTATCAAACCAAATGTTGTTATTACCAATACACCAGCTATTGTAAATGCCTGTGTGGCTCCGTTCACCGCCACATTCAGTGGCTCTTCATCAACAAGCAATAGTACAACCGGCAGTACATCATTAACCTATAGCTGGAATTTGAATGGGGCTTCTTCTACTTCAGCCAATCCTCCGCCTGTAACATTTACAACCACAGGCTCTTTTCCGGTTGTGTTAACCTGTACCGATAATAATTCATGTAGCGAATCTAAAACAGTTACGGTTAATGTAGCCAATCCTGCCGTAAAAGCGCTAGTTAGCAATTTTGCCTGCTACAATAAGCTTTTTGTGGTTAAAGACACGTCTGTTTCCAATGCCACTCAATGGAATTTTGGAGATGGAACTCCGATACAAACTGTTTTTCCTCCATTCACATTTAGTCATATATATGGCAGTGCAGGGATATTTACGATTACTGCAACTACTTTTTTAGGTTCCTGTTCTGCTGTTAAAACGTATACGGTTAATGTTGAAAAACCAGTAGCAAACTTTACAGCCATACCGCCTTTTAGTTGTAACTCTCCATTGGTAGTTAATTATAATAATACCTCAACCGGGGCCAATGCCTATTCGTGGGCATTTGCAGGTGTTAGCAGTCCTACTACTTCTACATTAACCAATCCAACATACACGTTTACTCAAGGTAGTTTAAATCCATATACTATTTATCAACCTTTACCTTTAACCGCAACATTAATAGCAATTAGTCCCGGTGGATGTAGAGACACGATCGTTAAATCTCTTGATACACTTCACCGGCCAACAGCTTTCTTTCATACAAATATTATAAGTGGCTGTAATCCATTAACTGTTACATTCAGAGATAGTAGCCAATCTTCTCATCCCCTTACAAATTATACCTGGAACTTTGGAGATGGCAGTCCGCTTAACGCCGGCGGAACAAATACATTGGTTACACATACTTACACTACACCCGGCGTTTATTATGCAACTTTAGTGGTTGTAAATACTTTGGGTTGTCGTGACACCTCTTTTAAATGGCCTATTCATGTTGCCACGCCACCGCATACCAGTTTTTCATTTTCTCCAAGTGTGGTTTGTCCGTACGAGCCTGTTTCAATTACCAATTTAACGCCGCTTGCCGATTCGGTTAATCACTGGCACCTGACATCAGATGCATCTTATTATTCACATTGTATTTCAGATGCTAATCCAAGTTGGCAATATAGTCATACAGGTAATCATTCTCTTACTTTATCAGCCTATAGTTTTGGTTGCAAACATGATACAACGTTGCCAACAGGTGTTTTAGTCAAAGGGCCTATTGTTTCAGGACGATTCTTCACGCGCTGTGACTCGGTATTTAAAGTAAAATTTAATTTACTATTGCAAGATGCCGCTTTTGCCGAGATCAGGTATGGTGATGGGCAAAGAGATACTGTTTATGCATCAGGTCCTCATACGATATCTCATACGTATGCAACTACAGGAAATTATGACGTGATCCTGAAAGGGGAAAATTCAGCTACAGGATGTTTACCACATTATGATACACTAAAAGTTAAGGTAAGAGAAATAAAAGCAACCATTACAAGCCAGTCGATTACTTGTGCTGGCGTACCAACAAACTATAGTGCATCTGGTAGTCAGGATGTAGATGGTGTTTGTGGTGTGGGCTATATATGGCTTTTTGGTAATCTTCCGCCAGTGATCACAGACAATGTATCTACAAGTTATTCGCTTCCTGCAGGAACACGAACCATATCCCTTGTAGTTAAAGATGTGAACGGTTGTAGAGATACAAGCAATAAAGTGATGGTAGTAAGTTACGTTAATACCAATGCAACTTTATCAAATACGATTGGATGCATGCCTTCTTTCAGTTTAACAGGCACACAAAGTGCTACTTCAAATACAACTATTACAAATTACAATTGGAATTTTGGAGATGGAAGTCCGAGTGTAAATACGCCTGTTGCTACTCATACATATACAACAGCTAATCCACCATCAACCACTTATATTATTTCGTTAACGGTAACTAATGCTGATGGTTGTTCGGATACTAAAACTTACCCGGTAGTAATGAATGCTCCTTTTGCACCAAATATTATTGCCTCACCTTTTCAATTATGTGCAGGTAAGACAGCATCTTTATCTACAACAGCAGCTGGTGTTAATACTTATACATGGAATTATGGAGATGGCTCACCTATACAGGTAACCACTGCTATGAATGTAGCCCATTCATATACCACGGGTGGAACCTATAGTGTTACTTTAGTATCTGCTGATGCTGCGGGTTGTAAAGCAAACTCAATGCCTTATGTGATACAGGTGCAAAATTATCCAAACGCTGTTTTCTCATATACCAATACAAGTGATTCTACCAAACAAAACGCCTGCGCAGGATCTACGGTATTATTTTCAGACAATACTGTTTCGCCATATTCTCCTCAGGCACATTACTGGAATTTTGGCGCGGGTGGCGGTCCTGTAGTTAATAGCGCCATAGTAGGAACAACGTATGTTGCAGCTGGCAATTATACAGTTACATTAATTAACTGTACTCCTTTTGGCTGTTGCGATACAACTAAACAAACTATTAAAGTTTACGATGCAGATGCAGATTTCAATTTATCTAAAATAAATATCTGTAAAGGCGAAGCCATTAATTTTACCATAAAAGATAGTACTAATGTATTTGTTTGGGGTTGGGATTTTGGAGATGGTACAGATTATAATTTAACCGCCCAGTCTCCAATTTCTCACATCTATAATTATCATCCACCAGGAGGCAGTACTAATGTTTCTCTTACTTACTACACAGCCGATTCGGCTTGTAAATTTTCGGTAGTTAAACCAATAAATATTTACCAGGTTATAGCAGACTTTGATAGGAATAATGAACTATTATTGGCAGACACAGCCCATTGCATTGGAACTACAGATGTGTTCAGTAATCTATCCTTAAATGCTAATTCATACAACTGGAATTTTGGGGATGGAGCAACGAGTTCAGCCGGCACACCTTCGCATCTTTATACCTCTCCTGGAACTTATACCGTATCATTAGCGATATTAGATAACGCCCACGGGTGTAAGGATACACTTAAAAAAACAATGCAGATCTTCCCGGTTCCATTACTTAGTTTAAATGGGCGTGATACTTGTCAGAATAAACCAACACAATTAAATGTGAGTGGAGGAACAACCTATACATGGTCGCCGGCTTTTGGACTAAGTAATCCTAATATTTCGAATCCTGTAGCTACTTTAAGCACAACCACTTTGTTTTCGGTAACAGCTAACAATATTTATGGATGTGTTGGAACAAACACCTTGCTGTTAACTATACAGGAACCGCCGCTTGCCATTTCTTGGGACACAACCATTGTAATTGGACAAACTGCAACACTACCCGGGTTTGCCGGAACAGGTTTTAGTTATAGCTGGACTCCTGTAGATTATTTAAGCTGTGTAACTTGTCCTATGCCTGTTGCATCGCCAACAGTTGAATTTATTTATACCGTTAAAGTAACCGATTCTCATGGCTGTTTTGAGAGAGTAAATACGTATACCGTTTATATAGAAAATAAAAGCAGTGTAGATGTGCCAACTGCATTTACACCAAATGGTGATGGCATTAATGATCTTATTAATGTAGATGGCTGGGGGCTTAAAAAATTAAATTATTTCCGGGTTTATAACAGGTGGGGTGAGTTAATTTATGAAACTACAGATCTGAATTCGGGTTGGGATGGGTTTTATAAAGGAGTTCCTCAAAATATGGAAACCTATGTTTATCAGGCAGAAGTAGAAACATACTCAGATGCTGAACCAATCCAGAAAACGGGTTACTTTAAACTACTGAGGTAAAGAAAAACCATATCCTTTTTGTTTTATGGCAGGAATCAATGTTTCTAATAGTTCGGGCATAAATTCCAAGCGGTCATGCAATAAAATAATAGCACCTGGTTTTAAGTTTGAGGTCACCCGTTGTTTTATTTTTTCTACATCTTTAATAGACGTGTCATAGCTGCGGACATTCCAACCTATGGATCGCAAACCTAAAGTTTTAAGTGCTTTAGCTATATTAGGATTGGTAACGCCGTAAGGTGGGCGAAATAAATTTGAACCTGGTTGATATTCCTGAATTAATTTCTGACAACTTGCAAGGTCTTCGGTTACTTTTTGTGTCGGCCAAACATCTATCCAGTTATGATGAGAAAAGCTGTGATTTCCAATCAAATGCCCTTCTGTAATTATTTGTTGCATGATTCGCTCATTACCCATAATATTTTTTCCAATGATAAAAAACACTGCTTTCACGTTGTATTTTTTTAATACCTCCAAGACTTTAGTGGTGTTTGTATGCGGGCCATCATCAAAAGTCAGAAGTATTTTTTTTTCAGTTGTATTTAAAGAATTGATGGATTTTAAATGAAAATTCAGTCCGATAAAGTAGGCGCCACAGAACTGAATCAAAGCAAATAGATTGATCCAGATAACCAAGTACCAGTAACTTAAATAAAGTGTTGACTGTAAACAAAAAAAGGCAACTACGCCTAAAATAAAAATGATGGTTGTAGGTAAAAACCTTAGCATTGACTCAATAAACTAAAAGAATAATTAATTCCCAGGTACTGATTGATAATTAGAATGCGTTTTATTTTTGAAGGTGTTTTATCAGAAATAGCTAATACTTTAGGCAATTGTTGCTTCTCGATGAGCTTTGTCGCTGTCCACATAGCAAATGCTGACGCAGTATGATATTCGCCGGAAACATTTTTGAAGCAGGCTGCCAGCGATTCTTTTTCAATAGCCGGCAATAGTTTTTGAAGTTTTTCATCAAAATTTACATCGCCACAAAAGCCCATTAAAGTTACATCTATATCCGATAAGGTTAAAGAATGAGCTTTTAAAAATGTTGTCAGTTTATTTAAGATCTCTTGTTCTGTTTTTGGTTTATACAATGTTTGGATACCGTCCAGACTTGCTAAACTTTTTTCGCTCTTACTCTTATTCAGCACAAAAAAAGCAGTGCCTTCACTCATTTGAATACCCGGAGTGGTTGATGTCCAAAAAGCTGAACCAATATGTTGCTGCTGAAATTTATTCGCTTTTCGATTTAAAATAATAAAATTAGGTGTATGTTCTTCGATACCGCCCACCAATATAGTTTCCTTGCCTTCTGCAAACAACATCATAGCATCCTGCAACGTGCTTTCGAACGAAAAACCACGGTGCACATACGTAAAATTATAATCATGGCATTTCATGATCAATGCTATTTGAGAACCAACTGTATTGTGAGTTGATTGAATAAAAGAAGTTGGTGTTAAAAATTGCTCATCATTGTTTAATAAGGCTAACAAAAAGCGTTCACTGTCCTCAAAACAACCTAAACCTGTTCCGGTAATAATAGCATCTACTTTTTTGGCTTCTGCTTGCTTGATCGCAAGGTTAGCAGCTGCCACACCCATTTTAATAGCACGGCCCATTCGGCGTAACAAGTTAGGTGCAATGTACTCCTTATAGGAAGGCTCAACAGCATCAAAGTAATCCACTTTAGCAGAATTGATTGGATCAAAGAACCATTCACTATCTATAGAGTTTTGTGCTGAGATACACCCTGTTCCGTCTATGTAAGCCTTTATCAAATTATGCTTTCTTAATGATTAAAGATGAACAATTACCTCCAAACCCAAAAGAGTTGGAAAGTACTGTATTAACCGGGGTATTTACCAATTTGGTTTCCGGGATCAAATTCATCCCTTCTATTGGCGTTGTAAAATTAAGGTTCGGGAATATCATACTGTTTTGTATGGATAGAACCGATATAACGGCTTCGATACTGGCGGCGGCAGCCAAAGTATGGCCGGTAAATGCTTTGGTTGAACTAAATTTTGGAACCTTATCTCCAAATACGGCAACTGTTGCCATGCTTTCAGACATATCATTATTTGGTGTTCCTGTGCCATGCATATTAATGTAATCAATGTCGCCCGGTTTCAGTCCACTCATTTCCAAAGCTTGTTTAATGGCTTCTGTAGCGCCATATCCTTCGGGCGATGATGCTGTTTGGTGATATGCGTCATTGGTGTTAGCGTAACCGGCAATTTCAGCTAAAGCTTTTCCTGACCGTTTTTTCAAAGCGTTCTCTCCTTCAATCACTAAAAAGGCTGCGCCTTCTCCCAAATTCAATCCTTTCCTGTTCTCGTCAAAAGGTTTACACCATTCTCTGTCGAGGATCATTAATGTGTTGAATCCATTGAATGTGAATTTTGATAAAGCATCTACACCGCCTACTACTGCCCTATCCAATAACCCGTGCTTGATCATTCTGCAACCCAACATAATAGCATTAGCAGCCGATGAACAGGCGGTTGAAATAGTAGTAACATAGTCTACATTTCCCAGATAATCAGCAATGCGTTCAGTACTGTCGCCACAATCATGTGTATCCAGTACACCCAGGTGCTCATCACTTTCAAACAGATCTTTATAATAAAGTTCAGTTTTACTCATACCTGCTACCGTAGTAGAAGATATAATTCCTGTTCGCAAACCATCATTTGTATCTATCCCTGAATTTAAAACAGCCTCTTTGGCTGCCAGCATAGCGATGTATGAATTGCGGTTTAGCTCGGGATTATGATCTCCGACCAGATCGGCCAATTCTTTATTCGATAATTTTATTTCTCCCGCTAAAAATTCGTCTTTATAACGCGTTGTTAAATGATTGATCTTTCCAATGCCTGTTTTGGAATTAGAAAGAGACGCGAGCGATTCCGGCACATTGTTTCCAATAGCCGAGATCATTCCTAATCCGGTTATATAAACTTTTTGAGACAATTGAATACTAAGATTTACCCTGAGACTTAATATATTCTGCCATTGTTCTTAAAGACTGGAAAATCGTTTTTCCGTCTTTAGGATCCTGGATCTTGATGCCATAGTGTTTTTCTAACAATACGATCAACTCTAAAGCATCAATAGAATCTAACCCTAAACCTTCACCAAATAATGGAGAATCAGGATTGATCTCTTCAGGTTTTACTTCAGCTAAGTTAAGCTGTTCGATAATTTGTCCTTTTAATTTTTCTATTAATGCGTCCATCTGGTTTGATTGTATATTGTTATAACACTTGTTTGATTAAGAGGTTTAAAAATACTGTTTTTATTTATATTTTCTGAGTTTTGAACTAAAAAAATAAAGGCTTCGAAACTAGTGCAGTCAACCTCTACCCAACCTGTAATAGAAGCCTCTGTATCACTACTTAAAAGCATTTTAGTATATTCAACCAGTAAGCCTGCATCGAGTTGTTCAGTAACAAAAAAGGCGTTTTCGCCTGTAATTTTATGTTTGATGGCCAATTCTCCGATAGTAATGTTTGGCAGAGTGTATACAAAAACAGCCGGTGAAGGAAAGTAATTTGATTTATCAGCAATAGAATTCTGATGCGCCCTGTCGGTTTCCAAACTTGAGGCAGCATTAGATAATACGATAGCTGTTTTTGAAAGATCGTTCGCCGTTAAAAAATCAATTCCTTTCAAGGCAAATTCAGCACACAAAAAACCAAGCTTACATTGCTGATCCATTTTATGAAATTTAGGATAGCTAACTCCAAGGGTTTTATAGGTTTCTGATAAAAATTCGGACAATGGTAATGAAGATTCAGTTTGAAATACGATCTCACCATTAACTGAAACCTGGTTATGTTTTATGTGTGCGTATGAGATGATCTTGCTCAATGTTCTTAACTATTAATTTTTTTAAATAAAGCTGCTGCATTGCAACCGCCAAAACCGGAAGCTGTTTTGATGAATGATGTAAATGATTTTTCACTATGTGCATCAATCATCGTAATGTTCCCACTAAATCCTTTTGATTCGTAGCCTTCAGATTTTATTAAGCGTTGATGATTCAGTGATTCTAAAGACAAAACCGTTTCCAAAACTCCTGCGGCTCCCAGTGTATGACCATAATAACCTTTTAAACTGTTTACAGGGACCGTATGCAAACCTGCTCTGTCAAATGCAATTGATTCCATTTCATCATTGAATGGCGTTGCTGTACCGTGTGCCGAAATAAACCCTATTTCATGATTGTTGTCTTTTAAGGTTTCCTTTAAGCATTGAAATAAGCCATCACCAGTACGTGACGGACCTGAAATATGATTGGCATCGTTGGCAGAAGCTCCGCTAAAGATCTGTGTATTGTATGGTTTGGCTAATTCCTTTTTATTAGTGATCAAAATAGTTGAAACTGCTTCTCCTAAATTAATTCCAATTCTGTTTGCGTCAAATGGTTTACTTGGTTCAGAACTTAATGCATTAAATGATTTAAAGCCACTAATCGTAAATTCAGATAAAATATCTCCACCGCACACCAATACATTATCATAGGTACCTTGCTCAATAAACCGCTTGGCAATTATTATGGCCAGAATACCTGAAATGCATGCGTTTGACAACACAACAGGAGTATGTGCCAATTGAAAATAGGATTGTAAATGCTTTGCGAATACAGATAAATAAACTCTTTTCGGATCAATGTTTTTGTAAGTATTCTCCAGAATATCAATATTACCCTTTGTTGTAGAATAAATTAATAGTGTACGATCATCTTTAGGATCAATGCCACTCTGATTTAAAACGTCCTGAATAGATAAAATACTTAGCTGCTCAAGTTTTGTGTGTGCGTCCGCATTTTTAATTTCAGAAAGATGCTGCTGGATTTTATTATCGTTGATCTTCGCAACACAAAACTCATCTTGTGAAAAAGGTAGTTTTACTTTTTTTACGCCAATGATAGAATTGATAACAGCCTCATAATTCTCTTTAGTAGAAAAACCAAGCGGACTGATAATATTGCTATAGGAGGAGAAGATCATTTACGTACTAAAAATTCATCCTTTAAATGTAATAAACAAGTATTACAAACACAATTAGAATATTGCTTTACAATGTACTGGGTTTCCTCAAACGACAACTGAATTTTTGAGCAATCACAGGCTGCAATATCTGCAGCATTGCAAATAAATGGTTGATGACAGCGTTGGCAGTTGGTGTTGTTAGTTGAGTTGTCCGACATATTTTTTTGCAGACTTGTCAGGTTTTTGAAACCTAACAGGTCTTATAAGTTTAAACAAAAAAACCTCCCCGATTTCACGAGAAGGTTTTTGAATGTATTAAGATTCAAAAAAATTAAGCTTTTACTGCTTTTTCCATTACTACTTTTCCTTTGTAGTAAAGTTTCCCTTCAAACCAGTGTGCACGGTGAAATAAGTGTGCTTCACCTGTAGTTGTATCTTTAGCAATCGTCATTGTAGGTGCTTTATAAGTTGCACGACGAGAGTCTCTGCGGGATCTGGATAGTTTTCGTTTTGGATTAGGCATGGTATTTAATTTTAATTATTGTTAAACTTTATATTCTTTAATTTATCCCATTCAGGATTTTCACTCGGTTCTTCTTCTATTTTTAGTTCGTTGTATTTAGCTAAAGTATCTTCATCGCAGTCAACATCGATCTCATTTTCTTCATCTTCGCAAGGCACTTTACGGCTTGGGATAGACAATTCGATGTATTCGAATAAGTATTGTGCAAAGTTGGCTTCATCAACTCCTTCTTTCAGCACCAATATTTCATCGTTGCTTTCTTCAGGATTACCATGCTTGATCACTAATTTTTCCTGCCCAAAGATGGGACAGTCATAATCAACCAAACAACGGTCGCAGCTCAATTTTACAGTTCCTTCAAAAGTAAATAAAATATGCATCAGCGTATTTTGTTTTACTAAATTGGCCTTTACCTGTATATCGGCTTCGGTTATTTCACTTTCACTAAATTGCTCAAAGAACTTTCCTTTAACGTCAAATTCAAATTGGTGTTCCCCCATTGATAAACCGCCAAACTGTATTTTGTACTGACTCTTACCCATAACTTCTTCCCAAAATGGACGGCAAATATACACTTTTTTTCAATCTTATCAACAAAACACAAAAAAACAGGGCATTTTTTAAAAGAATACTTTTATGGGCTTTTCACGTTGTTCGCTACTCATTGCTTCTGATAAGGCACTTCGGTAAAAACCACTGATTTTTGTAATTATTGACAATAATTAGCTCATTTTCGCATGAAACGTATTCATTTTTATCATTTTTCTTTAAAATCCAGGCATTTCCTTGTTTGATTTGAGAGAGCATTTCGAGCTTTAATTCATCAATTTTCAACTTTTTATAGTTGTTACCCACCAAAAAACCCAATTCGTTGTTTCTAAGATCCATTTCACAAGCCAAACTATCTGCCCTTTCTCCTTCCTCCAGCTTATTTTTTTCAAATTTACGTTTATTTCCTTTTTCGTGAGCTATTCCCAGTTTTCTTAATTTTTTAACCCTGATCTTCTGAGCCAAATAAGCCATCGAAAAAGAATGTCTAAATGCATCCAGTGTACCTCCACTTTCAAAACCATCGAGTTGTTTAGAGTCTTTTATTTCGCGATAAACGATCATGGCTTTCTTTAAACGCCCTTTGATTTTAACGACTGCAAAAGGATGGAAGAATGCCCAGCGTATCTCATACTTGCTGATATCATGCTGAGAGTGTAGTTGAGCAACAAAACAAAGCAACACACACAAACAACTTATACGTTTTGATCTTAACATCGTTTTGTTAGCAACAGAGTAGTTTAAAATGCTAATTTAATCAATCTGTTTCATATCTTTGAGATTGATGGACTTTAAGAATGACATAGCGAAACGATTTTTCAGCAAGCAGGATATTGGCGGAGCTGAAAGTATCAATGACCTGAGAGATAAAGAATTTAGCGGTAAATCACTGTCGGCGGAAGAAAAATACGCCCTGGCTAATTTTGATAAATACAGATTAAGCATTTTAAACTCACAGGAAAATGAAGAACAGTTTCATTTGCATTACCGCCAAATACAGGTAATTTCGAACCTTGGCGACTGGAGAGAATTCTTAAAAGACGAATACAGTAAATAATATTATCTGAAATATACCAAAAAGTGCTTCCTAAATCGGAGCACTTTTTTAATTTTGTGTAAATAATAAACTTTACCTTTGCATAACAGCAAAAGCTTGAAAAAACAAGATCATTAACCTTAAAAATATTACTCCATGTACGCAAAAACCTTAGGCCAGTTCATCATTGAAAAACAAAACGATTTTCCATTTGCTAAAGGCGAATTATCCCGCTTATTAAGAGACATTGCTATTGCTGCCAAAATAGTGAACAGAGAAGTGACCAAAGCCGGACTTGTAGAAATATTAGGAGAAACAGGTGATACGAACGTACAAGGTGAGCGTGTTAAAAAATTGGACGTTTTTGCAAACGATCAATTTATTGCAGCTTTAAAAGCGGGTGGCGAATGTTGTGCTATTGCCAGTGAAGAGAATGAAGACATTATTCCTATTGATACCGAGATCTCAAAAAATGCGCGTTACGTGGTAGCTATGGATCCATTGGATGGCTCATCAAATATTGATGTGAACGTTTCTATCGGAACTATTTTTTCTATTTATCGTCGTACCAGCTTAAACGGACCGGGAACTCACGAAGATTTTATGCAACGTGGTACCGAGCAAATTGCCGCAGGATATATCATTTACGGTTCTTCGGCTATGTTGGTTTATACAACAGGCAAAGGAGTTAACGGATTTACATTAGATCCAAGCATTGGCGAATTTTGCTTATCACATCCAAACATGCAAATGCCTAAAGATGGAAAAACATACTCTATCAACGAAGGAAACTATTTACACTTCCCTGAAGGCGTAAAAAAATACATTAAATATTGTCAGGAAGAAGACAAAGTGACTAGTCGTCCTTACTCAAGTCGTTATATTGGTTCGGGTGTTGCTGATATTCACCGCAACCTGATCACAGGTGGTATTTACATCTATCCTACAACTACTAAATCTCCAAATGGTAAATTACGTTTGTTATACGAATGTAATCCTTTAGCCTTTATCATTGAGCAAGCAGGCGGTGTTGCTACTAATGGCTATAAGCGTATCATGGAATTGGATATTACGGAATTGCATCAGCGTACGCCTTTATTTTTAGGCTCTACCGAAATGATGAAAACGTCGATGTCCTTCATGGAGAAATACAAAGAAGCATCTGTTTAAAAACCTTTCGTTTCGTAACTGAGGTAAGTTTATTTGCATTTTTGTAATTTTTTTGTACATTAGATTTCTAATGGAGCAAACCACTATACCTGAAAGCTTAGTAAGGGAAGAATTTAACAAGTCCACCGAAAAAGCGCATGTTATTGCTTGTTGGATAGGCATCGCTTTAAATCTGGTTTGGTTTCTGGGTGATTATTTAAGTATTAGGGAATTTTGGATCCCATTTCTGATATTTAGAATTGTAGTTTCCGGTATCAGTTTAATAGCCCTGGCTTTTAAAGATATTTTAAAGATCAGTATTTACACCTGCATTTTTATTTTAGTATTAGGCATCTCTCTGCAAAATGCATATATGTGGAGTTTGATGGATATTCCGCATTTACAAAAGCATGCTTTTGCTTATATGGTTTTGTTTATTGGTGTAGGGATGTTAGTGTTATGGGATTTTAAATTATCCATTATACTTTTATTTGCAACCATTATCAGTAACATTATTTTTTATGCGGCCTATAGTCCTTTAACCGTTGATGAATTTATTACAAACGGAGGATTGTTGGTTTTAACTGTATTGATATTTTCTGTTTTCCTTATCAGAACCCGTTACCGCTTAACTTATAAAGAGATCAGGAGCCGTTTGGAATTGGCAAAGTCAAAAGAACTGATCGAAGAGAAACACGAGGAACTTGTATTTCAGAAAAAAGAAATTACAGATAGTATTAATTACGCGCGTAGTATTCAGCGCTCTTTGATACCAACTGAAAATGTATTTAACAAACATTTTAAAGACAGCTTTGTACTGTTTCAACCAAAGGACATTGTAAGTGGCGATTTTTATTGGGTTTACGAAAAAGGCGATCTGATATTTTATGCCACCGGCGATTGTACGGGACATGGTGTTCCGGGGGGATTTATGACCATGTTGGGCATGTCTTACTTGGACGATATCATTGAAGTGAAACGCGTTACAGATCCGGGGCAGATACTAAACCTGATGCGTGATAAAATTATCAGCACCTTAAAACAAAATGGGAATTTTGGTGAAAGTAAAGATGGAATGGATGTAACTGTTTGCGCCATTAATAAAACCAAAAAAGAATTAGCTTATGCTTCCGCTAATAATCCTTTATATATTGTAAAGGAAAAGAACGGAGAAAAAAACCTGACTGTCTATAAAGCAGATAAACAACCTTGTGGTTTTTATCACGACTACAAACCTTTTACCAGCAATACTATCCAATTAGAAGGCGGCGATTGCATTTACACTTTCTCGGATGGATACCCTGATCAGTTTGGCGGAGTCAATGGAAAAAAATTCATGCACAAACAGTTCAAAGAAATATTGGTGCAAAATTCATCAGAAGTATTTTCAGAACAAAAAATTGCGCTTTCGGATACCATCAATAACTGGAAAGGTGAACTGGAACAGGTAGATGATATTTTAGTTATTGGGGTGAAGGTTTAGGAATTACTTTAAACAAAAAAGCCAGTTACCTATCAGTAACCGGCTTTTTAATTTTAAATACCAAAACTACATAGAAGCGTAATCAGTTGTTTTTACAACGGCTCCGCTTTCATCCCACTGGGTCCAGGTTCCTACTTTTTCGCCGTCTTTATATTGCATTTCAAATAGCTTAGTCCCTTTGTCATCGTAAACCATCCACACTCCGTCTTTTTTATCGCTTTTGTAACGCGCTTCTGCTATTACCGCACCGCTTGTATTAAAACGTGTCCATAAACCAAATTTCAGGTTACTTTCGTACTGACCTACTTCCATTTTTTGGCCGTTTTGGTAATACTTAACCGATTCTCCATCTAGTTTACCATCTTTAATAGTTAACTCTTCTTTAACGGCGCCATTTGCGTAATAAAGTATATGTTTGCCTGTATATGCTGATTGATTTTTGGTATAAGTACCATTATCAAAACTAATATCCTGTGATAAAGCTATGCTTCCAAGAAAAAGGCAGAATAATAAGATGAGGTTTTTCATAATTTCCTGTATTAAATTGTTAGAACTCAGAAACCAATGAGTGATTTCTCATACAATTATACAGAAGTTTACGTAAAATTGTTGCAAGGATAACAAAACCTTAACCTTAACTTTACATTGAAATGTGCCTATTCAGAGATTAAATCGATGGATAAGTTACCGGAATTGGTTTGCAGATCTTGCAAATTAAACGTTTTAGAAGAATATCCAACTTGTGAAAATTCCAATGTTAAATTTTCAGTAGTGCTTACTTCAAGATAGATAAAAAACTTTCCATCAAGATCAGAGTAAACCGTTTTTTGGCAGTTTGCACAATTAATTTTAACGCCTGCCAAATACTCATTGTTTTTTGGGTCAATAACTTTACCACTTAATATAACCGATCTTGTTTTAATGGGCTTTGGCATTTCGCCTGCAAAACCCAGTACACAAACAAATACAGTTAAAATAACAATAAGTATGATCTCCTTTTTCACATTGCAAATTAACGCAACAGAGTTAAAGTTAAGTTAAGATGAATGTTACCAGATTGTTAAGATTATTGGACAGAAATTTTCTGGCATCCTATGAGACTGCCTTGTTTGGAAAAGCATTTTAAATAATAGATTCCAGTAGCATACTTACTTATGTCTACGCTTAGAGTACTCCCGGAAAATGATTCCCGGTTGATTATTTTTCCTGTTATATCAAGTAGTTCGACAGTATGAATACTATTTTCTTCGGTTTGAAGGATCATAAAAGAACCTGATGCCGGATTAGGAAATACTTTTACATAATTGAGACGGGTATATTCTGTTAAACCAACAGGCGCTGGAAGCATTTTATCCATAAAAAATTTCCAGATCTCTGTTGAATAGTCAATATCATTTGCCGGAATATATAACCAGGTATGTGGTCCGTTATTTACCTTAAAATGTTCTACTACTGTTCCGTTTGCTCCTCCCGAATAAACATCGTGTTCAATGGTATAGCCATCACCCGGAACAGCGTCAGGCAGGTTTGTATGAACCGGCGTTGTATTGCAGCTATTATTAGCTACCCAAAAATTAACCAGTGGCTGAGCATTCATTCCGTACATATTAGCTGTATAACTAATGGTTGCATCAGCAGTACCATGAAAATGACAAATAGAAATAGGTCTTGAAGGCGTGCAGGTAATGCCTGAGCCAATAGTGCCGGATACACTGGCAAATGAAGCAATTTTATTAGAAAGCTCACAAGCCAGACGGTTAGTCATAAAGGCGCCCATAGAAAAGCCAGTGCTGAAAATTTTACTTTGATGAATATTGTAATGAACCGAAACGGTATCGATCAATGATTTTATAAAGTCAACATCATTAACTGTTACATTTGGATAAAACCCAAAAGCGCCTGCTCCCGAGTTCCAGGCTGTTCCAAAGTTAGGATCGGCAATAGCCTGTGGATAAACACTAATGAAATTAGCGGTATCGGCAACAGCATCAAATCCAACACCACTAAAATTAGTCATGTTATCTCCCAAACCATGTAAAGCAACAATCAGTGGAACCGAATTAGCGGGATTATAGATCGCTGGTACATAAATTCTGTAATTACGTGTTAAACCTCCGTGTACAAATGAATGATTTGACCACTGGGCAAAAGAAATAAGTGAAAATACAGAAAATACAAAAAGCAATATTTTTTTCATTTGAAAGGATTTAGATTTCATAAAAATAAGTAAATCAAGCTGAAAAGCAAACTATTTGTTGCCTAAACTCAGTTTTAACTTATTGGGATAACCTGAATAATTCAATTTCAGACCCTTTGAATTTTCGGCGGTTTGCCCCGAGCTTTTTGGGATGTAATTTTTACCTCGTTTCTTTAAATTATTCCATGGTATTAAAATGTTAATATTAGAATGCTCTTTAAAATGGTAGGTGCCACTCATAAACAAATTCAAAACATTGGAAGCAATTTCCATTTCTTCGATATCCATTTTAAATCCATCAACATAAAATGTTTCATCAATTTCTGTAAAAGAAATGTTTTGAAAATCCCTGTTCCGGAATATATAATTTGAAATTTTTTGTAAAGGTTCGTAATCAATTAAATGTCCATTCTTCAGTTTCAAATTCACCTGGCCCTTTATGGTTTTGCCTATTACTTCCATTTTTTCATCAAGATCCATTTGTACCTTTGCATCTAAAAAAATATTTCCTTCCAGGTTGTTGCTTTCTATGGCCTTCTGTCCAAAATTCTCAAACTGTTCAAACATTTGTTTTACATTAATGCTTTCGGTAGTTACAGTAGCATCTATTTTATGCAGATCATAAATAGTTCCCTTTGCAGCCAAACTACCATTACAGGTATTAACTTTTAATGATTTTAACTCAAGTAATTTTTGTTTATAATGCATGTCAATAAATGCATTGGACGCATCCACTTTTCTAATCAATAATTTTTTTGCCGATAATGTTACATTGAATTCGAAATTACTTTCATCGTTCACCGCCTGCATTTTCTGCTCATTACCTGATTTCGATGAAAGGATAGTATCTGTTTTTTTAACTACATAAGCTGTCAGATCAAAATAATTAGTAGTTGCAGTAAGATTGGCTTTAAATCCGTTTGTGCGCCCCAATGCATAGTTCACAAAATTATCCACTGAGCCCTTCAGAGAAAAAATACCGCCATCCATTTTTAGCAGCAAATTATTAAAACTTAATTCCTTATTGGTAACCAAAGCTTTACCATTAACCAAATACACATAGGGTTTGATTTTTTCGCGATAGCTAACATTATTAAATTTCACTTTAGCATTTAATGCCATTGGCGCGTCTAAAAATTCATGCTGATTTAATTTTTTGATCGGGCCTGAGTAACTTATCACCGCATCTGCATTTCCATTCAACACAAATTCCTGTCCGGGCTTAAAAGGAATTTTCTTTACATCAATGAAAAGATTTGCATTGATACTGATATATGGTTTATCAAAATTTTGAATGACAACAGCGCCTGTGAATGGAAATTCATAGATCTTACCTTTCAAAGGTTTTAAAATTACTTTGGCTGTTTCTGAATTACCTTTGGTTAAAGACGAATCGAGACTGATGACAGATACAGTAAAATCCACATCGCTATATGGGATTTTGGAATTACCGATCGTAACATTATTTTTTGAGCTGTTTACTTTTACTACAACAATAGGTTCTTCCTGAATACCAAGCTTTGCAATGATCAGGGCTTTTACATTCAAGGGTTTACTGATGCGAATGGTCATCAACGCTTTTTTTATGCCCTTGTTCAATAATGAAATTCCTGTGTAATAATTTAACTTTTTGGTTTCCAGGGATAAAACCAGTCTCTTTTTTTCTTCATTTAGATCGATAAATGCAGAAGCATCAAAACGCTGATCTTTAATGGTGATATAAGAAGGTGGGCGGATAAAGATTTCTTTTCGTTTAAAGCACATTCTGGCATCCAAATTCACAGAGGTTAATACATGATCTAAAAACGGCCCTTTTTCAGGTTTAAACAATAACCCCTTTACAAAAACAGCACCAGTAAGATTAACATCCATACCGTCAACATACTGTTTCAATTTTACTTCATTATCCATTAACGTAAACTCAATGCTCTTATGCTGTTCTTTATTTAGAAAACTAAAGGATGTGTTCTTAATAGATACCTTACCAATTTCGAAACTGATGGCCGATTGGCTGGATGAGGCTGCATCGTTCTTTTTAAATACAAAATTTTTAAGACCGGTTGAATCTTTTACTAAAGTGATCTCAGCATCTTTTAACGCAACAGATCTAACAATGAATTGTTTTTTTAATAGTTTTTCTATATCAAAAGATAGGGAAACGGAACCGGCTTTTAAAAGCGGCTCATGCTTACAAAGGTCATTGGCCAGATAAATGTTTTTTAGTTGGATAGAGGCATTAGGCCAGTTACTTATAAAAGATACATTTACATCTTCTGCACTTAATGTCAATCCATAAGATTCCTTTAACGTATCTGTCAGCATTACGATCATTTCTTTTTTATAAAAAGTGATGGCAATAAAAACAGTTCCCAGGGCCAGGAAAAGTAATACAAGAAAGAGCAGTATTAGTCTTTTAACTAACTTCATGTTGGTTTAAAGATAAAAATAAATAAGCTGTAAGATTCATGGGCATACAATTCAAGCAAGAATTGTACCTGTGAATTAGTGGATACCGGTACTCATGCTTTCCCGTTTCATTGGATTGATAGACAGAACGGGCACATTACTTGATTCTACCATTTTTTGGGAAACTGCTCCGCCAAATAGCTCTCCTAAAGACAGATCTTTATGATTCATCTGAACGATCAGATCACAGTCGTTATTATTAGCATAATTAATAATAGCCTCAACAGCTTTATTACTAGGTATAGATTTATTGGTACAATTTACGCCACGATCCTTAATGAACTTTTTAACCTGATTCAAATAAGGCAATAATTTGTTTTCGTATTTTTCATCACTTGGATTAAACACAGAAACGATACGAACGTCTGCTTTATAATACTGTGCTAACTGAACAACTACACCTACTTTTTCACGACTCTCAGCACTTAGGTCAATTGGCATTAAAATGTTTCTTACACTGTTTCTATTATCGATAGAACGCATGGTAATAATAGGACAAGGGGCATGTTTCAGGAATTTACTTACGTTAGTTCCGCTACCTAAAAAACTTCTGAATCTTATCTGTGTATCTAATCCAATAACAATTAAAGCGCAATCGAGTTCTTCCGCTTTCTTATCAATAAGTTCGTAAATATCTCCTTTTAAATTTAAATATTCGGCCGGCTGACCTGAGTTTTTAATGCAGTTTTCAACGATCTGCTTCAATTCTGCTTCATGCTCATGGTTGCTGTTTGGCGACGCATGCATGATGATCAGTTTTGAGCTCGTATATTTTGCCAGGTTATAAGATTGTTCAACAGCAATTAACGATTGTTTTGAAAAATCGACCGGAATTAAAATTGAGCTATTTGTCTTAATAAGCATAGGCAGGATTTTTAACAAAAATAATAAAAATTTCGATGAAAGTCAAATTTTCGATGACTAATTAACATCTAAAACAAGCAAAATATGAAAAAATGAATGTGAATATCTCATCAGCTAAACAATCAATTAGTCTACAACTTGAACGTGAATATAATTTTCTATTAATTGTTGTCGAAGTAATTCAAATTCGGGCCTTGAAAATTTAAAATGCAGATCATCTTCGTAAAAATCTCCTTTATAATAATAGGTAATGGTAGATGCTGTTACGCTGCCTGGAACCGAGTCTGAGTAATTCGCATAAAATGAAATCACCTGTGACAGTGGTATTTCTTTCGCTTCAAATCGATTTCTTATAAAAAAACCTTTTTGAATATATACACATTTGCCAATAAAATAAATGCGTACATATTTTCGCTCAAGGTATAACCAAATTAAAACAGCCACACCAATTAAACCATAAGCAAAAGGATACTTATATCCGTCGCCAAATAAAGATAGAAGGCCAAAGGCAATAAAAGTAAAAGCTGCATAGGTTGGGCCATTTTGCGGTAAAAAAAATTGGAGAACCTTTTCTGTATTATGAATATTTATCCCCTTGTTTAGTTTAAGAAGATCTTCACGGCAATTTAATATAACAGATCCATTGTCTGAAAAAGTTTGATTCAAAAGTATAGATGTATGATGAAATAATTCAGGCAAATGATTTTTGAATTCTAAAGGCTTTTCAAAAAATGTTTCAACTACTACACTGAAAAATTCATTGATGTTTACGGAACCATACTTTCTAAAAATACTTGCATTGCCTTTGCGCATGCGCGTATATTCTCTTGCAGCACAAGCCAGCCAACGCTTAAAATAATTATCAAAAAAATAATCGGTCTCATTACCATTTACACCGCTAAAACGTAGAGCGTGGCCAAACTCGTGTAGTCCTAAATTTATTTTATCGTCGGGTGTTTGATTACCTTTTACAAAATCCTGCCAGCTAAAACACATAAAACCACCCATGTTGGTTTCGCCTTTATGCATGTTTCCCGTTTTGGGATTTTTATATTCGGAAGGATAAATTAAGATCTGATTAAAATAATCCAGGTCCCAGATTTCAAGACCCAAGGTTACCTGTACGGCAGATGCAGCTACGAGAACTTCTACTTCACGTGTTACAACAAAATTCTGACGTCCTGTAATAGATTTTTTGTTGATAAAGAGATCAACTCTATTTTGAAAGAGTTGCTGTCCGGCAGCATCTAATTTTTGATAATACCCGTTGTTCTTTTGTAAAAACGAATGAATATTCAGGTATTCTTTAATGAGAATTAATTTTAATTCTTATCCAAAAATTTCGATGACATATTTAGGCACAAGTCCTAAAGCAATAGTAAACAATGTAGTTATTGCTAATAATAACACATGAGACGTTTCCATTTTCACTTCTTCCTGAGATTCATCCTGTTTGAAATACATGGCGATGATCACCTTGAAATAATAGTAAACGCCAACTGCTGAAGTTAAGATCGCTAAAATGATCAACCATTTAAAAGAAGTACCGATCATGATAGAGAACACAAAATATTTAGCAAAAAACCCAGCGGTGATTGGAATACCCGCCAATGATAACATGGCAATAACCATACAGGCTGCCATAAATGGATTGCGTTTTCCTAAGCCATTGAATGCTTCGATATTAGTATTGCCTTTTGCTTTGGAAACATTATAAACGACCGTGAAAGATGCAATGGACCCAATTGAGTAGGCTAAAGAATAATAGATGATAGCATTAAAACTATCGAAGCTTCTTGAATTTGCAAGTATTGCCATCAACATAAAAGCAGCGTGACTGATGCTTGAATAAGCCAACATACGTTTTACACTTTGTTGTGTAGCAGCCGTTATATTTGATATAACTAATGATAGTGCAATAATAACCGCCAGGATCATTGACCAGCTTTCGCTTGCTTTACCAAATACAACAATAAATAACTGAATAAATGCAGCAAATGCGGCTGTTTTAACAATAGTACTCATTAAAGCTGTAATCACAGTAGGTGAACCTTCATATACATCCGGCGCCCAAAAATGGAACGGAGCTGCACTTACTTTAAAGCACATAGCCACCAATATCATTAAAATACCTGCATAAAAAAAAGCCGGCAGATCGCCGTTTGCGTGACCAACATAAGAACGAATAGCCATCAAATCAAAACTTCCTGTCGCTCCATAAATTAAAGCAATCCCGAATAATAAAAAGCCTGATGCAAAAGAACCCATGATCAAATACTTGAATCCTGCCTCGTTGGATGCCAGATCACGTTTACGACTAGCTGCCAAAACATACATAGGAATAGATAAAATTTCTATTCCTAAGAATAAAGTTGTCATGTTCCTGAAAGAGGTTAACATCAAAGCCCCAACCAATGCAAATAACACCAAAGCAAAATGATCGGTTACATGATCCTGTTCAAAATAATCGTTCGCTAAAATAAACCAGAAGAAAGCCGTTACTAAAATGATCCCGCTAAAAGCTAAAGACATGTCGTTAAAATGGATCATGTTATTGAACATTGGGATAGAGATGTTATTCTCTCCGCCCCACTCCATAAAGTTAGTAGCGTACGCTCCTAAAATTCCAATTAACACTATTGGATATAATAATTTTTTGAATTTAAAAATCTCGGCCAACATGGCTAAAATTCCCAGTGCACTAATTATAAAAAGACCTTTCATACTTTTGTTAAAGATTAAAGATTAAAGATTAAAGATTTGTTTTTCTTCAAAACGACCTTTAATTCTACAATCATCATTATTTTTATTATTTTATATACGTTAAAATTGCTTTTGTTCCTTCTTCTGCCAGATCATTTAGAGGTTTTGGATATACCCCAAAAGCAATTATGACAAAACAAATAATATACAATACCCATTTATCTGATTTGGCTAATGAGCCAAAAGCAATGGCAGAATCTTTACGCTCACCTAACATAATAGCCTGGTAACTGCGCAACATATAAACTGCTCCCAAAATAACGGTTAATCCAGCAAATCCAGCTATCCACGGACCGTACTGATAGATACCATTGATTAATAAAAATTCACCAACAAAACCGTTCGTTAAAGGCAGAGCTACGGAACCCAGCATTACTACCAAGAACAACACAGCAAAATTTCCGTTCATATTTCTGATACCTCCTAATTTTTCCATCTCACGTGTACCTGTGTGGCGCATTAAAATATCAGCAATTAAGAATAAACCAACCACGTTTACGCCGTGTCCTAACATCTGCATCACACCACCCTGGATACCTTGCTGATTGCAGGATAAAATACCTGCTGCAATTAAACCAACGTGAGCTATGGATGAATAGGCAATTAAACGTTTATAATCTTTTTGAACAATAGCGATACATGATGCATAAAAAATTCCGAATACCGATAGACCAATCGCTATTCCACCCCATTTTTCTAAAGCTAAAGGAGCCATTGGTAATAACCATTTTATTAACCCAAAAGTTCCCATCTTTAACATGATACCTGATAATAACATAGTTCCTTGTGTTGGCGCATTTACATAAGTATCAGGTTGCCATGTATGTAAAGGAAAGATCGGCATCTTTATTCCAAACGCTAAAAAGATACACCAGAATACAAATGATTGCTGGCTTAAATTCATTGACTTGCCGGCCTGATAAAGATCTGTAACTGCCCACGATTTAATGCCTGTATCAAATCCTGTGTGGTTGTATAAATAGATCAATCCAACCAGCATGAATAAAGAACCGAATAACGTATAAACAAAAAATTTGAAGGTGATGCGTCCTCTGTTTTCTCCACCCCATAACAAACAAATAAAATAAATAGGGATCAACGCTAATTCCCAGAATACATAGAACAAGAAGCCATCGTTAGCAGTAAACACTCCAACTAATGCCATTTGCATCAACAGGATCAATCCATAAAATGAATTTGGTTTTTCGTATGACGTATTAAAGGAAGATAAAATGATCAGAGGTACTAAAAATGTTGTTAGCAAAACCATTAACATGGATAAAGCATCAATGCTTACCGCAAAATGAATCCCCAGAGATTCAACCCATGAACAATTCAACAATAAGTTGTTGCTATCCGGGTTGTGCTTGAACTGGCATAATACAGCTACTGATATAATAAATTCAACAACCGATAAACCTAATGCAAGATTTCTGCTGGCGTTTCCTTTTGTGAAAAACACTAACAATGCTGCAATAAGTGGTACAATAATTAATAATCCAACTAACATATATTTTTATTTATAATTTAAATCTATTTAATGAATGTATAAAATAAAATGGTGATGATTCCTATTACCATTCCAAAAATGTAAAGGCCAATGTGCCCTGTTTGAACTTTACGAACCAACGAACTGATCCCGACAACCGTACTTCCAACACCATCCACAATACTATCGATGACCTTAGTGTCGATGTATTTGTAAGCATCCGACATCACATCCAACGGCTTGCGAATGATCGCGTCATAAATCTCATCTACATAGTACTTATTGTAAATTGTTTTTTGTAATGCCGGCATTTTTGCTCCTTCAGGTAACGGCAAAATATTTCTTTGTCTGTAAATAACATAAGCCACATAAATAGTTACCAAGGCTGCGCAAGTTGCAATACCCATTAATATCCACTCCGTATCATGTGGCAATGTGCTTGGATTTTTATGAATGATCAGTGAATCTAAATGATGATGCATCCAGTTAGTTGCCCCCCAGAATTCAGGAAGACCTAACACACCACCTACTAACGAAAGAACACCTAAAACAATTAAAGGGAATGTCATAGAACCTGGTGATTCATGTAAGTGATGCTCTTGTTCGTGAGTTCCTCTGAATTTTCCGAAAAAAGTAAGAAAGAATAAACGGAACATATAAAAAGCCGTCAACATGGAAGCAACTTGTCCAAAAAACCATAAGGTTGGACTATGCTCATAGGTGTGAGCTAAGATCTCATCTTTAGAAAAGAATCCAGAGAACCCGGGAACACCGCTAATAGCTAAGGTAGCAACAGCCATTGTAAGAAATGTGATCTTCATGTGTTTAGATAAGCCTCCCATTTTACGCATATCCTGTTCGCCACCCATGGCATGAATCACTGAACCTGCGCCTAAGAATAATAAAGCTTTAAAGAAGGCATGAGTTGTTACGTGAAACACAGATGAGCTATATGCGCCAACACCTAAGCCTAAGAACATCAATCCTAATTGAGAAACGGTTGAATAAGCTAATACTTTTTTGATGTCGTTTTGAAACAGGCCAATTGTTGCAGCAAATAAAGCGGTGGCAACACCAACAATAGCAACAACTTCAGAAGCACACTCTGACATAGAGTAAAATACATTTGAACGAACGATCATATAGATACCGGCTGTTACCATGGTAGCAGCGTGGATCAATGCTGATACAGGAGTTGGGCCAGCCATCGCATCCGGTAACCAGGTATATAAAGGTAGTTGCGCAGATTTACCCATAGCACCAATAAACAATAACAAGGCAATAGCTGTAACTGTTGCTTCGTTACCATTAGAGGCAATACTAAACACTTCATTGTAACTAATGCTACCATATGTTACGAATATTAAAATGATCCCCATTAAAAAACCAAGATCACCCACACGGTTCATAATGAAAGCTTTTTTTGCAGCGTTATTGTAAGCTGTATTTTTGAACCAGAAACCGATCAATAAATAAGAACATAATCCAACGCCTTCCCAACCCACAAACATGATCAGGTAATTGTTACCTAATACTAAAAGCAACATGAAGAAGATAAATAAATTCAGGTATGTAAAGAAACGCGCAAAACCTTCATCATCATGCATATAGCCGGTAGAGTACAAATGAATTAACGTTCCAATACCGGTTATGATCAGTAAGAACCAGGATGATAATGGATCTACCACAAATTCGAAAGGAATTTTTAAAGTGTCGGAATTGATCCATGAAAACACAGTTACAATGTGTGATTTGATCTCGGAATGTTCCAATTCAAAGAATATCAGTAATGATACAACGAACGATGCAAGCACCGCTAATGTGGCAATTGTCCCTGAAAGGGTTTTGCTGATTTTTTTACCAAAAAAACCATTTATTAAAAATCCTAATAAAGGGAATAATGGGATAAGGGCTACTAATTTAATCATATACTAGTTCTTTAATCTGCTTAATAAATCAATGTCAATTGTTTTGAAATTACGGTACACCATCGATAGGATAGCCAAACCTACTGCTACCTCAGCTGCGGCAACAGCCATAATAAAGAATACGAACACTTGTCCGCTTGCATCATTATGCAAGGTTGAAAATGCAACCAGTAATAAGTTAACCGCATTCAGCATTAACTCGATACACATAAAAATAATGATCGCATTTCTGCGTGCCATAACACCAATAACGCCAATGATAAAAAGCACAGCGCTTAGCATGATGTAATAATTAATTGGAATTCCGTTCAACATAAGATAAAGCGATTAGTTGTTTATAGTTTCTTTTGAGTTAATATTTGTATCTCTTTTACCGATCATGATAGCGCCAACCAGTGCCGCTAATAATAATATGGAAGCTATCTCGAATGGGAACAAGAACTCGCTGAATAATACTTTGCCTAAATTTTTCACAAGTCCAATTTGAGATGCACCACCCTGTACCATTTGCAATTGCTCGGCGCCTTTTAAGGCACCAACCATTACAAATAATAATACACCGCCAACTACTCCTGCAATAGCTCTTGTTGCAATATGTTTACGGGGTTCGGTATCTGCATTCAGGTTCATCAACATAATAATGAAAAGGAACAACACCATAATAGCGCCTGCATATACAACAATATGTACTACCGCTAAAAATTGTGCATTTAATAATAAATAGTGCCCTGCAATGCAAAAGAAAGTCAATACTAAATATAAAACAGAGTTAACCGGGTTACGGGTAAATACAACCATTAAAGCAAACATAATTGCCATAAATGATAATATTCCAAAAAGCCATTGTGTGATCGTTAATCCTAACATAGTATGATATTAATGTTTGTGTCCTTTGTCTAATTTTTTATCAAATAATTCGTTGTGTTTTAGTCCGGGTACTTTTTTGAAATCTAAAACCTCTTGGGTTTGGCGTTTGGAAACATCAATACGCTGATCAACTTTTTCTACCAACTTATCTTTTCCATAAATAAAATCTTTACGTTCAAATTCAGTATCTACTAAACGATCAGTTAAAAAGATAGCTTCTTTTGGACACGCTTCTTCGCACAA
>JAZKGE010000031.1:0-1657 GCA_040386075.1 Bacteroidota bacterium
CTGAAAATAAAACTGGATGTAGGGAGGCCACATCTTAAATGGGTGAAAGGTATTTCGGATGCTGTAGATCTCTATGTAGATCGCAACGATAGCAATGGCTTTACTTTGCTGGGTCGTTTATTGAAAAATGAATATATCGATATTACTCCCATAGGTGCAGGTAAGATCTTCGATCAGTGGTCGTACAAAGCAATCTATGTGATCTCAGATCAACAGGTAGGTTTATACAGTGATTCTAAATCCATCGACATCAAAAAATTGTAGTGTTCATAATTTGTTTTATTTTTTATTCCTTCCTTTGATTCAAACCCTCATTCGCTTTCGCGGGTGAGGGTTTTTCTTTTTTACAATTAGAAATCTATTTCTGTCACTTTTTTTGTATGGAAGAGCTTGAATGATACTTTTGCAAAAGTATCCAAATAGTCCTTTATTTCTTATGTAACTTTTTTTCTTAGTCAAAAAAAGTCACCAAAAAAGACAAGCCAAAATTATGCTCTTCCCGCCTCTTGGAAAACTACGATTTTTACGTTCCGCTCCGCTACACTAAAATCTTGTTTTCTCAATTCACCGCTATACCTGCTCGCAGCCAGCCAGCCGTGCTAATGAACTTTTGTTGAGCAGCTAAATGTTTATATCCACTTATGAAAATAAAAGCCGGAATTTTCGGCAACCGCATTTTAAATTTAACGAAGAACAATCGAAGTTATTTTCAGCAAGGGCTTTTGCGCGACGATTCTGGGCTGTTTGAGGCCTTTGGCCGAGTTTCCAGAATCGGGCGGGAAAATAAATTCAGATTTTCGAGATAAATTTAAGAAGCGGTGATTTTTCTTTGCTAACTTTCTTTGCATGGCAGGCAAAGAAAGTAGGTTCTAAAAATATGATTTTTGTATACTTTTGATGGTCACTGAGCGGAGCCGAAGTACGTCAAAAAGTATGGAAGAGTTTTTCAGAAAGATATTTCCAAGATAAATTTAAGAAGCGGTGATTTTTCTTTGCTAACTTTTTGTATCAAGACAAAAAGTTATGAAAAGCTGGCAAAGCCTAATAAGAATAAAAACAACATTCCCTTAGCAAAGCTTCATTCGCTTTCGCGGGTGGGGGTTTTTCTATTTAAAATGCTACAAATTATAGCTAAAACAAGCTGGTACATGAACTAATTTTGCCATGAGTATTTGAAAGTATGAAGCTTAATAATTTTAATTATCTAAAAACAAATCGTAAAAATTTACGAAATAATTTAACGTCGGCCGAAGCAAGCTTATGGAAATCTTTGCAAGGTAGCAAACTAATGGGGCGTAAGTTTAGACGGCAACATAGTGTTGGAAATTATATTTTGGATTTTTATTGCCCCTCAGAAAAAATAGCCATTGAGCTAGATGGTGCAGGACATTATACCGAAGAGGGAATAAAAAAAGATGAAGTAAGAACACAGTTTTTAAATGAGTGTGGAATAAAGGTTATAAGATTTGAGAACAAGTTGGTGTTTGAAAAAACAGAATGGGTTTTGGAGGAAATATGTAGGGGGTTTTCACCACCCCGTCCTGCGGACACCCCTCCTTATCAGGAGGGGAGCTAAAAGCTGGGTGTGCTAAAAAAATAAGCACTAAAAATAAATTTAATCCTGCCTCTAGCTGCTCCCCTGCGAAGGGGAGCTAAA
>JAZKGE010000031.1:1757-21718 GCA_040386075.1 Bacteroidota bacterium
GTAAAAAATTAAGTACTAAAAATAAATTTAATCCTGCCTCTAGCTGCTCCCCTGCGAAGGGGAGCTAAAAGCTGGGTGTGTAAAAAATTAAGTACTAAAAATAAATTTAATCCTGCCTCTAGCTGCTCCCCTGCTAAGGGGAGCTGTCCGCAGGACTGAGGGGTTAAAAACACCAACATAACCCCACCCTACGCGCAGGACTGAGGGGGTTAACTAAACCCGGCACTGAGGGTTAACGCTTTAACCTATCAAACATTCAAGCCTTTTTCTTAACTTAGCTATAATCAAAAAACAAAAACATGCTCAACAAACGCGAACAAAATCTTGGTGCGGTCATCAGCTCCTTTGTCATTGTACTGCTATTGGTATATCTTTCTTTTTTCATCCTGGGCTTCGGCGGCGAGCTTGTCATGCTCATCAGCATGCTGGTTATTTTTGCCGGCACGTTTTGCCTGTGTTTTTTTACTATACGAAGCCTGCGTAAACAAGGCAAGCACAACACCATCGATTACCTCAATGTGGGCACGCAGCGTTACCTGCTTGGGCTCTTCATGGTGTTTTACGGCATTCCCAAGCTTACCGGAAATTTTTTCGATTACCAGCTCTTTGCACTCGATTCAAAACTCGGCGATGTATCTGAATTTGAGTTAGCCTGGTATTACTTTGGCAAAAACAAATGGCAGGAATTATTTGCAGGCATTATGGAAGTAGTCCCCGGCCTGCTGTTGCTCAACCGTCGGTTCTGGTACGTGGCTGCGCTTATCCTGCTGCCGGTTACCGGGCAGGTGTTCATCCTTAATTTATTTTTTAAGATCGGCGGCGTTACATTTCCTGCAGCCTGCATCTTACTGGCTTGTAACCTGTATATTCTGTATTCTCAAAAAGAGAAGCTCCTGCAGTTCTTCCGCTCGATCGCGCATAGCTCCAACGCTGAACTCAGCCGTAAAAGCCGTGGGATCGTGAGCGTGGGTCGTTGGACGGTGATTGTGTTATCGCTGGGCATCGTGGCACTTACTGTTAAGCGGAGTTTTTTTGCAGGTGGTTCGCAGGAAGGCTACCGGCAACTGGTGGGCGTTTACGAACTCCATAAGGTAACCAAAAACAACAGACCTTATGAACCGGGCAAAGACAGTACACTTTACAAAGACCTGTACATTGAAAAACAAAGCCGCTGGAATATGCTCAGACGATGCAATGATAAAACAGATGCCTTCATCTTAAAGTTGAATCCGAATAACGATTCGCTGGAGCTTTACATTAATAAAGGAGGTATTGGCGACAGTCCGGATATTCCCGATAGTGCTTCGGTACTTAAAGGGACCGGCAAGCTCGTGGGCAACCGCTTTCTGATCAACGGCCTGCAATTGGGCGACACCCTGCAGCTGGAATACACGCGCCGCGACATCCATCCTAAACAATGGTTCTGGTAGATCATACATTTCCTCCTCTAAATTAATTTCCAGGAACAGCATTATTTCAGCACAAGCTCCTGAAAGCTCATTCGTGAAAACGGATCGGGGTTTTTCTTTATCGTGTACCGTGCTGATTTTAAAATGCTACAATCTATAGCACACATCAGTAGAAGATTGCTTTATTTTTATTACATGAAAGGATATATGTATATAGTGGAGTGTTCTGACGGATCTTACTATACCGGCAGTACCAATAATTTAGAGTTACGTTTACAACAACATCAAAATGGTGATGGGGCGAATCACACAAAAAACATTTACCTGTAAAACTCTTATACTATGAAGAATTTCAAAGGATCGATGAAGCCTTTTATCGTGAAAAGCAAGTGCAGGGTTGGAGTAGAAAAAAGAAAGAGGCCTTGATAAATACGATGCAGGAAGACTTAAAGAAATTAGCAGCGTGTATGAATGAAAGTCATTCCAAAAATAAAATTCTCCGGGGTTTCGGCTCCGCTCAACCTCCGGAGTGAATCGACCCAATTGGAGTAACCGGTGACTGAGCGCAGTCGAAGGCCCCGGAGTGAGTCAATGAATCGAAGCACCGGTGGCTGAGGCTCTCGATCGGTGGCTGAGGCTCTCGAAGCCACCCGAAAGGTTTTTGAGTACCCCCCATAAACAAAACAATCGGTTAATTGTTATTAAATATATAGTTTGTTTCAAACAGTCAAAATACGATACTTATGAAATATAAAAACCTGCTTGTTATTGATGACGATACGGATGATCTGGACTTTTTTTCCAATGCCATTAAAACCATCGGTCAACCTTTTAATTGTATGTATTACAACAATTCAACTATTGCCTATAATGCGCTCTCCAGCAGAACCATCGCACCGGATGCAATCTTTCTGGATGTGAATATGCCCGGGATGACGGGACAGGAATTCCTGGCGAAGATAAAAGCCGATCCCGGTTTAAGTTCCATACCTGTTTACATTCTGTCAACCTCCGGCCACACAGGAATTATTGAAGAGATGAAAAAATTGGGTGCAGATGATTTTCTTGTAAAACCAGCACACTCTTCGGAGTTGGTAACGTTGATCAAGAACGTGGTTTCATCATAGCGTATTAAAGAGTTTGAATGATACTTTTGCAAAAAGTATCCAAAAGCTATTTTCTCTTTTCTTTTTCCTTGAAGAAAAAGAAACAAAAATTCAAGAACGAACGCCAACTTCCATTTGCGTCGCACATGGCTTCCCTGAATGGCAGTTCGCACCGTTCGTTCACTCCCACGCGCTATACTTACAAACTTTTCCTGAGCAGCTAAACGTTTATATGCACTTATGAAAATAAAAGCCAAAACTTTTGTGACAATGATTTTGTATACTTTTTGATGGTTACTGAGCGGAGCCGAAGTACGTCAAAAAGTATAGAAGAGTTTTTTAGAAAATATTTCCGGAACGGTGGCTGAGGCTCTCGAACGGTGGCTGAGGCTCTCGAACGGTGGCTGAGGCTCTCGAAGCCACTACCCTTTCACCATCGGCATCACCTTACTGCCAATCAACTCTATCGAACGCATCAATTTACTATGAGGCAACGCTGCATTATCCATTTGAAAAGTAAAACGGGAAATGCCGCCAAGGGCTTCGCTGTGGCGTAAGATCTTCGCAGCAATTTCTTCCGGTCCGCCAATGAGCAGTGCGCCCTTTGCGCTATTTTGCGCGTCGAAGTGTTGGCGTGTTACCGGTGGCCAGCCGCGCTCTTTGCCAATGCGCGTAAAGGTTTCGGCATAGCCTGGATAAAAATCAGCAATGGCTTCTTCGGTGGTGGGCGCTACATAACCCAAAGAGTGTAAACCTACTTTCAATGTTTCGGGTGCATGCCCTGCCCGCTTGCCGGCTTCGCGGTACAGATCAACTAAAGGACGAAAGCGATGTGTCTCTCCGCCAATTACCGCTACCATTAAAGGTAAGCCTAAAGTACCGGCCCTAACAAACGATTCGGGTGTACCGCCCACGCCTAACCATATAGGTAATTGTTTTTGTAACGGACGAGGATACACGGCCTGGTTATTTAATGCCGCTCTAAATTTTCCGTTCCAGGTGATGGTTTCGTTATCGCGGATCTGTAACAAAAGCTCGAGCTTCTCGCTGAATACCGCATCGTAATCCTGTAGCTTGTATCCAAACAAAGGAAAGGCTTCGGTAAAGGAACCACGACCTGCTACTATTTCCGCGCGACCTTTTGAAATTAAATCAAGCGTGGCAAAATTCTGGAACACGCGCACCGGATCGGCAGCGCTTAGTACCGTAACCGCACTGGTTAATTTAATACGTTTGGTGCGTGCAGCCGCCGCTGCTAATATCATCGTAGGTGCCGAATCTAAAAACTCTTTGCGGTGATGCTCGCCAATACCAAACACATCCAGTCCGGCGGTATCGGCGCATTCCATACGTTCTAATAATTGTTCAAGGGCATCCATGCTTTTGGTGGATGTATGTATATCGTTGCCAACGGAGGCTGACGCAAAACTATCTATTCCTATTTCTATCATACTATTTAATTTGATGTAACAAAGTTACGCTTTTTAATAGCGCAGGCATAGCGGGTATACTTTAGGAAAGTGGTGTTATCTCGTTTTCCTCATCTGTCTCACCAAAACACAACTACTACAATCTGTAGCACAACCACCTTATATTTTGCTTTACTTTTAAAATTCATAAAGCCCAAACCTACGTGCTGCTCCCCTGATAAGGGGAGCTGTCCGCAGGACTGAGGGGTTAAAAACACCAACCATAAATAGTCCTGAATTCAAACTATAACTAACACAATGCGCGAACAAATAACCTCATTTACATAAAACCTTACCGTAAAAATTTACGCAGTAACCTAACGCCCGCCGAAGCCAGTTTGTGCAAACTATTACAAGGTAAAAAACTGGGTGAAAAAAAATTCAGACGACAGCACAGTGTTGGAAATTATATCCTGGATTTTTATTGTCCCTCAGAGAAAATAGCCATTGAGTTAGATGGAGCCGGACACTATACCGAAGAAGGAATAAAAAAAGATGAAGTAAGAACACAGTTTTTAAATGATCATGGAATAAGGGTTATAAGATTTGAGAACAAACTGGTATTTGAAAAAACAGAATGGGTTTTGGAGGAAATATGTAGGGGTTTTGCACCACCCCGTCCTGCGGACACCCCTCCTTACCAGGAGGGGAGCTAAAAGCCGGGTGTGCTAAAATAAATTAAAAAGAAAGTAGGTTCAAAAAAACTATGTATGAGTTCCGATAGTCATCGGGAGCTTCACTCCGCCCGCAATGACAACCAGTTTAAATTTAAAGGTTGGGCAAACTCAAACTTTACTGTGCACCCGCGTGAGGGATGCAAGCGGAAATCCTTTGCCGGACACTGAGCGGAGTCGAAGTGCGGCAAAGATTGAAGCGACAGCCCGACCCGACTGCCTTTTTGGAGGGGCACGCCCAAATGTCTTATAAGACTGTGCATAAAATCAAACCCTACTGACGAAATTCCACCACTTATTTCCATATAACAACCACTTACCAAAAACAAGCGTTAAAAAACAACTGCATTCAGTTTTCTTCGTTCAAGCTATCAACTCACCAATTAAAACTAAAAACAATGAAAACTAAATGTCTGCTTGCGGCAATGGCTATCATCCTGTTAGCCTGCCAACCCACCAAAGAAAAAGAAGAACTAACAGAGATACAATACAGCAGCGCGCTGGATATATCACCACCCGCCTGCGCCGCTCCACCAAATTTGGAAACCGTAAAGTTTTTGCCACCCGTTATTAAAGATGATGCTGTAGAAGAAAACACAAGCACTGATACGAAAGAAAGTACGGTAACAAAAAATAAAAAAATAATTAAAGACGGTTACATCTCCATCAAAGTAAAAGATGTAGAAGCTTCCAAAAATCGCATCGATGCCATCGTTAAATCATACAATGCGTATTATGAGAACGAATGTTTTGAGAACAATGACTTTAAAGTTTCCTATAGTCTTAAGATCAGAGTACCTGCCAACAAATTCGAATCGTTCTTAAAAGCCAACGAAAAAGCAGAAGGCGAGATCGTTAATAAGAACATTAACGCCAGGGATGTAACCGAAGAATTTGTTGATGGAGAGATCCGGTTAAACAGCAAAAAACTATTCAGGAATCGCTACAATCAGTTACTCGAAAAAGCAGGCAAAGTAGATGACATATTAGCTATCGAAGAAAACATCCGAACCTTACAGGAAGAGATAGAAAGCCAGGAAGGCCAGCTTAAATTTTTAGGTGACCAGGTTACCTATAGCACTTTAGACATAGAATTATTTCATAACAATGCGTTCGTAAAACCAATCAACGAAGACGATACATTTTTTAACCGCTTCAAAACAAGCTTAAGCAAAGGTTGGGACATGGTGGTTACTTTTGCCTTATGGTGCATCACACAATGGCCCTGGTATATATTAATCATTCTGATCATAATGATCGTTAAGATGTATTTGAAAAAACGCAGGAATAAAATTCAGAAAGATTAATTACACTAACTTAAAAGATCCTTCCGTAAGTTGACGGAGGGATTTTTTGTGTTTAGAAGTAAAGCACCTCCTGCATAGTAAGTTCAAAAAAAACATGTATGCTATCGAGGGAAGCGACAGCCCGATGGTCATTGGTTACTGAGCCGTGCCCGACCACTGGCGGGGAGTCGAAGTACGATGCGTCGGCACGCCTAAAAAATTCTAAAAAATCCCTACCTTTACCCAATGCCCTATAACTACTCAAATAGCCCCTTACCCGTTACAGAGATCATTCCTGAAGTTCAGCAAAAACTCAAGGAAAACTCTACGGTTATTATAGGTGCGCCTCCCGGTGCAGGTAAAAGTACCCTACTCCCGCTTTGTTTATTTGAAGAATCTTTTTTAGAAGGCAAAAAGATCATCATGCTGGAGCCAAGGCGTTTGGCGGCTCGCAGCATTGCCATGCGCATGGCAGAATTACTGAACGAAGAAGTTGGGCAAACCGTTGGTTACAGAATAAGATTTGAAAGTCGCGTGAGCGCTCAAACCAAAATTGAAGTAGTAACGGAGGGCATCCTAACGCGCATGCTGCAAAGCGATAATGCCTTGGAGCAGGTTGGTCTGGTAATATTTGATGAATTTCACGAACGTAATTTACAGGCCGATCTTGCGTTAGCCTTATGCCGTGAGGCACAACAGGTATTACGTCCCGACTTACGATTAATGATCATGTCGGCCACTTTAAATATTCCGCAGCTGCAAAGTTTATTAAATGCACCGGTTATTGAAAGCAAGGGACGACAATATCCCGTAGAAGTTATTCATACTACTGATGCTGATGAGTATGTATTACCTGAACTGGTAGCACAAACCATAGCCCGCGCTGTGAAAGAACACAAAGGCGATGTACTGGCATTTTTACCGGGCGAAGGCGAGATCCGTAAATGTGAAGAAATTTTAACCCGGTCACTGAGCGGTCCCGATAGCTATCGGGACGAAGTGCAGGAGTTCAACATCCATCCTTTATATGGTATGTTGCCGCACAACGAACAGTACGCAGCCATCATGCCAAACAGGCATGGCAAACGTAAAATAGTGCTGGCTACGTCCATTGCCGAAACATCCTTAACCATCGAAGGTATTAGCATTGTAGTTGATTCGGGCTTTGGTCGCCGTTCGCGTTTCGATCCGGCTTCTGGTCTATCACGTTTAGAAACCCTGCGTATCTCTAAAGATGCCGCCGATCAGCGGGCAGGACGGGCAGGGCGTTTAAGCGCCGGCGTGTGTTACCGTATGTGGACCAAAGCCACACATGAACGTCTGGCGGAACACCGCATTCCCGAAATTATGGAGGCAGACCTCTGTACGTTAGTGTTGGAACTAAGTAAATGGGGTACGGATGATATTAATAAACTATGCTGGCTGACATTACCGCCAAAAAATAATCTGCAACAGGCTTATGATACTTTGCAACAAATTGGAGCTATTACACCGGTGACTTCGAGAACCTCAGCCACCGATCAAAACTCAAGCACCGCATTTAAAATTACAGAGCATGGCAAGCAGGTTCATCAACTGGCTTGTCACCCACGCATTGCACACATGCTGTTACTAGCCGAGACCTCAGCTATGAAGATACTTGGTTGCGACATTGCCGGAATTTTAGAAGAGCGTGATCCTTTACCAAAAGACAGTGGCATTGACCTTAATTTAAGAATAGAAGCGCTACGAAGAGCGCGCAGCAACAATGCCTTTACTAATAAATTCAAACGCATCGAAAAAAATGCGGCCAGCTACCGCAAGCTCCTAAACCTGGATGCAGATAATAGTCCGGTTGATCCTTTTGAAACAGGCTTGTTATTAGCTTACGCCTACCCCGAACGCATTGCTTCTGCCAAGCCCGGAAACAATGCACAGTTTCAATTGGCTAATGGTAAGATAGCTGCTGCAGGACATAAAGATGATCTGTCGCACGAAGCATGGCTGGCAGTAGCAAATATGGATCTACGTGATGGCCTTGGAAAAATATTCATGGCTGCACCACTCAATCCGAAAGACCTTATTCATTTAGTAAAAGAAAAACAAAATATCAGTTGGGATACACGCAAAGGCGGACTCATTGCTTTAACCGAATTAAAAATAGGCAGCATTGTTTTAAAATCAACACCTGTTAAAAACCCTGATAAAGAGTTGGTGCTCGATGCTATTTGCCACGCTATTAAATTAGAAGGCGAAAGTCTGCTTGATCTTACCGACAATTTCACGCAGCTGCAAAACCGCATGAGCAGCCTCGCACATTGGAACAATGATCAACAATGGCCAGTAACAAATACTGCACATTTATTACAAACTGCTAAAGAATGGCTGGGTCCTTATGCAAAAGACATTCGTAAACCCGAAGAATTAAAAAAACTGGATCTGTATGAATGCTTATTGCATTCGCTCAGCTGGGAACAACAGCAGTTACTCGAACAACTGGCGCCTGCTAAATTGGAGGTACCAAGCGGTTCAAAAATTCGTATTGAATATTTTGCTAATGGCGCACAGCCTGTTATTGCGGTTCGTTTACAGGAAGTGTTTGGCATGAACGACACACCAACGGTTAACAAAGGAAGTATCAAAACAGTGTTACATTTGCTATCACCAGGCTACAAACCTGTTCAGGTAACTACTGATCTTAAAAGTTTTTGGAACAATACTTACCATGAAGTAAAAAAAGAATTACAGCGGCGTTACCCAAAACATGCCTGGCCCGATGATCCCTGGAGTGCAACGGCAGTTGCCAAAGGCAGAAGCACGAAGTTTTAATTTTGTATTTATTTTTGTATTTGGGCGTGCCCCGGCGGTGGCCGGGTCGGGCTGCCCGTTACCCCCGATAGCTATCGGGGCTTTTACTCACTACGTTCTTAAAAGGATTTTCACTTGTTGCACCCCTTCGGGGCATCCCTCACGCGGGGCTTGCGATAAAGGTTCGACCTGTAAATTTCAAACTTACTTTAACCCGCTTGAGGGGCCTGCCCGTTCCGCTAAGGCGGATATCCTCACGCTGGTGTAAACAATGTTGATCTTTATTATTCTTGCGTTCATATCTGCTTAGAATAATAAAAAGCTCGAATGAAAGGGCGCATGGCCTGCCAAAAATGCGGGCAGATACAGCGGTGAATTGAGAATTCAAGGATTTAGTGAAGCGTAGCGGGAACGTGAAATCCGTAGAATTCCAAGAGGCGGGCTGAGCATATTTTTGGCTTGTCTTTTTGGTTACTTTTTTTGACTAGGAAAAAAAGTAACGCAAAATTTGTTGACTGACATAAATAACATTTTAAACATTTTACCTTTCCGTATGTTATAAGTACACTAATTATTTACCAATTTATGTACGTAGGAAAACACCTCAGATTTAAAGTTGTATTACTCTTTTCCTGGAAGTCGGTCCTTGTATTTACAATATACGCTTCGCTTATATTTTTAGCGCTTTACGTTTTGTTGCCAAGATTCGATGGCTTACCCTTTGCCATTGTATCTGTTACCGGAATAGCCGTGGCATTTTATGTAGGCTTTAAAAACAACTCCTCTTACGAACGCTTATGGGAGGCCCGAAAAATATGGGGCAGCTATGTAAACTCCAGTAGAACCTTTGCGATGTATGTGATAGATTTTTTACATGAAAGTGAGCATGTGAACACTGCTGAGATCATGCATTTCAGGCAAAGGATAGTAAAGAGGCACATTGCCTATCTTTCTGCCGTTCGGTTTCAGTTGCGAAAACAAACCGTATGGAAAATGGAAGAGGTTGGTAACCGTATCGTTTCGTCCGATACCAACTTTACACTTGAAAAACTGGACCAGGAACTGAGTAAATATATGGAGGACGAAGAAGTAGACTATGTGATCGAACAAAATAACCCTGCTGTACATATTATAAAAAAACAAAGCGAGGATCTTCAAAACCTCTACATGAGAGGCTGCCTCAGTGAGATCCATCACGTTGAGATCACCAAAATGCTGGCCGATTTTTACAATCAACAAGGCGCTTGCGAACGCATTAAAGGCTATCCCTTTCCAAGGCAATATGCCTATTACAGTAAGTTGTTTGTTTACCTGCTCATCGCTATCCTTCCGTTTTCTATCTACAGCGAGTTGAGTAAATTAAATGAACGTATTACCTGGATGACTATTCCAATAGCGGTAACTTTAAGCTGGATATTTTATACGATGGAGGTTGTTGGCGATAGCAGTGAAAATCCTTTTGAGAACGCTATCAATGATGTACCAATTACAGCTATCAGTAGAACCATCGAAATTGATCTGCTGCAAATGCTTAAGGAAACCGATATTCCGGAAAAGATCCGATCGGAAAATAATATTTTAATGTAAGTCTCATTGCTTTTAATGTTGTGCAACATTGGCTAAAATAACTATTTTTGCACATGCCCGCAATCATAGAAAAAACCAAAACAGAAGTTAAAGAAGAAGTAAAGACCCTTGAATCGGAAGAGCGCCAAACCATTGTACATTGCAGCTGCCAGGGCGATGGCAACGATGCTTACCGCATTTGGCCAAGTACGTATTTGGTGGAACATGGTTCGGACAGAAAAGCAAAATTAATTACGGCTTTTAATATTTCGTTTGCACCACAATGGACACTAAACGACGGTCGTGGTTTTACCTTAATATTTGAAGGATTAAGCAAAGGCTGCAAAAGCTTCGACTTGATAGAAATGATCCCTCAGGACGGTGGGTTTGAGGTGTTCAATATTCCGCGTAATAACATGGATGTGTACCAGGTTAGTTTTTAATTTTATATTTTGGCCGTGGCCCGAGGGGCCGGGCTGACCCGCTTCAATCTTTTTGCCGCACTTCGGCTCCGCTCAGTGACCGGCAAAAAGGATTTTCGCTCGCATCCCTCACGCGGCATTTGTTTGAGTACTTTTTATTTATCCTCTAAGGCAAATAAAAAAGTGCCCCGATAGCTATCGGGGGCCGAAAGCCAGACCCAACTGTCTTGGTTACTGAGGAACTCGAAGTACTTTGGAGGACCACGCCCAAATCATTTTCATTTGTCCAAAATATGATTTGCATAAGCCTTAAATTAATCGTAATATTATTAAGCATTGCAATCACCAAAACATAATTTCAAAAAGTATAGCTTTATAGCCATCCTATGTTTGGTAAACATAAGCGTTAATGCCCAGGATTACGTTGACCTTTTAAAAGCAAACGCCGGCACCACTCCCCTTAATACCTTTGACAGCAGCGGTACCGCATCGGTACTGAATGAATATGGTATTGAAGCAACCATACCTGTTAAGCTAAATGATAAAAGCACTTTTATAACAGGCTTGAGCTACGAGAATTTTCAAACCAAATTATTTCCCGAACAAAAAATGCAGAGCCTTACCGGGGCAGCTTTAAAATTGGGCTTGAGTCATAATTTCAATGAGAAGCTAACCGGCACATTGGTGTTACTGCCAAAGCTATCTACCAACTTTGGAAAGATCGATCATAAGGATTTTCAGATGGGAGGCTTTGGCGTTTTAAAATACAAAGTAAAGCCCAATTTAAATTACCGCCTTGGCTTATACTATAATACCGAAAGTTTTGGGCCATTATTTGTTCCGCTTTTGGGAATGTATTACCTCAGTAAGAACCAGAAGTTTGAAATAACGGCCATGCTACCTATTGCGATTGATGTTAACTACAAGATCATTCGATTATTAAATGTGGGAGTTAATTTTAACGGACAAACAAAATCTTACCACACTACCAATGTAAACCCTGGTTTAAAAAGCGCTTATGTCATGCGTCAATCAAACGAAGCATTTGTATACCTTAAATTCAATTTCGGCAAAAGTGTTATTATCCAAACAAAAGTAGGTCAATCGTTCGGGCGAAAATTTCGCGTATATAACGATAATGAAAAAGTGGATTATGCCCTACCCCTTACCTTTGTGAACGACCATCGCAAACAGCTTAATCCTAATTTCTCGAATGGCCTGGTTTTTCAGGTGATGTTTATTTATAGGTTGCCTTTACCTGCTTCAAAGTAATTTTTATTTTTGGCCCGTTGCAATCTTTTGCCGCACTTCGACTCCGCTCAGTGGCCGGCAAAAGGATTAACGCTTCGGTCTTTATCGCAAACCCCGCTTGAGGGATAGAGGCATTGTTTGAGCTCTTTTTATTTGTTCCGCAGGACAAATAAAAAAGCGAGTGCTGAAAGCCTGACCCCGCAGCCTCTTTTGCTGGGGCACGCCCAATTTATTATTACTATTATTATAATGTAACTCAGGCAAGCAATTTGCATTATAATACAAACAACCAGTTATAGTAATTTAGCAGCCAGTTATAAAGTGCATACCACCTCTTATGCATTTGCAATAAACTACCAAATTCATTATTGGTAACTTTAAGTAAGCAATTCTTTTTTATTAACTCTTAATAAAAACCGTTATGAAACCCTGCAGCTCAACCATTGTATTTTTCAGTGTAGTAGTCATCCTGTTCATGGTAACTCTTGTCACCATTTTATCTTCGCGCGCACTTCCTCAAAAAAGCGATATCATGGCCATGTCGGCTAACGATAATGACAATTAAAATACAGATACCCACTGTTGGGTATTTTAGAACCGGCAAATCAAGCGTAAATTTAAATCCAGAAACACGTACCGCCATGAAATTATTAAGTGAAGACCTTCTCAAAGAATACGGGTTTACCGAAGACCCTCTCAAATCTAACCACATCATCAAAGTAATGACGCGTGATAAAGTTGATATTGTACTGAAAGAAAATAATTTTTATTATTCCAATACCGGCATCGATTACCCTATAAACGATATTGCCGGCCTGCGTAAATTATATAAAGAACTCAGGAGCCGTGAATTGATACCGATGCAAATGTAATTAGCAGGATCAGAACCTGAACATGTTCAAAAAAATTCCTAGATTTGGTTGTGAAACCGGAGATCCTATACGAAGACGAAGTATTATTGGTATGCAACAAACCCGCAGGTTTGATGGTAGAACCGGATCGCAACAATTTCCCGAATTTATTACAGAACGTTAAGCATTATTTAAAGGAAGCAACCGGTCAAACAAACCCTTATGTGCAACACCTGCACCGCCTCGACAGGCCAACAAGCGGCATTGTACTATTTACCAAACAAAAAGAACATTTAAAAAACCTGAGCGAACAATTTGCCCAACGCAAAGTATCTAAATATTATATTGCCATTACCTCTAAGGCACCTCATTTGTACACTTCGAGCACCTTAGTGCCAGAAACGGTGGCTGAGGCTCTCGAAGCCACCACTATTTTGGAGCACTGGCATCGCAAAGAAAAAAAGAAAGCGGTGCTTGTATCTGAAGGAACCGAATTTGCCGAAAAAGCAAAATTGGAATACAGCGTTAGGCCTTACGGCGATTATTTTTGGTGGGACATTAAATTACACACTGGTAAGTACCATCAAATAAGAGTTCAACTGGCAAATATTGGTTGCCCGATATTGGGTGATGAATTGTATGGCTCTTTAGAGCCATACAAACCAAACGCTATTGCATTGCATGCCGCTAAGCTTATTATCCAGCATCCGGTTACCGAAAAGGAATTGGTGTTTGAGGCGTTGTTTGAGTTATAAATAAAGAGCTGCGTGACTTCGACTACGCTCAGCCACCGACCAGTTTTCGCCCAGTCAATTACTGTAACCGGACACTGAGCGTAGCCGAAGTGACCGAAAACTATTTCTTAATATAATTTCCGTAGTAACTTTCATTCAAGCATCTCGCCAATTTATTCAGATCTTCAGACATCCCATTCACCAAAGCTTTCTTCTTTCTTCTACTCCAACCTTGCACCTGCTTTTCACGATAAAATGCAGCGTCTATTCTTTGGTATTCTTCATAATAAACAAGTTTTACGGGCAATCGTTTTTTGGTATGATTCGCTCCTTCTCCGTTTTGGTGTTGTTTTAATCTAAATTCCAAATCATTTGTACTACCCGCATAATAAGTGCCGTCTGAACATTCTAGCAAATACATATAACCTTTCATAAATAATTTTCGTTTTTGTGACTTCGACTCCGCTCAGTCACCGATAGTTTACATTCAGGAACAAGTAACCGGACATTCTCTAATCCTCCAGCTTTATTTCCTTTAAAATACTGTATTTACCAACAACGCCATGCTCTAATTTTCGCTCTAAAATAGTAACGCTGTTGCAGACAAATTTTTCATCAAAGTTGTTTTTATTTACCAATGAAAAACTTTTTTCAAAACGGCTGCGCGAAATAGTACGCGCAATGGTTAAATGTGGCACAAACGAACGAACACGTAAACCCAGCAGTACATGCAATTCCTGGTACAGTTTCACGATCTGATCTGAATTATGAAGCTTGGCATAAATGGTATTGGATACATTGCCATGTTCAAAATGTTCAAAACCATTCAGCTTTACTTCAAAAGCATGGTTGTTGGAAAACAATTGCTGTACAGCTTGTATGAAACGTTCATTAACAGGTCGCATGGTATGAAACGACATTAATGAAATTCCCGGAACGGCGTGCAAATTATAATCACTTAGTCCAACGGCCCTATTCAGTTTTTGTTTAAGCGACCTTACTTTGCTTTTAATTGCCTCGGGTGGCGAAATAACAAAGAAGTACTGATGAACAGTATCCAAAACAGGAATTTCTTGTTTAGCCTGTGGAAACAGTGATAACTGCGCTTGAGCAGTTGTTTGCGAAGGATGTTTTTTTGTTGTCATGGCAATAACTTTTAATTAACAAATATCTCTTAATAAAATTACTACATAAATCAACATCCTATTGCTACAAATTGTAGCATTTTAGTTTGTAGGATTTTTCTGGTTTTGCAATAGATAAAGATTAATTAAAAAGATTTGCCGTGCCTCTGTGAGTGTGTATTTGCTTAACAAGTCCTCACAAGGTAAACTGTAAGTTTGGAAATAAATTTGAATTTTGAAATAAAGCCGCGTGAGGCATGCGAGCCAAAATCCTTTTTTGCCGGTCACTGAGCGGAGCCGAGGTGAGGCAAAAAGATTGAAGCTGGTCAGCCCGGCCCCTCGGGCCACGCCCTACTATTTATGAAACTAAATCTTACTTCCTTGGGAATGCCCAGAAATAATTTCGGAAAGAGAACATCTCAGCATTAATGCGTAATAAACGACGAAAGTTTTGCGTTGTCTTTTTTAACAGGCTTGTTGTAACTGGTGTTGCCATTAGAAATGGGATTGTTTGTTTGACAAATAAATGAATTTCCTTTATCAGAGCCTTTTGCAGCAACCGACAAATTAGGATATGATCTGGTAAAACAAAAGACACAAGCCGAAGCAAAAACAAACAGTACGATAAACAAATTTTTCATGGCCTTGATCTTTTAAGTATTCTTTCCCTGAACATCCAAACAAATACCAATGCGTGCAGCAAGGCGATGAGGAGCCTGTTCCACATATTAAGTAACGTGAGTGAGTTTATAGTGTGTAATATAATACGCAATCTCTTCAGGCAACAAATAATCCTTATTAATCTCAGGGCGTAACTCCACGTAGTCAGGTATAAGGCGAATATATTCGGCATGCCTTAAGAGCTCTTCGCCCAAGCCGTGTTCGATAGCCAGTTTATCTGCTCCTCTTTCCAATTTTCGGCGGTATGATTCCATGCTCATGAGAGCTACCATTCTCAATAAGGCCAAAGGACCTTGTTTTTTGTATTGCAGCACATGCCCTAATTCATGAGCAAATACACCAATGCGCATTTTGCGGTCAAGATTTTTCATGAGCGCCTCATTTTCGGGGTCCTTAGCCCATTCTAAAATAGTGATGGTGTAAATTCTTTGTTCTCGGGGTGCAAAATAACTACCGGCAGTTGGTTTAGTGCCATAAGGTACCGGTGCAGAAGAGGTTAATACAAAATGAATCTTTTCATCCTTTAGATCGGGATAATGACTTAAAGCTATCAGAATTTCCTCCTCGTACTTTTCAGGAATTTCCTTATTCCTTCCAAATTCAGTCCTCAGTTTATCTAAATCGCCATACTTTTCCATAAACAGTTTTTTTTAATAAACTGCAAATGTTATTCCTGCAAATAGAAACATTAAACTAGACTGTGTCCCTGAAGTGTTTATTAATAACTACTTCCAGTTTTTCTTTGGTCAGTGGTTTGGTAATGTAGTCGTACACAAAATCCCAACTCTTTGCCTTTGCAATATCATTAGGGTTTGATGAAGTGGATAACATAATGATAATGGCCTTGCTTTGCAGATCTTTATCAAGTTTTTCATACTCCGCCAAAAATTCCCAGCCATTCATGCCGGGCATATTTATGTCTAAAAATATAAGCTCTGTTGAAGGATCATTTTTAGCCTTTAAATAATTGAGGGCCTTTTGAGCCGAATCCTGGATAATAACATTAACCGACAATTGATTATCGATGATCGCTTTTTCATGAAAAAAATTATCATCCTCATCGTCATCCACCAGCATGATGCAGTTTAATTTATGTGTCATAGGTTTAAATTTGGTATAGTAAAGTAAAAAGTTGTTCCCTTCTCCGGCTCAGACTTGAGCCAGATCTCTCCATGATGCAGTTGAACTATTTTTTTAACATTGGCCAATCCAATGCCGCTGCCTTCATAATCCTTTTTATTATTGAGTCGTTGAAATATCTCAAAGATCTTTTCAAAGTGAATCGGATTAATACCAATTCCGTTGTCGCTAACTGCAAATTGCCAAACGCCTTTTACCTCTTCGGCTGTAATAGAAATTTTTGGTTGCGTATTTGGTTTTTGGAATTTAATGGCATTGGTAATCAGATTTTGAAACAACTGGTGCATTTGTATTTCATATATATTCAGCACCGGCATATCTGATATAGTGACAATAGTGCTTGTTGATTTGATCAGCGTTTCAAGGTCCGCACACACATCATCAATTACTTTACGGCAATCTACGCTGGCCAATGTACGGTTATCACCCAATTGGGAAAAGGTTAATAATGACGTGATCAATGAGCTCATTCGCTTCACGGCATTATTAGCCGATTGAATATATTTTCCTGCATCTTCATCTAACTGGCTCACGTATTTCTCTTCGAACAAACGCATGTAATTAGATACGGTACGCAATGGCTGCTGAAGATCATGAGAAGCAATGTAGGCAAATTGCTCTAGTTCTTTATTTAACATGTTTAATTCAGAAGCGCGTTTTTCTTTTTGATCATTTTGATATGCCAGTTCCACATTAGCGATAACAAGCTCTGCAGCACGTTTACCTTTTTCTTCGTTTTGAAAAGCCAGCTCGATATTAGCGATACTTAATTCGGCCTCGCGTTTGCCTTTTTCTTCATTTTGAAATATTAATTCTTCATTTGCGATCATTAATTCGTTGGATCGTTTTTCTTTCTCTTCATTCTGATAGGCCAGCTCCGCATTAGCAATTCCCAACTCCGCAGCTCTTTTTTCTTTTTCAGCATTCTGGTATGCCAGCTCTATATTGGCTATACCCAACTCTGCGGCGCGCTTTCCTTTTTCTTCGCTTTGAAACGCCAGTTCCCTATTTGCTATTAATAATTCGGCCGAACGTTTTTCTTTTTCTTCGCTTTGAAAAATTAACTCCATATTGGCAATAACCAATTCATCTGAACGCTTTCCCTTTTCTTCACTTTGGTATAATAATTCAGTATTAGCGATCATTAGTTCATCCGAACGTTTTTCCTTTTCTTCGTTTTGAAAAGCCAGTTCTTTATTGGCGATCCCGAGTTCAGCAGCTCTTTTTTCTTTTTCGGCATTTTGATAAGCCAATTCATGATTGGCAATTCCCAATTCTGCCGCACGTTTTTCTTTCTCCTCACTTTCAAAAGCATGCTCCTTATTGGCAATGATCAATTCAGCGGCCCGTTTGGCCTTTTCCTGGTTTTGAAACGCCAGTTCGATATTTGCAATAATAAGTTCAGTAGCACGTTTGCCTTTTTCTTCGTTTTGAAATAAGAGTTCTTTATTGGCGATCATCAGTTCAGCTGCCCGTTTTGCTTTCTCTGCATTTTGAAAGGCCAGTTCAATATTAGCAATCACCAGTTCGGCAGCTCGCTTTACTTTTTCTTTGTTTTGAAAAGCTAATTCAGCTTTAGCAGCCAATAACTCTTCCATGTATTTTTCCTTTTCCTTTATTTCAAATTCCAGGTGGTTTAAAGTAAGATTAGGGTCTTTCGGTTGTTCTGTAGTCATTATTATCTATTTTATGCATATAATTACACATATTCGGTATTATGCAACCCGAACACAAAGCAATACAGAACCTTTTTTGAGACGCCGATATGGTTGCTTCACCATAATTTTTAATTTCCCGGCGGATATTCATCTAATATACGATTAATTAATGGTTAAGCCCTATTTAAAGCACAAAAAAAGCCTCCCTTAAGGAGGCTTTAACCCGTGTCATGAAATTATTCAGGTTGCGCTTAACGCGCTTTATGATCTTTAGTCTGATCCTGTTTCTTTTTAACCGGATCTCCAATGCTATGCTTTTTTGTGTAAGTTATTTCCGTGTCAGGTTGTGTTGGATCATCTGTTGTTGAATCCAGATCTTCCTGCTCTTCATTTTTGTCATTTTTGCCCTTCTTTTTCTTAAACAGCGTACTTGTAATATCAGCACTTATATGACCTTTAGGTTTCATGTTATCTGTGTTTTCTTTTTTTAAGTTTTATTTTCAGGAAATTTTGCACCGTTTGAGACAGCACATTTAACTTTTCCTTATACACTATTTCTTTTCTGATATCCGATTCATTGATCATTAGTGGTTTTGCCATAAATACAAATGTTGAACCCTGATTGCAATAAGCATATTTTTTCGGTGCGATATCATCTAAAGCGATGGTTGATAAAAAGTGGTGATCAACAACCATCCTGTTTTGGTTACCGCCGTTAAAAGAAACCGTAGCGAAAGTAAATGCGGGAAACAGAATTAAATATTTTGCTTTTGTTCTCATTTTTAAATAGCGGATACTATTTACTTTAAAACTCTATGCCAGTAGTAACGTCGCAAAACCATGATCAGTAATTCCACTAAATGGTTTGCAAATGGGGAATATGTAGAAAATTAGCCACCATTAAAATGATCAATTTTTTGTTTTGCCAATTAGTATAATAACCAAGCTGCCAGAAAATATTTTATTGGCATAACATTTACATAAAAGATCCTCATATAACCAAATAAAAAAAAGAAACATATGAAAAAGATAGTTTTTATGCTATTATTAGCAACAGCAGGAGTAAGCAGTACAGCTTTAGCTCAAAGTACAAAAGTAGTTTTAAGCGACAAAACAGGCTGGCACAAGATCGGTGAGACCACTGTTGATTTTGCAAAAGATCGTGATGAAGTAATGGTAGTAGGTGCTGATAAATTTGCTGCACTGATCTTTAAAGTAGATGATACCCCAATTGAGATCATGGATATCGAAGTATTTTATGAGAGCGGAGACAACCAAAAAGCAAAGATCAACTATGCTATTAAAGCTCCTGGACAAAGTAAAGAGATCACTTTAAATGGTGGCGAGCGCGCTATCAAAAAAATTGTGTTTGTTTACAAAACTTTGCCTAACCGTAAGGATATCAAAGGTCATGTAGAGATCTACGGACTTAAAACAAACGTTGATAAGAAATAATTAATCTTAAAAAATAATTAAAGAAGAAGGCTGTTGTAACAACAGCCTTCTTTGCTTTGAAGCAAGTAGTGGCATAAAATTCCTAATACCATGTAAAGTCCTCTATAACCATGAAAAAAGATGAAAGAATGCTGTCACACCATTCTGTTTTCGAAAAATCTGCATCAGCGGTAACCAGAGCTACCGGAAGTACGCCTGCATTTTTAATAGCACTGGTAATTGTTGTGGTATGGCTGGCTACCGGACCCGTTTTTGGGTATTCAGACACCTGGCAACTGGTAATCAATACCGGAACTACCATTGTTACTTTTTTGATGGTGTTCCTGATACAAAAATCACAAAACAAAG
>JAZKGE010000031.1:21728-46796 GCA_040386075.1 Bacteroidota bacterium
GCCATGGCTATTCAGTTAAAACTCAATGAACTTGTAGCAGCACACGAGATGGCGAGCAATAGATTGGTAAGTGTAGAAGACATGACAGAGGATGAACTTAAAGTACTTCAAAAATATTACAGTAAACTGGCTGCTCTATCACTCAAAGAAGAAACGCTACAAGCCTCCCACTCCATTGAGGAAGCACACGAGATACATAACAGCAAACAAAAAATAAGAGGTAGTAAATAATAACTTAAGTTATGCATGCAAAAAAGCCTTTACAAACTGTAAAGGCTTTTTTGCAAACTTTAAAAAAACTGATCTATCTATTTCTTTTTAACCAGCCATGCTCCACCTATTAAAGCCAATGCAAATAATACCACAAAAATAAAGAACAATACTTTTGCAATACTGGCCGCACCTACAGCTATATTTGTAAATCCAAATAGTCCTGCAATCAATGCAACAACTAAAAATATAAGAGACCAACGTAACATAATTGCGAGTTTTAATAGTTGAAATTTTATTAGAAAATTTCGTGCCGTTAACTATTTCCCTTTAAAATAAAGGGTTCTAACGCATAGGTAAAATTAAATTGTGGAAATAATTCCTCATACGGGAATGGACATACATTAAAATATTATAGCTAAATTAGTTCTTTATTATGCCAGGTACCGAACACATAGACCAAAGACCTCATAAAAATCTTGAGTTTATTTATTTACCTAAATATGCTACTTATTTATTAAATCACAAGATCCGCGAGTTTACCAAAGAACAACTCGATACCATGTTTAAGGTTGATTTTCCTATTCTTAAATATTACGATCTCAGCATATACACCGAACAACAATTGATCGACCTGTCGATCCCTGCTTATTCCGATTTTTTAAATGCCGCCATTGAAAATAAACTGAATGATTTTATTACCGATAGTCTGAAAAAATGGGTCGCTGATCAATTACCTAATATTACGCGTGATCAACTGGTGATAGACGATATCTCACTGGCAACCTATGTCCGTAAAAAAGCCCTGGTTACCTTTATCTCAGGTTATACCTCAGATATTAACCTTGCAATGGAACTTGTGAAGGAAATTGACGACTACGGTCTGGAAGCTGAATCAAGATCTTTTCGCACCTATATTAATATCCACAATGAAAAGATAAAGGAGATCAATGATACCTTGAAAAAACATGAGGCTGATCTTTTGGAAGCGCAGGAAATGGCTAGCTTAGGTAGCTTTGAATGGGATCTAACCGGTATTAACTCTACTTTTACGCCACAGGTCTTCAAGATCTTTGAAATGCAAAAGTCCAGTAATCTCGAAGATTTCTTAAACTATGTTCATCCCGGAGACCGTACAAAGTTACAGGAATCTATTATCAAAGCTTTGAACGGAGAAGACCATTATGAGTGTGAATACCGGTACCGTAGAAACGGAAAGGAAAAAGTGCTATGGACAAAAGGCATAGTTACATTCAAGGATAACAAGCCCCATTTTATGAAAGGTACTGTGATGGATATTACCGACAGACACTATATTCTAAAACGACTTGAACGTAATGAAGAACTTTACAAACAGTCTCAAAAACTAACACACATTGGCAACTGGACCTGGGAACTGGATACAGGTGAAATTAAATTCTCGGATGAGTTGTGCCGCATTTATGGTTTGCAACCCGGACACGACATAAATTTCGAAGCTTTTATTGCGTTTGTTCACCCCGATGATAAAACACTGGTAAATGAGCGATTGCAATATTCGGCAAAGACAGGTAAAGCCCATGCTATTGATTTTAGAATAGTAAGGCAGGATAGTAGCATCAGAACCATAAGGCGGATCGTTGAAGTATTGGTAGATGAAACAGGTATTCCCTACAAAATATATGGAACCGGGCAAGATATTACAAAAGAAGTTTTACTGAATAAAGAAGTTAAAGAACGGGAAGCAAATTATAGTCAACTGATCGAAAATGCACCGGACGGTATTATTGTAATTGATGAACACAATAAGATCCTGCTTTGGAATCCCAAAACTACTGACATTTTTGGATGGAACAGTAAAGACACCATAGGCAAAGATTTGGGAGATACAATTATACCAGAACGTTACCGCGAACAGCACATGCGAGGAATGAGTCGTTTGTTAGCGACAGGAAAGCCTGTACTACTCAATAAAACTATTGAAGTAATAGCCATTAATAAACAAAAGAAGGAATTTCATATATCGCTCACCGTTTCTCAATCAGTTCAAAAAGGACGTCCCGTATTTATTGCGTTCATTAGAGATATGTCTGATGAAAAGAACATCAAATCAGAACTTGAATTAAAAACAAATCAGTTGGCTGAATTGAATTTATCGCTTGAACAAAAGAACATCGCACTGGAAAGAAGTAATAAGGAATTAACCTCCTTTAGTTACGTTGCAAGTCATGATCTACAAGAGCCATTACGGAAAATAAAAACGTTCAGTAACCTGATCCTGGAAAAAGAAAAAGACCTGACCAAAGAAGGCATGGAGTGTTTTGAAAGGATCATCGTAAGCGCCGGACGTATGCAAAAACTCATAGAAGATCTTCTTTCCTTTTCAAGAACACAGCTTTATGAGAATACGTTAAAACCGGTTGATCTTAACGAAGTACTTACTGATGTAAAAACGTTACATGCTGAGTCAATGGCTGAAGGTAGACTAAGTATTGAATCGGATAAACTTCCAACCGTACTTGGTGTTCCTTTTCAATTACAACAGTTATTTGAGAATATCATCAGTAACTCAATGAAATATAGCAAGCCAAAACAAGGTGCAAAAATAAAGGTCTCATCTGAATTAATAAGTGCTCAGGAAATACCTTTCTTTAATACACATGGGTTTGAGAATTACTACAGGATCTCACTTTCGGACAATGGAATTGGATTTGATCAAAAGTACGCAGATAAAATATTCGAGATATTTCAGCGCCTGCATGGCAAGAATGAATACAGTGGCACGGGCATAGGTCTGTCTATTTGCAAAAGAATAGTTGAGAACCACCAGGGCTATATTGCTGCACACAGTATTTTAGATAAGGGGGCAACCTTTGAAGTTTATTTACCGGTTGGTAATTATTAATTACCAACCAATAAATTAAACGTTTTCATTTTATTATATAAGGTCTTACGATCAATATTCAATATCAATGCTGCTTTGGATTTGTTGAAATTAACCTTTCTTAGCACTTCAAGGATCTTTTCATACTCTGCATGTAAGGCGGCAGATTTCAGATCAGGCATATTCTTAACATGATTGGAGTTATCTTTGTTCTCTTCAACCAGGTTAAACTTAGACTGGAAGATGATCTCCTGAGGTAGCGTTTCAACGGTGATGCTTTCTTTACTGGTTAACAATGCAGCACGTTTGATGACATTATTCATTTCCCTCAAATTACCAGGCCAGTTGTAATCTAAAAATATCTTCTCAACTTCAGGTGTAAAGCCATCAATACTCTTATTCAATTCAACATTTGCATTCTTCAAAAAGAATTCAGCAAATATCATAATATCTTCATTTCTTTCTCTCAAAGCCGGAAGATCAATAGAAAACTCGTTGAAACGATAGTACAGATCCTCTCTGAACTTTCCTTTGGCTGCAATATCACCTAACTTTTCGTTAGATGCCACAATGATCCTAACATCAATATTGGTTTCTTTTTGGGAACCGATCTTTCTGATCTTTCTTTCCTGAATAACCCTTAATAAAGATACCTGGATATCATACGATAAATTTCCGATCTCATCTAAAAAGATAGTACCACCGTTTGCTAATTCAAATTGCCCAATCTTGGTTTGAACAGCTCCTGTAAATGAACCTTTTTCGTGACCAAATAATTCGCTCCCTGCTAATTCTTTGGTTAATGAACCACAATCCACTGCAATAAACGGCTTATCTTTTCGAGCACTTTGGCTGTGTATGCTGTAAGCCACCGATTCTTTACCGGTACCACTCTCTCCATAAATAATTACCGAGTAATTTGTAGGGGCCACCAATTTAATTTGCGTGTGCAATTTTTCGGCTTCCTTACTTTTCCCTATCACTAAATTCTTAGGATTATGGTGTACCTGTTTTTTATGAGGAATAGCCTCAACTTTCCCTTCCTGACCGTTATCTTCAGATTGGGATGCCTGATGCTTTTGATTTAAAGCTTTATCAACAAGCATTAATATTTCTTCAGGCAATAAAGGTTTTGTGATATAATCAAAAGCACCATTCTTAATAACATCTACTGCAATTTTAACGTCGGAGTAGCCAGTAATGATAATTACCTGTGTTTTAGGGTTTAATTCTTTGATATTAACCAACAGCTCTTTTCCATCAGTATCCGGCAACCTAAAATCACAAAAAACAATGTCAAAATCATTTTCCTTTAAATGCACTAAGGCCTTTTTACCACTTGTAAAATAGCTGGTTTCGTGTCCTTTTCTTTTTAGGAATCTATCCAATAATTGGCAGATATCCGTGTCGTCGTCAATAATAAGAATTTTAGCCATAATGCTTGCTTTAGTTTATACTTGCTATGTTTGTTTGTACTTTATTTATCAGATCCAATAGTTGTTCAATTACGAAAGGTTTTTTTAAAAAACCGTCAGCCCCAACATCTTTATATCCATCCGATAATTTATCGTTATCGGCACTAATAAAAATGACCATGTTTTTATCGTTCTTAAATTTCCTGGCATAATACACACCGTTACCATCAGGAAGATTTACATCTAAAATAACTATATCGGGATTAGTTGTATTTAACATTTCCAACCCCTGTTTTAAATTTCCGGCTTCTGATACAGTAAAATTATTAGACTTAAGAGCTCTTTTTAAAAGAAATCTGATATCTGCTTCGTCGTCTACGATCAAAATCTTTTTGTTCGTCATAATCAGTACAATGTGTATTTAGATAGCTAAAATTAAAACAATATATTCAATTTAGGAAATTAACATGTTACCATGTTAATTTCCCATGTGATTTTCAAATTATTGAATGACACAATTTCTTGTGTATTCTCCGCCCAGGTCAGCACTTTCTGCATTATTTCTATCGCATCTTTCAATAGCTTTTGCTTTAGTATCTTTATAGGTATACAAGCCATCTTCTGTAGTAACACTGTTAGTATTTCCGGTATATGTTTTTGTACATTTGCATACATAATCCTTTTTACAGGATGTCATAGTTGATCCTAATCCGATAACAACTATCATTAACATTAATTTTTTCATGGGTCCTATATTTTATTTATTCAGTTACTTTTTCTTTACGGTCGCTCATAAAGCTTTGTACTTTACTGATACCGGCCGTTAAAAGATCTGAATGGTTCTTAATAACATAATCTGTGGCTTTTCTTACAAGCATAGATGAAATAAATCCTTTGAGACTACCTTTTCCAAATAATTTCATCAATAAAAAATCTTTTCCAAGATTTAAACCAATTGATTTTAGATCGTCAGTCGCCTCCTGATCTTCTGAAAACTTGTTTACCAGGTTTTTGAAAAGCACTGATGGATGAGCTGAATAAATCAATTCCTTTACATTTCGTTTGATCGCTAACTCTTGTTCCGCTTTCAAATAATTAAGCTTCATGATGCGATGATGCAGCTCAGTGTCGTTTGTGATCTCTATATTCATTTTCGCAATTTTATAAATGTATATTCTTGTTTTTCAGTAACTCTCTAATGATCAAGTTGCGGAGAGGTTTTACGATCATACTTTTTCTCATCAAAATGAATAAAAGTACGATCACAAAATATCCCCCTCCAACAACAAGAAATCCACAATACTGACTCATCATTTTTTCATTTAAATAAAACGCTAAAGCAAAACTTAACATTAAAATTGTTAAGACACTAAACATAATAATCGGAATCGCTGATAAAGCATTTGATCCTAAATGTGCGATCTTATCCGACCCCTTAAGGAGCATAAGTTCGTACTGCGTATTCGCATAATCCTTTATGCTATCAACCGTTACTTCAATTTTAGATTGCTCTTGCTCTTGCATAAATTTAAATTTTAAAGTATTAAGCTAAATCTGATTTCGATTTGCTGTACTGATGATCAACTTTAGCTTTTGCATTTTTTGCAAAATCTTCTACTTTTTCTTCAGCCATGTCACGCATTTCAGATAATCTGCTTGCGCCATTTTTAACTTGTTCTTTTAGATCGTCTGCTAAATCTTTAGCACCGTTCATTAATTTTTTACGTGTTTCAGTTCCTTTATCCGGAGCAAATAACACACCTAATGCTGCTCCTACTGCTGCACCCAGCAATAAAGCACCTATTAATTTTCCTGAATCTTTCATGATATTGGTTTTAAGTAGTTTATAATTTTTTTACGATTCTGTATTGTCGAAGTTTATGCCACAATCCAAAAACACTTAACAACCTGATTATCATACCGCATTTCAGTACTTCAATTACCCATCTTTATAAAAAGAGTAAAAAATTCCCCAAAACGAGTAATAGAATTGAGGTAATGCTTTTACCCAATAATGATAATGGGACGTTATGTTGTATTTATAATTTCCCAGATGGGGAATGCTTTACCTAAGTGAAATGGTACTAATTGATTATTAAGCTAATAATACGGGGTTGGCATGTGTTTTTGATGAGTAAAATCAAAAAAAATTGACACTTATGGAAACTACCACAAAAGAAAAAAACGAAAAAGTCATATCAACCATCAATGATCTGATTGAAATTAATAATGATCGAATTTTAGGATATGAAAGAGCTATGTCTGAAACAGATGATGAAGACCTGATCCACTTATTCACCAATATGGCTGCTCATAGCAAATCCCATAAGAGCGATCTTAGTAGAGAAATTATTTTATTGGGAGGAGAACCTACTGAAGGTACCAAAAATAGTGGCAAGATCTTTCGTGCATGGATGGATATAAAAGCAGCTCTTACTGGAAAAGATAAAAAAGAAATTTTAAAATCCTGTGAATTTGGGGAAGATGCAGCATTGGATACATATAAAAACATATTAGAAGATGAGGGTAGCCAGATCTCTGATAACTTACGTAACCTGGTAAAAATTCAAAAACAAGAGATTCAACTCGATCACGACCGTATAAAAGCGTTAATAGACTACGGTAAACATTTATAAACATTAAATATAAACCCTAAAACAAATAAAAATGAAAAACAAAGTCATGATCCTGGCTGCTACAGGTTTAATAGCAGGTTGTTTATTTACAAATTGCAAAGATTCATCTGAGCATAAAGTAGAAAATGCCTCCGAAAATGTAGCTGATGCACAAAAAGACCTTGATAAGGCAGAACAGGAATTTGCTGAAGAATGGGAAAAATTCAGGTTAGAATCTGAAGAGCGTATTCGCAATAACGATAACGAAATTGCCCGTTACAGAGAAATGGAAAAAAATGATAAAACTTTCCGTAAGAATTATGAAGAAAAAGTAACTCAATTGGAAGCCAGGAACGCTGAATTAAAAGCAAAAATGGCTGAAGATAAAAATACAAGACGAGAAAACTGGGCAGAATTTAAACGCGAATTCAATCATGACATGGATGAATTAGGAGCTGCTTTAAAAGATATTACTAAAGATAACAAAGATTAATTCCTAATTATTTTAAGTAATAAAAAAAACGACCTTCGGGCCGTTTTTTTTATTACTTAAATTCCTCAAATATAACTGGCAAGCTTTTTTTATGTTAATATTTATAAAATCTGTTATTATGAAAATTAATAAAAATATACCTAGTATTAGCGCCAGCGATGTAAAAGAGTTTAATGAAAAATACTTTAAACCACAAAAGCCTGTTCTTATCAAGGGTCTGGCTAATCAATATCCAGCGGGGACGAAATGGACGATCGACCATATCAAAAAAGTATGTGGTGATGTAGAAGTGGATATCTTTGATAATAGCAATACAAGCAATACTTCTTCTGCTTTTACTACACCGGATCTTAAGATGAACTTCGGGAAATATGTGGACACTATTATTCAAGACAAACCGTCAAGTTTAAGAATGTTCTTATTCAATATGTTCAAAGAAAAACCGGAACTGAGAAAAGATTTCCCTTGTCCTGATATATTTAAAGGCATTTTGGGGAAAATTGGTTTTATGTTCTTTGGAAGTAAAGATATAAAAGTACGCATACACCAGGATATTGATATGTCGAGTGTATTGTTAACCCAGTTTCATGGCAGAAAAAAAGTCGTACTGATTTCACCTAAATATTCCGACCTTTTATATCGATTACCATTTAATACATATTCTTTGGTAGATATTGACAAGCCTGATTTTGAAAAATATCCCGGACTAGAATATGTAGAAGCAGAAGAATACATTTTGGAATCAGGCGACGCTTTATTTATGCCAAGCGGCTACTGGCATTATATTACTTATCTTGATGGAGGATTTGGTGTAAGTTACAGAAAATTGGCCCCTACTCTTAAAATGAAAATAACAGGTTTACTATCATTAGCTTTTTACATGCCTTTTGATAAATTAATGAATAAACTGTTTCCTAAAAAATGGCTGGCCTATAAAGAAGTGATTGCACACAACCTTGCTAATGATGCAATTGTAGAGAAACTGTATGAATCAAATTATATCAATTATAAAGAAAAAGAACAAAGTTTTTATAACTCACCGCTAAAAGCAAAACACTCTTAATTATTCATCGAGCCTTTTTAAACATTTGGCCAGATCAATACCCTTATCTAAAATACCGGTGAAAATATCACCGGTATTTTTTATGCGTTTAAAGATGGTTTCAATCGTGAAGTCCTGGGGCGATAATCCGGATTTTACTTCTTTCCATAACAAAGGCGTAGAAACTGTAGCGCCAGCTTTTGGTCTTAAACTATACACACTGGCAATGGTTTGTCCTTTCCGGTTTTGTAAATGATCGAGGTATATTTTATTGTTGCCTCGCTTTTTTAAATTGCGTTCTAAACTTGTGAATTTTGGTAATTGATCTTGTGTTAGCACACATACTAAATGTGCAAAATCTTTTACCTGATCATAAGTGTATTTTTTTTGCATAGGAATATAAATATGCAACCCTGTTGCGCCCGATGTTTTACAGAAACAAGTTGCACCGGCTTTATCCAAAATTTGCTTCACTACATTAGCGGTTTCAATAACCTGTTCAAATGTGTTTTTTGCAGATGGATCCAGATCAATGATCAGGTAATCAGGCTTATCCAATGCTTTGATAGTAGAATGCCAGGGATTTATTTCGATACAACCGAGGTTATTAAGGTAAGCCAGTGTTTGCTTATTATCGCAAATAATATAATTAATATCTTTATTTGCCGATTCCGAAAATAAAGGAATACTTTTTATCCAGCCCGGTGCTTCCTCTCCTGCATCTTTATGAAAAAATCCAGGTTTATCAAAACCATTAGGCGTTCTGAATAACGACTGTGGCCTACCCTTGAGATAAGGCAAAATGTAATCGGCCATCTGTTGGTAATAATTGATCACATCGCCTTTCGTGATTCCTTCTTTAGGCCAGAAAATTTTTGAAGTATTGGTAATGCTTACTTTTATTTTACCAAATGACATTGTTTCCCCTTCTTTCCTTTGTGCCGTCTTACTAACAGCTGTTACAGTTTTATTAGTATATTTTTTTGCAGCCGGATCTTTAAAAACTGATTTTTTTGCCGCTGATTTTTTAGTTACTTTTTCTGTTGATGCCATTGTTACCTGATCTGCATTTTTATCTTCTCTTAATCTTAAAAAGATGGGATGTCGCATATGACCATCTCTTGTAAATTCTGTATGTTTTATTTCACAAACCATTACCGGCTTCACCCAGGTTACCGGCGTGTTGGTTTTCACTTTTTCTTTAAAAGGAGATTCCTTTTGAATCAAAGGTTTTAACAATTCACTCATTGTTTTCAAAGCAGCCTGGTCAAAACCTGAGCCTGTATGCCCTACATACTTCAAGCTTTTTCCTTGCTTGATACCTAATACCAAAGCTCCAAAATATTTTCGGGATCCTGTGGGTTCAGTAAAACCTGCAATGATCGCTTCCTGAGATTTATGATGTTTTATCTTGAGCCACTCCCGGGTTCTTGTTCCTGTATGATATAATGAATCGGCTTTTTTTGCCATTATACCTTCCAGGTTGCGTTCACGTGCTACTTCAAAAAAATCAGTGCCATGCTCTTCAATATGATCCGAATATTTGATGACATTATTTTTTTTAAGTAATTTTTTGAGAAGTGCTTTTCTTTCTAACAATGGCAGATCACAGGTGTCTGTCCCATTAATGGATAACACATCAAATACATAATACTGAATAGGATGATCGGGATCGCTGTCGTAATGCTGCAATAACTGAAAAGAAGGATCTCCGTTGTCATTCAGCACAACAATTTCACCATCCAATACTGCATTGATATTCATTTTTTTTAAGGCGTCAACCACAATAGGATAAGAATCATTGAATGTATTTCCGTTACGGGAATACATTAAAACATCTGATCCATCAATTTCTGAAATAGCTCTGTAACCATCCCATTTAATTTCATAGATCCATTCTTTATCATCAAATACACTTTCAGATTCTTTTGCCAACATTGGTTGAATAAACGAGGCGAGCTTCCTACTTTTACCAGGCAAGTATTTTACGCTTTTTTTTTTACCGGTCTTTCCGACTTTGCTTTCGTAGTTTTTGTTGCTGGCTTTTTGTTTTGTTCCAACCATTTATTGATAGGAGAGCTCTTAGGTGTTTTATCTTCGCTATTGTATTCTTCATCTGTAGCAAATTTATCTCTATGTTTAATAAGCAGCCAGGCATTTTCCTGTTTACCTCTTAATTTTACTAAAGCAAATTCTCCCTTCAATTTCTTGCCATGCAGTGTAAACTTCAGGTTGCCGGCTTTCAGTCCGGCCTTTAGTTTTTTCTCTGCTGTTTCCGTATTTGAATTATCTATATCAGATAGTATACCTTTGTCCCACACCTCTACTATTCCCGCACCGTAATTTCCTTCGGGAATTATACCCGCAAAATCTCTGTAGCTGTAGGGATGATCTTCTACCATCATAGCCAGACGTTTATCTGAAGGATTTAAAGAAGGCCCTTTAGGAACAGCCCAGCTTTTTAAAACACCATCCATTTCCAGCCTGAGATCATAATGCAGATGAGAAGCTTTATGGCGCTGCACTACAAAAATTAGTTTTGACACAGATTTATCTATCTTACCTGAGGGCTCAGGCGTATCTTTGAAATTTCGTTTCTTATTATATAACTGCAACCCCATTTTACGATGCTTTTTTACGTTTACCAAGACTTGCCTTTAACTGGCTCATCAGATCTTTTGATTTACTATATACAACTTTAAGTTTAGTAGATTTTACCGGCTTACCTTTGGATTTGGCTTTGATCACCTTCATGAGATCAGCGCTATAAGTATCTTTATATTTAGCAACATCAAATTTCCCGGTGAGCTGATCGATCAAGGATACCGCCATTTTTAATTCCGTTGGTTTAACCGCTGCTTTTGCTGGTAGACTCAACTCTTTGGGATCTCTGATCTCCTCAGCGAAACGAATACGATTTAAAATGATCACATCCTTGTTTGCTCTTAAAATAGCAAGGCTTTCTTTATTTCTCATTACAAAAGTGGCTACCCCTACTTTCTTTGTTTTTAGTAAAGCTTCTTTCAAAAGCGCGTAGGCTCTTGCTCCCGATTTTTCAGGCTCCAGGTAATAAGGGCTTTCGTAATACATGCTTTCGATCTCTTCTTCCTTCACAAAATCCGTGATCTCAATGGTCTTTGTTTTTTTTGCACTTGCTTGTTCAAAATCCTTATCGGTCAATACTACATAATCATCATTGGGTAATTTATAACCTTTAACTATATTCGCCCATTCAACCTCTTTTCCGGTTTTTTCATTCACTCTCATAAACTTGATATTTGAATGATCTTTTTTATCGAGCATATCAAGATCGAGAGTGCTTGATTCCGTTGCGCTATAGAGCTTCACCGGAATGTTTACTAATCCAAATCCTATTGCGCCTGTCCATATTGGTCTCATTGTGTTATTTTTTAGAGTTCAGTGATTCCTTTGTTAATATTTTCATTAATACTTTTTCTTCAGATGTCAGATCAGCCTTGTTGTCATTGGTTTCGATCTTGTTCAAAGCTTTAAAATAATTTTCAATGCGCTTATCCTCATATAAATTTATTAAAACAGGATGCACATAATATTTTTTACAAACATTACGTGTATTACCCAATTGCTTTGATACTATATCTAAAGCTTCGAGTATCTTTTTTTTAGTTTCGGTTTGTGTATCGCAGCATCCCAAGGTCTTAAACGCCAGCAAGGCATGCATGGTTCCCGACCAGGTTCTGAAATCCTTGGCTGAAAAATCTTTGCCACTAATTTTTTTAATGTATTCATTCACCATTCCCGAATCAATTGAATGATATTGTTTATTGTCATCCATGTATTGAAACAATTCTTTGCCGGGTATATCCCTGCACTTTTTTACCAATGATGCCAATCTCTTATTATTGATACTGATAGAATGATGGATTCCTTTTTTTCCTTTAAAAGTGAATTGAACATTCGTTCCTGAAAACTTTACGTGCTTGTCTTTTAATGTGGTTAAGCCATAAGAGCCATATAGTTTTTCATACAAGCCATTGCCTACGCGAATATTGGTGCGTTCCATTAAACTTACAATCAGTGCTAATATTTTATCCAAAGGTAAGCCTGGTAATGACAGGTCTTTCTCCAATTGTAAACGCATGCCCGGCAATGCCTTTCCAAATTCATGCAAATTATTGAATTTAGTGTGATTGCGAAGAGAGTTCCAAAGAGGATGGTAACGGTATTGCTTCCTGTTTTTAATATCCAGGCCTGTTGCCTGTAAATGGCCATTCTCCAATAAACAGATCCATACATTTTCCCATGCCGGTGGAATGACCAGTTTTTTAATGCGATCTAATTCTTTCTCACTACTAAGTTTTCTATCTTTTAACAGATATTGAAATTTTTTTCCTTTTTTGATCCTTCTAATGCCAGGGTCAGCGTCCTTAACATAAACTAAATTAACCGCTTCGGCACTTTTCACAGAATCCTTGAGGATAGAACCAAGTTCTTTTGAAGTAAGATTAAGTATGGGATCGATTCCTGTTAGCATCATTTTAAGCATTTACAATTTCACCACCATTAGGATGTAATACCTGGCCGGTTAAATAGGATGAATCTTCGGAAGCAAGAAATAAATAACAGGTAGCTACTTCCAACGGCTCCCCTGCTCTCTTCATCGGCACCTCGCTTCCAAACTTTGATACCTTATCTGGTTTAAAACTTGAAACGATCAAGGGTGTCCAGATGGGTCCGGGAGCAACGGCGTTTACGCGAATTCCTTTATCAACCAAATTAGCTGATAAACTCCGGGTGAAAGAAACAATAGCTCCTTTTGTAGAAGCGTAATCAATTAATCCTCCGCTACCACGATATGCCGTAACTGAAGATGTATTAATAATAGCTGATCCCCGGGGCATATATGGTAACACGCTTTTAGTGATCCAGAAAAAAGAAAAAATATTGGTCTGAAAGGTTTTCAATAAATGTGGTGTTGTTATATCTTCCAAACCTTTGCTTTCATAATGTATAGCAGCATTATTGATCAGAATATCGATCCGCTTAAATACTTTGTGTACTTTCGAAACAGCTGAAATACATTTTTTTTCTACACTCACATCAGCAGGGATCAATAAACATTTTTGTCCGTATGATTCAACTTCACGTTGCGTTTCTTTTGCATCTACATGTTCGTTCAAATAAACAATTGCTACATCAGCGCCCTCTTTAGCGAATAAAACAGCAATTGCTCTTCCAATACCACTATCTCCTCCGGTGATCAATGCCACTTTACCAATTAACTTGCCGCTTCCCCTCATTTTTTTATCATCATAAATTGGCGCAGGTTCCATTTTAAATTCGGCGCCTGGTCTATTCTGATGCTGAGCTTTTCTTAGCTGCTTTTTGGGATTTGACTTTTGCATAAGAAATTATTATAACGTTTAACGATTAAAACCAAACATTGCCGGAATCTTATATCCTTTGTCCTTAATATGTTTAGCAATGAATTCAGCAGCTATTGCACTAAATGTTATGCCATTCCCTCCAAAGCCCAAAGCAAAGTACCCGTTCGGTTTCTTATCGTAAGTTCCTATATATGGCAACCCGTCTTTTGTAGAACCAAAGGTACCTGCCCAGCTGAATTGTGTTTCAAATTCGATAGTGGGAAACAACTTATTAAAATCCTCTTTTAGTTTTTTTGCTTTCCTGACCAACACGGCTTCTCTCTTTTGAGGATTGTAATATTGCTCATCTCTACCCCCGATGATCAGTCGGCCGTTATCCTCTCGTATGTATAAATAAGGATCGGCAGTATTCCACAGCAGGCTTTTTTCAAAAAATCCGGGTAACTGATCAATACAGTGACTTACACAGGCATAAGTAGAAGCTAATTTTACGATGGGTTTATTGATCTGTTCTACAACTTCATATCCTGTGGCATAAATAATTTTTTTTGCTTTTATTTTAAATCCCTTACTACTGATGAGTTCAACACCTGATTTATGATGAAAGATCTTTTCAATGGATGTGTTTTCAAATACAGAAACACCTTTCTTTTGGTTATACTGATGCAGATAATGGCTCAGTAAATAAGCATCCACTTTAGCTGCCTGGGTAGATAATATACCAGATTCAGCATTAAATCCGAATTTTTTAAGGATCGCCTCCTTTTCTAAATAGGAAACGTCAAACCCGGCATTCTGCCTACTGATGAATTCTCTTTTCAAATAAGGCACCTTACTTTTTGTATGCGCAAAGTAAAGACTGCTGCAATATTTAAAATCCGGAAAGCTAACATCCTCTGCTATTTTTTTTATCGCATCAATGGCGTCACTGCACAAGCGATAAGCCTCCACAGCCGCCTTGGTTCCAATTTGCTTTTCCAAAAGATGTAAAGGATTATCAATTTCGTACTGCAACAATGATGTGCTTGCACTGCTACTTCCAAGACCAATCCCTCTTTTGTCAATAACAGTGCATTGAATGCCCTTTTTAGCTAATTGGTAAGCCATGAGCGCACCACTGATCCCACCGCCCAATATAACAACATCTACTCTGTGATCTGAGAGCAGTGTATCATATTGCTCACATAACCCATTTTTAATAAGGTAATAAGGATATCCGGATTTCAGGTCCATGATTATTATTCCTCCTCTGCAGCTTCAAATTCATCAAATTCCTCTTCTACAGAGACTTTGAAATACTCATCATTCAATGTGTCCTTTTTTACTGCTACAAAAGTTTCCTGAGCTTCTTTCTCTTCATATAACGTTTCTTCTAAAAGCGTTGCAACCTTGAATTCTCCCAGATCTTCAGAAGCTTTTATTAATTTCTCATATTGTCCTATCTCATAGCTTTCCATTAACCGTGCAGCTTCAATGAGGCTAACATCTCTTAAAAGCGTGTTTTTTGTTGTAGAATTAATTACGTGCATTGTTTGCGCTATGACAGAAGAAAGTTCGTCCCATTTTTTCCCCTTTGCATTGTCATTCAACAACTTAAATATTTCATCTAATCTGCTCACATGCTCCCGGGTTGCACTCAAATGGCCTTTAAAACAAGCCTTCAAGTATCTTGTTCCTGCAGCTCTCTCAAGCTTTGGAAGTATTCTTAAAAAATATTTTTCTGCCCAGTACATATTCCTGAGTTCATTTACTAACATTTTTTTTTGCAATAGTGTAGTGTTTTCCATAACCTTTAGTGTTTAAAAAGCTACACACTCTAATTCTATACCCGAAATACAAAAAGTTGGATTATTAAAAATTGTAGAGAAAATACCCCGCTCAAAAAAAACGAGTGGCATGATTGCTGTAACCTTACAGATACTTAATCTTTTATGCCAAACCTTAAAATAAAAATATCAAATAAAAATTATTTCTACTTAATTGCCGGATTTTCATTAATAACCATCTTTGCATCTATCTTACTTGCGCTTTATACGATAACCGACAATTACACCTCTCTTTCCTATTTAGATAAAGCATACGGCATTAATGCCAGAATAGACAAGATCTATTCTACGCTAAAAGATGAAGAGAATCAACAGCGACGTTACCTGATCACGTATCGTCCTTCGTTTATAAAGACCAATAACTATAATGAAAAGCAGGTTTACCAGGAGTATACAGCATTGTACGACATTTTAAAAGAAGAGAAAGAACAGCAAAATAATCTGATCGTATTCAGAGTAGAGATTAAAATGAAATTAAAAACATTGGCTCTTGGGAAACAATACTTTAAGGAAGGAAAGATCAAGGAAGATTCTCTGCGTAAGATCCTGGCAAAAGGAGATTTTATAATGGATAAAATGCGTAAGACCATTACCGTTATGAAAAAAGCCGAATATAAACGTTTTTCAAATCTCAGAGAGAAAACATTCAAAAAGTCCGAACTTTCCATTTTTATTGTTGCTTTAACTTCAGGGATTTCCATTCTCTTATTAATAAGTACACTAATCGCCCTAAGACGTGAGCATTTGTCAAAATCCCATTTTGAAAAACAATTGATCGCTTCTGAAAAGCAATTGCAACAACAAGTACACATGCTCAATATGTCGAATAAAGAGTTAGAACAGTTTGCTTATGTAGCTTCCCATGATCTTGAAGAGCCATTAAGAAAGATCAGTTCCTTCAGTGAAAAAATTCACATGAAATTAAAAGATTATCCTGATGAAGAAGTATTGGACTGGCTAAAAAGGTTAAATAATTCGGTAGACAGAATGCGGGTGTTCATAAGCGATCTTTTAAATTACTCGCGCATTACAAGGATGCTGGATATTAACGAGACTGTGAACCTGGATACTGTTTTTAAATTGATCCAGGAAGATCTGGATGTAGCGCTGGCTTCTAAAAATGCTGTAGTATCTGTACAACCCTTACCCGAGATCAATGGAAACAACACACAACTAAAACAATTATTTCAAAACCTGGTCAATAATGCCCTCAAATTTACCGACAAGCCTGAGCCACAAATAAAAATCAGCGGCCGGTATTACACAGACGAACAATTAAAACAAACCAACTGGATAAAAGATTTTAATACAAAACATAAAAATTATTATTGTATTTTTGTAAAAGATAATGGAATTGGTTTTGAATTGCAGTATTTAAAGCAAATATTTATTATCTTTCAGAGATTACATGGCCGCTCGGAATACGAAGGAACAGGTATAGGGTTAGCAATTTGCAAACGTATTGTCGAAAACCATGAAGGCTTTATTACTGCAGAAAGTGAAGTTGGAAAAGGAACAGTGTTTATTGTTGGTTTACCTGTAATAAAAACATTATGAACATAGAAAAACAAGATTCTGAATATTGCATTCTAATCGCAGATGACGATAACGACGATCAATATATGATCAAACAGGCTTTTGCAAGTATTAATCTGAACGAAAATGTGCGAACGGTTAATGATGGTGTAGAACTGCTGGATTATCTATATAAAAAAGGAAAATATAAAGATGTACAGATACTTTTACCAAAAGTTATTTTGCTTGATCTAAATATGCCGAAAAAAGATGGCAGAGAATGTTTGAAAGAGATCAAATCACACCCAAAACTTAAGACCATTCCAATTGTTATATATAGCACCAGTAGTAATCCGGATGATGTTGCATATGCTTACGAGCATGGTGCGAGCAGTTACATCACCAAACCCTATTCTTACCAGGAACTGGTAAAGATCATGGATATTTTTAAACAATACTGGTTTAACATTGTTAAAACATAATATGAGCTCTGATAAATCGATACGATTATTGGTTGTTGAGGATGACGAAGACGATTATTTTCTATTAGTAAGTAGTTTAAAAGGCACCTCATTCAACAAAACTATTATTTGGGCTGAAACCTTTAATAAAGCCAAGGATATTTTAAAACAACAGTCCATTGATATGGTTATTGTTGATTACCGCCTTGGTGTACACACAGGTATTGAACTGGTTTCTTACATCAACGAAAAATATCCGTTTACGCCAACCATCTTAATGACCGGTTTAAAGGCCCAGGCCATTGATGAAGAAGCACTAAAGTCAGGGGCATACGATTATCTGGTAAAAGGCCAATATACCACAGAAGATATTGATCGAAGCATTCGTTATGCGATCGAAAAATCCAATGTATTAAGATCACTAAAAGAAAGTGAGAATAAGTTCAAGAATTTATTTGAGAATGCTGTTGAATATGTATTTATCATTGATTACGACATTAATGTCATAGATGCCAATAAAGCTGCCCTAAAGCTTTTTGAATACGAAACCAAAGAACAGATCATTGGCGAAAACATATCAGACTGTTTTTTTCCGCACATTTTCGAAACCGAGAGAAGGTCCAATCCTTCTTTAGAGATCGAGTTAACACTGCCGGAGCAGAATAAGAAATGCTACTGTATCTTAAATCTTTCGGTTGTAGATGCTGATAAAAAATCCTATCAATTGGTATTACATGATATTACCGAAAGAAAACAAAATGAGCAAAAAGAAAAATTACTCGAAAAGCAAACATTAACAGGTAAGGTAGCCCGTGTTATTGCTCATGAAATAAAAAACCCGTTAACTAACATTCATTTATCAATAGCCGAACTAAGGATGATCCTGAATGACAAAGACAATACAGAGGATCCAGAAGATTTTATTGACATCATTGAACGAAACAGCAAACGGATCAATGTATTGATTGAAGACCTGCTTAATGCAACACGTTTTGATACCATAAACCTGGATGAGTTTTATATGCACGATCTTTTAAACGAAACTCTATCTCATGTAAAAGACAGGGCTAAACTAAAAGATATTAAAATAGAAGCAGATATACAGGATGGACTTCTGGTTAAAGGAGACAAGGAAAAACTGAATATAGCTTTATTGAATATACTAGTGAATGCCGTAGAGGCAATTGATGAAAAAAATGGTTTATTAACCGTTAGCGCTTCTGCCAATCAGGAAAACATTTATATGATCATTTCGGATAATGGAAAAGGAATTCCACAGCAGGACCTGAATAAACTATTTGAACCTTTTTTTACTTCTAAACAAGGAGGAACAGGATTAGGCTTAACCGCAACTCATACTATTATTTCAAAACACGATGGGAGCATTAAAGTAACCAGTGAGATCAACAAAGGAACTACCTTTATTATCACACTTCCCTTGAAAAATTAATCAAGTTGTTGATTTACCAAGCGGTACTGTTCTATTATCAACAGTTGTTGTAGTTTCATCTATTTGAGTATTCAGCTTCTTTTCTACTTCATTTTTCTCAACCCAAACTGCATACTTGTTAGGTTCAATTTTTCTTTTATTATATCTTACATACACTTGGGTAAATTCTGCCCCAAAGTAAAGAATGATGGCGGAATAATATACCCATAATAGAATCAGGATCATAGAACCTGCCGCCCCATAAGCACTGACACTGGAATTATGTTTCAGATAGTATCCAATTAAGAATTTTCCTAATAAAAATAATAAACAGGTAGTAAAAGCGCCTACCCATACATCTTTCCATTGTATCTTGGCATCAGGCAGCACTTTTAAAATTGATGCGAATAAGATTGTGGTGACCAGTATCATAACACCATAATCAAGAATAAAAAGGTAATCTACTACCGTCTTTGAAAAAACATGCTCAAGCCGATGGATCAATCCCTCAAGTAGGGCATTCAGAACCAAAGACACTAAAAGAATAAAGCCTAAAACAACTACCATTGAAAAAGATATCAAACGATTCAAAACCAATTTGATCATCCCTTTTTTAGGCTTTGCCTTTAAGCCCCATATAGAATTAATAGAATCCTGAATCTCACCAAACATACCTGTTGCAGCTAATATCAGAGTGGAAACCCCGGCAATCGTAGCCAACACATTGTCGTGATTTAGCGTGGTTTTTTTTAATATATCCTGTATTTGCAAAGCAGCGTCTAAACCCACCAGGCCGCCAATTTCGTTAAATATCTGTCCCTGCACTGCCTCTTTTCCATAAAAAATACTGCATAAACCTATAATAACAATTAACATCGAAGGAAGTGAGAATATTGTATAATAAGCTAAAGCAGCGCTTAGTTTTAATACCCTGTCATTACTAAACTCCGTAAACGATTCCTTAGTAATGTTCCACGAGTCTTTGAAAAGCTGTGTTTTGATCTTCATACATTATGAAAAGAAAAAACTATTCCAGTGGCATAATATTGAGGACTAAATTAGTATGCAAAAAAAAGGAAGAAAAATCACAATACTTATTATCTGTATTCTTGTAGCAATTACCGGAATAATATTCTTCTATAAATACCATCCGGATAAAGCTATAGGTCTTGTTTTCCCAAATCTTGATGAAATAACCAGCGTAAATACAGTTATAAAAAATGATTCAGCTTTTATAACCGTCGCTGCTGTACTTCAAAATAAAAATCCGTATAAACTTACAATTGACACTTTAGCTTTTGAATTAATTTTAAGCGATACCAGCGTTGCCCGGCAAACCATTCCACTAAATATAGAACAATCAAGATTTGAAACAGATACCGTAGACCTTCCTTTACACCTGCTTATGCCAAAAGTGATGGGCCTGATCAGAGGACTGCAGGATCAGGATTCCACAACTATTCAGGTCAAAGGTTTTATTGTTTATCAAACTATTTTTGGAAGAAAGAAAATAGATTTCGATCAGAAAAAAAGGATAGAAGTTCCTGTACCACCGCAGATAAAAGTATTAAAAGTAGAACGTCAGGGTTTTAACCTGAGAGACAAAATTCTGAAAGCAACTGCAACTGTAGAGATAATCAACAAAGGGAAAAGAATTGACTTAAAGCTTACAAAGATTCACTATGACATGACCGTTAAAAACACATTGCACACCAGTGGAGTTTTGGAGAAACCAATTATAGTGAAGCCGCAGTCAAGCACTATTCTAAAAGTACCAATGGAAATAGAAGTGTATCATCCTTTAAAAACGATCTGGAAGATCAAAACGGATGATGACCGACTGAATTATTCTTTACACCTAACGTTCATGGTTAAAGAAAATCTAACAGAAAAAGCATATACCAGTCCTGTAGAAATAACAGCAACAGGAATTCTGGAACTTGTGAAATAACATATTAAATATCCCCAAACAGAGAGGAATTTTCCTCAAAAAAATCTGTCAATATTTGATATTTTTCGCGAAAGGCTTATCTGGCAAGGATTTCATAAATTCCACATATTATTCAAATTCAAGGTATCACATTCGCAAATACAACAATAATAAGTACAACACAAAATGAAACATTTAAATTATATCCTGGCAGTTTTACTAACTGTACTTTGGGTTATAGGGTTCTTTACACACGTAGCTGGTTACGCCATTCATTTCTTATTAATAGGCGCATTGGCTTTGATATTAGCAAACGTTGTACTATACGATAAAAAAAACACAAGAAGAAAACATATAAATAATAACAATTAAAAATAGAAACCATGAGCAATTTACTTTACATATTAGCAGTAATATTAGTTGTATGCTGGGCAATAGGCTTTTTTGCATATAGCGCAGGTAGTTTAATTCATATCTTATTGGTGATCGCATTAATAGCAATCATACTAAGAGTGATTCAGGGAAAAGAACCTGTTTAAATAATCCTATCAGTATCGGAATAAGCTTCCGATACTGATTTTTTGAATACTATTTTACATCACTATTAATACTTATGGGCACCGATAAAAATCAAACCTCAAAAGAGGAAAAAAAATCTTCCGTAAGTCACATTATTGAAATTCCATTAGTAGGTTCATTAAAAAATTTCTTTACAGAAGTTGCACTCATCACACAATTTATAGGACGCTACTTTAAAGAATCTTTAAAACCGCCATACGAATTCAAAGAATTCTTCAGACAATCTTATTTTATTGGTTATAAATCATTAGGCTTAGTTGCCATTACTGGTTTCATCATGGGACTAGTTCTCACTATCCAGGCAAGACCTACTATGGCCGAGTTTGGAGCAGAGGCCTGGGTTCCTGGAATGGTAGCTGTATCTATTGTCCGTGAGATAGGTCCAGTTATAACAGCACTTATATGTGCCGGAAAAATAGGATCAGGCATTGGAGCAGAACTTGGCTCCATGAATGTAACCGAACAGATAGATGCCATGGAGGTATCAGGCATTAATCCATTTAAATATTTAGTAGTCACAAGAGTAATGGCTACCACATTCATGATCCCGATCTTGGTTATTTTTTCAGATGTGATCTCCTTATATGGCTCATATATTGGCGTTAATATATCCGATAAAGTCAGTTTTTCATTATTCTTCGCAAAGGTATTCGAATCGCTTGATTTTATTGATCTGATTCCTGCTTTCATAAAAACTTTTTTCTTCGGGTTCATTATTGGCATTATTGGCTGCTATAAAGGTTATAATTCTAAAAAAGGAACAGAAGGTGTGGGCCAGGCGGCTAACTCCGCTGTAGTTATTGCATCGCTCATGGTGTTTGTTATTGATATGATAGCAGTGCAGATCACAACATTATTTATGTAAAAATTATGGAAAAACAAAAAGGAAATACGATACGACTAGGAATATTTGTCACGCTTGGTGTTTTATTCTTGATTATTGGAATATATTTCATCGGACAGAAACAACGTTTATTTAGCAATGTGTTTAAAATAAGTGGTGTGTTTAAAAATGTAAGCGGTTTGCAGGTTGGAAACAACGTGAGATTCACTGGGATCAACGTGGGAACTGTAGAAGATATTGAGATCATCAATGATACATCTGTAAGAGTAGATATGGTCATTGAAGAAAAGATCCATCGCTTCATTAAAAAAGACGCCAAAGCTACGATTGGTTCTGAAGGTTTAATGGGTAATAAAACGATTAATATAACACACGGAACATCAAAACAAAAACAGATAGAAGAAGACGGCTTTATTGCAACGGGTCAACCGGTTGAAACTGATGAGATCCTCGCCAAATTAAAGACAACGGCAGACAACGCCGCTACTATTACAGATGGCCTGGCAGCGGTAATGCAAAATGTTAGTCAGGGTAAAGGTACCATCGGGAAATTATTTATGGATACAACGATGGCAGAAACATTAGACCAAACAATCACAAATTTAAAAAGAGGAACCAAAGGATTTGAAGATAATATGGATGCCGCTAAAAATAGTTTTCTATTACGTGGCGGCATGAAAAGAGCAAAGAAAAATAAAGAAAAATAATTATACTCTCGCAATTATAAATTCACAAAAAAAACCGAAGTTAATTAGCTTCGGCTTTTTTGTGAATAGAAGAATCCTTGAATTAGGTATGAGGCTCCTTTTTAGTAATATCTTCAACATCTGATATAAACTGTGATACTTTACGATTAGCATAAGCACCATAAGAATCAACCAACATTCCTTTGATCCCATCATTCGTTTCAACTGCATAAACAATAGCATTATCTGCAGGATCACTTTCTCCTTCAAAACGATAAAAACTAGCGATCTTAACCTGTTCGGGAGTATATAAGTTTTTGTTAGAAGGAGCTTCCAATCCTTTCTCTTTGGCAACAAAGTTTTCTGTATAACCATCCGCCTGAAGCTTATTCATGCATCCGGTCATTGTTGTCATTTCTTCTTTTTTAAACGGTTCCATAACTATTTTTTTTAATTAAATAATAATTTATAAAATATAAAATCAAACAATCATGCCAACGGTCGTTTTCATTTATTAATTAACGTTCGTTAAGAAATAGTAAGCAAAATCAGGAAACAACTCCCCGTATTCAATCTCAAAAAAATGGTTTTGCAGGGAAAAACGCTGCTTTATACAAAAACTGAGCCGTTTTTTGTGAGTAATTAATTCTACAATTTTCAGCTTTACCCCTAATTTCAGTGGCTTTTATTTGGGAAATAAAGGGAATTTTTCGTGCTTTGTTTGTATAACAAAACATCTTCAAATCAGAATAAATATATTTCGTAGAATCATTAATTTTAATTGAACAGATCATGGCCAGTAAAAAAGAAAAAGTAGTTAAACCAAACGGAAAAGCTACTAACGGAAAAATTCCGACGAACGGAAACGGCAGTTATGAAAAAGAAATTGATGTGTTGGAAAAACCCAAGACCGTAAAAAATAAAATAAAAATTGCTGAAATAAAAATTGATCCCATTGATCAATTGTCTGGCATTCTTGACAAGAAAGAATTACTACGAATATTAACCGAAGTAAAGAACGGAAACTTTACAGCCCGCATGCCAATAGATCAGGTTGGCTTAAGTGGTAAAATATGTGATACATTAAACGACATCATTGGCTTGAATGAGAAAATGATGCTTGAATTTACCAAGGCAGGAAACACTATTGGTAAACAAGGTAAGTTAACACAACGTATTGAAGTACCCGTTGCAAGAGGTTCGTGGCATACCGGTATCGACTCCTTAAATACATTGATCTCCGATTTGGTACATCCAACCATCGAGATCGCGCACGTAATTTCTTCGGTAGCAAAAGGAAATTTATCACAGCAAATGTCTGAAAAAATTGGCGACCATGCTTTACAGGGAGAATTTGCCCGTATTGCGAAAGAGGTAAACGACATGGTGAAACAGCTCAACCTCTTCTCCATGGAGGTAACGCGCGTTGCCCGTGAGGTAGGTTCTGAAGGAAAATTAGGAGGACAAGCCAAAGTAAAAGGTGTGGCCGGTGTATGGAAAGATTTGACTGACTCTGTAAATCAGATGGGATCGAATTTAACAGCACAGGTACGTAACATTGCCGAGGTTACAACGGCGGTAGCAAAAGGTGACTTATCCAAAAAAATTACGGTGGATGTTAAGGGTGAAATCTTAGAGTTAAAGAACACGATCAACACCATGGTGGATCAGTTGAACTCTTTCTCATCAGAGGTAACCCGTGTGGCGTTAGAGGTAGGTACGGAAGGAAAATTAGGCGGACAAGCACAGGTAAAAGGTGTTGCCGGTACGTGGAAAGATTTAACGGATTCTGTA